>NZ_JBVHJO010000019.1:0-114681 GCF_055559995.1 Streptomyces sp. NPDC023541
TCGCCATCATCCTGATCCTCGTCGTCGGCATCGCCATCGACCTGCTCATCTTCAGCCCCCTCGAACGCCACGTACTGCGCAGCCGCGGCCTGCTGGTGAAGAGCTGAGCCGCATGTCGCCCGTACTGCTGGTCATCGCCCACGGCAGCCGCGATCCGCGGCACGCCGCGACCGTGCACGCCCTCACCCGGCGGGCGCGGGCGCTGCGGCCCGGACTGCGGGTGGAGACGGCCTTCCTGGACTTCAACGCCCCGCGGGTCGAGCAGGTGCTGTCGGCCCTGCACGCCGACGGCGTCCGCGACGTGGTGGCCCTGCCGCTGCTGCTGACGCGGGCCTTCCACGCGAAGGCCGACATCCCGGCTGCGCTGTCCGAGGCGCTGACCCGCCTGCCGGGCCTCTCGGTCTCGGTGGCGGACGTCCTCGGCCCGTCGCCGCTGCTCGTCGACGCCCTCGAACGCCGGCTGTCCGAAGCCGGCCTCACCCCGGCGGACCGCGCCACCACCGCGGTGGTGCTCGCGTCCGCCGGTTCCACGGACCCGGAGGCGATCGCAGTGATCGCTGAAATCGCGCGGGAGTGGCGGCACACCGGCTGGTGCGCCGTGCGGCCTGCGTTCGCCTCCGCTGCTCATCCCCGTACGGAGGACGCCGTACGGGCCCTGCGGGCCGAGGGCTTCGCCCGGGTGGCGGTGGCCCCGTACGTCATCGCCCCCGGCCGGCTCCCGGACCGCATCACGGCCGGCGCCGAGGCCGCGGGCGCCGACGTGGTGGCCGACGTCCTGGGCGCCGCCCCGGAACTGGCCCTCCTGCTGCTGCGCCGCTACGACGCGGCGGCCGCGGCGCCCGCCCGCCTCCCGGCCCTGACGGCCTAGGCGCGGGCCGCGGCCTCGTCGGCCAGGGCCGTCAGGTCCGCGATGGACATCGCGCCGGGCGGCAGGCCCTCCCGCGCGAAGATGTTCGCCGCGTGTCGCAGGACGTCGTTGACCGGGGTGGGCACCCCGTGCAGACGGCCCAGCAGCGAGATCTCCCCGTTGAGGTAGTCGGCCTCCACCGAGCCGGTGCCGCGCGCCAGGCTCTGCCAGGAGGAGCCGCCCCGTACGCCCGGCGGCTGTTCGACCTTCCCGTCGCGGGCCTGCGCCTGCTCGGCGTCCGAGGCGTAGGCGATGCCGGCCGCTGTGAAGGCGGCCTTGGCCTCGCGGGCGGCCCGCGCCAGGAGTGCCGCCTTCGCCGGGTCGGGGTCCGGGCCGGTCGTGGCCTGGATCGCGTTGCCGAGGTTGCCCAGCAGCTTCGCGTACTTCCACCGCATGACGTCCTCGACCACCGGGGCCTCGAAGCCGGCCTTGGCGAGGTCCGCCGCGACGGCCCGGACGAGCGCGTCCGTTCCGCCCGCGGCCCGGCCCAGGTGCAGGATGCCGGTCAGCGGTGTGCACAGCGCGGAGACGACGCCCGGCTCCAGGAAGGTGGCGGGCAGCCAGACGCACACCCCGTACACGCGCGCGAACCGCCGTAGCGCCAGACGCTCGCTCTCCACGCCGTTCTGCGCGCAGAGCACCGGCAGCCGCTGTGCGGCCGTACCGCCGCCCGCGACCTCCGCGTCGCCCCACGCGTCGAGCGCCGCGATGGCGTCCTGGGTCTTCACCGTCAGCAACAGCACGTCGTCGGGGCGCAGTTCGCCCATCTCGTCCGGTCCCGTCACCACGCTGATCCGGTGTACGCGGCGTCCGTCCGCCGTCGTGAGCCGCAGCCCCTCGGCCCGCAGGGCCTCCGCGTGCGCGCCGCGCGCGGCGAGGACGACCTCGCCACCCGCCTCCGCGAGCCGTCCGCCGATGGTGGCGCCCACGGCGCCCGCGCCGATGATGATGTACCGCATGCCGATGAGCCTGGCACACCCCGCCGGCCCCGTCGCTCCCGGGGCCGGTTGCCGGCGCCCCGCTCCCCTGGGCCAGGATGCTCCCATGGGTGTGGACGGAGACGGTGTGGCCGAGGCGGTCGCGCGCGAGATGCTGTTGATGAGCCCGGGCGTGCGCACGTCGAGGGCCCTGACGGACGGGCTCCTCGATCCGGAGTTCACCGAGGTGGGCGCTTCGGGACGCAGGTGGGACCGGCGGGCGATGCTCGCGGCGCTGCCGGAGCTGGAGGGCGGCGCCGAGGACGGTCCGCGGTACGAGCCCGCCGGCATGACCGGCGTCGAACTGGCCCCGGGGGTCGTGCACCTCAGGTACGAGACCGTGATCGACGGGCGGCGGGCGCGCCGGAGTTCGATCTGGCGGAAGGCCGACGACGGGTCCGGATGGCGGATGTACTACCACCAGGCCACCCCGGTGCCGGGCGAGTAGACACCGGATCAGGGGCCGGTCAGCTCCACGAGCTTGGCGACGGTGTTCCAGTTGCGGGTGGTGACGTCGATGCCCTTGACGACGGCGGGCCTGGCGAGGGCCTCGGCCAGTTTGGAGCGGCCCAGGCCTTCGGGGGCGTAGAGGTAGAGGACGCGGTCGCCGAGCCGGTACTCCTCGGGGAGGAAGGCGGCCCCGTCGAGCGCGGCGAAGCGCTCCGCGCTCGGCTGCTCGGAGAAGAAGGTGGCGTGGAGCTGTTTCCCCTCCAGTTCCGCGGCCGGGAAGGGGCACGCCTCCGCGACGGCGCGCAGGTACGTTCCGTCCAGCACCAGGCACGCGACCCGGAAGCCGAAGTGTGCCTCGATGGCGGCCTCCAGCTCCCGGGCGAGCGCCACCGGGTCGGTCTTCGCGCTGCTGAAGACGGCGTTGCCGCTCTGCAGGTACGTCTGCACGTCGCCGTGCCCGAGCCCTTCCAGCAGGGAGCGGAGCTCCGCCATCGGGACCTTCTTGCTGCCGCCGACATTGATCCCGCGCAGCAGCGCCGCGTACTTCTTGGCCGTCGCCGCCGTGTCCTTCTTCGTCATGGGGGCACCCTAAGGGCTGTCCCGTACTCCCCGGACGCCCGGATACGCCCAGCATCAGGACGCTCCTCCGCCTTGCGATGCCCCGCGTCTGACGCCGCGCGCTGATCCACCGGGGATTACGGGACAGCCCTTCAGGGGGTGGTGTCTATGACAGTTCGGCCTCGATGAGGTCGGCGGCCTGGCGGGTGCCGCCCTCGGTGGCCATCCGGGCCCGGATCTCCTCGGCCCGGGCGGCGACGGCGGGGTCGGCGGTGAGGGAGAGGACCGCCTCGCGGAGGGTGGCCGCGTCGGCGTCGTCCATCGGGACGTGTCGTGCCACGCCCAGGGACGCCAGCATGTCGGCGTTGCCGAACTGGTCGACGGCCTGGGGGACGGCGACCATCGGGGTGGCGGTGGCGAGCCCCTCTTGGCTGCCGCCGGCGCCGGCATGGGTGATGAAGGCGTCGGCCTGGCGCAGGATGTCCAGCTGGGGGACCCAGCGGTGGACCTCGACGTTGGCGGGGACCTCGCCGAGGTCCGCCTCGTCGGTGAACCTGCCGATCTGCAGGACGACGTACCAGTCGGGCAGGTCGGCGAAGGCGTCGATGCAGGCGCGGTAGAAGGCGGGCTGCTTGGTGAAGGCCGAGCCGAGCGAGACGAGCACGACCTTTCGGCCCTCGGCGGCCGGGGGCCGGCTCCAGGTGCCCTGGGTGGCGCTGCGGTCGCCCTGGCAGGCGCCGACGAAGGTGTACACGCTCTCGTCGACGCGGTCGGCGTGGGGCTGGAGGGCCCTGGGGATCAGGACGAGGCTGCGGCGCGGGCGGCCCTGGAAGCGGTCGACCTGGTCGGGCAGGCCGTTCTCGGTGAGCCAGGCGGCGAACTTCGCGTAGTACGCCTGCCCGCGCTCGGAGGCCTTCAGCTCGGCGAACATCGGCTCGGCGACTTCCTGCTCGTATCCCTCCCAGGCGACGAGGTTCGGGGAGAGGGATACGGCGGGGACGCCCCAGCGGTGGGCAAGGACGGGCGCCGGGTAGGAGGTGATGTCGTGGATGACGAGGTCCGGTTCGTCGCCGTCGAAGGCGGCGGCGAGCTGCGGGAGGGCCTGGACGGCGTCGTTCAGGAAGGGCTCCAGGTTGTCGATGAGTTCGGTGCCCCAGGCCTCCGGCTCGTCGTCCGTGGGGAGGGTGGAGGTGTAGACGACGGGGGTGGCGCCGGTCTCTGCGACCTTGTCGGCGAAGGCGGCGGGGATGGCGTAGCTGACGCGGTGGCCGCGGGCCACGAGCTCGCGGATCACCTCGATGCTCGGGTTCACGTGGCCGTGGGCGGCGATGGAGAACATGGCGATGTGGGCGGCCTTGGCTGAGGTCATGATCCGACTCTAACGAGACGATACGTCTCGTGCAACTCATTCACGCCGCCCTCGGTCGGTCCGGGGGCGCGGCCCGACCGGAGGAGTCGGCCTGCTCGGCGGAGCCGGCCTGATGGGCGGCGCGGCAGGGCGCCATCACGCGCTCGATGTCGGCGGTGAGCGAGTCGAGCCAGGTCTGGGCGGCGAAGAACTCCGACGGGGCAACCACCTCCGGATCCCGCACCCGGCCGCCCGGTCCGGCCGCCGGCTCGGCGGACGCCGCCACGCCGCCGTCCGACCCGTGGTCCGGCGGGGCCGTGGCGGCCCGCTGCGCCGCAGCCCGCATCCTGGCGGCCACACCGTCCGCCCGGCCGCTGAGCCGCTCCCCGTTGCCCGGCCCGAGGTCCGGGCCGGCGCGGGCGAGCAGCCTCCGGGAGCCCCAGAGCACGTGATGGCCCGTGATCATGGCCGCCTGCCAGTCGGGGGCACCGGCCACCGGCGCCCGCGGCTCGCTCTGGCGCTGCGCGTACGCGCTCTCCGCCAGCGAGAGCGCGAGCTGGAGCGCCCGGTCGTCCGGGGCGGTGTCCCGCCTGCCGGCGACCACCGCGGCCGTGGTCCTCTCCACCGTCTCGGCCTCCCGTGCCAGCAGTACGGCGACCGCGCGGTGCAGCTCGGACTGCGCTCCCCGCGGCCAGGCCAGCAGCCCGAACACCACGCCGATCATGCTGCCGATGATCACGTCCATGAGTCGGACCCCGGCCAGCCGCCAGGTCACGGGCGCCAGTTGCGCGAAGACGAAGGACACGACGAGGGTGAACATGCCCTGGGCCCAGCCCACCCCTCGGACCGGCCCCACCGTGAAGGCGACGAGCATCACGATCGGCAGGACGACGGCGTAGACATGGGTGTGGCCGCCGACCAGGGCCAGGATGCCGGCGGCCAGGAGCGCGCCGAGCAGGGTCCCGGCGAGCGCCTGGCGGACGGTAGCCCTGGTCTGGGCGACCGTGGTCCGGGTCAGGCTGAGGACGGCCAGCATCGCCCAGAAGCCGTGGGGCAGCGACTCCACGCCGGCGACGGTGCGGACGGCCGCGAGCGCGAGGCTGATCCGGACGGCGTTCTGGAAGTACACGGAGCGCGGCCCGGCGTGCGCCGCCAACCGGTGCCACCACAGGCGGGGCGCGAGCCGGCCCGCGTACCAGAACCGGCCCGAGTCGGTGCCGGGCGGCGGCGGTGGGGCGCGCCTGCCCCGGACCGCCAGCTCGGCCGCGGTCGCGAAGGCCGCGGCGGCGTCCGCCACCTCCAGCAGCGCCGCCCGGCGGCGGCCGCGCACCTCGGTCACGGGCTGCGGCTCCCGCTCGGCCGCCTCCCTCACCTCTTCCCGCAGTCGCCGCAGGGCGCCGGCCTCGTCGGTCGCGCGGCCCGTCCCGGCCAGCAGGGCTCCGGCCTCGGCGGCGGACCGGCCGACGGCCTCCAGCAGCTCCAGTCCGGTCTTCAGCGGCGACTGTCCGGCGGGGGGCGGGGGCAGGTTCACCAGCCGCCCGAGCAGCGTGCGCGCTCCCAGGCCGGTGTGGGCGAGGGCGCGGTCGCGCAGGCCGGGCCCGGCGGGGCGTTCGGCCTCCTCCACGTGGAGGGGGCGCAGCGACTCGCCGATCTTCCGGGCGCTCTCCACCTCGGCCGCGGGCAGCGTGTACGGGGCGCGGCCCAGCTCGGCGGCGAAGCGGGCGGCTGCGTCGGCCGCCCCGGCGGCCAGCTCCCGGTAGGTGGTGCCGCGCGGTTCGGGCAGGAGGAACTTCTCGGCGAGGACGAGCAGGACCAGACCGAAGGTCGCGCCTCCGAGCCGTTCGCCGAGGGTGTCGGGGAGGTAGGGCGGGAAGCACGGCAGGATGTAGAGCAGCTGCAGCCCGGGGGCGGCGCCAGCCGCCCGGGGTCCGGCCGCGGCCGCGAAGGCGATGGCGAAGCCGATGACCAGCATGCCGGCCACGGCGGCCCAGGTCCGTACCGCGAGGTAGGTGCCGGCGGTCAGCAGCACCCACACCGCCGGCAGGGTTCTGACGAGGACGGCCGCCCGCTGCTCGCCGGTGCCGGGGATGCGGGAGAGGGCGGCCATCGAGACCACCGCGAAGAGGGCGTACGTGGCCGCGACGGGCCGGTCCAGCCCGTACAGGCACACGTAGAACGCGCCGCACGCGCAGAGGGTGGTGCGGATCGCGCGTCGCACCACGCGGCTGGGGCCGCGGCCTGCGCTCACGTCTTTTTCGGCACCCACCACTCCAGCATCGGGCCGGCCGCCGGACGCCACCACCGGCCGGCCGGGCTTGCCGCACCGGCGCGACGGAAGGTTTAATGCATGAACAGGCATTTATTAATGATGTCAACGAGGAGGTGGCCGGTCGTGGCACGCCCGCGCGGCGTCGAGGACGCGGTGATCCTGCAGGCGGCGGCCAGGGTCATGGGCCGGGTGGGGCCGACGGGGCTCACCCTGGCGGCCGTGGCGCGGGAGGTGGGCCTGGTGCCCGGCACGCTGGTGCAGCGCTTCGGGTCCAAGCGCGGTCTGCTGCTGGCGCTGGCCGACCGGTCCGCGAAGGAGGCGGGCGGGGCGGCCGGGCGCGTACGGGATGCCGGGACGTCCGCGCTCGACGCCCTGGCCGCGCTGACGTCGCGGAATCTGGCCGGGATGGACACGCCGGAGAGCTTCGCCCACCACCTGGCCTTCCTGTGTACGGACCTCACCGATCCGCAGCTGTACGAACGCGCGCTGGCCGTACACCGGGCCCAGCGACGGGCGATCGAGGAACTGCTGGCGGAGGCCGCCGACGCGGGTGAACTCCGCGCCGGGACCGATGTCGCGGCCCTGGCCGGCACCGTGCAGGCGATCACCGCCGGCGCGGGCCTGGCGTGGGCCGTCGAACGCCGCGGCACCCTCGCGCAGCGGCTGCGCCGGGAACTCGACGCCGTACTGCTCGCCCATCTGCCGCCACGCCACCCCCACGGACCGGAGGAATGATGACGACCGACACACGCCCGCCGGCCGGAAGGCCCCTGGCCGGAAAGGTGGCTCTGGTCGCCGGCGGCACCCGCGGCGGCGGACGGGGCATCGCCGTCGAACTCGGCTCCGCCGGCGCGACGGTGTACGTCACCGGGCGCAGCAGCGGCGCCGGCCGCTCGGACCTGGACCGCCCGGAGACGATCGAGGACACGGCGGCGCGGATCACGGCCGCGGGCGGCGTGGGCGTCCCCGTCCGCACCGACCACAGCCGCCCCGAGGAGGTCCGGGCCCTGATGGAGCGGATCGCAGCCGAACAGGACGGGCGGCTCGACGTCCTGGTCAACTCGGTGTGGGGCGGAGATCCGCTGACCGACTGGGAACACCCCCTGTGGGAGCAGGACTTGGAGACCGGCCTGCGGCTGCTGCGGCAGGCCGTGGAGACCCATGTGATCACGAGCCGGTACGCGCTGCCGCTCATGGTCGCCCGCGGGAGCGGCCTGGTGGTCGAGGTCACCGACGGCAACACCGCCCGCTACCGCGGCTCCTTCTTCTACGACCTGGCGAAGTCGGCGGTGATCCGCCTCGCCTTCGCGCAGGCCGCCGAGCTGAGGCCGCACGGCGTCGCCGCCGTGGCGATCACGCCCGGGTTCCTGCGGTCGGAGGCCGTGCTCGACCACTTCGGCGTCACCGAGGCCGACTGGCGCGACGGCGTGGCGCAGGACCCGGACTTCGCCCACTCCGAATCCCCCGCCTACCTGGGCCGGGCGGTCGCGGCACTGGCCGCCGACCCGCAGATCATGTCCAAGACCGGCCGGGCCCTGGCCACTTGGGGCTTGTACCAGGAGTACGGCTTCACCGACGCCGACGGCACCCGGCCCGACTTCGCCGCCCACTGGGCGAAGAACCTGCAGGCGCGGTACGGGCCGCTCGGCGACCCCCTCTGACCGGGCCGTCCCGGCCGGCCCGTTCGGCGGTGGTAGAACAGCGGCATGGACGAAGCGCGGGCGAGGGACGTACTGGCGGCGGCGGGCCTCACCGCAGCCGGGGCCGCGCGGCCCGCGCTGCTCGCGTTCGGTGAGAACGCCGTGTTCGCCGTCGGCGACCTGGTGGTCAAGGTGGGCCGGGAGGCCGCGCTGCTGGAGCGGGCCGAACGCGAACTGGCGGTGGCCGACTGGTTCGCCGCGTCCGGCGTCCCCGCGGTCCGGGCGGCCGAGCCGAAGCCCCGCCTGGTGGGCGGCCATCCGCTGACCCTGTGGCACCGGCTCCCGGAGGCGGTGCGCCCCGCGGGGCCCGAGGACCTGGCGGTGCTGCTGCGGGCCGTCCACGCCCTGCCCGAAGCGCCGTTCGCCCTGCCGCCGCGGGACCTGCTGGGCGGGGTCGAACGCTGGCTGCGGCTGGCGGGGAACGCCGTCGACCCGGCCGACGCGGCGTACCTGCGCTCCCGCCGGGACGCCTGCGCGGCCGAGGTGGCGGCCCTGTCCCCGCACCTGGCGCCGGGCCCGGTCCACGGCGACGCCCTGCCCCGCAACGTCCACGTGGGCCCGGACGGCCCGGTCCTGGTCGACCTGGAGACCGTATCGGCCGACCTGCGCGAACACGACCTGGTGGTGATGGCCCTGTCACGCGACCGGTACGGCATGCCCGCCGGGGAGTACGAGGCCTTCGCAGCGGCGTACGGCTGGGACGTCCGCGACTGGGAGGGCTGCGCGGTCCTGCGCGGCGCCCGCGAAACGGCCGGCTGCGCCTGGGTCGCCCAGCACGCACCCGGCAACCCGGCCGCCCGGAGCGAGTTCCACCGCCGCGTGACCTCGCTGCGGACCGGCGACCCGCGCACGCGGTGGCACTCCTTCTAAAGGGTGGTGGGCAGGTCGCCGACCTGCGAACATCTTCGGATGATCACACTCTCCGACGACCTCGGACACCTTTCGTACGTCGTCACCGGCGACGGACCGCCCGTCGTACTCGTGCACGCCGGGATCGCCGACCACCACATGTGGGACGCGGTCGTGCCGGCCCTCGCGGAGCGGCACACCGTCATCCGCTACGACCTGCGCGGCTTCGGACAGTCCGCTCCACCGAGCGGCCCGTTCACCGAGACCGACGATCTGCGCCGGCTCCTGGACCATCTCGGCCACGAGCGCGTCCGGCTCGTCGGCGCTTCCTGGGGCGGTCGCGTGGCCGTGGACTTCACCCTCACCCATCCGGACCGGGTGCACTCCCTCGCGGTGCTGGCCGCGCCGTGGCCGGGGTACGGCTGGGGTGCCGAGATGATCGCGTACGACGAGGCGGAGACCGAGGCGCTGGCCGCGGGCGACCTCGACGCCGCCGTCGCCACGAACCTGGACATGTGGGTGCGCGGGCCGGCCCGCACGTGGGACGACGTCGCCACCGGACTGGCCGACCGGCTCCGCGAGCCGATCCGCACGTCCCTGGTGAACCAGGACGTCGTCGGCGAGCACTCCCAGGGTGTCGTGCGGGGCGACCTGTCCGGCATCACGGTCCCCACCCTGGTCGGGATCGGCAAGCTCGACGTCGCCGACTTCCAGGACATCGCGCGGCGCTACGCAGCCGAGATCCCCGGCGCCACCCTGGTCGAGTTCCCGGCCGCCGCCCACCTCATCGCGCTGGACGCCCCCGCCGAACTCGCGGCGGCACTGGCCCCGTTCCTCGCCCGGTAGGGAGTGTCCGCACAGTAGCGTCGGCCGCCCGGGAGCGCGGGCGGGACTCCGCGGACACGACCTGGGTCGTCTCTTTTCGGATCTCGTCGGCCGAGCCCGCCCGTGCCTTGGGGCAGGGCGGGTCCGGTCAGGCCGGGACCAGGTCGCGCAGGGGCCAGGCCGTGTCGATCACCGCGTCCGGCGCGCCCTGGCGGCGCAGGTAGGACTGGAAGTCCCGGGCCCAGCGGGCGTGCCAGGTGCCTTGGCGGGCGTGCAGGTCGGCCGGGGTCAGCTCGGCCACCTGCGGATGCCGTTCGGCTATCGCGCGGGCCACGTGGACCGCGGCCAGCGCGTCCGCACCGGCGTCGTGCGCCTCCTCCAGCGTGACCCCGTACACCCCGCAGACCGCCTCCAGGGTCCGCTTGCCGCGCCGGAAGCGGTCCACGGCCCGGTCGATGGTGAGCGGGTCCACCACCGGACCGGTCTCCTCTCCGCCCAGCCGGTCGGCCAGCGAAGGCAGCCCGTGCCGGGCCAGTTCGGCGCTCAGCAGGGTGAGGTCGAAGGCCGCGTTGTACGCGACGACCACCGCTCCCGTACGCCAGTGCGCGACCAGCGCCTCCGCGACCTCGTCGGCGACCTCCCGGACCGGTCGTCCCTCCGCGACCGCCCGCTCGGTGCTGATCCCGTGGATGGCCGAGGCCCCCTCCGGGATCGGTATCCCCGGATCCGCGAGCCAGCCGCGCCGTTGGTGCACCGCACCGCCGCGCACCTCGACCACGGCCGCCGTCACGATCCTCGACTCGCCGGGCTCCGTGCCGGTCGTCTCCAGGTCGAACCCGATCAGCACCCTGCCGTGCCAGCCCCCCGTACCGCGCTGGTCCTCCACCCCGTGTCCCTCCCCCGTACGCCTTCGGTCAACGGGTTTCAGCCTGCCACGGGCCACTGACAAGCCCGACGACGGGACCCTCCGGCGGAGGTCACGGCGCTCACGACACCGGACGGGAGTCCTCCCACATCGACTCGAACTCCTCCCGGTACGTGGCGAACAGCCCGTGGTCCGCGTCCTTGGGCACCCCCCGGCCGCCGCCCCGCAGTACCAGCACCGGCGATTCCATGCCCCGCGCCCGCCGCAGGTACGACTGGACCACCGCGATGCCCGAGGACTGGCCCTCGACCAGATAGGCGGTGAAGCGCGGCGTCTCGTCGAAGACGTGGATCTCGAAGCGCGAGGGGTCCCGCAGCCCCGCCCGGACCCGCCGCACGTGCAGGATGTTCATCTCCACCGAGCGGCTCAGCTCCCCCTTGCGCAGCCCCAGCTCCCGCTCGCGCCGTTTGACCGCGCTGCTCGCCGGGTTCAGGAACAGCAGCCGCACCCGGCAGCCCGCCTCCGTCAGCCGGACGAGTCTTCGCCCCGAGAAGTTCTGAACCAGCAGGTTGAGCCCTATCCCGATGGCGTCGAGCCGTCGCGCACCCCCGAAGAGGTCCTCCGCCGGAAGGTTGCGCTGGAGCCGCACCCGGTCCGGGTGGACGGAGACGACGTCCGCGTACCGGTCGCCCACCAGGTCCTCGACGGCGTCGATCGGCAGCCGGTCCGCGGCGGGACTGCCGGAGCCCCCGCCCAGTACCTCCAGCAGCCGCGCCGAGGCCCGTTCCGCCTGCTCCAGCACGGGCCGCGACAGGGCCCGGTTGCGGGAGACGACGTTGCGCGTGACCTCCAGCTCGTCCAGGGCCAGCTCGATCTCGCGCCGGTCGTCGAAGTAGGGCTCGAAGCAGGGCCAGTGCTGGACCATCAGCTCCCGCAGCTGCGGCAGGGTCAGGAAGCTCAGCACGTTGTCGTCGGCGGAGTCGAGCAGATAGCCCTTGCGCCGGCTGACCTCGCGCACGGCGACGGCCCGCTGCACCCACTCCTGCCCGGCGGGACCGGCGGCCGCGACGACCCAGTCGTCCCCGGCGTGCACCGGTTCGTAGATCGGCCGCAGCACCGCGCCGACCACCGACCGCAGCCGCTGTTCGATCAGGTTGAGCCAGATGTAGGCCCGGCCCGCCCGCTGCGCCCGCGTACGGACCTCGCTCCAGGCCTCCGCGCCCCAGTCCAGTTCGGCGCCGGCCCGCGCGCTCCCGGCCTCCGCCGGCCCGCCCGCCAGGGAGACCGCCCCTGCCGGGAGCCCCGTCGGCGCCCCGCCGGGGACACCACCTGGGGCGTCCGCCGGGCCACCCTCGTGACTGCTGTCACCAGGGGGCAGCTCCAGACCTCCCGAGCTCACCCGTGCACCGCCTTCTGCGTCTGGACGCCCGTCTCCAGTGATCACGGAAGGGTATCCCGCGCGCGCGGCCCGGTGCAGCCCGATGGCCCGCACACGGACCGCCGATCGACCCATTATCCGATGCGCGGACAGTCCGCTGACCCGACTGTCAGGTCTGCGGGTCACCCGGTAGGACCACTCCCAAGTCCGCGCTTGGCGCCCCTCTTTCGGGGAAGATCTGGCAGTGACGCGGTCCAAGCCGGATCATCCGGGACGTCTTTCGACACCGAGGGAAGAGTCGTTGTCTATGCAGGTCTGGCCAGGACAGGCGTATCCCCTCGGCGCCACGTACGACGGCGCGGGGACCAACTTCGCCGTCTACTCCGAGGCCGCACGGCGCATCGAGCTGTGCCTCCTCCACGACGACGGGTCCGAGACCGCCGTCGAGCTGCGGGAGACGGACGCCTTCGTCCGCCACGCGTACCTGCCCGGGATCATGCCGGGGCAGCGCTACGGCTTCCGCGTGCACGGCCCCTACGAACCGGAGCGCGGGCGCCGCTGCAACGCGGCGAAGCTGCTGCTGGACCCGTACGCGCGGGCCATCAGCGGCAGGGTGAACTGGAACGAGGCGGTGTACGGCTACCACTTCGGCCGCCCCGACTCCCGCAACGACCTGGACTCCGCCCCGCACACCATGAGCTCGGTGGTGGTGAACCCGTACTTCGACTGGGCCAACGACCGGCCGCCGCGCCACGAGTACCACCACACCGTGCTGTACGAGGCCCACGTCAAGGGCCTGACCATGCGTCATCCGGACCTGCCCGAGGAGCTGCGCGGGACCTACGGGGCGCTCGCGCACCCGGCGGTCATCGGCCACCTCGCCAAGCTCGGGGTCACGGCGCTGGAGCTGATGCCGGTGCACCAGTTCGTCAACGACCACCGGCTGGTCAACGACGGGCTGAGCAACTACTGGGGCTACAACACGATCGGCTTCTTCGCCCCGCACAACGGCTACGCCTCGGGTGACCGCGGCCAGCAGGTGCTGGAGTTCAAGTCGGCTGTGCGGGCGCTGCACGAGGCGGGGATCGAGGTGATCCTCGACGTCGTCTACAACCACACCGCCGAAGGCAACCACCTGGGGCCGACGCTGTCCTTCCGGGGGCTGGACAACGCCTCGTACTACCGGCTGTCGGACGATCCGCGGCACTACATGGACACCACGGGCACCGGCAACTCCCTCCTGATGCGCTCCCCGCACGTGCTGCAGCTGATCATGGACTCGCTGCGCTACTGGGTCACCGAGATGCACGTGGACGGCTTCCGCTTCGATCTCGCGGCGACGCTGGCCCGGCAGTTCCACGAGGTGGACCGGCTGTCGTCGTTCTTCGACCTGGTCCAGCAGGACCCGGTGGTCAGCCAGGTGAAGCTGATCGCGGAACCGTGGGACCTGGGCGAGGGCGGCTACCAGGTGGGCAACTTCCCGCCGCTGTGGACGGAGTGGAACGGCAAGTACCGTGACACCGTGAGGGACTTGTGGCGCGGACAGCCGCGGACGCTGGCGGAGTTCGCGGGACGGCTGACCGGCTCCTCGGACCTCTACCAGGACGACGGGCGGCGCCCGCTGGCGTCCATCAACTTCACCACCTGCCACGACGGCTTCACCCTGAACGACCTCGTCTCGTACAACGAGAAGCACAACGAGGCCAACCGGGAGGGCAACCGGGACGGAGAGAGCCACAACCGGTCCTGGAACTGCGGGGTGGAGGGACCGACCGAGGATCCGGAGGTCCTGGCGCTGCGCGAGCGGCAGATGCGCAACTTCACGGCCACCCTCCTGCTGTCCCAGGGCGTGCCCATGCTCAGCCACGGCGACGAGTTCGGCCGCACCCAGGGCGGCAACAACAACGCCTACTGCCAGGACAACGAACTGTCGTGGGTGAACTGGCCGGAGCCCGGCAAACCGGCTCCGTCGCTGCTGGAGTTCACCCGGCGGATGGTGTGGCTCCGGCGCGACCACCCGGTGTTCCGGCGGCGCCGGTTCTTCCACGGCCGGCCGGTGGAGGGCACGCACGACGAGCTCTCCGACATCGCCTGGTTCACCCCGCACGGCGAGGAGATGCGGGCGCGCGACTGGCAGGCGCAGCACGCGCGGGCGCTGACCGTGTTCCTCAACGGGGAGGCGATCTCCGAGCCGGGCAGCCGCGGGGAGCGGATCACCGACGACTCGTTCCTGCTGATGTTCAACGCGGGTGCCGAGCCGCAGGACTTCACCGTTCCGCCGGGGCACGGCGCGCAGTGGCGGCTGGTGGTGGACACCTCCCGGGCCGACGTACTGCCACCCGGCACCGGGCCGCAGTACGCGGCCGGCGACCGGGTGGCGCTGACGGGGCGGTGCCTGGTGGTGCTTCAGCGGCCGGCGTAGGCGGGGTCCTGAGCCGGATGCCGGCCCGGCTCGGCGGCCGGGTCCGGCTCGGCCGACGGGCCCGGCTCGGCCGACGGGTCGGCGGGCGTACGGGCGGCGGGCACCCGGGTGACGAGGGCGAGGGTCAGGCAGAGCGCGGCCGCCCCCACGGCCACGGCGAAGGCCCCGCCGGGGCCGTAGCGCTCGGCGAGGCGCCCGGAGACGACGAGGGCCACGGCCTGCCCGGCCACCAGGCTGCTGGCGGCGAAGGCCATGGCGGTGGCGAGCCGGGCCGGTTCCACGGCCCGCTCGGTCAGCGCGAACGCGGTGATCAGGTGGGGTGCGTAGGCGGCCCCGAGCACGGTGACGACCGCGTACAGCGGCCACAGGCCGTCGGTGACCAGCAGGGGCGCCGAGAGCACGAGGGCTGCGCCGGTCGCCACCCGCCAGCGCAGCCGCAGGCCGAAGCGGGCGGGCAGCGCGCCGAGCGCGAGGCCGACGGCGGCGCTGACGACGCCCATCGCGGAGTAGACGACGGCGGCCTGGTCCGGGACGCCGAGGCGGATGGTGAGTGCGGTGATGCCGGCCTGGCAGGCGCCGAACATCACGCCCTGGAGGGCGAGGGAGCCCCGTACGGCGTGGACCACGGCGGGCGGCCGGACCCGGCTGCCCGCCCGCCGATCCCGCGCAGGGGCCCCGGGGGTGACGGAGGCGGTCGGGTGCAGGGCGAAGGCGCTGGCGAAGACGGCGACGAGCCCGACCGCACCGGCCAGGGCGAAGGCCGGGTGCGCGACCAGCGCGGCGAGCCCGACCAGGGCGGGCCCGAAGACGAAGGAGACCTCGTCGAGGGTGCCTTCGAGGGCGTGGACTGCCCCCACGACGCCCTCGTCGGCCTTGGCGCGGTGCGCCAGGGCGACGGAGCGGGTGCGCGCGAGCGGCCCGATCAGCGGCACGGAGGCGCCGGTGAGGGCGCCGACCGCGGCGAGCGGGAGCGTCGCGAGGTGGGTGAGCGCACCGGCGACCAGAGCGGCGGTGGCGACGGCGTTGACCGCGGCGGCGGCCAGGACGACGGGCCGCTGGCCGTGCCGGTCGGCGAGCCGGCCGAGGACGGGCCCGCAGAGGACCTGGCCGGTGGACAGGGCCCCTCCGACGATGCCGGCGGTGGCCAGGGAGCCGCTGGTCTGGGCGACCAGCAGGAAGCTTCCGAACTGGGACATCGCGACGGGCAGTCGGGCGAGGAAGGAGACGAGCGGAAGGAGGGGCCCGGTCAGGGCGATGACTCTTCGATAAGTGTCGACGGTTGCAACCACTTGATCGACACTAACCCGGCGCAGTCACTCGGATGCATTGGGTCATGGCACGGAATCCGGCAGGTTGGGTACGTACGTTCTCATGAGCCAGCCGCGCCCGATCCCCGCATCGGAATCTGATGTTCCGAATCCTGTCACTCCGGCGTCGACCTACCGCCTCCAACTGTGCCCGGAATTCCCCTTCGCGGCGGCCGAGGCGGCCGTGCCGTACCTCGCCTCGCTCGGCGTGTCGCACCTTCACCTCTCCCCCGTCCTGGAGGCGGTGCCCGGATCGACCCACGGGTACGACGTCACCGACCACTCCCGCGTACGGGCCGAGCTCGGCGGCGAGGCCGGTCTGCGGGCCCTGGCCGGGGCCGCCCGGGCGCACGGTCTCGGCCTGGTCCTCGACATCGTGCCCAACCACATGGCGGTACCGACGCCGCTGCGGCTGAACCGGCCGCTGTGGGAGGTGCTGCGGGACGGGCCGGGTTCGCCGTACGCACGCTGGTTCGACATCGACTGGGACGCGGGCGGCGGGCGGGTGGCGCTCCCGCTGCTCCCCGGCCCGGTGGACTCCTGCGACCTGCGGGTCGACGGCGGGGTGCTGCGCCACGGGGAGCAGGAGTTCCCGCTGCGGGAGGGGACCGCGGGCCTGCCGCTGCCGGAGCTGCTCGCCGCGCAGTGGTACCGGCCCACCTGGTGGCGGGAGACCGCGACCACGCTCAACTACCGCCGTTTCTTCACCATTTCGGAACTGATCGGGGTCCGGGTGGAGGACCCGGACGTGTTCACTGCCACCCACGCGAAGGTGCTGGAGCTGGTCCGCGACGGTGTCGCGCAGGGCCTGCGGATCGACCACGTGGACGGCCTGGCGGACCCGGAGGAGTACCTCGGCCGGCTGCGGGCCGCGGCGGGCGACGGCTGCTGGGTGGTGGTCGAGAAGATCCTGGCCCGGCACGAGCGGCTGCCGGCGGGGTGGCCGGTGGCCGGGACCACCGGGTACGACGCTCTGCACCGGGTCGACGGGGTGTTCACCGATCCGGCGGGCGCCGCCGAACTGGCCGCCCGGTACGCGGAGTCCACCGGGCTGCCGCAGTGGCCGGAGACGGCCCGCGCCTGTGCGCGGGAGGTGCTGACCGGCGACCTGGCCGCCGAACTGGGGGCGCTGGAGCGCCGGGCCGGCCCGGAACTGGCCGCCGCCGTACGCGAACTGCTGATCGCCTTTCCCGTCTACCGGCCCTATCCCGGCGAACCGGAGCTGCCGCCGCAGGCGCTGGAGCGGGCGGCCGAGCTGGCCGACCCGGCCGCGGTGGCCGGCGTACGGGAGCTGCTGCTGCGGGACCCGGCCTTCGCCGCCCGCTTCGCCCAGACCTCGGCGGCCCTGCGCGCCAAGTCCCTGGAGGACCGGGCCTTCTACCGTTACGCGCCCCTGCTGTCGGCCACCGAGGTGGGCGGGGAGCCAGGGCGTCCGGCGGTGTCGCCCGAGGAGTTCCACGCGTACTGCGCCGCGCAGGCGCGGGACTGGCCCCGGACCGGCACGGTGCTGTCCACGCACGACACCAAGCGCAGCGCGGACGTCAGGGCCCGGGTCTCGACGCTGTCCCAGGCGCCGGAGCTGATGGCCGGCCCCGACGGCCCGGCCGACGGCGAGAGCGCCCACGACCCCCACCTGGCCTGGGTGGCCCGGCAGACCGCGTTCGGGCTCGGACGGGCCCCCGATGCGGTGCCGCGCCTGGCCGACGCCCTGCTCAAGGGAGCGCGCGAGGCCGCCCTGCACACCAGCTGGACCGACCGGAACGAGGAGTACGAGACGGGCGTCCCGGGCTACGTCCCGGCCCCGCTGGACCTCCCGGCGGAGCTCGCGGAGGCGGCCCGCGCGAACCTGCTCGGCATGGCGCTGCTGCACCTCGCGATGCCGGGCGTCCCGGAGGTCTACCAGGGGGCGGAGACCGAGTACCGGGCGCTGGTCGACCCGGACAACCGGCGCCCGGCGCACCTGCCGCGCGAGGCGCTGGCGCGGCTGGACGCGGGGGCCGCCCCGCGGGGCCCGGCCGAGGAGAAGCTGGCTTTCACGGCGGCGCTGCTGCGGCTGCGCCGGGACCGGCCGGAACTCTTCCGGGGCTACGCCCCCGTCGCGGCCCGGGGTCCGGCGGCGGACCACCTGGTGGCCTTCACCCGGGCGCCGGGCCTGCTGGTGGCGGCCACCCGGCTGTCCCACCGGCTGGCGGCGGCGGGCGGCTGGCGCGACACCCGCGTGGACCTGCCGCCGGGCACGTGGACGCCGGTCCTCCCCCCGCCCGCCGACCGGGGCCGCCGCATCGGGCACAGCGGTTCAGCCGAGGTGACGGCCCTGCTGGACGACCGCCCGGTCGGTGTCTGGCTCCGCCGCTGAGGGCCCGCCGGGGGCCGGTCCCGTGGCGGTCGAGGCTGCGAGCAGCTCCGCGAAGGCCGCGGCGGCGCCGGTCAGCGGGACCGGGAGAAGACCGCCAGGCTCCGGTGCCACGCCGGGTCCAGGGAGAGCAGGACAGTCGAGGCCCACCGGCTCACGGTCACCTTCACGGACGGAGAGACGGCCGTGTACTCCTTCACCGATCTCGACGAACTCGTCCATGCCTACGCCCTGACCGTCCACCGGTCCCAGGGCAGCGAGTACCCGTACGTCATCGTCCCCATGATCAGCGCGGCCGGAATGATGCTCCTACAGCGGAACCTGCTCTACACCGCCGTCACCCGCGCCCGCCACGGTGTCATGCTCATCGGCCAGACCGAGGCCGTCGAACGAGCGGTCGCCAACAACCGCACCCAGCGCCGCAACACGGCTCTGCCCCACCGCATCGCACACCCGGTGGCCGCCGTACCGACCCCGCGAGGTCAGGCGGCCGCCGGCCAGCTCGCCCTGAGCTGACAAGCCCCTCCCGTCATCGGGGGTGGAGGATCCGCAGCTGTTTCACCGGCAGTTCCGTCTCGGGCCCCTGACGGTCCGGATCAGGCGCGCATGGCCGCGTACGCTCCGAGCCACCCTGCCGCCAGCCGATCACCGCGGGTGAAGACGGCCGCGCCGCAGCGCCCGGCCGACGAGTCGGCCGGGTCGGCCGGTGGAAGGAGCAGTGTGGTCTCCTCACCGTCGGCGACGTGCACGGTGGTGGTCACACCGTTCCACAGGCGGATCGCCGATCCGGGCGGGGCCCAGACCCGGACCGTGTCCTCCTGGAGGGCGAGGCGCGTGCCGGTCGCGCGCTCCGCGAGGAGGGCGCGGTAGCGGTCCGGGGAGAGTGCGCAGTCGCTCGGCGGGGTCGTGCCGTTCCAGTCGGGCGCGTCGACGCCGCGGGCCCGGGCCGCGTTCCACATGCGCGGGACCAGGCCGGGCGCGAGCGGGGCCGTGGCCATGCGCTCGCACATCCAGAGGAGGCGTCCGGCCCCTCGGTCGACCCCCAGCGTGCGCCAGCGGATGCGGAGCGAGAGGTCGGCGGCGACGACGGCCACCCAGGGGTGGACCGTGCCGAGTGGACCCTGCGCGCCGAGCCAGGCCAGGTAGCGCTGGGCCTCCTCCAGGATGCCGGTCATGGAGTCCACGGGGATGCCCAGGACATAGGCGGGGCGGCCGCGGAAGAGGCGCGGACGGGTCGCTGCAAGGAGCAGGACCGCGCGGGCGAGATCCCCGGCCTGTGGCCGCTGCTCGTCCTCGGCCGGCGCCGGTTCCTTCGCCGGGCCCAGCCCCCAGGGGTCGTCCGGCTCGTCGTCCGCGTGCTCGGCCTCACGCAGGACTCGGCGCAGGGCGGTCTTCGCACGCTCGGTGAACGGCGCCTGTTCGAGTACGGGCAGGCGGGTGCTGAGCAGAGTCGCGAGCAACTGCTCGGCCGTGAGCGGGTCTTCGGGTACCGGGGCCTGCCGCAGTGCCGTCGCCAGATCGTCGGCGACGCCGGCATCGACCATGAAGCGACTGGTCAGCCGCCCCAGCGCGCTGGGCTCCAGGCGGACCTCGTGGGCGGCGTCCCGCAGGCAGCCCACCTCGGCGAGGAACTGTGCCGCCTCGTGGAGGGGCTCCACGCTGTCGTGCCCCTGGTGGGCGGCGAACGTGCCGGCCCACCACCGCTCCGCCTCGTCGAGGGTCGAAACGCGCTCCTGCACGGCTTCGGCGAGCAGGTGGTCGGCCAGGTGTTCGTCCAGTCTCGACCGCACGCTGTATCCGGCGGCCAACCGGGCCTGCCAGTGGGCTCGTTCCGCCGGGTCGGTGAGCAGGAACGCCCAGCCCTCGCGCTCTCCGGCTCCGATGCGCCCGGCGCGTCCGAACATCTGCTGGACCATCGACACCTCGATGCGGTCCAGACCGATGGTGGTGTCGCTGACGATCACCGCGCGGGCGGGGAGGTTGACGCCCGCCGCGACCGTGGAGGTGGCGACGAGGATCTCCGCCTCGCGGGCACGGAAGGCCTGCTCGGCCTCCCGTTTGTACGGCCAGTCCCGGTAGTGCAGCCGCACCCCCGCCTTGGTGCACAGCCGCTCCACGGCTTCGGCGTCGTCGGCGTCCACGCCGGCGGTGGGCACGCCCCGGTCGGCGGCCATCGCGAGCGCCGTGGTCCGGACGCGGCGCTTGCTGCCGCAGAAGACGAGGACGCTGCCACCGTCCCCGGTGACCTGACGGGCGATGCGCACGGCGGCCCCGGTTCGGGCGGCGGCCCGCTTGGCCCAGTCCGTCTCGTCGACCGGGGGCAGGAGGGGCAGTTGCCAGGTGAGCCGCGTGGGCCGCCAGGTGGTGCGCACCAGGCGGGCGCCCAGCCACTGGGCGACTTCGTCCGCGTTGGCGACCGTCGCGGACAGGCCTACGATCCGGATGGCCGCGCTGTCCTCCCGTACGCGGGCGAGCAGCGCCTCCAGTACGGCTCCGCGGGCCGGATCGCCGAGCAGGTGGATCTCGTCGACCACCAGGCAGCCGACCTCCGCGAGCGCGTCCCGCAGCGAACCCGCACGGCAGATCGCCTCGAACTTCTCGGTGGTGGCCACCCACACGTCGGCCGACCGGATCAACTCCGTGTCCACGGCGGCCTCACCGGTCAGACGCACCACCCGCAGCCCACGGCGGCGCCACAGCTGGAGCTCGCGGTCGAGCTCGTCGGTGAGCGAGCGCTGCGGCACCAGCCAAGCCGCCTTGCGTCCGCGGGCGTGCGCCTCCAGCGCTGCGACCATCCCGATCGGGGTCTTTCCCGCGCCCGTCGGCGCGACCACGACCAGATGCCCGGTGCCCTCGAGCACCACCGGGACGGCAGCGGCCTGCACGGGGTTGAACGACGGGTGCGGCAGCAGCCCGGCCCACTCGGCCGGCACCAGCTCCCCGACAGGCACATACGCGTCGCCGTCGCCGTCCGGCAGCTCCTCCAGCGCGTCCCACTGGGCGGCGAAGGCGTCCCGAGCCGCCACCGCCCAGGGCCCCGGGGCGGGGGCCGCTCCGTCCGGCCCCACCGCGACCAGCTCCGCACGGCCGCCGGTGTCGGTGACCGTACCGACCTGACCGGCCTCCTCCCAGTAGCGGCTGACCCGGTACGGGACGTCCCGCCCCTTCAGCCACGCCCTCAGCGCCTCGTACTCCTGGCCTTCGGGGAGGATCACCCGCACGTCCTCGGCCGCCGTGAGCACAGCGTCGGCCGGGCGCCACGCGGGATCGGCGACCTTCCACCAGGACAAGGCCCTCTGCTCGGTCCCGTCGGGCACGACCAGGTCCTCCGGCCACGCAGGGCCGCGGTCCGCGCGTACCCCCGGAGCCCTGACGATCACGGTGACGGTACCCCCCGGCCCGTCCGGGGACGCCCCGAGGGGCACGGGCGCCCGACGGCGTCGGGCCGTCTGCCCGGCCTGGCGGGGCACGGTGTCGGTCAGCTGGTCGTACCGCTTCACCCCGAGCTCCGCGAGGGTGAAGGCGGCGGGACAGGCGGGGCAGACAAGGGCCGTGTACTGGTAGGTGCGCCCCTGGGACTCGTACGGTCTGCGCAGGGCGTGCAGTTCACCGCCGCACACGGGACAGCGGCGGTCGACGGTCTCCTCGTAGGTCCACCCCGGCTCCGCGAACCGCGCCGGAAGCTCTCCGCCCAGCGTGACTCCCCACCGCTCCTGTGCCAGGTCGGTGACCGATCCCTTCACGCCGGCCTCGTCAATGCGCATGGTGTGACTGTGACATCCCGTGATCATCCTCCGCAGCCGGTTTGGGAGGTTTCCCCGCCCACGGCCGGTGCCGCGGGTGTCTGTGCCGGCCGCGGCACGCGGCCTCCCGGGAGGCTTCGACATAGCCTTGGCCAGGGGTTTCCCCGCAGCTCCGGGGAACTGCGGGGCCCGTACAGCAGTAGGCGGCGGGCCCGGCGGGCATGGCATCCCTTGTGACTCTCCTCCGTGACATGTGCTACCCCACACCGCAGGAGCTCGGGCTGGCCGCCCGTGCGCTGGCGGACGAACACCCCGGCGAGGTCCGGCTCCGCCAGGCCGGCACCTCGCGGGCCGGGCAGCCGATCTGGGTGCTGTCGGTCGCCGCGACGGCGGCGGCCGGCCCGGTCGGCACGGCGGGCGGGGACGCCCGCAGCGTCCTCGTCGTCGCCGGAGCGCACGCCAACGAGCCCGTCGGCGGCGCCACTGCGCTCTCGCTCGCCCGCCGGCTGCTGCGCGACCCGGCGCCCCGGGCCGGGTGCGGCTGGCACTTCCTGCTCTGCGCCGACCCGGACGGCGCGGACCTGCACCGCACCCCCCGCCCGTACTCGCTCCTGGACTACCACCGGTACTTCTTCCGGCCGCCCGGTCCCGAACAGCCCGAATGGGCGCCGTCCTTACTGCCCGCGGACCGGCTGCCGCCGGAGACGCTGGCGCTGACCGCGCTCATCGACGAGCTGCGGCCCGTCCTCCAGGCCTCCCTGCACGCCACCGATCTCGGCGGTACCTGGGTGCAGCTCACGCGGGACATACCCGGCCTCGCCGAGCCGTTCGCCACATCGGCCGCCGAGCTGCGCATCCCGGTGGAGAACGGTGCCTCCGACGCCGCCGGCTGGCCCTCGCCCGGGCCCGGGATCTTCGTGATCCCGCAACCGGGCAGCGAGGCCGCCGGGGCGTTCCACCCGGAGGACACCCGGCTGAGCACCTGGTACCACGCCCACCGCTACGCCGGCACCACCGCGATCGTCGAAGTCCCCATGTGGGCCTCCGACCTGGTGGACGATCCGGCCCCGCACCCCGACCCGCGCGGCGCCCTGCGGATGCTGGCGGGGCGGCTCACGGCGGACGCCGCGCTCGTCGGCGCGGCCCGGGAGCGGGCCCGGGACGCAGGACGGGACGGCGAACGGGACGGTGACCGGGACCGTGACCGGGACGGGCCGCACCCGGGCGGCTACGAGGACCCGGCAGCGGCCCCGCTGCTGCGCGCGGTGGACTGGACGCTCGCGCTGATCCCCCGGATCACCGTCGAGTGGACCGGCGCCGGCGCCCCCACGGAGGCCACGGCTGCGTACATCGCCAGCATCGACGCCTTCGGGCGGCGGCTGTCGCTGCGCGCGGCGGCGATGCTGCTGCGGGTCCTGCGCGCCGAGGGGCATCCGGCGGCGCCCGGGCTGGACCGGCTGGTCACCGGGTGGTGCGAGGAGTTCGCGGCCCGGTTCGGGGCCCGCTGGATCCCGGTGGCCACCCAGGTGGAACACCAGTCCCGTACCGTCCTGGCCGCCTACGAAAGGCTCGTGGCGGCCGACCGCGCCACGGGCAGGGCGTAGCGGAACTTGGGGTGCGCGGCGGCGCCGAGGCGGTCGTAGAAGCGGATCGCCCCCTCGTTCCAGTCGGGGGTCTGCCACTGGACCTGCTCCAGGCCCAGCTCGCGGGCCAGCTCCGTCACGCCGTCCATCAGGGCGGTGCCGAGACCCTGGCCGCGGGCCGCCGCGGCCAGGTAGAGGCAGTCCATGTGCAGGTAGTCCCGCGCGTCCCAGAACGCGAACTCGGCCGAGCAGGCGGCGTATCCGGCGACGACGCCGTCGGAGGTCTCGGCGAGCAGCACCCACAGCCGGGAGTCCTCGGCGAACAGCCGCGGGCCGAGCCGGCTCGCGAGGTCCACGGGGCGGGGGGCCGACTTCTCGTACGCGACGTGCTCGTGGACGAGTTCGACCAGCCGGGGCAGGTCCCCGACGCGGGCACGGCGGATGACAGGCGTGTGTTCCATGACCCCATCCTGCGCGGTCGGTCCCGCCGGCCGGCGTGCGGGGGCGGGCCGGGCGGCGCCGAGATGCGCGCCGCCGGCCCCGGTGCTCAGCCTGCCGAGAGCCGGAAGCTCATGTTCCCGAAGCTGACCTGGTCCCCGTCGCGGACGACCGCGGAGCCCGTCACCCGGCGTCCGTTGACGGTGGTCCCGTTGGTGGAGCCGAGGTCCTTGAGCACCCACACCCCGTCGCGCAGGCTCAGTTCCGCGTGCATCCGGGAGACGGTCTCGTGGCTGAGCCGCAGCCCGTTGCCGGGGTCGCGGCCGATCCGCAGGGCCGCCGCGCTCGGATGCGGCAGCAGCAGCTTGGGCAGCCGCTCGGCCGCCCAGGCCCGCCGGACACCGGCGGACACCGCCGAGACCCGGCCGACCCAGCCGAACAGCCGACGGGTCCACGGGCTTTCGGCGGCCTCCCTGGTCTGGAGGTCCGCGGTCAGGACCGCGAGGTCCTCGGAACGACGGGCCACGAGGGCGAGTTCCATGCGGCGCAGGAAGGTGTCGTGGGACAGCTTGCCGAGGGCCGCGCCCTCCCTGAGCTGGCCCAGCGCACGGTCTCGCTCGGCGTCCGACAGCCGCGGCGCGGGGAAGGCAGGAAGTTCGAAACTCGACGTCACAGGGTGATTGTCGGCCCGTCGGGGGCGGAGTGTCCAGAACTCCCCCGCCACGCCCGGAATGATGTGCACGATAAGCATGCTGGACACCGCCGACAGACGAGGGGACCGCCCGTGCAGTTCGAGGTGTGGGCGCCGCTGACCGGCCGGGTCGCGCTGCGGCTCGACGACGCGACGTACGACATGGGACGCGATCCGGACCGGGACGGCTGGTGGACCGTACAGGCCCCCGCAGGGGACGGCAGCCGCTACGGCTTCCTCCTGGACGGGGACACCGCCCCTCGGCCCGACCCTCGCGGCCGGCGGCTGCCGGACGGCCCCGACGGGCTGTCGGCCGTCGTCGACTTCGAGGCCCTCGCCCCCCGGCACGCCCCGTCGCCGGGCGTCCCGCTCCAGGACGCGGTCCTGTACGAGCTCCACGTCGGCACCTTCACCCCCGAGGGCACCTTCGACGCGGCCGCGGCCCGGCTCGGCCACCTCACCGCCCTCGGCGTCACGCACGTGGAACTGATGCCGGTGTGCTCCTTCGCCGGCCGGCACGGCTGGGGCTACGACGGGGTCGCGCCCTGGGCGGTGCACGAGCCGTACGGCGGCCCGGCCGGCCTGGCCCGGTTCACGGCCGCCGCGCACGCCGCCGGGCTGGGGGTGGTCCTCGACGTGGTGCACAACCACCTCGGCCCCTCCGGCAACCACCTCCCGGCCTTCGGCCCGTACTTCACCGACACCCACCACACCCCGTGGGGCTCGGCGGTGAACCTGGACGCGCCCGGCTCCGACGAGGTGCGCGCGTACCTCGTCGACAGCGCCCTGGCCTGGCTGCGCGACTACGGCGTCGACGGGCTGCGGCTCGACGCCGTGCACGCGCTGGCCGACGGGCGGGCGCTCACCTTCCTGGAGGAACTGTCCGCGGCCGTCGACGGGCTCGCCGCGGAGACCGGCCGGCCGCTGTTCCTGATCGCCGAGTCCGACCGGTGCGACCCGCGCACCACCACCCCGCGGGCCGCTGGGGGCCTGGGCCTGCAGGCCCAGTGGAACGACGACTTCCACCACGCCCTGCACTGCGCGCTGACCGGCGAATCCCAGGCCTACTACGCCGACTTCGCCGAAGCTCCGCTGGCCGCCCTGGCCAAGACCCTGACCCGGGTCTTCTTCCACGACGGGACCTGGTCGTCCTTCCGTGGCCGCACGCACGGCCGGCCGGTGGACCACCGCCGCACCCCGGCCCACCGGTTCGTCGGCTACACCCAGACCCACGACCAGATCGGCAACCGGGCGCTCGGCGACCGGCTCTCGGCCTCCCTCTCCCCCGGACTGCTGGCCTGTGCGGCGACGGTGGCACTGACCGGGCCCTTCGTACCGATGCTGTTCATGGGCGAGGAGTGGGGCGCGCGCACTCCGTGGCAGTACTTCACCGACCACCCCGATCCGGAGCTCGCCGAGGCGGTGCGGTCCGGCCGGCGCCGCGAGTTCGCGGCGCACGGCTGGAAGGCCGAGGAGATCCCCGACCCGCAGGACCCGGCCACCCGGGACCGTTCCCGTCTGGACTGGTCGGAGCCCGAACAGCCGCTCCACGCCCGCCTGCTGGACTGGTACCGCACCCTGGTCGCGCTCCGCCGCACCCACCCGGACCTGCGCGACCCGGACCTGGCGGCGGTCCGGGTCGCCCACGACGAGGAGCGGCGCTGGCTCACCTTCCGGCGGGGCGACGTACGCGTGGCCGTGAACCTCTCCGCCGAGCCGGTGACGATCGCCCTGGGTCGCAACGGGGTACGGGTGCTGGCGTCCTGGGAGCCGCTCGAACACCCCGGCCCGGACGGGCGGATCCACCTGCCGGGCGAGTCGGCGGTGGTCCTCGGCCCCTGAGCGCGCGGGGCTATTCGACGACGGCGAGCTCGCGCGGGGCCTCGTTGAGGCGGCGGCCGCCGTCGTCGGTGACGGTCACGATGTCCTCGATGCGGACGCCGAACCGGCCCGGCAGGTACACGCCCGGCTCCACGGAGAAGCACATGCCGGGGACCAGGGGCTGTTCCTCGCCCTCGACCATGTACGGGGGCTCGTGGGTGGTGACGCCGATGCCGTGGCCGGTGCGGTGGACGAAGCGGTCGCCGTAACCGAATTCGGTGATCACGGCCCGTGCCGCCCGGTCCACCTCCTGGCAGGCGACGCCCGGCCGGACCGCCGCCACGCCCGCCTGCTGGGCCTCGCGGACGATGTCGTGGACCCGCTGCTCCTCGGCGGTGGGCTCGCCCACGTGCACCGTGCGGGAGATGTCGGAGCCGTAGCCGAAGCGCAGGCCGCCGAAGTCGAGGACCACCATGTCGCCGTGGCGGATCACACGGTCGCCGGCCTCGTGGTGCGGATCGGCCCCGTTGGGGCCTGAGCCGACGACGGTGAAGTCGACCTGCGAGTGGCCGTGCGTGCGCAGCAGGGCGGCGAGGTCTGCGGCGACGTCGGCCTCCCGGCGGCCGGCGAAGGGGAGGTGGAGGATCTGCGCGTAGGCGGCGTCCGCGGCGGCCCCCGCGGCGGCCAGGCGCTCCAGCTCCCGCGGGTCCTTCACGGCGCGGAGCATGGGCAGGCAGTTCGTCAGCGGCGCGTAGGAGGTGCCCGGCAACTCCTGCTGCAGGCCGAGGAGATGCAGGGCCCAGGTGTTGTCGCTCACCCCGAAGCGGCCGCGCAAGTCCAGCAGCGGGGCGGTCAGGGCGTACGGGTCCTTCCCGTCGGCCCAGTCCCGCAGGGTCAGCGCGGCGGCTGCGGGCGCCTTGGCCGCGTCGGGTGCCTCCAGGGCGGGCACGACGAGCACCGGGTCCTTCCCGGCGGCCAGGACGAGGAGGGTCAGCCGTTCGGTCTCGGCGGTGGGCCGGTATCCGGTGAGGTGGGTGAGGTCGGGGCCGGGGGCGATGAGCAGCCCGGCGAGCCCCGCGTCGGCGGCGCTCCGCGCGGCAGCGGTCATGCGGGCGGCGTAGTCGGCCGCGGTGAAGGGGGCGGGGCCGGCGGCGTCGGTGTCATCGGTCATACGGGGGATCCTGCCGTGAGCCGTGCGGCCAGGGCAGCGGCCGCGCCGGTCGGGGCGCCGGGCGAGAGCAGTTCCGTACGGTGCACCAGGCGCGGGGCGGACAGCGGTACGGCCACTCCCGCGCCGGCGGCCCCGGCGATGCGGCGCGGCAGGAGCGCCAGGCCGTGCCCGGCGGCGGCCAGCGCGCAGAGGGCGTGCACGTCGGTGCCCTCGTAGCGGACGGAGGCGCGGGCGGCGGTGAGCGGCAGGCCGACGCCGGGGGCGTCGATCCAGCGGGCGTCGGCGAGGTCGTCCAGGCGGACGGCGGACCGCCCGGCGAAGGGGTGCCCGGCGGGCAGCAGCACGGCCAGTTCCTCCTCCCCGGCGCCCCTCACGGTGAGCGGTGCCACGTCGGGCAGTCGCAGCGGGTCGCTCGGGGCGGCCGGGCCGTCGACCAGCCCGAGGTCGCAGCCGCCGGTGGCCACGGCGGCGGGCACCTCGGCCGGGGGCAGCACGCGCAGGGTGACCCCGGTGGCGGGCAGGGCGGCGAGCAGTCGCGGGCCCACGGCGAGCGGGGACGCGGCGAGCGTGACGCTCCCGGGCGGGGCGGCGGCCAGCCGCAGTACGTCGGCCCGCGCGGCGTCGAGCCGCAGCAGCAGCGGCCCGGCGTGCTCCAGCAGCCGCACCCCGGCCGGGGTCGGTGTGACGGGCCGGCGGGTCAGGAGCTCCGCCCGCAGGTCCCCTTCCAGCGCGGCGATGTGCTGGGAGACGGCGGACTGGGTGTAGCCCAGCTCGCGGGCGGCGCCGGAGAAGGAGGCCAGCCGGGCCACGGTGACGAAGGTGCGGAGCAGGTGCGGATCCATGGTCATCAGGGTTGCTTATGACAGGTGCACGAACAATCGTTGGCGCTGAAGCAGGGGGCGGTCACAAGATGGTCCACATGACCACCGAACACACCGCGCACGCGGGGGTGGCGCGGGTCGCCCTGGTAGGCGACCGCTCCCCGCACGTGAAGTCCCACACCCGGATCCCGCTCCTCCTCGACGCCCTCGCCACCCGTGAGGGGCTCGTCCTCGACGCCTACTGGATCCCCACCGCCGACGCCGCGGCCGAGGCAGCCGCCGGGACCCTGGCCGGCTTCGACGCCGTGTGGGTGCTGCCGGGCAGCCCGTACGCCAGCGAGGCCGGGGCACTGGCCGCGATCCGGGTGGCCCGCGAGGAGGGCATCCCCTTCCTCGGGACGTGCGGCGGCTTCCAGCACACGCTGCTGGAGTACGCCCGGACGGTGTGCGGGCTGGCGGGCGTCGCGCACGCCGAGAACGACCCCGGGGCGGCGGACCCGCTGATCGCCCCGCTCGCGTGCTCGCTCGTCGGCCACGAGGGGCTGGTGCGGGCCGAGCCCGGGTCGCTCGCCGAGGCCGCGCTCGGCGCGGAGCGGTCCATGGAGCGCTACCACTGCAACTACGGGCCCGCCCCGCGACACCTGCCGGCCCTCACCGCGCACGGGCTGCGGCTGTCGGGCCACGACGGGGACGGGCAGGTGCGCATCGCGGAGCTGCCCGGGCACCCCTTCTTCCTGGCCACGCTCTTCCAGCCGGAGCTCCAGGGGGACGGGACCAGGCCCCACCCGATCATCAGGGCGCTCGCCGTCGCGGCCGTCGCGCACGCCGCCGGACGGTCCGGCGGGGTCACGGCCAGGCTCGCCGCCACCCTGGCCTCGAGCCGCTCGGCCGGATAACGCGTCGCAGGACCACCCGGCAGATCGGCTATGCTGTGCATGCACATCGAACGGGTGGTCCGCCTCCCTTCGTGGTGGGTGTAGCTCAGTTGGTAGAGCACCTGGTTGTGGTCCAGGTGGCCGCGGGTTCAAGTCCCGTCACTCACCCTGTTCCCCTGGGGCACGAGGTCTCCTCGCGCCCCAGGGGTTTTTTCATGCCCCGCGGCCGGGCCTAGGGGCGGAGGAAGGCCTCCACCTCGGTGGCGAAGGCCACGGGGGTCTCGTGCGGCGGGTAGTGCCCGGCGCCGGGGAGGGTGTGGACGCGGCAGTTGGGGTACCAGACCTGCCAGGTGGCGCGCATCACGTCGGCGGTGAGCGCGAGGTCGTACTCTCCGACCAGGACGAGTACCGGGACGGTGTTGCCCTTCACGGCGGCGGACAGGTCCAGGGACTGCCAGCTCGCGAGGTAGTCGGCGAAGGCCTCCGGCCGGGAGACCTCCAGGGAGTGGGTGACCATCGCGTCGATCCAGCGGCGGCTCGCCCGGTTTCCGGTGACGAGGTCGAGGATGGCGCGCCGGTTCTCGCGGCTCTCGGCGGCGCCGAAGAAGAGCGCGCGGGTGGCGTCGTCCATCGCGTACGGCGCGGCCGGGACCGGGTTGACCCCGACGAGCTTCTCGATCCGCTGGGGGGCGCGGACGAGGACCTGCTGGGCGGCCTTGCCGCCCATGGAGTGGCCGAGCAGGGAGAAGGTGTCCCAGCCGAGCTCGTCGGCGAGTTCGAGGACGTCGTCGGCGATCTCGGGGAGGGTGTGGCGGCCGGTGACGTCGCGGCGTTCGCCGTAGCCCCGGTAGTCGAGGAAGGCGTACGAGAACCCCTCGGGGTCGAAGTGGTCCAGCACGGAGCCCCAGTTGGCGGACGTACCGAACCAGTCGTGCAGCACGATGACGCGGACGGGTCCGGTACCGATCCGGCGGTGGGCGATGGCCATGCGTTCTCCCTCGGTGACGGAGGTGGTGACAACCGACGCCGTACGTCATGCCCATCGCGCCTACCATCACACCGTGAGCCCGACATCGCACACGGACCGGCTGGTCATGGGGGGTTTCTCCCGCGCCGACGGGGCCCGGCACCCCCATCACCCGAGCAGCTACGAGATCACCGATCCCGCCGAGGCCGCCGAGGTCCGGGCCGTCCGGGAGCTGGGCCGGGCGCGCGCCGCCGCGGCCGGCGAGGTGCTGTTCACCTGTGCCTGCGGGGACGACGACGGGACCCGCCACCCCACCCCGGAGTCGAACCGGCTGCTGGACCCGCTGTCCCCCGACGGGATCCCGGCCCGCCACCGGGCCCGCTGGGCGGCGGCGGCACCGGGCGTGCTGCGGGAGTACGCCGGGGCCCTCGCGGCGGGCGCCGAGGATCCCGCGGCGCCGCGCGGGGTGCCGCTGAGCGTGGCCTTCGGCTGGCTGGGCGCCGTACGCGAGGAGCCGCGCGACGCGGCGTGGCTGCTCGCCGAACGGGCCCCGCTGCGCCTGCTGGCCGGGGCCGACACCGCCGAACTGGCGTGGGCGGTGCGGGAGTCGGACCGCGCCGGGCTGGAGGGTGCCGTCCGGTTCTTCGCGGGCGAGGAGTTCACCTCCCGCCATCCCAAGCGGCGCCGGGTCCCGGACACGGCCCGCGACCTGCTGCTCCGGCACGCCCGCAGCCACCGCCCCGCGGACCTGGCGGTCCTGGAACGGCGGCTGCTGCGCACACCGCAGGACCGGATCAGGCGGTCCTGATGGCGGGGTCGGAGACGCCCGGGGCGCCGGTCTCCACGTGTCCCGCGAAGCGCCGCAGGAAGGTGGTGTCGAGGTCGGAGACGACCTTGACGTCGTACCAGCGGCCCGTCGCACCCAGGTTGACGGTGTGGGTGACCCTGCCGCCGGCCGGGACCCGGAAGGTCTGGGCCGCGCCGCCGTAGGCGTTGGCCACGGTGAGGTTGACCGCTGCCGTGCCGGAGTTGGTCATCGTCAGGTCCAGGTTGCCGGTGGAGCTCACGTGGCGGGCCGTGACCTCCGGGCCGGCCTTCTTCGCCGGGCCCTTCCAGGTGCGCAGGAAGCCGTTGGGACCCCACACCGTCAGGTTGATCTGGTTGCCGGTGGAGCTGCTGGTGGACCAGGTGTCGGCAAGCGTCTTGCCCGCCTCGACCGTGTAGGGCCAGGGGCCGTCCGTGCGGTTGCCCGAGGTGCTGTGGAAGTGGGCGCCCAGGGTCGGGCCGGAGGCGAAGGTGAGGGTGAACTTGCCGGTGGAGACGGTGCGGGAGCCGTCCACGTACGGAACGTAGCCGAGCGCGCGGGTCGGCTTGGCCCCGGCCTCCTGCGGGGGCAGCGCGCCCGTCGTCGGCGGCGTGGGGTGGTAGGACGGGTGGCGGTCCTTGTCCGGCGGGACGTACGCGGCCGTGGACGGCAGCGCGGCGGGGGCGGCATCGGCCCTGGTGAAGTCGAAGGCCGAGGTCAGGTCGCCGCAGACGGCACGGCGCCACGGGGAGATGTTCGGCTCGTGCACCCCGAAGCGCTTCTCCATGAAGCGGATCACCGAGGTGTGGTCGAAGGTTTCGGAGCAGACGTAGCCGCCCTTGCTCCACGGAGAGACCACGATCATCGGGACGCGCGGACCCAGCCCGTACGGTCCGGCGGCGTAACCGCCGCCGCCCGCGTACAGGTCCTTCGACACGTCGGCGGTGGACAGGCCCCAGGCGGAGGAGGCCGGCGGGTACGGCGGGACCACGTGGTCGAAGAAGCCGTCGTTCTCGTCGTAGGTGATGAACAGGGCGGTCTTCGCCCACACCGCAGGGTTCGCCGTCAGCGCGTCCAGGACCTGCGAGATGTACCAGGCGCCGAAGTTCGTCGGCCAGTTCGAGTGCTCGCTGAACGCCTCGGGGGCGGCGATCCAGGAGACCTGGGGCAGGGTGCCGTTGACCACGTCGGCGCGGAGCCGGTCGAAGTAGCCCTCGCCCGCCTTGACGTCGGTGCCGGTGCGCGCCTTCTCGTACAGGGGGCTGCCGGGCCGGGCATTGCGGTAGGTGTTGAAGTACAGCAGCGAGTTGTCGCCGTAGTTGCCGCGGAAGGCGTCGTTGATCCAGCCCCAGGAGCCGGCGGCGTCCAGGCCGTCGCCGATGTCCTGGTAGACCTTCCAGGAGATCCCGGCGGACTCCAGGCGCTCGGGGTAGGTCTTCCACCCGTAGCCGGCCTCCTGGTTGCCGAGGACCGGGCCGCCGCCCAGGCCGTCGTTTCCGGTGTGGCCCGTCCACATGTAGTAGCGGTTGGGGTCCGTGGCGCCGATGAAGGAGCAGTGGTAGGCGTCGCACACCGTGAAGGCGTCTGCGAGGGCGTAGTGGAACGGGATGTCGTTCCGCGTCATGTACGACATGGTCGTGGCCGTCTTGGCAGGGACCCACTTGTCGTACTTGCCGTTGTTGTACGCCTGGTGGCCGCCGGCCCAGTCGTGGTCGAGGCCCTCCAGGAACTGCATTCCGAGGTCCGCGATCTGCGGATGGAAGGGCAGGACGTCCTTGGTGCCGTTCGACTGGTGGAAGATCGTCCGGCCGTTGTCCTGGATCACCGGGCGCGGGTCGCCGAAGCCCCGGACACCCTTCATCGCGCCGAAGTAGTGGTCGAAGGACCGGTTCTCCTGCATCAGGACGACGACGTGCTCGATGTCCTGGATCGTTCCGGTGGTGCCCTGCGCCGAGATGGCGGCGGCCCGCGCGATGCTGCCGTTCAGCATCGCGACGGCGGCCGTGCCGCCGGCTATCTGCAGGAACCTGCGACGGTTGAGCTCTGCCATGGGGTGACGACCTCTGGGGGTGAGGGGGGAGTCGAGGGGCGCCCCAAGGACAGCGGTCCCGGGGTACCGGACGGAGATGCCTTCGTGACACGGCGCCGTACACCTGGAGAACGGACGGCGTTGCGTACGCGGTCCCGCGCGCCCCGCGGCCCGCCGGTTCCGCACCGCTGGGAGGGTACGGCGAAGCACCTGCTCACAACAGACGGCGTGAACGGGCCACATGGCCGGAAGCGCGCGTTCCTACTCATCCGGACCGCGCACCGGACCTCCGAGAACTGAGCATCCGTACTCAGGCCCCGGCGCACCCGCCCCGCCATCGTGTGGACATGTTCATCGAGCCGTGTGACCCGCCCCGCAGCGCCGGTCCGACCGCCGTCGGCAGCTTCCTGCCCGACGAGGTGCTGTCCTCGCAGGCCCTCCAGGAGGAGGTGGCGCGCCGCAGTGGCCTGGCGCTGCCGCCGAGGCTGCTGACGCAGGCCACCGGGATCGTCTCCCGCCGGGTCGCGGCCGAGGGCGTGTACGCCTCCACGCTCGCCGTGGGCGCCGCCCGGCGGGCGCTGGACTCCGCCTCGCTCTCCCCCCTCGACATCGACCTGCTGCTCTTCGCCTCCGCCTCGCGCGACATGGTCGAGCCGGCGACCGCGCACATCGTGCAGGCGGAGCTGGGCTCGCGGGCCCACGCCCTGGACGTCACCAACGCCTGCAACAGCTTCGTGAACGGCATCGACCTCGCCCGCTCGATGGTCCTCGCCGGACGGGCCCGGCGGGCCCTGGTGGTGACCGGCGAGACCCCGAGCCGGGCGGTGCGCAAGGACCCGTCCGGACCGGCGGAGCTGCGCGACGGGTTCGCCGGCTACACCTTCGGCGACGCCGGCGCGGCCGTCGTGGTCGAGGCCGTGGAGCGCGGCGGCATCCTCGACGTGGACACCGAGACCCACTCGGAGCACTGGGAGGTCGGGGGCATACCCGGCGGCGGTTCACGGCACCCGCGCGGGGACGCGTACACCTACTTCCGCGGCGACGGGCACGAACTGCGCGGCGTCTTCGAGAAGGTGGGCACCGCCGTCATCGACCGGACGCTGCACCGCACGGGGTTGTCCTGGGACGGCTTCGCGAAGGTGCTGGTGCACCAGGTGACCGTGCCCTATCTGGAGCGGTTCGCCGAACTGACCGGGGTGCCCGCCGACAAGCTGGTGGTGACCGTGCCGGAGCTGGGCAACGTCGCGAGCGCGAGCATCGGGGTGCAGCTGGACCGTGTGTTCCCGCGGCTGGCGCCGGGCGAACGGGTGCTGTTCGTCGGCCTGGGCGGCGGCATCAGCATCATGACGATGGTCTGGGAGAAGTCGTGAACCGGATGTGGGTCGTGGTGCCCGCGCACGAGGAGGAGGCGCGGCTGGCGGACACCCTGCGGGCGCTCGCCGCGCAGCGGGACCGGGACTTCACCCTGCTCGTCGTCGACAACGCCTCGGCGGACGGCACGGGCGCCGTCGCCCGGGAGTTCGCGGTCGGCGCGCCTTTCCCGGTGGAGGTGATCGAGGAACCCGAGAAGGGTGTCGGCTCCGCCGTGGACACCGGTTTCCGGTACGCGATCGGCCGGGGTGCGGCGCTCCTCGCCCGCACCGACGCCGACTGCCTGCCCCGGCCCGGCTGGACGGCGGCCGCACGGAACGCGCTCACCCGCCGCCCCGGACTGGTGTGCGGGCGGATCGTGGCCCGGCGCGACGAGCACGGCCCGCTGGGCCGGGCCGGTTTCGGGGTGCTGGTGGCGCTCGCCGCGCTCTTCGGCCGGCTGCGGCCGCGGCACGCCCGCCGCCACGGCTACCGGGCGCCCTACCGCATGCACGCCGGGAACAACATGGCGATCACCGCCGAGTTGTACCTGGCCGTCGGCGGCATGCCGCGGCGCCCCTCGCCGACCGACCGGCTGTTCCTCAACGCCGTGCGCCGGCACACCGACCGGATCGTCCACTGCCGGGAGATGGTCGTGGAGAACTCGACACGGCGCCTGCGGGCCTACGGGCTCGCCGGCACCGCCCGCTGGTACCTGGACCAGGGCAGCGGACCGCACGGAACGGACGACCCCCGCTGATGCTGGACCGACTCGACCACGCGCTGCGCAGCCGCCCCGAGCGGCCCGCCGTGCTCACCGCCACCCGCACCGGCGCGCCCCGGGTGCGGGCCACCCGGGGCGAACTCGCCGAGCTGGCGGACGCCTTCGCCGCCGCCCTGCACGCGCGCGGGCTGCGCGCCGGGGACACCGTCGGGGTCGCCGTGCGCCCCGGGCCGCGGGCCCTCGCCGTCCTGCTCGCGCTGTGGCGGCTCGGGCTGCGCGGGGCCGTGCTGGACCCGGGCGCCGGGCCCGACGTCCTGCGGGCCCGCCTCGCGCTGGCCCGGCCCGCGCTGGTGCTGGCCGACGCGGCCGCGCAGGCGGTGGCGGGCTGGGCCCGGCCGCTGGCCCGCCGGGCCGGGCTCGCGCTGCCCGACCTGGCCGGCCTGGGGCCGGTGGCCTCGGTCGGGCCCCGGCTGCCGGGGTGCGCGCCCGCGCTGGACCTGGGGGCGCCCCGGCTCGGCGTGCCCGCGCACGCCGCCGCGGACGGCGACGCCGACGCGGTGATCGTGTTCACCTCCGGGACCACCTCCCGGCCGCGTGCCGTGGTGCACACCCGGGCGAGCCTGTCGGCCGGCATGGCCACGGTCTCGTCCCTCTTCGACGCCCGCGGGGGCGAGCCGGTACTCGGCGGTACCTTCTTCGTCCTCGTCCCCTCCCTGACCCGCGGCGCCGCCGTGGCCCTGCCGGCCGGCAGCGCCCGCGTACTGGCACGGCAGTTGCACCGGCTGCGGCCCTCCGACAGCTATCTGACCCCGCCCCGGCTGCGGGACGCGCTGGGCGCCGGCGCCCGCTTCCACGGCCGTGTGTGGACGGGCTCCGCGCCGGCCGGCGCCGACCTGCTGGAACGCGTACGGGGCGCGGGCGCGGCCGAGGCCTGGGGCGTCTACGCGCTCACCGAGCTGTTCCCCGCCGCCGCGGTCGAGTCCCGGGAGAAGTCCGCCTTCGACGGGGACGGGGACCTGGTCGGGGCGCCGCTGCCCGGGGTACGGGCCGAGCGGGACGACGACGGACAGCTGCTGCTGGCCGGGCCGGGGGCCCGCCACCGCTACCTCGGCGAGGACCCCGATCCGTGGGTGCGTACGGGCGACCGGGCGCGGCTGGACGCCGGGGGCCGGATCGTCCTGGAGGGCCGGTGCAAGGACATGGTTCTGCGCCGGGCCGAGAACATCTACCCGGGCCTGTACGAGCCCGCCCTGCACGTGCCGGGGGTGGAGCTGGCCGTGCTCGTCGGGATCCCGGCGGGCGACGGCGACGAACGGCTCGTCGCCGTCGTGCAGCCGCAGCGCGGCGCGGACGAACCGGCCCTGCGCGCGGCCCTGTCGAAGCCGGTCGCCCGGATGGGCACGGCCCGCCCGGACGAGGTGCTCCTCGCGCGGATCCCGCTGTCGGGACGCTCGCGCAAGCCGGACCGGGCGGCGACGGCGGCCCTGGCGGCGCAGCGCCTGGGCCAGATGTGACCCCTGTACCCGGCCGGACCCGGACCACCAGGCCGGGGCCGGGCCCACCGGGCCGGAAACCAGACCACCCGGCCGGAACCGGACCACCGGGCCGGAACCGGGCCACCCGGCTGGCTCCGGACCACCAGGCTGGTGCCCGGACCACCAGGCCCGGAAGCCCGTACGTGGCGCAGGCTCCCCGGCGTTGCCGCCGCGCAGGCGCTGACCGCCGGTGCGGTCGGCCCCGGGTCCGGGGCCGCACGCCCGAAGCCCCCTGCCTTCCCCCGATCCGCCCGTCCCATGGAGGTACGGCCCTGATGAGTCCCACGTCCCACGCCCGGGCGCGGCGCCGCGACCGCCGGGTCTACCTGGGCGGCCACCCCCTGCTGTTCGGGCTGCTCGCCGCCACCCGCGGCCGGCCCGTGCGCCGGCTCGGCCGGACCGTGCTGGTGCACGGCACCGACTCCTACCGGGAGGCCCTGACCCGGCTGCCGCTCGACCGGACCGCCCAGGGCACCACGGGCGCCGCGGCGCGCGCCGCGCTGGGTGGCGACGGGGGTGTGCTCTTCGACCAGGAGGGCTCCGGCCACCGGTCGGACCGGCGGGACCTGGCGGGGCAGCTCTCCGCGGCCGGGGTGGCGCGGCTGCGGGAGCGGTGGCGGCCGCTGCTCGCACGGCGCCTTGAGCCGCTCGCCGAGGGCGGCGAGGTCGACCTCGTCGAGCTGGCCCGCGAGCTGTCGGGGACGGTGGTGTGCGCCCTGCTGGGCTCCGGCGCCGACCCGTGCGAAGTCGCACGGGCCGCCGCCGAGGCGGCGGCCGCCGCCGTACGCAGTCACCTGCCCGGGCCGCGCCGCCCACGCGCCGAGGCCGCCGCGGCCCGGGCCGCCGGAGTGCTGGGCGGCCTCCTGGGCGGTGTCCGCGCGACGGCGCCGGCCGCTGCGAGTGCGCGCTCGGCGGCGTCCGGTGCACGCGACGGTGAGGCGGGGAAAGACGGCCGTGCGGCGGACCGGCCGGGTCCGACGCGGCACGGGTGCGGGCCGGACCCCGCCCGGCAGCAGGGAATTGGCCTACACGGCCCGGGCCGCGCCGACGGCGCACTCGCGGCGATGGTGGCGGTGGCAGCGGTGAACACCACGGTGGCCGCGCTGCCGCGGGCGGTGGCCTGGTGCGCCGACGCCGGACTGTGGGACCAGGCGGCCGACGAGGCGCTGCGCCCGGCACTGGCGGACGAGCTGCTGCGGGTCACGGCCGCCTCGCCGCTGCTGCCGCGCGTGGCCGCCGCGGACGGCACGCTCGGCGGCTGCCCGGTGCGGGGCGGCGACCGGCTGCTGCTGGTCGCCCGGCATGCCGCCGGGGCGCACCGGCGCGATCCGGACGCCCGCCGCCCGGCCGAACCGGCCCTGTCGCGGCTGGTGTTCGGGGCCGGGGGGCACGCGTGCCCCGGAGCCCGGCTGGCGTCCGTCCAGCTGGCCGATGTACTGGCGGCGCTGGCCCCGTACCGGCCGGTGGTGACACGGGCCCGGGTGGACCGGGGTGCGGCGCTGCCGGGCTGGCGGACGCTGTGCGTACGGGCGGCATCGTGATCGCGGTCACGGGCGCGAGCGGCTTCTGCGGCGGGCACGTGGCGCGCGCCGCGGCGGCGGCCGGTGCCCGGGTGGTGGGGGTCGGGCGCAGACCGGGCCCGGTGGGCGAGCACCGGTTCTGGGACGCGACCGCGGGCGACCCGGACCTCACCGGGGTGGACGTGGTGGTCCACTGCGCGGCGGCGGTCGGCGACCCCTCCCCCGGCTCGGCGGCGGAGGCGCTGATGCACGAGGTCAACGTCATCGGCACCGAGCGGCTGCTGCGGGCCGCGGCGGGCCGGCCGGTGGTGTGGGTGAGCAGTGCCAGTGTCTACGACCCGCGGCTGGACCGCTCCCTCGTCGGCGAGGAACACCCGCGCGCCGGGCAGTTGAACGCCTACGGCCGCACGAAGGCGGCGGGTGAGACCCTGGCCCTGGCCGCCGGGGCGGTGGTGCTGCGCCCACGGGCCGTGTACGGGCCGGGCGACACCACGCTGCTGCCGCGGCTGCTGTCACGGGTCCGGGCGGGCACCCTGCTGCTGCCGGGCCCGGACGTGCGGCTGAGCCTGACGGCCGTGGAGAACCTGGCGGAGGCCGCTCTCGCGGCCGCGGCCTGGCCGCCGGGGGCGTACAACGTGGCCGACGGCAGGCCGTACGGCCGTGACGCCGCGGTCCGCGCGGTGCTGGACGCCCACGGCGTCCGCGCCCGGATCCGGCACCTGCCGCTGCGGGCGGCCCGCGCCGCGGCCCGGGTCTCGGAGGCCCTGGCGACCGCCGAACCGGCCCTCAGCCGGTACGCGGTGGACCAGCTGGCCCACCCCGTGGTCCTGGACCTGGCCCGCGCCCGCTCCCGGGGCTGGCTGCCCCGCCGCACCCTGGCGGACCACCTGGGAGACGTGGTGTCGGCCGGGACCGGGGCGGTCAGCCGCTGACGGGGGTCGGGGTCTGCCGCGCCTTGTCGATGAGCACGTCGAGCAGCGCGAGCAGGGACGCGCGGACGTCCGTGCGCGAGCGGGCGTCGAGCATGAGGACGGGCGTGTCGGGATCCCGCAGGTGCAGGGCCGCCCCGATCTCCTCGGCGGTGTAGGGCTGTTCGCCGTGGAAGCAGTTCGCGCCGACCACGAAGGGCAGGCCGCGGCTCTCGAAGAAGTCGACGGCCGGGAAGCTGCGGTCGAGGCGGCGCGTGTCGACCAGCACGATCGCCCCGAGGGCGCCGCCCAGGAGGTCGTCCCACATGAACCAGAAGCGCTCCTGGCCGGGGGTGCCGAACAGGTAGAGGACGATGCCGGCGTCGGTGAGCGTGATCCGGCCGAAGTCCATCGCCACGGTGGTGAGGTTTTTGGACTCGATGCCTTCGAGGTCGTCGACGCCGACGCCCGCGGCCGTCAGCCGCTCCTCCGTCCGCAGCGGCTCGATCTCGGAGATCGTCTCCACCAGGGTGGTCTTGCCGACTCCGAACCCACCGGCGATGAGGATCTTGACCGGGGCCGGTTCCCGGGAGGCGGGTGTGGCGGGTGTGTCATATCCGGGCAAGGCTGTCCCTGATTCTCATGAGCAGGTTGACGTCGGTGGTGTCGGAGGCCGCCAGGGGCGGCCGGTGGGTGATCAGGCCGCGGTCGGCGAGTTCCCCGAGGAGCAGCGTCATCGGGGTGAGACGGATGTTCATCCGCGCCGCGATTTCCGCGACCGCGCGCCCGCCCGGCGGCGCGCACAGGTCGAGGACCTCCTGCCACTCGGTGGGGAGTGCCCCGTGCGCGTCGTCGGCGACCGCCGCCGTGATGGTGGTGTCCATGGTCAGGACGGTGTGCGCAGCGGCCGTACGGCCGTCGGTGAGGGCGTACAGCCGCGTACGGCGGCGGCTTGCGGGCTGCGGCTCGTCCTGCGGCATTACGGGTTCGGCACCTGGCCGCGCTCGGGGGTGCCCAGCCACTCGCCGAGCGCCTGCGCGGTGCGTACGGCCTCGCCGCCCAGCTCGCCGAGGCGGGCCTTGCGGGAGGTCACCACGATGAGCGTGCTGCCCTCCCCGCATCCGACGATGCAGAGGTACCGGTCGTCCATCTCGACGAGCTGGCGGATGACGCGGCCGCCGTCGATCTCACGGGATATCGCCTTCATCGTGGAGGCGATGCCGGAGGCGGCGGCCGCCATCCGCTCGGCCTGGGGCTGGTCCAGCAGGTAGGCGCTGAGCCGGATGCCGTCGTTGGACAGGAGCACGGCTCCCTGGATGCCGGCGATCCTGCTCAGGTTGTTGTCGAGGACGCTGTAGATCGCGTCGTTGGATGCCGCGGTGTTCGATGAGGTGGTCATGGCTGATCCCGTCGGAGCTCTTCTTCCACTGTCTGGGTCCCCTGTTCGTAGTCCGCCCAGGCGTCGGCGACCTCTTCGGGTGTCGCTGTGTCCTGGGGAACCCTTGTCTCCGGCGCGTGGGGCGCGCGCAGTTGGTCGGCGAGGTGGGTCTGCGGTACGCGCTCGGGGAGGGCCGGCCGCGCGGGGGCGGCCGCCGCGGCCGGCCGGACCGCGGGTACGGCGGCCGGTGCGGGCCGGGGCGTCTTCGTACGGCGGCTGGGCAGTCCGGCGCTCGTGTGCACCACCGGCCCTGGCTCTCGGCCCTCGGCGGGGACCGGCCCTCCGGGGTCCGAGGGCACGGGCACGTCCGCGGCGGGGGCGTCCGCGGCGGACTCGGCCGCAGCGGAGTCCGGCTCCGCGGCCGGGGCCGGGACCACCGGTTCGCGGCGGGCGGGCCCGCCCGGGGCCTCCCCTGCCGTCGGCAGCAGCAGTTCGGCCGGGAGGACCACCACCGCGCAGGTCCCTCCGTACACCGAGCGGCGCAGGGTCACCGTGGCCCCGAGCTGGTCGGTGAGGTGGCCCACGACGAAGAGGCCGAGCCGGTGCGCGTTCTGCGCCAGGACGGAGTACGGCGGTGCCTGGTGCAGGCGGCCGTTCATCTCCTCGTACCGCTCGGGGCTCACCCGCGGCCCGCGGTCCTCGATCTCGACCGTCAGCCCGTCGGCGACGAGTTCGGCGCGGATGACCACCTTGGACTTGGGCGGGGAGAACCGGGTGGCGTTGTCCAGCAGTTCGGCCAGCAGGTGGCTAATCCGGCTGACGGCGCTCGGCTCCACGCTGGTCTCGTCGAGGGCCTGCCGCTCGATGCGCCGGAAGTCCTCGACCTCCGCGGCGGCTTCGCGCAGCAGGTCGGCGACGCGCATGGGCTCGGTGTGCGGGTCGGGGACCTCGCCGCCCGCCAGGATGAGGAGGTTCTCGATCTGCCGCCGCATGCCGACCGTCAGCTGGTCGGACCGCATCAACTGGGCGAGCAGCGCCTCGTCGTGGCCGAAGGTGTCCTGGATGTCCTCGGTGAGGCTGAGCTGGCGGCTGACGAGGTTGCCTGTGCGCGAGGCGATGCCCGAGGCGAACAGGCCGAACCCGTGGCGCTCGGCGGCCAGCCGGCGGTGCCCGTCGACCGATACGGCGACGGCCCGGGCGAACGCGTCGCTGATGCGTCCGACCTCGTCCCGGTCCCCGCTGACCGCCGGCAGGGCCTCGGGGTCCACGGTCTGTCCGCGCTGGAGCCGGGCGACGACGTCGGGGAGGGTCTCCTCGGCCACGGTGACCGTGCGCTCGTGCAGTTCGCGCAGGCGGCGCAGGACCGACCGGGTGGTGAGGACGACCACGATCACGACGGCCAGCAGTCCGCCGCCGCTGCCGGCGATCAGCCAGGCGACCTCGGTCTGCAGCTGCGCGGCCTTGGCCTCGCCGCGGGTGAGCACCGAGCGCGCCAGGTCGATGTTGAGGGTGGTCATCTGCACGGAGAAGTTGGCGTGGGCGGACTTCCAGTCGCCGACCTCTGCGGGCACCCTGATGCCCGAGACGGTGTCCTGGTGCCCGGAGAGGACCGCGTTCTCGATGCGCGTCTTGGTCTGCCAGTCCGCGGAGCCGACGACCCGTTCGTAGAAGCGCTCGTCGCCTTCCGCGAGGTGCGGCACGATCAGCGCCTCGTGCAGGTAGCGCTGGGCTCCCAGGGAACTGACGAACTGGTCGTAGCCGACGAAGCCCAGTTCCCCGGACGGCCCGGCGAGCGCCAGGACGGTGTCCTCGCGCGCGACCATCTCGGTGGCCTGGAGCATCGACACCACGGGGCGGCTCGCCTGGGCGAGTTCGGCGTCCTCGGCGTGGCTGAACTCCTGCTGGTAGACCTGGATGACCTTGCCGATCACCTCGGAGTAGTAGGCGAGCGTGCTGTCGGCGGCGCCGCTGCGGGTGTCGGCGCGCTGGCGGTGGGCGGCCAGCTTCTCGAGCTGCCGGGTCACTTCGGCGAAGGACCTCGACGGGTCGTCCGCGAGCCGGCCGAATTCGGCCGCGGCCGAGTCCGTCGCGGCGCGCCGTACGCGCAGCTCGCCCTCGGCCCCCTCGGTGCCCGCCCACTGGGCCGCGGTCGCCGTCCGCTCCGCCTGCATGTCGACCATGAGCGTGTACAGCGGTGCGCCGATCCGCTCGGCGGCCTCCACGTCGGCCCGCAGCCGCGCCGACTGCTCCAGCAACCGGTCGGCGGTCAGCGTGACTTGGGTTCCCATCGCCACGGTGGGGACCACTGCCAGCCAGATGAGGAGGGTGCGCAGGCGCACGCTGCGCCACCGACGCGTCGTCGACCGCCCTCGTACGCCTTCGGGTTGTATGGGAGACATCGGTCCTCGGGAGCGGGGGCGACTGGGGACGTCAGGGGTGGCCGAACAGCCTGACCGGGCAGGGCACTGCTGAGGGGACGGTCACAACCGGTGTGGTGGTGACGGGATGTGAGGGGGCGATCATAACCAGACAGACCGAGGAAACGGATAGGTGTCTTCGAAGGTCGAACGTGCTATTGCCGGTGGATCACCCCAGGCCAGAGACCGGATCGGAACCGAACCGCGACGTCCTCGACACCATGGCCGTACGGTTCCGGCCAGCCGACCCTGCGGTCGCACCGGACAGGGGGCGGGGTGACGATGGAAAGGCGGCCCCGCCCGCGGCGCGCGGCCTTCCAGATTCCTCCCGGTAAGGAAGTCTCATGAACCGGCGCACACGGCTCCTCGTCCTCGGTCCCCTCGTGGCCGCCTCGTTCGTCGCCGCCCCCACCGCCCTCGCGGCGGCCCCGCACTCCGCTCCCGCCGCGGTCCCGGCCGCGACGTGTTCGACCTCCGGGGTCCTCGACAACGGGAAGGTGCACCTGTCGGGCGGCGGCTTCACCCCGGGCCCGGCCTACGTGTACGGGTCGGCCGGCTTCGGCGGGACGGTCGAGATAGCCCAGAACGGCGGCTTCCAGGTCATGAACGTGCCGCCGGGCCAGTACAGCGTCCGCCAGGGCGGCGAACTGACCCAGTGCAGCGGCTGAGTACGCGCACCCTCCGGGCCCGGACACGACACCGGGCCCTCCCGGCCCCGTGCGGGACCGGGAGGGCCCGGCTGTTCTCCTGAGGCGCCCCGGGGTCAGCCCGCGTCGGGGGCCGGGGTCAGGCGCAGCGAGATGCTGTTGATGCAGTAGCGCTGGTCGGTGGGGGTCGGGTAGCCCTCGCCCTCGAAGACGTGACCGAGGTGGGAGCCGCACTTGGCGCAGCGGACCTCGGTGCGGACCATGCCGTGCGAGGTGTCGGCGAGCAGTTCGACGGCGTCGGTGTCCTTCGGGTCGAAGAAGGAGGGCCAGCCGCAGTGCGACTCGAACTTCTCCGAGGAGCGGAACAGCTCGGCCCCGCAGCCGCGACAGGAGTAGACGCCCTCCGTCTTGGTGTCGGTGTACTCACCGCGGAAGGCCGGCTCGGTGCCGGCGAGGCGCAGCACCTGGTACTCGGACGGGGTCAGCTCCGCCTGCCACTGCTCGTCCGTCTTCTCGACCTCGTACGACATGACTCTCCCGCTCCCTCGTTCCGTCAGCTCGACAGGCGCGCGAGGATGGCCGGACCGAGGTCCGTGACGTCGCCCGCGCCCATGGTGAGAACGAGATCACCGGGCTTGGCCATTCCCGCGATGACGTCCGCGACGGCCGCCTTGTCGTGCTCGGCGGTGACGTCGGCGCCCGCCGCCCGGGCCGCGGCGATGATGATCTCGCTGGTGACGCCGGGGACCGGGTCCTCGCGGGCGGGGTAGATGTCCAGGACCACGGAGGCGTCGGCGAGTGCCAGGGCCTGGCCCATCTCCTTGCCGAGCTCCTGGGTGCGGGAGAACAGGTGCGGCTGGAACACCACCAGGATCCGGGAGTCGCCGGCGGCCCCGCGGATGGCCTCCAGGTCGGCGGTCATCTCGGTGGGGTGGTGCGCGTAGGAGTCGATGACCTGGACGCCGGCGGCCTCGCCCTTGAGCTGGAGGCGGCGCTTGACGCCGGTGTACTTGCCGAGGGCGGAGGCCAGGTTGTGGGCCGGGATGCCCAGGGCGACGCCCGCGGCGAGCGCCGCGACGGCGTTGTGGGCGTAGTGGCGGCCGGGGACGGAGACGGTGAAGGTGAGCATCCGGCCGTCCAGGACCACGGTGACCTCGCTGGTCAGGCCGCGCGGGGTGATCTTGGTGATGCGGACGTCGGCGTCCTCCTCCTCGCCGTACGTGACGACGGTGAGGCCCTCGCGGCCCGCGACGCGGCGGGCGATCTCCGCGGCGCCCTCCTGGCCGTGGGCGACGACCAGGGTGCCGCCGGGGACGACCTTGCCTACGAAGGTCTCGAAGGACTCGTAGATCTCCTCGATCGAAGCGTAGTTCGCGTGGTGGTCGAGCTCCGCGTTGAGGATGATCGCGACCTGCGGGGAGTACTTGTGGAAGGTGCGGTCGCTCTCGTCGGCCTCGGCCACGAAGATGTCGCCCTCGCCGTGGTGGGCGTTGGAGCCCGGGGCGTCCAGGTCGCCGCCGATGGCGTACGAAGGGTCCAGGCCCAGGGCCGAGAGGGAGACCGCCAGCATGGAGGTGGTGGTCGTCTTGCCGTGGGTGCCGGCGACGGCGATCGGGCGCAGGCCGTCCATCAGGGCGGCGAGGGCGTCGGAGCGGTGCACGACGGGCACGCCGAACTCGGCGGCGCGGGCCAGCTCGGGGTTGTCGGCGCGGATGGCGCTGGAGACGACCACGCAGGTGGAGTCTGCGGCGAGGTTCTCGGCGGCGTGTCCGCCGTGGACCGTGACGCCGTGGGCGCGCAGCGCGTCGGCGGTCTCGGAGTCGCCCCGGGCGTCGCTGCCGGCGACCCGGCCGCCGCGCTGGGCCAGGATCTTCGCGATGCCGGACATGCCGGCGCCGCCGATGCCGATGAAGTGGGGCCGTTCCATGGCGGTCGGCAGGCCGGGCTTCATTCAGGTCGCTCCAGGATCGAGTGCGGTGCTTGTGTGCGTCGGGCTCTGGGGCCCAAGCCTATTCGTTGTGGGCGAAGAGCTTGAGCACGGGAACGCCGACCTTGTGGCGCGCGCGGGAGGCCCAGTCCCGGTGGAAGAACTCCTCCACGAAGTGCGGGGCGGTCAGGACGATCACCTCGTCGGCGCCGGTCTCGTCGACCACGGACTGCAGTTTGTCGAGCGGGTGGTTCTCGATGATCTGCCCGACGGCCTTGGCGCCCTTCTGGCGCAGGGCGTTCAGGGAGTGCGCGAGGGCGTGCGCGGCGGGGCCGAGCGCGTCCTCGCCCTCCGGTTCGTCACCCTCACGGATGGCTTCGGGGAGTTCACCGAGCGCTACGTCGTCGATCGCGCGCAGCAGTCGGTCCTGGTCGCCCCGGGGTTGCATGAGGACGACGAAGGAGACCGTGTCGTCTCCGTGGAGGCTGGTGACGAAGTCCACGTCCACCGTGGTCAGCGGCTGCTCGATCATCAATACGCTCGTGAACACGGACGCCCTCTCCTTCATGGGCCGAGGCCGGCCGGCCGGCCCCTGCGGAAACCATCCTGCCCCGCTGTCGCACGGGGCCTGCGCAGGTATATGTGCCCAGCGGAAGCAAAGCGGAACGGGAAATTCCGCCCCTTGTCAGATCCGACGGTAGCTCGTGAACAGGAACCCGGCCTCTTCCAGTACGCAGGCGGGCGCGAGCCGGTGCGGAACCGTGACGGAAGGCCCTCCGGCGATGCGCTGGGCGCCGCCCGCCGTGAGGGTCGGGGAGATCGTCAGGCACAGCTCGTCCAGTACGTCGGCGGCCACGAACTGGCCCAGCAGCCGGGGCCCGCCCTCGGTGAGCTGGCGGCGCAGCCCCCGGTCGGCGAGTTCCCGTACGGCCCGGGCCGCGTCCACGGCGGCGCCGTCGCCGGCCACCACCACCTCGGCCCCGGCGCGCACCGCCTCGGCCACCCGGTCGGAGGGCGCGGCGGCGCCGGTGACCACCAGGGTCGGCACCAGCGGGGAGGTGAACAGCGGCAGCGAGAAGTCCAGGTCGAGGCCGGCGGTGATCACCGCGATGGCGGGGGCGGGGCCCTGCCCGGCGGCCTCGCGGCGGGCCGCGAAGGCCTCCCGGGCGCGGGCCGGGCGGTAGCCCTCCTGGCGAACCGTTTCCGCGCCGACGACCACCACATCGGCCAGCGCCCGCAGGGTGCCGAAGATCCGCATGTCGGTCTCGCCGGAGATGGGCTGTGAGCGGCCGTCGTGCTGGGCGGCGCCGTCGAGGGTGGAGACCATGTTGGCCCGGAGCCAGTGGCCGTCCGCCGCCAGTTCGGGGTACGCGTAGGCGTCCGCGAGCTCGTCGAGCGACCACTCCCGGTCGGCCCCGTCCCGCGTCCGGGCTGGTGTCTGATCGGTCACAGGGAACAGGCGTCGCATCGGTGCAGTGTGCCACGCCCCGTAGAGTTAAGGGCTGTGTCGACATCACCCACCACCTCCGGTTACACCTCAGGCCGGCCCCCGATGGCCGACGCCGGGCCGCAGGCCCTGTGCGCGCGCGAGCCGCGGGTGCCCGCCGAACGGCTGGTGGCCGAGATGGTGCCGCCGCCGCGGTTCGACTCCGTCCGCTTCGACACCTACGACCCCGACCCGGCCCAGCCGAGCCAGGCCGAGGCCGTCACCGTGCTGAGCGGTTTCGCCGCCGGCCTGGGCGGGGCGCACGCGAGCGGCGCCGGCAAGAAGCGCTGGTTCTCCAAGAAGCCGGCCGCCCCCGCCGGCCCGCGCGGGGTCTACCTCGACGGCGGCTACGGCGTCGGCAAGACCCACCTGCTCGCCTCGCTGTGGCACGCCACGCCGGCCGAGCCCGCGCTCAAGGCCTTCGGCACCTTCGTGGAGCTCACGAACCTGGTCGGCGCGCTCGGCTTCCAGCAGACCGTGCAGACCCTGGGCGGGCACAGGCTGCTGTGCATCGACGAGTTCGAGCTGGACGACCCGGGCGACACCGTGCTGGTGTCCTCGCTGCTCAGCCGTCTCGTCGAGCAGGGCGTGGCGCTGGCCGCCACCTCCAACACGCTGCCCGGCAAGCTCGGCGAGGGCCGCTTCGCCGCCGCTGACTTCCTGCGGGAGATCCAGGGGCTGTCGGCGCACTTCCGGCCGCTGCGGATCGACGGCCAGGACTACCGCCACCGCGGGCTGCCGGAGGCACCGGCGCCGTTCTCCGACGAGCAGGTCACCAAGGCCGCGTACGCGACCGAGGGCGCGAGCCTGGACGACTTCCCCGGCCTGCTGGAGCACCTGGCCCGGGTGCACCCGAGCCGGTACGGCGCCCTGACCGACGGGATCACGGCCGTCTGCCTGACCGACGTCGGCCCGGTGCCGGACCAGTCGACCGCGCTGCGGCTGGTGGTCCTGGCCGACCGGCTGTACGACCGCGAGGTCCCGGTGCTGGCGTCCGGCGTCCCGTTCGACAGGCTGTTCAGTGAGGAGATGCTGAACGGCGGCTATCGGAAGAAGTACTTCCGCGCCATATCGCGGCTCACCGCGCTGGCGCGCGACGCGAAACCCCTGGTGTCCCAGTAGGTTTGGGAAGGCCGGGCCCCCTTCCGGGGGCCCGGCCGTTCCCACTTCTACGAAGGGATCCATCATGGCCGCCACACGCAACGCCCACGCCGTATGGGAAGGCGACCTGTTCGAGGGCAAGGGCGTCGTCACCCTCGACTCGTCCGGCCTCGGCAGCTACCCGGTCTCCTGGCCCGCGCGCACCGACGAGGCGGCGAACGGACGGACCAGCCCGGAGGAGCTCATCGCCGCCGCGCACTCCAGCTGCTTCAACATGGCGTTCTCGAACGTGCTGGCGAAGGCGGGCAACCCGCCGGCCAAGCTGACCACTTCGGCAGCCGTCACGTTCGTACCCGGCAAGGGCATCACCGGCATCCACCTCACCACCGAGGGTGAGGTGCCGGGCCTGGACGAGGACGGCTTCGTCGCCGCGGCCGAGGACGCCAAGAAGAACTGCCCGGTCAGCCAGGCCCTGACCGGTACGACGATCACCCTGAGCGCCAAGCTCGTCTGACCGCTCCCGCTCCGGCGGGGGGCGCGGGCCGCACCACGCGGCCCGCACACCCCCGTCAGACGTTCGCCAGCTGCGGGATCAGGCGCATCGCGTTGTCGTGGTAGATCCCCCGCAGCTGCTCCGGCGTGAAGGCCGGGTCCGCTTCCAGTGCGGGCAGCGCCAGGTCCATGACCGTGTCCGCGGGGGCGGCGGGCCAGTCCGTGCCGAAGAGGACGCGGTCGGCCGGCACGTGCTCCAGCAGGGTCGCCGCGGGCGCCATGGGACCCGCGGTGTCGTAGTAGAAGCGGCTCAGGTGGTCGCGGACGGCCGCGGGTTCCACGCTCGGTTCGCAGAACCGGCCCAGTGCCTGCAGGCGCGTGGCGATGTACGGGAGGAAGCCGCCGGCGTGCGGCAGGACCACGGAGAGGTCCGGGAAGCGGTCCAGCGTCCTCCTGCTGATCATGTTCACGGCGGCCCGGGTGGTGTCCAGCAGGAAGTCGCACATGAAGTTCGGGATGCCCGGAACCGTCGGCGCACCGGGCGGGCCGCCCGGGAGGTTGTGCGGGTGGGTGTCCACCACGGCCGAGCGTTCGTTCAGCTCGTGGAAGAGCCGGTCGTAGGCGGGGTCCCCGAGGTAGACGCCCCCGTAGTTGGCGGTCACGTTGACGCCTGCGGCGCCGAGCTGCCCGAGCCCTCGGCGCACGGCCCACGACGACGCCTCCTGGTCGTCCAGGAAGAGCGGCACGTAGTACGAGAACCTCCCCGGGTGCGAGGTCGCCACCCCGATCATCGACCGCAGCGTGATGTTGATCGCCTCGCGCAGCTGCGCCGACGACCGGTAGCGCGCCGGCAGCATCGGCTTGAGGACGGCGGTGGTGATGCCCGCGCCGTCCATGAACCGGATCGACGCCTCGGTGTCGATCCGGGCCCACGGGGGCAGCTGCTCCGGCGTGATCAGCCCGTGCTGCACCGCCCACTCGCGCCACTCCGGCGCGCAGTAGTGATGGTGCATGTCGATCTTCGAATGGACCGTGCCCGCCGTGTCCGCGGCCGGCGCGGAGGGACCCCGGGCGATCCGGATGACCTCGCTGGTGCCCACCGCCGCGATGCGCAGTCCGCCCGCCGGCGCGCCCAGGAGCCGCACGGGGGTACTCACGGAGTCCGTCATGCCAATCCACCGCCCTTCGGGTCCGGTTGCTCTCCGGAGGCCACGGAGGCCAGGGCCGGCTCGCCCGGGTCACCGTCCGGGCGCGAGGGTTCCAGGACGATCCTCAGGTGCTCCAGCCCCCGGAAGGCCGCGACCGGGCCCTTGAGCCAGGCGCCCCGGGTCTCCTCCAGGTCCACCGGCCGCATGTCGGGGAACTCCCGCAGCAGGCAGGACAGTGCGATCTCGAGTTCGAGCCGCGCCAGCGGCGCCCCCAGGCAGTAGTGGGTGCCGTGGCCGAAGCCCAGGTGCGTGCCCTGCAGCCCCTCGCGCGTCACGTCCAGCTCGTCGGGCGCGTCGAACCTCTCCGGGTCCCGGTTGGCCGATGAGATCGCGATCTGCACCAGGGAGCCCTTGGGGATCACCGTGTCCCGGATCCGGGCCTCCCGGGCCGCGTACCGGAAGGTGGAGGTCTCCACCGACCCCTCGAAGCGCAGCATCTCCTCGACCGCCCCCGGGATGAGCCGCGGGTCCTCACGGAGCCTGGCCGCCTGGTCGGGGTGGAGCAGCAGGTTGAGGACGGAGTTGCCGATCTGGTACGCGGTGGTCTTGTGGCCGGCGAAGAACAGGACCCACAGCGACGCGACCAGTTCGGGGTCCTCCAGGCGTTCCTCCGCCTGGAGGAGGTCGCTGAGGAAGGTGTCCGACGGATGGTCGCGGGTGTCCGAGATGAGCCGTTCCAGCCGGTGCTGGAGCCGCTCCTCGGCCGCCTTCAGCTCCGCCCTTCGGCTGGGGTCGAACCGGGAGCGGGTGACCACCGCGAACTGCTCCAGGATCTCCGGGCGGTCCTCCTGCGGGATGCCCATCAGTTCGCACAGGACCGCGACGGGCAGGGGGAACGCGAACGAGGTCATCAGATCGACCGTGCCGGCCCTGCGGCACTCGCCGAGGATCGTCTCCGCGATCTCGGTGATCCGCGGACGCATCTGCTCCACCCGCCGGGGGGTGAAGGCGCTCCGCAGGATGCGGCGCAGCCGCGTGTGCCGCGGCGGGTCCGCGAAGAGCACGTTGTCGTCGAGCGCGTCGAAGAAGCTGCCGTACACCGCGTGGTAGGTGTCGATGGCGCCGCGCATGTCCTTGCTGAACCGGGGGTCCGACAGGGCGTCGCGGGCGTCGTCGTGGCGGGTGATCAGATAGGTGTCGATCCCGTGGGGAGGGGTCAGCCGGCACACCGGGTCCTGCTCGCGCAGCGCCGCGTACAGGGGGTGGGGGCACTGCCGGTACTCCGGCGCGCCCCTGGAGACGGCCGACACGATGTCCCGCAGTTCTCCGTCGCCGCTCGGTGCCGCGTCCCGCTGCGCCATGTTCCGCACCCTCCGTCGTACTCGCCGCCGTGGCTGTGGCCGTGGCCGTCGCAACGGCCGTCTGCGGACTCACCGGTTCCCCGTGCCGGTGCGCCGCGAAACGGCCCGGCTCCCGATCGGGTGAGCCGCCGGCTCCCGGGGCGCGGCCGTTCGCATGCGGGCGCCCGGCCACCGGTCGGCCGGGCGGCGCAGGGTCTGCCGTCGGCCGATCGGCGGTCGCCCGTCCGTGCCGTGTACGGGGCGGCGCCGGGCGGGCGCGGCGGACCGCGGGAAGGGGTGCTGTGCCACCAGCCAGCCCGTCACGAGGAGCCCGCGCATGGTCCGACGTCTCGCCCCCGCCCTCACCGCAGCCGCCTCGCTCGCCCTGGCGGCCGTCGCCGCGCCGCAGGCCTCCGCCGACCACGGCCCGGACGTCGGACGGGCCCTGGCCGACCGCGCGGCCGCGTACAGCGCGACCGCCAGGTACCAGGTGCACGCCAACGCGGTGGCGGCCGGCTACGTCCCCGACAAGTACTGCGTCTTCGACAAGGCGGGGCGGACCGGCGCACTCGGCTACCCGCACTTCAACCACTCGTACGACAACTCCGTCGACCCGAGGAAGCCCGCCGCGCTGTACTACGAGGACGACGGGCGCGGCGGCAAGCGTCTCGTCGGGGTCCAGTGGCTGGTCTACGACCGCGACCAGAAGCTGACCACGGACGACGACCGCCCGACGATGTTCGGCACCGCGTTCAAGGGCCCCAAGCCCGGCAACTTCCCCGGCCAGCCGGTCCACTACGCCCTGCACCTGTGGCTGTGGAAGAAGAACCCCCGCGGCCTGCACGAGACCTTCAACCCCGCGGTGGCCTGCCTGCCCGGCACCACCCGCCCCTGAGGGGGCGTCCCCGCCCGCCGTGCCTGGCCGTGCCACCCCGGAGCCGCCGATGTCCGTCACCCGACGCAGCCTGCTCGCCGCCGGCACGATCGCCTTCAGCGGAGCGCTGGGCGCGCTGTTCGCCGGCGGCTCCCCCGCCTCGGCCCGGGCCGCCGCCCGGGCCGGTGGCGGGTACGGGCCGCTGCTCCCCGACCCGCGCGGTCTCCTCGACCTGCCCGCCGGGTTCACCTACCGGGTGCTGTCGCGCGCGGGCGACCCGCTGCGCTCCGGTGAGGGCACCGTCCCCGCCAACTGCGACGGCATGGCCGCCTTCGACGCCGGGGGCGGCCGGGTGCGGCTGGTGCGCAACCACGAGAACCGCGCCACCGCCGCCCTGCGGGTCCCCGCCGTGGCGGGGCTCACGTACGACCCCGGGGCGCTCGGCGGCTGCACCGTTCTGGACCTCGCCGCGGACGGGCGAGTGACCGGCGAGCGGGTCGCCCTCGCCGGCACCGCCGTCAACTGCGCGGGCGGCCGCACCCCCTGGCACACCTGGTTGAGCTGCGAGGAGGCCGAGGACCGCGCCGGCAGCGCCGGCTACACCCGCGACCACGGCTACGTCTTCGAGGTGGACCCCGCCCGGCCGCACCGCTCGGGCGCGGTCCCGCTGACCGCGATGGGCCGCTTCGCGCACGAGGCCGTCGCCGTCGACCCGTACCGCGGGGTGGTGTACGAGACGGAGGACGCCTTCGTCCGGCCCTTCGGGCTGTTCTACCGGTTCCTGCCGGAGCGGCCGCTCGGCGGCGTCGGCTCGCTGCGGGCCGGCGGCGTCCTGGAGGCCCTGCGGGTTCCGGGGCTGGCGGACCTGGCGGTGGTGGACGAGCCCGGTGCGGAGTTCCCGGTGGAGTGGGTGCCCGTACCGGACCCCTCGGCCGCCGGCACCCCGATCCGGCACCAGGACTTCGGCCGGGGCGGCATCACCCACGCGCAGAAGCTGGAGGGCTGCTACTGGGGAGGCCGCAGCGTCCACTTCGTGTCCAGCTACGCCCGCCGGGTCGAGGGCGCGCCCGCCGACCACCACGGACAGGTGTGGTCCTACGATCCGCGCCGCGCCCGGCTCCGGCTCGACGTGCTCTTCGGGCCGGCCGCCGACGTACAGCTGCCCGGGGACTCCCCCGACAACATCTGCCTGGCCCCGGACGGCGGGCTGATGGTGTGCGAGGACGGCGGCGGTGCGCAGTACGTGTTCGGGGTCACGGCGGGCGGCCAGGTCTATCCGGTGGCCCGCAACGCCGAGGACATCGGCCGGCCGGGGGCCCCGGAGTGGGGGGAGTTCGCCGGGGTCACCTTCTCCCCCGACGGGCGGACGATGTACGTCAACGCCTACGCCCCGGGCACCACCTTCGCGGTGACGGGCCCCTGGCGGCGCTGACCGGGGGTCCCGCGGCACGACGGGAGTGCCGCTGACATCCACTTGTCACATAGTCATATATTTTGCGTGCGTGACCATTTCTGTGCGCAAGGTGGCGGCCGCGGCCGCACTCAGTGCCGCCCTCACCGCCTCCCTCGCGGGCTGCGGGGGCGGCTCCGGCTCCACGGACGCCGGCCGCGAAGCCCGTATGGGCACGCCCCCGGCGTCCGCCCCCGCGTCCCCGGCGGCCTCCGCCCCCGGCGCCTCGGCCGCCTCCCAGAGCCCCTTGCCGGGCGCCCCGCCCGCCGGCGCCCCCGGCAGGGCTCCGACCCTGGCCCCCGGTCCCAACGGCCTGACTCCGGTCTTCGAGCGTGCGAGGCAGCACGCGGACAAGACCGTGGCGCTGACCTTCGACGCCGACATGACCTCCGACCAGGGGCCGCGCGCCGCGGGCGGGGAGCGCTTCGACAACCCCGAGCTGATCTCGGCGCTGCGCACCCTCAAGGTGCCCTCGACGATCTTCATGACGGGCCGCTGGGCCGAGGAGTATCCGGACCAGGCCAAGTCCATCGGGACCGACCCGAACTTCGAGATCGCCAACCACTCGTACAGCCACCACGCCTTCAAGTCCCCGTGCTACGGGCTGCCCGCGCTCGACGGTGCGGCCGCCCGGGCCGACGTGGACCGGGCCTTCGCCGCCTTCCGGCAGGCCGGCGCCGTCAACACCGTCCCCTACTTCCGCTTCCCCGGCGGCTGCTACGACGACCCGGCGCTGCGGGCCCTGTCCACGGCCAAGGTCACGGCGGTCCAGTGGGACGTGGTCAGCGGGGACGCCTTCGCGAAGGACCCGGACGCGGTGGCCGAACAGGTCCTCGCCGGGGTGAAGCCCGGCTCGGTGGTGGTGATGCACTGCACGCGCAGCGCCGCCCCGGTCACCGAGGAGGCCATCCGGAAGATCGTCCCGGAACTGCGCAAGCGCGGCTACCGGTTCGTGAAGGTCTCCGAGCTGATCGGGACGTAGTGCGGGCGCGGCGCTCAGCCGGAGCAGGCGGTGCGCTGCGCCTCCTGCCACTCGCACACCGGGCAGAGCACCCTGCCCGGCGTCGCGACCCCGTACTCGGTGGGCTTGCCGCACTCCACGCAGTCGGCGAACGGCGGTCCGGCCACGCGCCCGGCCGGGGCGGCAGGAGCGGGACAGCACGAGGCGGTCTCGTCGGGCTGGTCCATGCGCACGAGCCTACCGGTGCCGTCCGGCGGGACTCAGCCCCGCCGGACGGCGGCCAGGCAGGCCGCCGTGCCCGAGCGCGCCCCCGCAACCAGGGCCGACACGGCGCCGCGGGCCGGGGAGGGCGCACACCACCGCCGCCGTTGCCGCCCTCGACCCGGACGAGGGCGGCGGGCGGCACCTCCAGCGGGACCCCCCGCAGGACCCAAGGCCCGCGGCGTCCGTAGCGGCGGCCCACACCGGTGAGCTTCAGTGCGCGGCCGCCGGCTCGGTGACCTCGCTCGGGCGGACGATGACGAAGCCCTCGCCGCTCAGCTTCAGCTGGACGGCCTCGCCGGAGCCGCCGCGGATCATCGAGCCGACCGACTGGGAGCGGTGCAGGCCGGTCTCCAGCCGGGCGCTCCAGCCGACCACCGCGTCCGTGTCGACGAAGACCGGGGACTGCGCGGTCACCGGGATGATGATCGGGTTGCCGTCGCAGACGACGGCGAGCTTGCCGGTGCCGGTGAAGACGCTGTTGAAGAGACCGCCGCCGGTCATGCCGGCTCCCTTCACCATCTTGATCTCGTAGGACAGGGTCGGGTCGAAGCAGAGCACGTTGCGGCCGTTGACGGTGAGGGCGTCACCCGGTTCGAAGTCGATGATGAAGCAGTTGCCCGCCTGGTGGGCGAACCAGGCCTCGCCCCGGCCGCGTACGGACATGAGCGCCAGGCCCTCGCCCGTGACGGCGCGCTTGAGCATGCCGCCTATGCCCTGGCCCTTGCGCTCGAACTGCAGGTCGCCGCGGAAGGCCACCATCGATCCCTGACGGGCCAGCATCTCCCCGTTGACGCCGTACCGCACGGACTTGGCGTTCTGCAGGCTCATGCCGGGGGCGACGGCGGCCTGGGCCAGGTTCTCGGACGCGAAAAGATCACTCTTCATGGCATTGATCCTCACCCGGGCCCGCCACCCGGGGCATCCTCCTCAAGGCGGAGCCTGGCATCCTTGGCGGGATGAGCAGCCAGCACACGAACGACACCCCGGCCGTACCGGCGGTCGGGGCCGACAGCGCCTTCCGGCGGGAGCACGTACTGCGCGACGAGGCCCCGCAGTTCGTCCTGCCGCTGGTGGTGCGCATCGAGAAGGCGGAGCCGCCCGCCCGGACCGACGCCTTGGAGACCGCGGCGCGTGCGGTGCTGGTGCTGCTCACCGACGAGCGGGCGCGGGGCGAGGGCGAGTGGGCACAGGCGGTCCGCGACTGGCAGGACGCACGGATCCGCAAGGTGGTCCGGCGGGCGCGCGGGGCGGAGTGGCGCAAGGCGCAGACCCTGCCGGGCGTCACGGTCCACGGCGACGCCGCAGAGGTCCGGGTCTTCCCGCCGGTGCCCCTCGACGGCTGGCCCAAGGAGCTGGCCAAGCTCCAGGTGTCGGGCACCGACCTCGACGACCCCGAACCGGTCCCCGCGGCCGGCGGCCCCGGCCTGCCGGTGCTGTGGCTCAACCCCGACCTCGACATGTCGGCGGGCAAGGCGATGGCCCAGGCCGGGCACGCGGCGCAGCTGGCGTGGTGGGAGCTGACGCGTGCGGAGCGGGCCGCCTGGCAGGAGTCGGGCTTCCGCCTGGCCGTACGGACCGCAGCGCGCGAGCGGTGGGCCGGGCTGAGCGGGAGCGGGCTGCCGGTGGTCCGCGACGCCGGGTTCACCGAGATCGCCCCCGGCAGCGCGACCGTCGTCGCGGACCATCCGGCGCTCCGCGCCCGCCTCTGACGGCCGCCCGGCGGCAGGGGCGCGCGCGGCGGCAGGGCACGCGCGGCGGGAACCTCAAATGTTGCTCTGAACGTCCCCTCGTGCGGATTGGCGCGACTGCGTCGGGGCCATGACATCCGCACACGGTACGAAGAGAGGGGGCGAGGGGACATGAAGCCCATGGCACACCTGGGGGTGGGCATCGGCTGGCGGCCGGAGATCGCGGACGCCGTCGAGCGGCTGGACGGCCTGGACTGGGTCGAGGTGGTGGCCGAGAACATCTGCCCGGGCCACCTGCCCGAGCCGCTCCGGCGGCTGCGCGAGCGCGGCACGCGGATCGTGCCGCACGGCGTCTCGCTCGGCCTCGGCGGCGCCGACCGCCCGGACCCCGAGAAGCTGGCGGCGCTCGCCGAGCGGGCGGTGGCGCTGGGGGCGCCGCTCGTCACCGAGCACATCGCCTTCGTACGGACCTCCTCGCCGCTGCTGGAGGCCGGGCACCTGCTGCCGGTGCCGCGCACCCGCGACGCGCTGGACGTGCTGTGCGAGAACGTGACGATCGCGCAGGACGCGCTGCCGGTGCCGATGGCGCTGGAGAACATCGCCGCGCTGTTCTCGTGGCCGGGTGAGGAGCTGACCGAGGGGCAGTTCCTCACGGAGCTGGTCGAGCGGACCGGGGTCCGGCTGCTCATCGACGTGGCCAACCTGCACACCAACCGGGTCAACCGGGGCGAGGACCCGGCCGCCGTCCTCGACGCGATCCCGCTGGAGGCGCTTGCGTACGTGCACGTGGCGGGCGGCGTCGAGCGGGGCGGTGTCTGGCACGACACCCACGCGCACCCCGTACCGCCGGTGGTGCTCGACCTGCTGGCCGAGCTTCGCTCCCGGGTGGAGCCGGCGGGCGTCCTGCTGGAGCGCGACGACGACTTCCCGACCGAGGCGGAGCTGGCGGGCGAACTGGCCGCGATCCGCGAGGTGGTGACGGCCCGCGGCGCGGCACCGCAGCCGGCGGCACCGGAGCCGATGACGACGCTGCCGGTGGCGACGGTGGCGACGGACGCCGGGCAGGCGGCCGCGACGGAGCCCGAGCGGGGGGCCTGCGAGGCAGCCCGGATCCGGGTGGCGCTCGGGCAGGCCGCCCTGCTCTCCGCGCTCGTGGCCGGGACACCCGTGCCCGAGGGCTTCGACCGCGCGCGCATCCGCACGCAGGTGCGGGCACTGGCCGCCAAGCGGGCCGACGTGGTCGCCAAGGTGGCTCCGGAGCTGCCCGGGATCCTCGGCGGCCGCGACCCGTACCGCGAGGCCTTCCTGGCGTACGCCAAGCGCCGGCCCATGACCGCCGGGTACCGCCGGGACGCGCTGGACTTCGCCGAACACCTGCTGATCCAGGACCTGCCTGCCGACCCGGCCGCGCGGCGCCGGCTCACCGCCTGGTGGCGGGAACGAGCGGGGGCCAGGCCGCCGCGCCGCGTCGTGCGCTGGGCCCGGGCGCTCGCGGGGAGGGCAGCGTGAACATCCTCGCCGTCGCGATCTGGATCGCCGTCATCGTCTCCTGCGTCCTGCTCGTGCGCGGGCTGCGCGGGGCCCGGCCCACGCCGACCGGCCCGTCGGCGGGCCTCCACGACCTGTCCGAGACCGCGTTCGTGGTGGGCGGCCCCGGCACCGTCGTGGACACCGCGCTCGTCTCGATGCTCGGGGACGGCCGGCTGGTCGTCGGCGGTCCCGGCATCGTCCAGGTACGCCCCGGGGCGCGGGCCGCCGACCCCGCCGAACGCGCCGTGCTCCAGGCGCACGCCGGAGCCCCCTCGGGGTGGCTCTACCAGGTGCGCTACTCCGCCATGTGCGACCCGGCCGTCCAGGAGATCGGGGACGCCCTGGCCGCCCGCGGCCTGATCGTCCCGCCCGGCACCGGCCGGACCTGGCGCCGCTGGGGACTGGTCCAGGCCGTCGTGTGCGTGGTCTGGCTGGTGGCGTCGGTCCCCCTGACCGTCGTGGGCTTCGCCCTCGACTCCGGCCCCCGCGTGCCGTTCATCGTGATGGTGGCGCCGGCACTGTTCGCGGGCATCGTCGTGGGCCTGTTCTGCACGGCCCGGGCCCGCAACCGGGTCACCCCGGCCGGGCTCCGGGCGCTGCTCGCCATGCGCTCCGCGTACGGGAACGACCGCACGCCGCACGTACAGACCGCGCTCTTCGGCCTGCGCGGCCTGCGGGACCCGTTCCTGCGCCAGCAGCTGGTGCCCGCCGCGCGCGGCACCCGGCTGGCGGCGGCCCAGTCGGGGGCGCGCTCCCACCACCACTCGCACACGCCGTCTTCCGACTCCTCGGCCGAGCTGCTGCCGGTGCTGTGGTGCGCCACGAGCGACGGGGGCGGCGGGAGCGGCGGTTCGGGCTGCGGATCCTCCGGCGGCGGTTGCGGAGGCAGCAGCTCCAGTTGCTCGGGCGGCAGCGGTTCGAGCTGCGGCGGCAGCTCCTCCAGCTGCAGCAGCTCCTCCGGTTCCAGCTGTTCGAGTTCGAGCAGCTCCAGCTGTTCCAGCAGTTCCAGCAGTTCCTGATACGGCGTCCGGGTCACGGCCGCCGACACCGGCCGGTGATCCTTTACAAGGGTGGCACCGCCTGCCTCTCATCGGTCCATCAGATGAGAGGCAGGGGCCGTCATGCGCACGAGAACCGCACGCCACGAAGCCGTCGCGGCCGTCCTCCTCCTCGCCCTGGGCGCGCCCACCGCCGCGGCCGCTCCCGCCCCACGGGCTCCGGCCGCCGCAAGCGCGGAGGACACCGCCGCCGAGAGCGGCGACGCCGAGAGCGCCGGCGCCGCGCTCGTCGCCCGACGCGCGGCCCTCGCGGCGGCCTCCCGGGACGGGGGCCGCGGCGCCGGTCTCGACTTCCGTACCTGCCCCGCCGCCGAGGCCCTGCCGTCGGACGTCCGGTGCGCCACCCTGCGCGTCCCGCTCGACTACGCCCGTCCCGACGGCCCGCAGATCTCCCTCACCGTCAGCCGGGCCGCCGCCACCGGGGCCCGCGGCGCCGCCCGCCAGGGCGCGCTCGTGCAGAACCCGGGCGGTCCCGGCGCCTCCGGAATGCACTTCCCGCTCGTCGCCGGCCTCCCCGGCTGGGAGCGGATCGCCGCAGCCTACGACCTCGTGGGCTACGCCCCGCGCGGAGTCGGACGCTCGGCCCCGCTGTCCTGCCGGGACCCGGCCGCCGGCGCGAAGGGCCCCACCCAGGAGCCGGTCCACCCCTCCGCCGCGTACAAGATGCAACGCCTCGCGCAGGCCCGGGAGTACGCCCGCGGCTGTGCCCGCCGGGCCGGAGCGGCCCTGCCGCACTACACCACTCTGAACAACGCCCGTGACCTGCACGTGCTGCGCGCCGCGCTCGGCGAGGACAAGCTGACCTTCATGGGTGCCTCGTACGGCACCTACCTCGGCGCCGTCTACGCCACCCTGTACCCGGGCCACGTCCGCCGGATGGTCCTCGACTCGGCGGTCGATCCCGATCCGCGCCGTGTCTGGTACCGCAACAACCTCGACCAGTCACGCGGGTTCGAGGCGCGCTGGCACGACTTCCGGGCCTGGGTGGCCCGGCACCACGCCACGTACGGGCTCGGCACCACCCCGGCGGCCGTGCAGGCCGGCTACGAGCGGGTGCGCGACGCGGTGTCCCGCACCCCCGCCGGCGGGACCGTCGGGACGGGCGAACTGCGGGCCGCCTTCCTCCAGGCCGCGTACTACGACGACGTCTGGCCGGAGCGGGCCGCGGCCCTGGCTGCGTTCCTGCGCGGCGATCCCTCGGTGCTGGCCGCCCAGGCCGCCCCCGACCCGGCGGCGGCGGCCGAGACCGAGAACGCGACGGCCGTCTACACGGCGGTGCTGTGCAACGACGCCCCCTGGCCCGCGGACTGGGGCACCTGGGACCGCGACCACACCCAGCTGGCCCGTACCGCGCCCTTCGAGACCTGGGCCAACGCCTTCCTCAACCTGCCGTGCGCCTCCTGGCCCGTGCGCGGCCGGCAGTCGCCGGTGCCGGTCGGGTCCCAGCCCGAGCGGCTGCCGCGGACCCTCGTGGTCGCGGCGGAACGGGACGGCGCGACCCCGTACCCGGGTGCGCTGGAACTCCAGCGGCGGCTCGGTACGGAGGCGTCACTGGTGACGGAGACGGGGGCCGGCTCCCACGGTGTGGCCGGCGGACGCAACGGGTGCGTGGACCGGCACGTGGAGCGGTATCTGCTGACGGGCGCCACCCCGGGGTGGCGCGTCCGTTGCGCGCCGCATCCGGAGCCCGCACCGGTGTCGCTGGACGACCGGGCAGCGAGCGCCCGCAGGGCACTGCTGCCGCCTGTCGTCTGAACTTCCGGGCGGGATCTCCGGCTGCGTCGTTTCGGGGGCTGGGCCTCCCGATCCACCGGAGGCACTCACCTGACGGTGTGGTCGTCCTCCGGTCCTTCCCCCCAGGGGAGGTATCAGGCGAGCCCGGCCACCAGGTCGGCGACGGACTTGCGGCGCCCGGTGTAGAAGGGCACCTCTTCACGGACGTGCATACGGGCCTCGGAGGCACGCAGGTGACGCATGAGGTCGACGATGCGGTACAGCTCGTCCGCCTCGAAGGCCAGCAGCCACTCGTAGTCGCCCAGCGAGAACGAGGCGACGGTGTTGGCACGCACGTCAGGGTAGCCGCGGGCCATCTTGCCGTGGTCGGCGAGCATGCGGCGGCGGTCCTCGTCGGGCAGCAGGTACCAGTCGTAGCTGCGGACGAAGGGGTAGACGCTGACGTAGTCGCGGGCGACCTCGTCGGCCAGGAAGGCGGGGATGTGCGACTTGTTGAACTCGGCCGGGCGGTGCAGGGCCATGTTCGACCACACCGGCTCCATCGCGCGGCCCAGCTTGGTACGGCGGAACAGGTTGTACGCGGTCTGCAGCTCGTCCGCGGTCTCCGCGTGCCACCAGATCATGATGTCGGCGTCAGCACGCAGGCCGGAGACGTCATAGGTGCCGCGGACGGTGATGTCCTTGGCAGCCAGCTGGTCGAACAGCTCCTGGACCTCGTCGGCGAAACCGGCGCGGTCCTCCGGCAGGACGTCCTTCAGCTTGAAGACGGACCACAGGGTGTAGCGGATGACCTCGTTGAGGTCCTTCGCCTTCTTCCCCGCGTTGGGAATCTTCTCTGGTGCAGTCATGTTCCTATTGTCCCGTGCGCTGATCAGTGGTCGGCGCCAGGGGTGCCGTACGCGCAGCGAGCGCGGCGACCACCGCGTCCGCGGCCCGGTCGGCGCTCGCGATGCAGGCCGGAATGCCCACGCCGTCGTAGAGCGCGCCGCACACCGCGAGGCCGGGCAGGGCCTCGACGGCGCCGCGGATCCGGGCGACCCGGCCGAGGTGGCCGACCGGGTACTGGGGCAGCCCGCCGTCCCAGCGGGTGACGGTGGAGGCGACCGGCCGGGCCGTCAGGCCCACGGCCTCGCCGAGGTCGGCGAGGGACACCTCGACGAGTTCGCCGTCCTCGCGCTCCAGGTCGCGCTCGTCGGCGTACCGGCCCACGGAGGTGCGCAGCAGGAACAGGTCGGGATCGGTGCCCGCCCAGGCCCACTTGTTGCTGGAGAAGGTGGACGCCTTGATGGTCCGGCCGTCGACGGGCGGTACGAGGAAGCCGCTGGCGCCGCCGCCGGAGACGGCCCCGGGCAGGTCGCTGCGCCGGAAGGCCATGGTGACCAGTGCCATCGAGGCGTATTCGACCTGGTGCAGTTCGGCGGCGGCGGTCGGCGCGAGGGTGTCCAGCAGTCGGGCGGCGGGCCCGGCCGGGACGGCCAGGACGACACCGTCGGCTTCGACGGTCTCCTCGGCGGCCACGACGCGCCAGCCTTCAGCCGTACGAAGGACCTCGCGGACGGGGGCGCCGGTGACGATGCGCGCTCCGGCCGCGCGGCAGGACTCGGCCACGGCGAGGGGGAGGCGTCCGATGCCTCCCTCGATGCCGGCGAAGACGGGGCCGGCCTGCTGCGACCGGCTCTGCTCCCTGCGCTGGATCTCCCGTACGCCGTCGCCCAGCAGGGCGTGGGTGCGGGCGGCCTCGAAGAGCTGGGGCACGGCGGCCCGCATGGAGATGCGGTAGGCGTCGCCCGCGTACACCCCGCCGAGCAGCGGTTCCACCAGCCGGTCGACGACCTCCCGGCCGAGGCGGGCGGCCACGTACTCGCCGACGGCGACGTCCTCACCGATCTCGGTGGGCGGCAGTGTCCGCTCGGCCTCGATGCGGGCCATGCCCTCGGCGGAGAGGACTCCGGAGGCGGCGAGCGGTCCGAGGTCGCCGGGGACGCCCATGACGTGGCCGCGCGGCATCGGCCGCAGCGCGCCGCGGGTCCACAGGTGGGCGGTGGCGGTGGCGGGCGGCTGCACCGCGTCGGCCAGGCCGACGGCCTCGGCGAGGGCCACGGCCTCGGGGCGGCGGGCGAGCACGGACTCGGCGCCGAGGTCGACGCGGGCCCCGGCGAGCACGCCGGAGTACAGCTTGCCGCCGAGCCTCTGCCCGGCCTCCAGCAGCGTGACGCGGGCGCCTTCGGCGAGCAGCCGGTGGGCCGCCGCGAGGCCCGCGATGCCGCCGCCGATGACGACCACGTGGCCCGGGGAGCCGCTGGAGCGGGTGGGGCTCACCGGCCGATCCGTACGCATGTCCGCTTCGTGCATGGACACATCGTCTCAGACCGATCACCGAGGCCGGACCGTGACCGCATCGGGACCGGCCCGGAACCGCGTGTGCGAAACCCGCGACGGGACCCTGTACGTCGAAACGGCAACACCAGCCGATCATCGGGGGTTTACAAGATGCGTGCTCATGCGGCGGCGGCCCTGGCGGCCCTGTCCCTGGCCGGGGCTCTGACGCTCACCGGCTGCGGTGCGGGCGGCCAGGGGGCCGCTAACGACAAGGCGGCGGTCGCGCCGCCCGCGGCGGACGGGAAGACCCGGGAGGGAGCGGCGGGCGCCGCGGCGGCGCCGGCCCCGGCGGGGTCCGGCGGGTCATCCGGCAAGAACGACGGGGCGCCGGTCGCGGTCCGCCCGAACGTCATCCGTACGGCGACGCTCGGCATCGAGACGGCGGACGTCCAGAAGACGCTCGCCGCGGCCCGTACCGCGGCCGACGGCGCGGGCGGGTACGTCGGCAACGAGTCGACCGAGCGCGGCAAGGACGGCCGGATGACCTCGACGGTGACCCTGCGGGTGCCCGGCGAGCGCTACGACGCCGTCCTCGGTGCCATGGAGGGCAGCGGGAAGCTGCTGCACCGCAAGGTCGACGCGCAGGACGTCACCGAGAAGGTCGCCGACATCGGCAGTCGCGTCTCTTCGCAGCAGGCGAGCGTGGCGCGGGTGCGGGAGATGATGGGCAAGGCCTCGGCGCTGAGCGAGGTGGTGATGCTGGAGGGCGAGCTGAGCCGGCGTCAGTCGGACCTGGAGTCGCTGCTGGCGCAGCAGACGGCGCTGAAGGACCAGACCTCGATGGGCACGATCACGCTGCAGGTCTCGGAGCCGGCGCCGGCCGCGGTGGAGGAGAAGAAGAAGGAGCCGACCTTCCTCGGTGCGCTGAGCGGGGGCTGGGACGTCTTCACGCGGATCCTGCGCTACCTGATGGTGGCGCTGGGCGCGTTGCTGCCGTTCCTGCTGACGGCCGCGGTGGTGGCGCTGCTGGTCCGGGGGTACCGGCGGTGGCGTCCGGCGCGGCCGAAGGCGGGCCCGGCCCCGAAGCGGCCGCCGGTGCCCGCGGCGCGGACGGCGCCCTCGGCGCCGGCCACGACTCCCGCTCCGGCCACGGCTCCGGCTCCGGCTGCGGCTGCGGCTCCGGCTGCGACTGCGGCTCCGGACATCGAGGCCGACGTGCAGGACTGAACGCGCGTTCGCCCGTAGCGTGTTCACCAGTCGACGGCGGTGAAGGGGCGGTACGGGCGATGGCGACGGAACGACTGGTGGTGGTCGGGGGCGACGCGGCGGGGATGTCCGCCGCGTCGCAGGCCCGCAGGCTGCAGGGACCGCAGGAGCTGGAGATCGTCGCCTTCGAGCGCGGCCGCTTCACCTCGTACTCGGCCTGCGGCATCCCGTACTGGGTCGGCGGTCTGGTCGCCGAGCGCGACGACCTGATCGCCCGCACCCCCGAGGAGCACCGCGCCCGGGACATCGACCTGCGCACCCGCACCGAGGTGGTGGAGCTCGATCTGCCCGGGTCCCGGGTCCGCGCCCGCGATCTGGACGGCGGATCCGAATCCTGGACGCACTACGACAAGCTCGTCCTGGCCACGGGCGCCCGGCCCGTACGCCCGCGCCTGCCGGGCATCGGCGCGCACGGGGTGCACGGCATCCAGACCCTGGACGACGGCCAGCGCCTCATGGACGCGCTGGAGCGCACGCGGGGTCGGCGGGCGGTCGTGGTCGGCGCGGGCTACATCGGCGTGGAGATGGCCGAGGCCCTGGTGCTGCGGGGCTACGAGGTGACCGTCCTGCACCGGGGCGAGCAGCCGATGGCCACGCTGGACCCCGACATGGGCGGCCTGGTGCACACCGCGATGAACCGCATGGGGATCCGTACGGTCGCGGGCGCCGAGGTCACCAAGATCCTCGCCGACGAGGAGGGCCGGGCCCGCGCGGTGGCCACGGCGGCCGGCGAGGAGTACCCGGCGGACGTGGTGGTGCTCGGCATCGGCGTGGAGCCGCGGACGGCACTGGCCCGCGCCGCCGGCCTCCCGCTCGGCCCCTCGGGCGGGATCCTCACCGACCTGTCGATGCGCGTGCGCGGTCACCAGGACGTCTGGGCGGGCGGCGACTGCGTGGAGGTCCTCGACCTGGTCGCGGGCCGCACCCGGCACATCCCGCTGGGCACCCACGCCAACAAGCACGGCCAGGTCATCGGCTCGGGCGTGGGCGGCGGCTACGCGACCTTCCCCGGGGTGGTCGGCACGGCCATCAGCAAGGTCTGCGACCTGGAGATCGCCCGTACGGGGCTGCGCGAGCGGGACGCGCTGGAGGCGGGCCTGCGCTTCGTGACGGCCACCATCACCTCCACCAACACGGCGGGCTACTACCCGGGCGCAGCGGAGATGACGGTGAAGATGCTGGCGGAACGCCGTACGGGCCGGCTCCTCGGCGTCCAGATCGTCGGCGGAGCCGGCTCCGCGAAGCGGGTGGACATCGCGGCGGTGGCCCTGACGGCGGGCATGACGGTGGAGCAGGTGGTCTCGCTGGACCTCGGCTACGCCCCGCCGTTCTCCCCGGTCTGGGACCCGGTCCTGGTGGCGGCCCGCAAGGCGGTCTCCGCGGTCCGCGCGGCGGGCGTCTGACCGCTCCGCGCGAGGCGCAGCTCCGAGCGGACCAGTTCCAGGAGGCGGCCCGTCCGGTTACGGCCGCCCCCCGGACCCTTCTCGCGCCTGAACGTGCGGTTCTCTGCTCAGTGGGCCGTCTTGGTGTGGACGTAGTCCACCAGGCGGGTCAGCGCCTCGGGGTCGGTCGTCGGCAGGACGCCGTGGCCGAGGTTGAAGACGTGGCCTTCCAGGCCGGCGGCCGCCGCGAGGACCTCGTCCGTCTTGGCCTCGACCGCCTCCGTGGTGGAGAACAGCACGGCCGGGTCCAGGTTGCCCTGGAGGGCCTTGCCAGGGCCGACGCGGCGGGCCGCCTCGTCGAGCGCGACCCGGTAGTCGACGCCCACGACGTCCGCACCGGCCTCGCCCATCAGGCCGAGGAGTTCGCCCGTGCCCACGCCGAAGTGGATCCGGGGGACGCCGTAGGAGGCGACGGACTGCAGGACCTTCGCCGAGGCGGGCATGACGGAGCGGCGGTAGTCCGCCGGGGCGAGCGCGCCGACCCAGGAGTCGAAGAGCTGGACCGCGGAGGCGCCGGCCTCGATCTGGACCTTCAGAAAGGCGGAGGTGATCTCCGCGAGGCGGTCCAGCAGGTCGGCCCAGAGCTGCGGGTCCCCGTACATCAGGGCCTTGGTGTGCTCGTGGTTCTTCGAGGGGCCGCCCTCGACGAGGTAGCTCGCGAGGGTGAAAGGCGCGCCCGCGAAACCGATCAACGGCGTGGAGCCCAGTTCACCCGTGAGCATGCCGATCGCCTCGGTGACGTAGGTGACGTCCTCAGGGGTGAGGTCGCGCAGCTGTGCGAGGTCCTCGCGGCGGCGGATCGGCTGGGCGACGACGGGGCCGACGCCCGGCTTGATGTCCAGGTCGACGCCGATGGCCTTGAGCGGGACCACGATGTCGGAAAAGAAGATCGCCGCGTCGACGTTGTGGCGCCGCACCGGCTGCAGGGTGATCTCGGTGACCAGGTCGGGCCGCATGCAGGACTCGAGCATCGCGGTGCCCTCGCGGACCTTGCGGTACTCGGGGAGGGAGCGCCCGGCCTGCCGCATGAACCACACCGGCGTGTGAGGTACCGGCTCCCGCCGGCACGCCTTCAGGAAGGCGGAATCGTACGTCTGGCTCGGCTGGCCCTTGGGGCTGTCGTTGGCGCTCACGACCCAAATCTTCGCACGTATGAAGAAGTGCCCGGCCCGGCACGGGTGTCCCTGCGCCGTACGGGCTCACATACCGCCTAGTCTTCCCCGCATGGCTGCGGCTCAGGGACGATTTTCAGATGGCGCCGACGGTACGGACAGTGCGAAGGAGAGCTCCGTCCCACTCCCGTTCCGCCGGGCGGTCGAGGGTTTGAAGAAGGCCCGGCTGCGCCCGGGGGTCGAGATCGACCCGACGAAGCCGCCCCAGCGGCTGGCGCCGTACGCCTACGCGCTGGAGGCCGCGGTGGTGGACGGGGAGGACGACCTGGCCGACGGCCGGCTGATCCTGCTCCACGACCCCGCCGGGCACGACGCCTGGCACGGGACCTTCCGGCTCGTGACGCTCGTACGGGCGGAGCTGGAGCCCGAGATGGCCGCCGACCCGCTGCTGCCGGAGGTGTGCTGGTCCTGGCTGACGGGGGCCCTGGAAGCGCGCGGGCTGCCCTACGGGGAGGCCGGCGGGACGGTGACCATGGCGAGCTCGCACTACTTCGGCGGGCTCGCGGAGCGGCGGCCCGCGACGCAAATCGAGATCAGGGCCTCCTGGACGCCGCGCGAGGGCGTGGGCGGCGTCCCGGACACCGCGGCGCACCTGTCGGCCTGGTGCGAGCTGATCTGCCAGATCGCGGGGCTGCCGCCGGTGGGTCCGACGGACACGGCGACGGGTGTGGTCTCCCTGCCACAGCGGCGCGGCCCGCACCACCCGTAGGCACAGGGCCGTACGGCCGCCTCCCCTCGGGGAACGACCGGCCGAACGCCGCAAGCGGGTGTCACAACGCGGCCTCCGTTGTGGGCTTCTGATCACCCGATGATCGATCGTGCGTCCGAATTGCCCGAATTGTTACTCACCAAATCGTGATCATTCCCTAAAGCCGGGCGGGTGACGTGCCGAAGGAGTCAGTGACCATCCGCACGGTTCGCACCGGCTTCCTTCCCCGAGCCGGCCGTCCCGCCACTCCCCCAGGAGGCCTAGGTGTCCGTTCTTCTCGAGCAGCCCGCAAGCCTGGTCGCCTACCGCCCGAACAAGCCGACGGCCATGGTCGTCGTGGCCGACCCGCGCGTCCGCTCCACCGTGACCCGCCATCTGTGGGCCCTCGGCGTGCGCGACGTGATCGAGGCGTCGTCCATCGCGGAGGCCCGCCCCCGCGTCGGCAGCCCGCGCGACATCTGCGTGGCCGACGTGCACCTGCCCGACGGTTCCGGTCTCACCCTGCTCTCCGAGACCCGTGCCGCAGGCTGGCCCAACGGGCTGGCCCTGTCCGCCGCCGACGACATCGGCGCCGTGCGCAACGCCCTCGCGGGCGGTGTGAAGGGCTACGTCGTCACCGGTACGCGGACCAACATCGGGCTCCCCACCCGGCCCGGTGCCGCCCCCATCGGCGCGGCCGCCGCCCGTATGCACCGCCGCCCCCCGGGTGCCCCGAGCCACCCGGGCGGCTACCGCGAGCTCTCCGGCCGCGAGGTCGAGGTCCTGCGCCTCGTCGCGGAGGGCCAGTCCAACAAGGCCATCGGCGTCTCGATGGGCCTGTCCGCCCTGACCGTCAAGTCCCACCTCGCCCGTATCGCCCGCAAGCTGGGCACCGGTGACCGCGCGGGAATGGTCGCCGTGGCACTGCGCACCGGGATCATCCACTGAACGCGGGCCGCGACCCCCGGATAGACCTCCGGGAGACCCCCGGAAAACACCCCGCGTACTGATCGCGCCCGTCGCCGGAACGTTCCGGCGACGGGCGCGTCGTATACACGGATACCCTTGACCGGTGACCGACGCCCAAGAGACCGCAGCAGACCTGCGCACCACCACCGGGGGCGGCCCCCCGGACGACGTCGTTGTTCCGCCCGGTGGGGTGCCGATCCCATTGTTGGAGCCCCGCGAGGGGATTCCCCCGGTGGTCGCCGACGCGGACGCCCTCGCCGAAGTGGTCGCGGCCTTCGCCGCGGGCACCGGCCCTGTCGCCGTGGACGCCGAGCGCGCCTCCGGATACCGCTACGGCCAGCGGGCCTACCTGGTGCAGCTGCGCCGCGAGGGTGCCGGGTCCGCGCTGATCGACCCGGTGGGCTGCCCCGACCTGTCCGCCCTGGGCGAGGCGCTCTCCGGCACCGAGTGGATCCTGCACGCCGCCACCCAGGACCTCCCCTGCCTGCGCGAAATAGGCATGGTTCCGACCTCGCTGTTCGACACCGAGCTGGCGGGCCGGCTCGCCGGCTTCCCGCGGGTCGGTCTCGGCGCGATGGTCGAGAGCGTTCTCGGCTACGCCCTGGAGAAGGGCCACTCCGCCGTCGACTGGTCCACCCGCCCGCTGCCCGAGCCGTGGCTGCGCTACGCCGCTCTGGATGTGGAGCTGCTGGTGGACCTGCGGGACGCGTTGGAGAAGGATCTGGACCGCCAGGGCAAGCTCGAGTGGGCCCGGCAGGAGTTCGACGCGATCGCCGCCGCGCCGCCGGCCGCGCCGCGCAAGGACCCCTGGCGCCGCACGTCCGGCATGCACAAGGTGCGCCGCCGCCGGCAGATGGCGGTCGTACGGGAGCTGTGGGAGTCCCGGGACCGCATCGCGCAGCGGCGTGACGTGTCGCCGGGCAAGGTGCTGGGCGACGCCGCGATCGTCGAGGCCGCGCTGGCCCTGCCCGCGAACGTGCACACCCTGTCGGCCCTGCCCGGCTACGGGCAGCGCATGGGCCGCCGTCAGCTCGACCAGTGGATGGCCGCCGTGGACCGGGCGAAGGCGCTGCCCGAGAGCGAGCTGCCGCAGCCGGGTGCGACCCCGGCGGGCCCGCCCCCGCCGCGTTCCTGGGCCGACAAGGACCCGGCGGCCGCGGCCCGGCTGGCCGCCGCCCGCACGGCCGTCTCGGCGCTGGCGGAGGAGCTGAACCTGCCCCAGGAGAACCTGATCACCCCGGACACGGTCCGCCGCCTGTGCTGGGAGCCGCCGCAGCGGCTGGACGCCGACGCGGTGTCGCAATCCCTGGCCCTCTACGGCGCCCGCCCGTGGCAGATCGAACAGGTGACCCCGGTCCTGGTCACGGCCCTGTCGGCCACCGCGTAGGACCTCGCCGCCGTGCCCCGGTCCGCGACGCACGGACCGGGGCACGACCGGATCAGAGCGGTTGCTCGGTGTAGTCGCCGTCCGCGTCCATGGAGAAGGTCCCGTTCGTGTGGCCGTCGATCTCGGTGTGCTTGAGCCACTTCCGGGACAGGTGGTGTACGTGCTTGGCCACCCGCTCCCAGGGGATCTGGTGGCCCGCGCAGGCGACTTTGAAGTGCATCTTCTTCGAACCCGGGATGGCCTTGTAGAGCTCGGTCACCGACAGGAAGGGAACGGTGCCCGGAGCGCTGTTCACCGTCTTGTCGTGCTCGCCGACGACGATGAGCACCGGCACCTTGTGGCCGAGGACGTTGTCCACCTTGGCGCCGGCCTTGTTCCAGCCCCACCAGAAGGGGTTGCGGTAGCGCAGCACGCCGGAGGGCACGCCGGACACCGGCGGCCCCCAGTTGCGGCCCACCACGTCACTCTCCATGATCGCCGCCCACACGGTGTCGACCATGCCCTCCTCACGCTGCTCGTCGCCGCAGCCGAGTTCCCTGTCCCAGGCGTCCTCGAAACCGTCCCGGCCGGTGATGTTCATCGGGAAGGTCCACAGGGAGGCCGGCGGGGGCAGCGCGTCCGGCCGGTCCCACTTGGTGCCGGGCTTGCTCGCGGGTCCGTCCGGCCGGAAGACCGGGGCGAGGAGGAACAGGCTGGAGACGTTGTCCGGGTACTGGATGGCGTACGGGCCCAGCGCCACCGCGGCGGCGGACCAGCCGAAGAGGGCGACCTGCTCCACACCGCGCTCGGCCTTGATGTATTCGACGACGCTGTGGACCTCGGCCCAGTCGCTCTCGGAGTCGCCGAGGTGCTTGGCGTACGAGGGGGTGCAGGGGGCCGCCAGCGGGTGGCCGTCGAGCAGGAGCTTCGCCTGCTGGGCGGCTGTGGTGTTGCACGGTTCGTTCATGACCGCCGGGCGCGGTGAGCGGCCGTGGCCCTGGAGGTCCATGGCGAAGACGTCGAAGCCCGCCTTGGCGAGGAACTGCATCCAGTTGTACTCGCCGGTGCCCAGGTCCGCGCCGGGCAGCACGGGGACGCTGCGGCCGTGCAGCATCAGGACGGCCGTGCGCTGGGTGGGATTCTTCGTGCCGTCGCGCTCCCGGACGAAGAGGTTGATCACCTCGCCCTCGTTGACGGGGAGTCTGGAGGCGTGCTTGACCTCGTGGTCGACCGCCTTGATCAGCATGGCGGGGGTCTCCGTTCAGGTCGGCCGGGTCCGGGACGGGCGCCCCGTACCCGGCCAGAATCAGCAGGCGCGCGCGCCTGATGCCATCGACGGGGCCGCCCCCGCCGGGTGTCCGACCCGTTCGGGTAGCGCGGGGCGCTCCGATCGGACGGGCGCGAGGAGGGGGCGCGCGCGGGGTGCGGAGTGTGACCTTCGCCGCTCCTCGGGGAGGGGGTGTGCACATTGGTTACCCGCAAGTAGCATGGTCGGGTGAGCGGGCGCTCAGCAACATGTGCCGAGTGCGCCCCCGCGCAGCAGTGCCATCCCGCACCTGGAGGAGAGCCAACGTGCCTCGTACCGTCAGGGACGTCGTCTTCGTCGACGGCGTCCGCACCCCGTTCGGCAAGGCGGGCCCGAAGGGCATCTACCACGAGACCCGCGCCGACGACCTCGTCGTGAAGGCGATCCGGGAGCTGCTGCGCCGCAACCCGGACCTGGACCCCAAGAAGATCGACGAGGTCGCCATCGCCGCGACCACGCAGATCGGCGACCAGGGCCTGACGCTGGGCCGCACGGCCGGCATCCTCGCGGGCCTCCCGCAGTCCGTCCCGGGCTACTCCATCGACCGCATGTGCGCCGGCGCGCTGACCGCCGTGACCGCCGTCGCGGGCGGTGTGGCCTTCGGTGCGTACGACGTCGCCCTCGCCGGCGGTGTCGAGCACATGGGCCGCCACCCCATGGGCGAGGGCGTCGACCCGAACCCGCGCTTCGTCTCCGAGAAGCTGGTCGACGAGTCCGCCCTGTTCATGGGCATGACCGCCGAGAACCTGCACGACCGGTACCCGGCGATCACCAAGCTCCGCGCCGACGAGTACGCCGTGCGCTCGCAGGAGAAGGCCGCCAAGGCGTACGCCGACGGCAAGATCCAGCAGGACCTGGTCCCGATCTCGGTGCGCAACACCAACGCGGAGGTCGGTGAGACGGGCTGGGGCCTGGTCACCACCGACGAGCCGATGCGCCCGGGCACCACGCTGGAGAACCTGTCCGGCCTGAAGACCCCGTTCCGTACGCACGGCCGGGTCACCGCGGGCAACGCCGCCGGTCTCAACGACGGTGCCACCGCCGCGATCATCGCGTCCGAGGACTTCGCCCGCGAGAACAACCTCCCGGTCAAGATGCGCCTCGTGTCGTACTCCTTCGCGGGTGTCGAGCCGGAGGTCATGGGCTACGGCCCGATCCCGGCCACCGAGAAGGCTTTGGCCCAGGCCGGTCTGACGATCGACGACATCGGTCTCTTCGAGATCAACGAGGCCTTCGCGGTCCAGGTCCTCGCGTTCCTGGAGCACTACGGCATCGCCGACGACGACGCCCGCGTGAACCAGTACGGCGGCGCCATCGCCTTCGGCCACCCGCTGGCCTCCTCCGGCGTGCGTCTGATGACGCAGCTGGCCCGCCAGTTCGAGGAGCAGCCGCACGTCCGCTACGGCCTGACCACCATGTGCGTCGGCTTCGGCATGGGCGCCACGGTCATCTGGGAGAACCCGAACTTCAACGCCGAGGGAGACTCCAAGTGAGCACCACCGCTGAGCTCCTGAAGGGCGCGGCCGAGCTGTTCCCGGACGAGGTCGTCACGTCCGCGCACGTCCGCCACCTGGACCTGCCGTTCGGCGCCGGGCGCTTCGCGCTCATCACGCTGGACAACGGCTTCGACCACACCAAGCCGACCACCTTCGGCCCGCAGTCCCTCGCCAACCTGAACGCGGCGATCGACCAGGTCGAGCAGGAGGCCACCGCCGGCACCATCGTCGGCGCGGGCATCACCGGCAAGCCGTTCATCTTCGCGGTCGGCGCCGACCTCAAGGGCGTCGAGCTGCTGAAGAAGCACGACGAGGCGCTCGCCATCGGCAAGGGCGGCCACGACGTCTTCAAGCGCCTCTCCGCGCTGGCGGTCCCCACCTTCGCGTACTACAACGGCGCGGCGATGGGCGGCGGCGTCGAGGTCGGTCTGCACTGCAGCTACCGCACCGTCTCGAAGGCCATCCCGGCGTTCTCGCTGCCCGAGGTCTTCCTCGGGCTGGTTCCGGGCTGGGGCGGTTGCGCCATCCTCCCGAACCTGATCGGCGCCGAGCGCGCAATCTCGGTCATCATCGAGAACTCGCTGAACCAGAATCGCCAGCTCAAGGGCAAGCAGGTCTTCGAGCTCGGCATCGCCGACGCGATCTTCGAGGGCGCGGACTTCCTGGAGCAGTCGCTCCTGTGGACCGCGAACGTCCTCAACGGCACCACCGAGGTCGTCCGCCCGGAGATCGACCGCGGCGAGGCCTGGGACGCGGCCGTCGCCAAGGGCCGCTCCATCGCGGACTCCAAGGTGCACGGCGCCGCTCCGGCCGCCTACCGCGCGCTGGACATCATCGCCGCGGCCAAGGACGGCGACCTGCAGGCCGGCTTCGACGCCGAGGACACGGCCCTGGCCGACCTCATCATGGGCGGCGAGCTGCGCTCGGGCATCTACGCCTTCAACCTGGTCCAGAAGCGCGCCAAGCGCCCGGCCGGCGCCCCGGACAAGTCGCTGGCCCGTCCGGTCACCAAGGTCGGCGTCGTCGGCGCGGGCCTGATGGCCTCGCAGCTGGCGCTGCTCTTCCTGCGCCGCCTCGAAGTGCCGGTGGTCCTCACCGACATCGACCAGGAGCGCGTGGACAAGGGCGTGGACTACGTCCACGCCGAGATCCAGAAGCTGCTCGGCAAGGGCCGCATCAACCAGGACAAGGCCAACCGCCTGACCGCCCTGGTGACCGGTGTCCTGGACAAGGCCGAGGGCTTCGCGGACGCGGACTTCATCATCGAGGCCGTGTTCGAGGAGATGTCCGTCAAGCAGAAGGTGTTCGCGGAGGTCGAGGCGGTCGCCCCGGCGCACGCGATCCTCGCCACCAACACCTCCTCGCTGTCGGTGTCGGAGATGGCCTCGAAGCTCCAGCACCCGGAGCGCGTGGTCGGCTTCCACTTCTTCAACCCGGTCGCGATCCTCCCGCTCCTGGAGATCGTGCGCGGCGAGCAGACCGACGACGCCTCGCTGGCCACGGCCTTCGGTGTCGCCAAGAAGCTGAAGAAGACCGCGGTCCTCACCAAGGACGCCCCGGCGTTCGTCGTGAACCGCATCCTGACCCGCTTCATGGGCGAGATCCAGAACGTGATCGACGAGGGCACCCCGGTCGCGACGGCGGAGAAGGCCATCGAGCCGCTCGGCCTGCCGATGTCCCCGCTGGTGCTGCTGGAACTCGTGGGCCCGGCGATCGGTCTGCATGTCTCCGAGACCCTGAACCGTTCCTTCCCGGAGCGTTTCACCGTCTCCCCGAACCTCAAGCGCGTGGTCGAGGCGGGCAAGCGCGGCTTCTACGTCTACTCCGCAGAGAACAACTTCAAGCCGGAGCTGGACCCCGAGGTCGCCGCGCTCCTGGTGCAGGGCGACTCGGTCCTGACGGAGGAGCAGGTCCGGATGCGCGTCCTGGACGCGGTGGCGCAGGAGATCGGTCTGATGCTGGAGGAGGGTGTCGTGGCCGAGGCCCAGGACATCGACCTCTGCCTCATCACCGGTGCCGGCTGGCCCTTCCACCTGGGCGGCATCACGCCGTACCTGGACCGTGAGGGCGTCTCGGAGCGTGTGAACGGCAAGAAGTTCCTCGCCCCCGGCATCGCGAGCGTCCCGGCGTAGTCCGGGTCGCAGGCGGCTGTTCGACGGCCGGGCCCGCTCCTTGCGGGGGGCGGGATCCGGCCGTTCGAATACCTGTCTAAGATTCACCCCCATGACGGAAACGCACGCGCGGCCCAGGCGCCGCCGACGCCGCATTCTGCGGATCACCCTGCTGCTGGTCGCCGTGCTGATCCTGGGCGCGGCCGGGGCGGGCTGGTGGACGTACAGCCATCTCAACGGCAACATCGACAGCGTCGACCTGGACCAGGCGATCGGGGACAACCGGCCCGCCAAGGTGGTCGCGAACGCGCAGAACATCCTGGTGCTCGGCTCGGACTCGCGGGCCGGGGCCAACGCGGACCTCGACCACGGCGCGGTCAGCGGGGCCCGCTCGGACACCGCGATGCTGGTGCACATACCCGAGGGCCGGGCGAAGGCCACCGCGGTGAGCATCCCCCGCGACACCCTGATCACCCGGCCCGAGTGCAAGGACCGGGACGGCAAGTCCGTTCCGTCCGCGAAGCGGGTCATGTTCAACTCCGTCTACTCGCTGGCCGGCCCGGCCTGTGTGGTCAACACCGTCGAGCAGATGTCCGGCGTGCGCGTGGACCACTTCGTCGAGGTGGACTTCGCCGGCTTCAAGGGCCTGGTGGATGCGCTGGGCGGGGTCACCGTGACCCTGGACAAGCCGATGAGCGGCGCCAAGGGCGGTCTGAAGCTCGACGCGGGCACGCACCGGCTGAACGGGGCCGACTCGCTCAAGTTCGTCCGTACCCGGTACGGCTACGGCGACGGCAGCGACCTCGGACGCATAGGCCTGCAGCAGCAGTTCATGCTGGCGATGCTGTCGGAGGTCAAGAAGCAGGACGCCCTGGGCAACCCGGCGCGGCTCTACAAGCTCGCGGACGCCGGCACCAAGTCGCTGACCACGGACTCCGACCTGGCCTCGCTCACCGCGCTGTCCGACTTCGCGCAGAGCATGAAGGGCGTGAATCCGGAGACGATGGAGACCATCATGCTGCCGGTCGCCTACGACAAGGTGGACCGCAACCGCGTGGTGGTGGCCGAGCCGCAGGCGTCCCAGCTGTGGGACGCCCTGCGCAAGGACGAGAAGGTCCCCGCCTCCGCGAAGGACTCCCCCGCCAAGGGCTGACGGGGCGGGAGCCCGCGCACACGGAGCCGGCCGTACGGGTGACCCGTACGGCCGGCTCCGGCGTTCGCGCGCGGCGGTTCTTCAGTACTTGGCGTCCGCGCCGACCTGGCCGAGACGGCTGTGCCGGCGTCCGTAGGCGAAGTAGACGATGATGCCGGCGGCCATCCAGATACCGAAGCGCAGCCAGGTCTCGGCCGGCAGGTTGAGCATCAGCCAGAACGAGGCCGCGATCGACAGGATCGGGACCACCGGCACCCACGGGGTGCGGAAGGCCCGGTGCAGGTCGGGGCGGCTCCTGCGCAGGATGATGACACCGAGCGCGACCACCACGAAGGCGAACAGGGTGCCGATGTTCACCAGTTCCGCCAGCTTCTCCAGGCTGGTGAAGCCGGCGACGACCGCGATGACCACACCGAGCAGGACGGTGGCGCGGTAGGGGGTGCGGTACTTCGGGTGGGTCACGGAGAAGACCCGGGGCAGCAGTCCGTCGCGGCTCATGGCGAAGAACACGCGGGTCTGGCCGAGCAGCAGGATCATGCACACGGTGATCAGGCCGACGGACGCACCGAGACTGATGGCCCCCGAGAAGAACGGTTGGTTGACCGATTTGAAGGCCTCGGCGAGTGGCGCGCTCGGTGACATCTCCGAGTACTTCTGCATGCCGGTCACGACCAGCGTCACGGCCACGTAGAGGATCGTGCACACCAGCAGCGAGCCGAGGATGCCGCGCGGCATGTCCCGCTGGGGGTTCTTGGTCTCCTCGGCCGCCGTCGCCACGACGTCGAAGCCGATGAAGGCGAAGAAGATGAGCGAGGCCGCCGTGAAGATGCCCATGACGCCGAAGTTGGTGGGTGCGTAGCCGAAGAGCAGCTGGACCAGCGGCGAGTGCCAGCCGCTGACGCCCTCGGCCTGTGGCTGTGCCGGCGGGATGAACGGCGAGTAGTTGTCGGCCTTGATGAAGAACAGGCCCGCGATGATGACCAGCAGCACGACGGTGACCTTGATGGCGACGACGACTGCGGTGATGCGGGCCGAGAGCTTCGTCCCGACGACCAGGATCCACGTGAGCACCAGGACGAGCAGGAAGGCCAGCAGGTCGAAGTGACCGCCGGCGTCCGGGCCGGACAGGGCGGTCGGCAGGGTCCAGCCGAGGTTGGTGTCCATGAGGTGGCGCACGTAGCCGGACCAGCCGACCGCGACCACCGCGGTGCCGAGCGCGAACTCCAGCACCAGGTCCCAGCCGATGATCCAGGCGGGCAGCTCGCCGATGGAGGCGTAACTGAAGGTGTACGCCGATCCGGCCACCGGGACGGTGGACGCGAACTCGGCGTAGCAGAGCGCCGCGAGGGCGCAGACGATGCCCGCGGCCACGAAGGCGAGGGCGGTGGCGGGTCCGGCGTTGTTCCGGGCCGCGATGCCCGTGAGGACGAAGATGCCGGTGCCGATGATGACACCCACACCGAACACCGTCAGGTCCCAGGCGGAGAGCGACTTGCGGAGCGCGTGTTCCGGCTCCTCCGTGTCGCGGATGGACTGCTCCACCGTCTTGGTGCGGAAGGGGCTGTTCATATCCCTACTCACCGACGCACCTCCGAAAGGTGTCGACGCACGCGAACGGGCCGGGAGGCCCACTCCTCAAGAGTGATCTCCCGGCCCGTGACGTGCAACCGCGCGGCGATCTAGTGGCGGTACCCGTCCTAGTCGACGGTGGCGGCCGGCTCGCTGTCGTAGCGGCCGTCCAGCTTGGCGACCAGGCCGGTGACCTGCCGGGCGATGTCAGGTGCGGTCAGGCCGATCTCCGCCAGGATCTCCTTGCGCAGGGCGTGGTCGAGGAAGCGCTGCGGGATGCCGAAGTCGCGCAGGGGTACGTCGACACCCGCGTCGCGCAGGGCCTGCGAGACGGCGGAGCCCACGCCGCCGGCGCGGCCGTTGTCCTCGACGGTGACGACCACGCGGTGCCGGTCCGCGAGCGGGGCCATGGCCTCGTCCACGGGCTTGACCCAGCGGGGGTCCACGACGGTCGTGGAGATGCCCTGCTTGTCGAGCAGGTCGGCGATCTCCAGGCACATCGGGGCGAGGGCGCCGACCGAGACGAGCAGTACGTCCGGACGGGTGACCTCGGCGCGCGGGGCGCGCAGCACGTCCATGCCGCCGATCCGGCCGACGGCCGGGACGGCGGGGCCGACGACGCCCTTGGAGAAGCGGACCACGGTCGGGGCGTCCTTGACCTCGACGGCCTCGCGGAGCTGTGCGCGCAGCTGCTCGGCGTCGCGCGGTGCGGCCAGGCGCAGGCCGGGAACGACCTGGAGGATGGACATGTCCCACATGCCGTTGTGGGAGGCGCCGTCGTCGCCGGTGACACCGGCGCGGTCCAGGACGAAGGTGACGCCGCACTTGTGCAGGGCGACGTCCATCAGGACCTGGTCGAAGGCGCGGTTGAGGAAGGTCGCGTACACCGCGAAGACGGGGTGGACGCCACCGGTGGCGAGGCCGGCCGCAGAGGTCGCGCCGTGCTGCTCGGCGATGCCGACGTCGTAGATGCGGTCCGGGAAGGCCTCGGCGAACTTGTTGAGGCCGACCGGGTGGAGCATGGCCGCGGTGATGCCGACGATGTCCGAGCGCTCGTGGCCGATCTTGACCATCTCGTCGGCGAAGACGGAGGTCCAGCTGGCGGCGGCGGTCTTGACCGGCAGGCCGGTGTCGGGGTGGATCACACCGACGGCGTGGAAACGGTCCGCCTCGTGCTCCAGGGCCGGGGTGTAGCCGCGGCCCTTCTGGGTGAGGCAGTGCACGATGACCGGGCCGCTGAAGCGCTTGGCGCGCTGCAGGGCGGACTCCAGGGCCTCGATGTCGTGGCCGTCGATGGGGCCGATGTACTTCAGGCCCAGGTCCTCGAACATGCCCTGCGGGGCGATGAAGTCCTTGAGGCCCTTCTTCGCCCCGTGCAGGGTCTCGAAGAGCGGCTTGCCGACGACCGGGGTGCGCTCCAGGAGTTCCTTGCCGCGGGCGAGGAAGCGCTCGTAGCCGTCGGTGGTGCGCAGGGTGGCCAGGTGGTTGGCGAGGCCGCCGATGGTGGGGCCGTAGGAGCGCTCGTTGTCGTTGACGACGATGACGAGCGGGCGGTCCTTGGCGGCGGCGATGTTGTTCAGCGCCTCCCAGGCCATACCGCCGGTCAGGGCGCCGTCGCCGATGACGGCGGCGACGTGGTGGTCCTCTCGCCCCAGCACCTCGTTGGCCTTGGCGAGGCCGTCGGCCCAGCCGAGGACGGTGGAGGCGTGCGAGTTCTCGATCACGTCGTGGTCGGACTCGGCGCGTGAGGGGTAGCCGGACAGACCGTTCTTGGTGCGCAGGCCGGCGAAGTCCTGGCGCCCCGTGAGGAGCTTGTGGACGTAGGCCTGGTGGCCGGTGTCGAAGAGGACCTTGTCCTTGGGCGATTCGAAGACCCGGTGCAGGGCGATCGTCAGTTCGACCACGCCGAGGTTGGGGCCGAGGTGCCCGCCGGTCTTGGAGACGGCGTCGACGAGGAAGGACCTGATCTCGGCCGCGAGCTGGATCAGCTCCTCCTGGCTGAGCCGGTCCAGATCGCGCGGTCCCTTGATGCGGGTCAGCAGCACCCGTGCCTCCTTGCAGTTGCTTGCTGGTCTGTCGAGTCTAATGTTCCGTTCGCGGGCGCGGTCATCGGGCCGTCCCGGTGGGGTCACACCTTTGTCATACATGTACGCACCACCCCACGGCCACACATCGCATACGGGCGTATACCCGCACAGGAGTGCCCGCTTTTCTACGCACGGATGCCCGGCGCCACTTGAGGTGGCGCCGGGCACTGTGACCGTTCTTACCGCCGCGACCGGTACCGGCGGGCGGTCGGGCGCGCGGTCAGGCGCGTCCGGCCGTCTTCTGGGTCTTGCGGGTGACCGAGTCGATCACCACGGTGGCCAGCAGGACCGCACCGGTGATCATGTACTGGATCGGCGTCGCGATGCCTTCCAGTGCCAGACCGTACTGGATCGAGACGATGACCATGACACCGAGGAGGGCGTTCCAGGTCCGGCCGCGGCCGCCGAAGAGGCTGGTGCCGCCGATGACGGCCGCCGCGATCACGTTCATCAGCAGGTCGCCGGCGCCGGCGCTCTGGTTGGCCGCCGCGATCTTGGAGGCCCAGAACAGGCCGCCGATGGCGGCGAAGGTGCTGGAGATCGCGAAGACCGTGATCCGGATCCGGGTGACGTTGATGCCCGCGCGGCGGGAGGCCTCGACGCTGCCACCCAGCGCGAAAACGTTTCGCCCGAAGGTCGTGCGGCGCAGCAGGAAGTCCGTGACGACCAGGGCCAGCAGGAAGAGCACCACCGCGAGCGGCAGGCCCTTGTACTGGTTGAACAGCACGGCGGGACCGAACGCGCACAGGGCGAGCAGGCCGGTGCGCAGCAGGATCTCGGTGAGCGGCCGGGAGGGCATCCCGGCCGTCTCGCGACGCCTCGCGTCGAGGAAGGCCGCGAGGAAGTAGCCGGCCACCGCGAGCGCGGCCAGCCCGTAGGCGACGGCCACGTCCGAGAAGAAGTACGTGGTCAGCTGGCCGACCACGCCGTCGGAGTCGATGTTGATCGTGCCGTTGCTGCCGAGGATCTGCAGCATCGCGCCGAGCCAGAAGAGCAGGCCCGACAGGGTGACGGCGAAGGCCGGGGCGCCCACCTTGGCGAAGAAGAAGCCGTGGATGCAGCCGATCAGGGCGCCTCCCACCACGGCCGCGAGGATGGCCAGCCATTCGTTCATGCCGTGGGTGACGGCGAGGACGGCGACGATGGCGCCCGAGACACCGCTGACCGAGCCGACCGAGAGGTCGATCTCGCCGAGCAGCAGCACGAAGATGATGCCGATGGCGATCATGCCGGTGCCGGTCATCGTGATCGCGATGTTGGTCAGGTTCTCCGGGGAGAGGAAGTTCGAGTTCAGCCCCTGGAAGATGGACCAGATGACGATCAGGCCGATGACGACCGGGAGGGAGCCCAGGTCGCCGGCCTTCATCTTGCGCTTGAACTCGCCCACGTACCCGGCGAGGCCCTCCTCGCGGACGAGCAGGCGGGGGTCCACGGCCGGGATCGCGTCGTGCGCGGCCGCGGGGTTGACCGGGTCGACGTGGCCCTTGTCCAGTGGATCGGTGGCAGGGTTCTGGGTGCTCACTTGCCGGCCTCCGAGGTGCGGGCCGCCCGGCGGGTCACGGCGTTGTCCGTGGCACCGGTGATGGCGGAGATGATCTCTTCCTGCGAGGTGTCGGCGACGTTGAAGACACCGTTGTTGCGGCCCAGCCGCAGGACCGCCACCTTGTCGGCGACGGCCTTCACATCGGCCATGTTGTGGCTGATGAGGATGACGGCGTGGCCCCGCTCGCGCAGCCGCTCCACCAGGTCGAGCACCTGAGCGGTCTGCTCGACGCCGAGGGCGGCGGTGGGCTCGTCGAGGATGACGAGCTGGGGCTCGCCCAGCATGGAGCGGGCGATCGCCACGGTCTGGCGCTGACCGCCCGACAGCGAGGCGATGGGGATCCGGACACTGGGGATCCGGATGGACAGCGTGGTCAGGAGCTCGCGGGCGCGGCGCTCCATCTCCACCTCGTCGAGGACGCCGAACTTCTTGAGCTCACGGCCGAGGAACAGGTTGCCGACGACATCGATGTTGTCGCACAGCGCCAGGTCCTGGTAGACCGTCGCGATGCCCAGGTTCTGGGCGTCGTGGGGCTTGCCGATGGAGACCGGGCGCCCTTCCCACTCGATGACGCCGTCATCGATGGGGTGCACGCCGGCGATCGTCTTGACCAGCGTGGACTTGCCGGCACCGTTGTCGCCGACGAGGGCGACCACTTCACCGGAGTGGATCTCGAGTTCTACGTCGGTCAGGGCCTGAACGGCACCGAACCGCTTCGAGACCCCTCGCAACGCCAGCACGGGCGCAGCGGACACATGAACCATCTCCTTCGCCGCCTGACCGGCGGGGATGTCGTGCAGAAGAGCAGGAGCGGGGCGAATGGGGGAACGTTTCTGCCCGGCGCCCCGCCGGGTGGCGGGGTGAGGAGGGGCGGGACGCCGGTCAGGTATGTGGGACCGCCTCGTGGGCAGGCGGCGGGGGCCTTACTTCAGGCCGAGGGCGGCGCAGGCGGCCGCGTACTTGTCGGTGCAGATCTCGTCGACCGTGTAGACGCCGTCCTTGACGACGGTGTCCTTGATGTTGCCCTTGGTCAGCGAGACGACGGGGATCAGCACGGAGGGGACGCCCTTGGTGGTGGGGCTGTCGACCGTGGAGGTGGTGCCTTCGGGCTTCCCGCCCTTGGCGAGGGCGACGGCCATCTTCGCGGCGGCCTCGGCCTCGGGGGCGTAGGGCTTGTAGACGCTCATGAACTGCTCGCCCGCCACGATGCGCTGCACACCGGCGAGTTCGGCGTCCTGGCCGGTGACCGGCGGCAGGGGGTTGACGCCGGCGGCCTTGAGGGCGGTGATGATGCCGCCGGCCATGCCGTCGTTGGCGGAGTAGACGCCGACGATCTTGTCCTTGCCGAGCGCGGAGAGCGCGGCCGCCATGTTGGTGTTGGCGTTCTCCGGCTTCCACTCGACGGTGTCGTACTCCTTGCCGATGTTCACCTTGCCGTCGAGCTCGGAGTGCGCGCCGGACTTGAAGAGCTTGGCGTTCGGGTCGGTGACCGAACCGTTCATCATGACGATCTGGCCGTCCTTGGCCTTGTCGCCCAGCGCCTCCAGCAGGGCCTTGCCCTGGACCTTGCCGACCTCTTCGTTGTCGAAGGAGGTGTAGGCGTCGATCGGGCCCTCGGCCAGGCGGTCGTAGGAGACGACCGGGATGCCGGCGTCCTTGGCCTTCTTGACCGAGCCGGCGATGGCCTTGGAGTCCACCGCGTCGATGATCAGGACGTCCACCTTGTTGGTGATCATCGTGTCGACCTGGGAGTTCTGCGTGGTCGCGTCCTGCTTGGCGTTGGCGTAGACGACCTCGCCCTTGCCGCCGGTGAGCTCGGCGACCTTCTTCTCGATGAGCGGCTTGTCGAACTTCTCGTAACGCGCGGTCTGGTTCTCCGGCAGGAGCAGCCCGACCTTGATCGCGTCGCCCTTGGCAGCGCCGGAGGACTCCTTCGTCTTGTCGCCGGCCTCCTTGGCACTGCCACAAGCGGCGAGGGAAACGGCCATGGCGCCGGCGGCAACGGCTACGGCAGCTCTGCGCATACGCGTGTTCATTACTTGAACCTCCCTGACGAGGCCGCTACGCCGCGGCCGAGGTGGATGTGAGTCAACCCCGGCCGCGTTTTGCCGTCAAGGAGTGAATTCTTAACGAGATGACAACGGTGCCATTCGTTATCTACCTGAAGGCAAGACGGCTGGAGCTCGCACTCCACTTCCATGATCTGACAAAAGTGTCGAATCGCCCATCTCACTCAGCACCAGCGCCAGCGCGCCCAGCACCTCGGCGCGCCCGCCCAGGGACCCCGTCAGCACGGACAACTGCCGGGCCGCACTGGGAATCGCATACCTCCCCACTGATTCACGGATGGGCGCCAGGACGAGTTCACCGGCCTCCGCCAGCGAGCCGCCCAGCACCACACGGCTGGGGTTGAGGAGGTTGCACAGGCTGGCCACTCCGCTGCCGATGTGGCGGCCGACGTCGGTGATCACCCGGCGGCAGCCGGGGTCCCCCTCGCGGGCCAGCTCGACCACCCGCTCCATCGTCAACTCCGGTCCGTGCGTGCCCTGGAGCAGCGGCAGGACGTACCGGGCCGCGGCGAAGGTCTCCAGGCAGCCGCGGTTGCCGCAGCGGCAGACCGGGCCCGATTCGTCCAGCGTGATGTGCCCGATCTCGCCCGCCGTGCCGCCCGGTCCGCGGTAGATCTGGCCGTTGATGACCAGGCCGGCGCCGACGCCGCTGGCCACCTTGATGTAGGCCAGGTCCTTCACTCCCCGCCCGCTCCCCCAAACGAGTTCACCGAGGGCGCCGAGGTTCGCGTCGTTGTCCACGTAGACGGGCACGCCGAGGCGCTGCGAGAGCTCCTGGCGGGGGTTGATCCCCGCCCAGCCCGGCAGGATCGCGGTCGAGCCCAGGGTGCCGGACTCCACGTCGATCGGGCCGGGGACGCCGAGGCCGACGCCGATGACCTTGTCCAGTCCGACCCCTATGCCGTCGATCAGCCGGCCGACCAGGGCTTCCGCCCGGTCGAAGCCGTCCGCCCAGGAGGCGTCGACGTCCAGCGGTTCGGACTCCTCGGCCAGCACCTGGTGGGCGAGGTTGCCGACGGCCACCCTCAGGTGGGTGTGGCCGAAGTCGACGCCGATCACGATGCCCGCGTCACCGCTCAGCGACACGCTCCGCGCCCGCCGGCCGCCGGCCGAGGTGTCGGTGACCTCGACGGTCCCGCCGTCCTTCAGCTCCCGGACGATGTTGGAGACCGTGGCCGCCGACAGTCCGGTGGTACGGGCGATCTCCGCCTGGGTCAGCGACCCCGCGAGCCGCACCGCCCGTACGACCCGTTCGAGATTCGCGCGGTGCAGTGACGACTGCGATCCGGGAGTCTGCACGACTCATCCACTCCTGCCCATTAGCGACGGCGAACCGTCGCCCCCCGGCCGGGACACGCCTCGGCTACGCGCTCCGAGACCCCGGCGTCTCTCCAACTTGTGAACCTTAAGTCGAGCCTTTGCGCATCCGCACGTCAAGAGGCTGACACGACACGAATCGGTCCTATCGACCGAAAGAGGGAGGGATTCGCCCACCGGATCGCGTTATGGCCGCCGAGGCGCCGGTCCCCGCGGCCCTTCCGGCCGGACCGGCGCCTGCCATGACGGTGTGACCCGCCGTCGACCAACCGGCTGACCCGCCGACCGGGTCGATCGGCCGCCCTTCCCCCGAGCCGCACGGCAGCGGCGTACCACTGCCCGCGCGCTCCCGCTGCGTCCATCGCGCATTCCCCCTTCCGCGTGACCGGACGGCTGTGTCCGTGACCGCTCGGCTCCGCGAGGCAGTCGCGGCGGGGAAAGTACCGCGGGAGAATGAATTGAACACGTTCAGTCCGACTGGCAGTATGGGTCGGGGTCTTCGCCGGCCGGGCCGACGCGCCGGTCCGCCGTGCCCGGAGGGGGATTGCGCATGCATCGGAAACGGTCGTACGGCCGCGTCCTCGTGGTCTCGACGCTGGTGGGGTGCCTGGAGGTCGCCCTCGCCGTCGTGGTGGTCCTGCTGTACGTGCGCACGCAGCCGCCGCCGGACACTCCCCCCGACTACGGCCGCATCACGGGGGCCCTGGCCGCCGCCGCTCCCCTCGTCGGCGTCGCCTCGTTCCTGCTGTCGCTGGTCTTCGTGCTGCCCGCGGTCGCGCTGGCCGACCTCCTCGCCCGGGGGCTCGGCGGGCGCGTGGCGTGGTGGCCGGCCCCGCTGGTGGTGGCGGCCCTGTCGGCGCCGCCCGTCCTGATCTTCGCGACCTACAACGACGCGCAGGCGCACCCCACGCTGGTCTTCTGGGCCTCGGCCACGGCCTCGCTCTCCCTGGGCGCGCTGATCGCCCTGCCCCGGGGCGAGGGGCTGGCCCGCCGGGTGGCGGTGTGGGGCTCGGCGGTGGTGGCGGGGACGGGCCTGGTCGGCGCACTCGGACTCGCCGTCGGCCTGCTGCCCGCCTACGAGCCGCCTCGGATCGGGCCGCGGACCATGACCGGCAGCTGGATCGACCACACGGGCAACACCCTCGTCTTCACCCCGGACGGCCGGGTCACCGCCTCGGGCGTCGGCGGGCGCAGCGCCTTCGACCACCCCGGCGGCGGCCCGTCGCCGAGCTGCTCGGGCTCCGGTACCTGGGCCTACGAAAGCGGCCGTGGCGTCTGGGCGCAGAGGGTCCGCGTGGACGTCCCGGGGTGCACCTGGCCCGCCTGGGGCGTCGGCGGCACCGCCCGGCAGCCCCGGATCCAGCAGGAGATCGGCGACCCGGGTTCCGGGAGGCTGTACCAGCTGCGGAAGGTCTCGGACCGCACCTGACGCCGGGCCGGGCCGCTACTTCAGCGTCGCCGAGGTGAGGCCCGCCTGGATCTGCCGCTGGAAGGAGAGGTAGACCACCAGCATCGGGATCATCGCGATGGTCACACCGGCGAAGAGCACGGGCAGGTCGGTCTCGTAGCCCTGCTGCTGCTGGAGCTGGATCAGGCCCTGGGTGAGCAGGTAGCGCTCGGGGTCCGATCCGGTCTGGGGCTGCATCAGCACGGAGGGCAGGATGTACTGGTTCCACTGGCCCAGGACGTTGAAGATCCCGACGCTGATCAGGCCGGGCTTGGCCATCGGCACCATCACCTGGAAGAAGATCCGGGTGTCGGAGGCGCCGTCGATCACCGCCGCCTCGTGCACCGCCGTCGGCAGCGTGCGGAAGAACGAGTGCATGAAGAAGACGGTGAACGGCATCGAGTACGCCACGTAGACGAGGATCAGGCCCTGGTACGTGTTCAGCATGTCGAACCGCTTGACCATGAAGAACAGCGGGACGAGCGCGAGGAAGACGGGGAACATCGCCCCGCTGACGAAGAAGTAGTAGATGAACCGGTTGCCCGGGAAGGGGTAGCGGGCCAGGACGTACGCCGCCATCGAGCCGAGCAGCATCGTCAGCGGCACGGAGAACACCATCACCACGAGGGTGTTGGCGAAGTAGTCGCCGATGCCCTTGTCCCAGGCCCTGCCGAACGCGTCGAAGTTCCAGTTCGCCGGCCAGCTGAGGGCGGAGCCGCCGATCTGCGCGTCGGTCTTGAAGGAGCCGAGCGCCAGCCAGATCAGCGGCAGCACGATCAGTACGGCCCAGACGACGAGGAAGCCGTGGGAGAAGACGTTGAGGACCATGCCCTCGGAGCGTCCGCCGCCCCGTTCCCCGCCGGGGCCGGCTCCCCCGGACCGTTCCGCAGCGGATTCGCCCGGAGCCTTGATCACTGTGGTCATGACGGTCTCCCGCTCAGAACTCGATGCGCTCGCGGCGGGTGGCGCGCAGCGTGATGACGGAAAGGATCATGGTGAGGACGAGCATGACCACGCCCATGGCGCAGGCGTACCCGCTCTTGCCGAAGTAGAGGAAGTTCCTCATCAGGACCGTGGCCATGACCTCGCTGTGGTGGTCGGGGCCGCCGCCGAACTGGCCCGAGGTCATGGTCGACACCAGGACGAACATGTCCATGGCGGCGATGCCCAGGTAGACCGCTGAGGTCTGCACGGAGTCCCACAGCAGGGGCAGGGTGACCTTGAAGAAGGTCTGGGCGCGCCCCGCCCCGTCGAGGAGGGCCGCCTCGTAGATGTCCTTGGGGACGGATTGCATGGCGGCGGAGAACAGGACGAGGTAGAAGCCCACGCCGTGCCAGACCACCACGAGGAGCAGGCACCACAGGACGAGCCTCGGCTCGTTCAGCCATTCGATGGGATGGAGCCGGTCGACGACGCCGAGCCGGATGAGGACGCCGTTGAGCAGACCGCCCTCGTCGGTGCGGTACACGGCGCCGAAGAGCACGGCGAGGATCGCGAGGGAAAGAACCTGCGGGAAGAAGTAGACGACCTTGTACAGGCGCGAGCCGGCCACGCCCTGCACCCCGCCGGCCCCGCCCCGTCCGCCCGCGTTCACCATGAAGGCGAAGAAGAGGGCGAGCAGGATGGTGACCACGGGGACGAACACCAGGAGCAGCAGGTTGTTCCAGAGGGCTCCGCGGAAGACCTCGTCCTTCATCAGGGCGGAGTAGTTCTCGACGCCGACGAAGTCGAAGGTCGGCGACTGGCCCGTCCAGTTGGTGAAGGAGTAGCCGAACGTCTGTACGTACGGCCAGATGACGAAGGTCAGATACAGCGCGAGGGGTGCGAGGAGGAAGCCGGCGACGAAGCCGGCCCGTCGCCTGCCCTGGACTACTTGGCTCATGGTGTCCGTCCCTGGTGTGCCGGTGACCGGTGGGGCGCGTTGTCAGCTGCGACGGTTGTTCTTGGCGTTGGGATCCTGCGCCGCCTTGTTGACCGCCGCCTGGGCCCGCTTGATCCACTCCTTCGGCTGAATCCGCTTGGCCATGAGCTCGTTGGAGGCGTCCTGGATCGCCGTGTCCATCTCGCTGTACCAGTCGGGATAAAGGTAGTTGAAGGTGTTCGTTCCCGCCGCCTTGAGGGCGGTGACCGCCGACTGGGTGCCGGGCCGCAGTTTCACGCCCGGGTCCACGCCGTCCTTGACCACGGTGAGCGAGTTGGCCTGCTGGGCGAAGATGGTCGACCATTCGCGCGACAGCATCGAACGGATGAACTCAAGGCCGCCGGCTTTGTTGGCGGCCTTCTCCGGGACGATGAAGGGTTCGCCGGCGCCGGCCCGGATCGCCTCGAAGGGCAGCTTGCTGTCGGCGAGCGGGGGGACCGGCAGGAACTGCATGTCGAAGTCTTCGGGCGTCTGCTTGAGCTGCTCGTTCTCCAGCCAGGAGCCGGAGGGGATGAAGGCGGCCTTGTACTGGTTCCAGGCGGTCTGGGACTCGGTGTGGGTCAGGCCGTTCGTGCCCGGGAGGAGCAGGTCCTTCTCGACGACCTCGTAGACCGCCTCGACGGCGGCGAGGGCGGCCGCGTTGCCCTCGAAGGCGTTCGGCTCCAGGTTGTCGACGGCCTTCATGGCCTCCAGACCGCCCTTCTTGGCGATCAGGTCCATGATGACGACGTTGATGTAGTACGGGTACTTGCCCTGGTGGGCGAGGCCGCCGAGGCCGGCCTCCTTCGCCTTCGCGCACACCGCGAGGAACTCGTCCCAGGTCTTGGGCGGCGCCCAGCCCTTCTCCTTGAAGAGCTTGCCGGAGTACCAGAAGCCGTAGACCGTGTAGACGTAGTTCAGCGAGACGAACTTGCCGCCCTGCGTGCCCTGTTCGACGGTGCCCGCGATGAGCGTGTCGCGGACGGTCTTGGCGGGGTCGTCGAGCGAGGGCGCGTCGAGCACCGGGGTGAGGTCGGCGAGCTGGTTGCTCTTGAAGAGCACGTCCAGCTTGATCCTCTGGGCGCCGGAGTTGTCGACGACGTCCGGCGGGTTGCCGCCGTTGAAACGGGTCTGGAGCTTGCCGGTGATCTCCTGGGTGCCGAGGTGGGAGCTGGTGGTGCCCCACTTCTTGTCGAAGGCGGCCTCCCAGGCCTTCGCGTAGTCGTCGCCGAAGCCGCCCTTGAAGACGACGACGTCCATCGTGCCGCCCTTGGCGACGCCGAAGGGGTTCTCCTTGGACACGACCCCCTTGTCGGGGCCCTTCGTGGTGTCCCCCCCGCCGGAGGCGCAGGCGGACAGGAAGCTCATCGTCGGCACGCTGATCAGTCCGAGCGCTGCGGAACGCTTGATCAGATCACGGCGGCCGAAGCCCTCACCAGTGGATCCCATGCTCATGTCCTCGCCTTCGTCAGGAGTGTGAAGGAGGCCGGAAATCGCGGCAGTTGCCGTGCATGCGGGCATCACCGCAGGTCCCCCGGCATCCCCCGGCCCGGAGCCGCTCGTCACGCAGTGGCCCCGGACGGGCACAGGTATAGTCCACTTCCGCTCGGCTGAGCAAGATCGTGCACAAGGATCGTCCCCGGCTTTTCCGAGTTGAGACCTGTCCGTCACCTGAGACCGCCGCAAAAAAGCGGAAGGGCCGCACCCCCTTGAGAGGGGTACGGCCCTATGGTGCCGACAGAGGGCGGATCGCTCCGCCTGGCGCGCCCTTAGCCGCGGATGAGGTTCCGCAGGACGTACTGCATGATGCCGCCGTTGCGGTAGTAGTCGGCCTCACCCGGCGTGTCGATGCGGACGACCGCGTCGAACTCCACACCGGTGTCGGTGGTCACCTTGACGGTGCGCGGGGTGGTGCCGTTGTTCAGCTCCTCCACACCGGTGAAGGAGAAGGTCTCCTCGCCGGTGAGGCCCAGCGAGGCCGCGGTGGCGCCCTCGGGGAACTGCAGGGGCAGGACGCCCATGCCGATCAGGTTGGAGCGGTGGATGCGCTCGTAGGACTCGGCGATGACGGCCTTGACGCCGAGCAGCGCGGTGCCCTTGGCGGCCCAGTCGCGGGACGAGCCGGAGCCGTACTCCTTGCCGGCCAGGATGACCAGCGGGATGCCGGCGGCCTGGTAGTTCTGCGAGGCGTCGTAGATGAAGGAGACCGGGGCGCCCTCGACGGTGAAGTCGCGGGTGAAGCCGCCCTCGGTGCCCGGCGCGATCTGGTTGCGCAGGCGGATGTTCGCGAACGTACCGCGGATCATGACCTCGTGGTTGCCGCGGCGGGAACCGTACGAGTTGAAGTCGCGGCGCTCGACGCCGTGCTCGGTGAGGTACTTGCCGGCCGGGGTGTCGGCCTTGATCGCACCCGCCGGGGAGATGTGGTCGGTGGTGACCGAGTCGCCCAGCTTCGCCAGCACGCGGGCGCCGGTGATGTCGGAGACCGGGGTGGTCTCCATCGTCATGCCCTCGAAGTAAGGGGGCTTGCGGACGTAGGTGGACTGCGGGTCCCACTCGAAGGTGTTGCCGGTCGGGATCGACAGCGCCTGCCACTGGGCGTCGCCCGCGAAGACGTCGCTGTAGGACTTGCTGAACATGTCCTCGCCGATGGCGTTCGCCACGACGTCGTTGACCTCGGCCTCCGAGGGCCAGATGTCCTTGAGGAAGACCGGCTTGCCCTCGGTGTCAATGCCGATGGCCTCGGTGGTGATGTCCACCTTCATGGAGCCCGCGATGGCGTACGCGACGACCAGCGGCGGGGAGGCCAGGTAGTTCATCTTGACGTCGGGGTTGATCCGGCCCTCGAAGTTGCGGTTGCCGGAGAGCACCGAGGTGACCGCGAGGTCGTGCTCGTTGATCGCCTTCGAGATCTCCTCGTCCAGCGGACCGGAGTTGCCGATGCAGGTGGTGCAGCCGTACCCGACGAGGTTGAAGCCCATCTTGTCGAGGTACGGGGTCAGGCCGGCCTTGTCGAAGTAGTCGGTGACGACCTTCGAGCCCGGGGCCAGGGTGGTCTTGACCCACGGCTTGCGGGTCAGGCCCTTCTCGACCGCCTTCTTGGCCACGAGGGCCGCGGCCACCATGACGTAGGGGTTCGAGGTGTTGGTGCAGGAGGTGATCGCGGCGACGGTGACGGCGCCGTGGTCGATCTCGAAGGAGGTGCCGTCGGCCAGGGTGACCGGGGTGGGCTTGGACGGGGCGCCGTTCGGGTGGTTCGCCGGCGCGTCGGAGGCCGGGAAGGACTCCTTGCCCGCCTCGTCCACGTCGTCGACGTAGTTGCGCACGTCCTGGGCGAACTGCTCGGCGGCGTTGGCGAGGACGATGCGGTCCTGCGGGCGCTTCGGGCCGGCGATGGAGGGGACGACCGTGGAGAGGTCGAGCTCCAGCTTCTCGGAGAAGTCCGGCTCGGCGGCCGGGTCCAGCCACAGGCCCTGCTCCTTGGCGTACGCCTCGACGAGCGCGACCTGCTGGGCGTCGCGGCCCGTCAGGCGCAGGTACTTCAGGGTCTCGCCGTCGATCGGGAAGATCGCGGCGGTGGAGCCGAACTCCGGCGACATGTTGCCGATGGTGGCGCGGTTCGCGAGGGAGGTGGCGGCGACGCCCTCACCGTAGAACTCGACGAACTTGCCGACGACACCGTGCTTGCGCAGCATCTCGGTGATGGTCAGCACCAGGTCGGTGGCGGTGGTGCCGGTGGGCAGCTCGCCGGTCAGCTTGAAGCCGACGACGCGCGGGATCAGCATGGAGACCGGCTGGCCGAGCATCGCGGCCTCGGCCTCGATGCCGCCGACGCCCCAGCCCAGTACGCCGAGGCCGTTGACCATGGTGGTGTGCGAGTCGGTGCCGACGAGGGTGTCGGGGTACGCCTGGCCGTTACGGACCATGATCGTGCGGGCCAGGTGCTCGATGTTGACCTGGTGGACGATGCCGGTGCCCGGGGGGACGACCTTGAAGTCGTCGAAGGCGGTCTGGCCCCAGCGCAGGAACTGGTAGCGCTCCTTGTTGCGGCCGTACTCCAGCTCGACGTTCTGCGCGAAGGCGTCCTTCGTGCCGAACTTGTCGGCGATGACCGAGTGGTCGATGACCATCTCGGCGGGCGAGAGCGGGTTGATCTTCGCCGGGTCGCCACCGAGGGCCTTCACGGCCTCGCGCATCGTGGCGAGGTCCACGACGCAGGGGACGCCGGTGAAGTCCTGCATGATCACGCGGGCCGGCGTGAACTGGATCTCCTGGCTGGGCTGGGCCTGGGAGTCCCAGCCACCGAGCGCCCGGATGTGGTCGGCGGTGATGTTCGCGCCGTCCTCGGTGCGGAGCAGGTTCTCCAGCAGCACCTTCAGGCTGTAGGGCAGGCGGGCGGAGCCCTCGACCTTGTCCAGCCGGAAGATCTCGTACGACTCGTCGCCCACCTGCAGCGTGCTGCGGGCGTCGAAGCTGTTCGCCGACACGACAGTCTCCTTCATGCATGAATTCGCGCGTATAACCGCATCCTGCCGCCACGCCCCTTGGCCAATCCGCTGAGGTAAGGCTAAGTTAGGTAACCCTTACCAGCGGGGGCGGCTGCGGTACGCCTTCGGCAGATATCTCGATGTCGAGATAACTCTAGTACATGTCCGGGTGCGACGACGAGGCACGCACCCGCGCCCGGAGGGGCGAGGGGCCGGGAGGGGCACTTCGGCATGCCCTGATCCCGCTTCCGGGGGGCGGCTCGGATGCGTGCGGACGGGCACGGCCCCGGCATTGAACGTGTTCAGATTTTCTGTCAGGATGCGTCCAGCCCCCGGAGGGAGGGCCCTACGAAAGGACGCCGTCCATGACGAGCTCACTGCTCAGACCGCGGGGCCGGACCCGTACGGGCACAAGGGCGCCCGGCGGGGCGGCGGCGGGGAGCACCGCCCCGACCCGGATCCTGGACTGGCGGCACCCCCGGGTCGCCGCACTGGTGCGCGAGCTGGGCACGGGGCCGGCGGACGCGGCGGGGTCGGTGGGCGGGGCGGACCCCGCGCGGCAGGTCGAGTCCCTGCACCGCGTCCATACGTGGATCTCCCGGGCCGTCCGGCCTGTGTACTCCGTGCAGGACGAGCGGCCGGTCTCGGAGGTGCTGCGCCGGGGCCGGGGGTCGTGCAGCCAGCGGCTGGCCGTGCTGGAGGCGGTGGCACGCGCGTACGGGGTGCCCACGCGGGTGCGCGGCCTGCTGGTGGACGGCTCGTTCTGGTACCCGCGGTTCCCGCGGCTGCGCCGGATCGTGCCGGACCAGGTACTGCTGGCCTGGCCGGAGTTCCGGCTCGGAAGGCCGGCGGGGGCGGCCGGGGCTCCCGCGTCCTGGCTGACGGTGTCCGAACTCCTCGGCGGGCTGCGCCCGGTGGCCGCCGAGCAGGGCGGGGGCTTCACCAACGCCGGATCGGAGACCCTCTTCGAGGCGCTGTCGCGGACGGCGATCGACTGGGGCGCCGCACCGGCCGCCTGCCCGAGCACGGGTCCCGGAGCGGGGGCCGCAGCGGGCGCGACAGCGGGCGTGGCGTGCGACCTGTCGGCGTACGTCCTGACCGACCTCGGCCACTACGACTCGCGCGACGAACTCTTCGCGCGGCACGGCCAGACCTTGTGCTGCCTGGCCAGGCTGGTGGCGGAACCGGTCCTTGGGCGCCGCGGAGCGGCGTAGGCGGTACGGCGCGGCCCGGGCGCTTCGGCGTTCGCTCGGCGAGGGCGCGGCGAGGGCGTGGGCGCGGGCGCGGGCGACGATGTCGGCGGGCCCTTCGGGGGTACGTATCGCCTCGAACCGGATACATGCGGCAGGCGGGTACTCGTCGGGCGAGTACTCGTCCGAAACCAGCGGGCGCGGGCGACATTCCCGCCCGACTGCGCGAACTGCGCCAATTGCGCGGCCGACTGCCGCGGCAGGCCTCCACGCACGCACAGCGTTCGGTCGCCGAGGCGCCGGGCCGGGGGGACCCCGGGGCCCGCAGCCGCACCACGCGTACGGCGACGCCCCACCAGGAACCTGACGGTCAGTAACACGCGGGAGCGCGCGACGACACGCCGCCCAACACACCCGTCTGCCACACCCGGCGCAGGAGTCATCTCATATCTGAGATACGGTTCCCCCATGGCAGACGACTACCTCGTACGCATCGGCAAGCTCATCCGTGACGCCCGTCAGCACCGGGGCTGGACACAGAGTCAGCTCGCCGACGCTCTCGGCACCAGCCAGAGCGCAGTGAACCGGATCGAGCGCGGCAACCAGAACATCAGCCTTGAGATGATCGCCCGAATCGGTGAAGCTCTCGACAGCGAGATCGTCTCCCTGGGCTACGCCGGCCCGATGCACCTGCGCGTGGTGGGCGGCCGCCGGCTGTCCGGCGCCATCGACGTCAAGACGAGCAAGAACGCGTGCGTCGCCCTGCTCTGCGCCTCGCTGCTCAACAAGGGCCGTACGGTACTTCGGCGGGTGGCCCGCATCGAGGAGGTCTACCGCCTGCTGGAGGTCCTGAACTCCATCGGCGTCCGCAGCCGCTGGATCAACGACGGTGTGGACCTGGAGCTGGTACCGCCGGCCCGCCTCGACATGGAGGCCATGGACGCGGACGCGGCCCGCCGGACCCGGAGCATCATCATGTTCCTGGGCCCGCTGCTGCACCGGATGGAGACCTTCCGTCTGCCGTACGCGGGCGGCTGCGACCTCGGCACCCGCACCATCGAGCCGCACATGATCGCCCTGCGCCGCTTCGGCCTGGACATCACCGCGACCGAGGGCATCTACCACGCGAAGGTCGCGGCGGGGGTCTCCCCCGACCGCCCCATCGTGCTGACCGAGCGCGGGGACACGGTCACCGAGAACGCGCTGCTGGCGGCCGCCCGGCACGACGGTGTCACCGTCATCCGCAACGCCTCGTCCAACTACATGGTCCAGGACCTGTGCTTCTTCCTGGAGGCGCTGGGCGTCAAGGTCGAGGGCGTCGGCACCACCACCCTCACCGTCCACGGCGTCCCGAACATCGACGTGGACGTGGACTACTCCCCTTCCGAGGACCCGGTCGAGGCGATGAGCCTGCTGGCCGCCGCGGTCGTCACGGAGTCGGAGCTGACGATCCGCCGGGTACCGATCGAGTTCATGGAGATCGAGCTCGCGGTGCTGGAGGAGATGGGCCTCGACCACGACCGCTCGGCGGAGTACACGGCGGACAACGGCCGCACCCGCCTCGTCGACCTCACGGTCCGCCCCTCGAAGCTGGAGGCGCCGATCGACAAGATCCACCCGATGCCCTTCCCCGGGCTGAACATCGACAACGTCCCCTTCTTCGCGGCCATCGCGGCCGTCGCCCAGGGCCAGACCCTGATCCACGACTGGGTGTACGACAACCGCGCCATCTACCTGACGGACCTGAACCGCCTGGGCGGCCGCCTCCAACTGCTGGACCCCCACCGCGTCCTGGTCGAGGGCCCCACCCGCTGGCGCGCCGCGGAGATGATGTGCCCGCCGGCCCTGCGCCCGGCGGTGGTCGTCCTCCTCGCGATGATGGCGGCCGAGGGCACGTCGGTGCTGCGCAACGTCTACGTGATCAACCGCGGCTACGAGGAACTGGCCGAACGCCTCAACTCGGTGGGCGCCCAGATCGAGATCTTCCGCGACATTTAAGTACGCCGCAGGTCAGGACGGACTCACGTCCTGCTGGGCCGCCTGTGGGCCGTCGCCGGTGTCTCCGCCCCGCGGAAGACCCCGTCGACGGCCCTTCGCGCTCGCGCCCGGCTGCCGGGCATGAGGTGCGTACAGCCCCGCCCTCCCCCACGGGATGCCGGACAACCGGCGTTGCTCACCTATGGTTTCGAAGTTCGATCATCAGACGGTGTGAGCAGCGAGGGGGCGCGAGCGTGCGCGGAGGGAAAGTCGCAGTGGGGGCCGCGGGGCTGGCTCTGCTGCTTGTGGGGTGCGCCGGCGACGCATCGGGGCTGGAGTCGGAGTTGCTCGGCAAGGACACCGGTATCCGGTACGACAAGTCCCAGGTGCCGACGGTCCAGAACATGACGTGCGACCGCAAGCGCGGCTCGATCCGGTACGGGCTCAACGCCCACGAGGACGAGTCCCTGCCCGAGTTCAAAGGGGAGAACGGCTCCGAGGACTACGTCTGCCACGGGCCGGAAAGGATCAGTCTTGCCATCGGAGGGCGGACGGTGGCGGTCCCTCACATCGCGGCCGAGTACGACCTCTACGGAGCCGTTCCGGACCCGCTCACGACCGTCAAGACCGTGTACAGCGAATCTTTGGCGGAGGACGCCGAGCGCACCCTGGTCGGCGAGGCGCAGACGGTCACCACCAAGACGGCCGCGATCACCTGCCAGAAGAACGTGTGGGAGACCTTCCCCATGACCACCTGCCTGTGGGCGAACTACGGCGCGGTCGGCGCGGTCGACTTCTTCCCGCCCGCGGGCCGACACCCCGAGCTTGCGGAAGCAGTCGCGAGGACCAAGGAACTCATAGCGACCGGCCTGGTCGGAAGAGCCGGGAACTCCTGAGCTGCTGAAACACGGGAGGCGCGTCGGGCCTTCGGAGCCGTGTGCCTCTCAGTCGGTGGCGTCCGGCGAGAGCACCGTGGATGCGGCGGCTGATCCGCGCAGGCGGTGGCCCACCAACTGTCGCCGCCGGCGTCGCTGACCCGCACGGTCCACGCCGGGGGTGTGGGAGCAGGGGGTTGCACAGGTGCACTCGCCCCGCGCGGAAGCCGTACCGACGCGGTGGTTGCCCGCCGCGCACTCCCGCTTCGCTCGGAGCTCCACGGGCACCATTGAAGCGTTGGCGCGCGCAGCCTCGCCACCAGCCCAGACCATGTCCGCGTCCGGGGGGCGAGCCCGCGGTCGTCGTACACCGTCTCGAATTTCTGCATTAACCCGTACAAGCTTCAACTTGCCGAGTATCTTGCTCGCCATCCCAAGTGTCCCCTCCATCCAGGAGCCACCGATGGCCATGCGTCCGCCCGGCATCAAGAACACCCTCAACAGGCGCTACGGGGGCGCCCTCGCCGCCGTCACCGCCGTTCTGCTGATTGGCGCGTGCGACCCGAGCGCCGGCGCCGGCGCCGGCGCCCCGAGTGCGAGCACGAGCGCCGCCACCACGGTCGGCGCCACCCCCTCGGCGGCGCCCACCTCCCCGAGCCCGAGCGCCAGCCCCACCGCGAGCGCCGACCCCACCACCGCTGCGCCGGCCCCCCGGCCCACGACGCAGGCCCCTGCCGCCACCAAGCCCGCCCCCGCACCTCCCGCTCCGACGCGAACCCGTACGGCGGCACCGGCTCCCGAGCCCACCAAGGCCCAGGAAAACAGCACCTGTTACCCGCTCTCCAACGCGGGGAACTGCTACAGAGCCGGCCAGATATGCAGAAAGGCCGACATCGGAAGTTCCGGACGCGACGCCAACGGCCGCGCGATCCACTGCCGTCAGGACAGCAGCGTCGGTCAGCGCTGGGGCTACTGACCCGTTCCCCCTCACACCGGAAGCACAGGTCACAGCAGCTAGAGTCACGGTATGGGGGATTTCGCGAGCAGGGGCCGCACGGTGCTGTGCAAGTGGTGCAACCGGCAGATTCCGCAGGAGCGGCGCTGGTTCCCGCGCCAGTACTGCAACCGCCGGCACAAGTGGAAGCACCGCATCACGGAAACGGTCGGCAGCATCCTCGACAGCGCCTAGAGGGAGTTCCGCTCCGCCGGCGAGCCGTCGGGCCCCATCGTGCGGACGTGCGGCGGCCCCGTGCGTCCATCGCCTCCCACAGCGCCGCTTCCCGGGCTGCGGCGTCGGGGGCGCGCGGGTCCGACGGGGGCCGGCCCCTCCGGCCGTCGCGTCGGAACCCCTATGCTCGGATCTTCGAGGCGGGCTGCCTCGGCACCACCCGCCCGGAGGACACGGCGTGACGACCACCATCAGCCGGTCCGGCGCGTCCCGGGCCGCGCGTCTGGTGACCGACGGGCTCGATCCCAAGACCTGGATCATCGCCGACACCGTCCTCATCGGGTGGCACGCCGGCCGCCTCACGGGGGTCGCTTGGGGACTTCTCGGCTGCCTGTTCGCCGCCGGCATTCCCCTGGCCTTCATCAAGTACGGCATCCACCGCGGCAGCTGGGCCGACCGGCACGTCGGGCAGAGGCCGCAGCGCATCCTGGTGATGGCCTTCGCCGGCACCTCGGTGGCCACCGGCACCCTGCTGCTGTGGCTCTTCGGCGCCCCACGGCCGATGATCGCGCTGATCGCGGCGATGCTGGCCACCCTGGCGGCGCTGCTCGCCGTGACCCCCGCGTGGAAGATCAGCGTGCACGCGGGCGTGTCCTCCGGGAGCGTGGCCATGATCGCCATGACCTACGGGCCCCGGCTGCTGCTCGCCTACCCCCTGGTCGCCCTCGTCGGCTGGTCCCGGGTGCGGCTGCGTGACCACACCCCCGCCCAGGTCCTCGCGGGGGCGGCGCTGGGCGGAGCCGCCGCGGCCGGCACGTTCGCCGTGCTCCGCTAGGACACCCGACGTGAGCGCGGCCTGATCGGATCGGTTCGCGGCGGTCGGGTGCGGGCTGGGTGGCCGCTGCCAGGGTTGGAGTCGAAAGGAGGCCTCGTGATCTCGGCACTCAACCAGCTCGTCGACCTCGTCGAGGAGCACCTCGCGGAGGATCCCGATGTCCACGGACTGGCGGGGTCGCTCGGCACGACCGAGTACCACCTGCGCCGGATGTTCTCGTCGCTGGCCGGCATGCCGCTGTCGGAGTACGTACGCCGCCGGCGCATGACCGTCGCCGCCGCCGACGTCGTCCGCGGCGAGGCGGACCTGCTGGGCATCGCGGTCCGGCACGGATACGGGTCGAGCGAGGCGTTCGGACGAGCGTTCCGGGCGGTCCACGGCGCCGGTCCCGGTGACGTGCGCCGCGACGGAGGCCCCTTGCGCACACAACCGCAGCTCAGGTTCCGCCTGACCGTCGAAGGGAGCGTCCCCATGGACACCCGCCTCGTCAACCGACCCGCGTTCCGGCTGGTCGGACACGCCACCCGGGTCCCGCTCATCCACCAGGGCGTCAACCCGCACATCCGGGAGCACATCGCCGCACTGCCGCCGGAGGAACACCTGCGGCTGAAGGCCCTCGGCGACACCGAACCGCAAGGCCTGCTGCAGGTCTCCGACAACCTCGACCCCGACAGCGCGGAGGGCAGCGAAGTGACCTACTTGCACGGGGTCGCCCTCGGCCGGGACACGCCTGCCCCGGACGGCCTCGACGCCATCGAGGTGGTGGAGGGGATGTGGGCCGTCTTCCGTACCAGCGGACCGCATCCGCAGGCCCGGCAGACGACCTGGGCGGCGACCGCGACCGACTGGTTCCCCTCGAACCCGTGGCGCCTGCGACCGGGCCCCTCGATCGTCGCCACCCTCGACCGCGCGGCCGACTTCAGCACCGCGACCTGCGAGCTGTGGTTGCCCGTCGAGCCCACGTGACACCACCGGTGCCCGCCCCCCGACCGGTCGAACGGCGAAACTGACAGGGCACGACGCCGTGACCGCCGTGGACTGCGGGGACAACCTGGAGAGGATCCTGTGAAGCAGATCAGGGCCCACGTCCGAGCCTCGGCCGCCGCCCGTCGGTAATCGGTGGTCCGGCCCGAAGGCCGTGGCCTACCTTGGCGCGATGGTGCGCGTGCGTGAGATGAACGAGGCCGACATCGAGGCCGTTTCGGCGATCCGGGTGCGGGGTTGGCAGGCGGCGTACGCCGGCATCGTTCCCCGGTCCTACCTGGACGCGATGACGATCGAGGACGACGCCGGCCGGCGGCGGGAGTCGTTTTCCCACCCCGGGCGCGAGTCGAGGGACCTCGTGGCGCTCGGCGACCGCGGCCCGGTGGGGTGGATCTGCTTCGGGCCGTCGCGGAACCGGGTGTCCGGCGAGGGGCGGGCGGGCGAGGTCCACGCCCTGTACGTGGCGCCGGACCTGATCGGTACGGGTGTGGGCCGCGGGCTCCTCGGCGAGGCGCACGCCGCGATGAAGGACCAGGGCTTCGGGACGTCGGCCCTGTGGGTCCTGCGGGACAACCGGCGGGCCCGGCACTTCTACGAACGGGCCGGCTACGCGGCCGACGGCGCGACACAGGACGACGTCTACGACGACGTCACCCTCCTCGAGCTCCGCTACCTGCGGGAGCTGTGACGGCGCGTTCGAGTACCACGGCCGGATCAGCGTCCAGGAGAGCGCCGACGCCGACGACAGCGACCACGGAGACGTCCTTCTGGGACGGATCGCCGAAGCCGTCGCGGCCCGGATCGAGGAGATCGACAGTCCCGGCCGGCCCCATCCGGCCCGTTCCGGCCCGGCGGGGCACGCGCCCTCGCCAGGGGCGGGCGCGGGCGGCAGAATCGGGCTCCGGCAGGGCGAGGGGACGAAGGGACGAGGGGACGGGCATCCGGATGGCACTGGGCACGAACACGGGCGGCGGCGTCGGTGCGGGTACGGAGGTTCCGGCGCTGTCCGGGGCGCCGCTGCTCGGGTCGCTCCACGACCTGAAGTCGGACTCCCTCGGCACCTACCTGCGGGCACAGCAGCGGCACGGTGACGTCGTGCGGGTCTCGGCCGGGCCACCCGGGATGCGGGCCGACCTGTACTGCGTCTTCTCCCCCGAGGGCGTGCAGCAGGTGCTCGCCTCCGAGGCGGCCAACTTCCGCAAGGACAACGCCTTCTACCAGGAGGTCCGGGAGTCCTTCGGCAACGGACTGCTGACCAGCCAGGACGAGGACTACCTGCGCCAGCGCCGGCTCGTGCAGCCGCTGTTCACCCGGCGCCGGGTGGACGGGTACGCCGGGGCCGTCGCCGCCGAGACCGCGTCGGTCGTCACCGCCTGGGAGGAGGCCCTGGACGGCGTCGTCGACGTCTCCGACGAGATGACGCACCTCGCCCTGCGGGCGGTCGCCCGGATCCTCTTCGGCACCGACGTGGAGGCCACCGCCGAGGCCGTCGCCCGCTGCTTCCCGGTCATCACGGAGTACGTGCTGCGCCGCGGGTACTCCCCCGCCAACATCCCGCGCACCTGGCCCACCCCGGGCAACAGGCGGGCGGCCGCCGCGATGGAGGAGCTGTACGGGGTCTGCGACCGGATCATAGGACAGCGGCGGCGGGCCGGCGCAGACGCCTCCGGCGAGGACCTGCTGACGCTGCTGGCCGCCGCCCGGAGCTCGGACGACGACGAGTTCGACGCCGCCGAGCTCCGCGACCAGGTGCTGATCTTCCTGCTCGCCGGGCACGAGACGACCGCCACTTCCCTCTGCTTCGCCCTGCACCTGCTGGCCCGCCACCCCGAGCAGCAGGACCGGGCCCGCGAGGAGATCACCCGGGTCCTGGGGGACCGTCCGCCGCAGGCCCGCGACCTGGAGCGGCTCCCGTACCTCTCGCAGGTGGTCAAGGAGGCCATGCGGCTGTACCCGGCGGCGCCGGTCATCGGCCGCAAGGCGGTCGCCGCCACCCGGATCGGCGGGCACGCCGTCCCCGCGGGCGCGGACGTGATCCTCGCTCCCTGGGTGACGCACCGCCGCCCGGAGCACTGGCCGGACCCGGACCGCTTCGACCCGGAGCGCTTCACCCCGGAGGCGGAGGCGGGGCGGCCGCGCTACGCGTGGTTCCCCTTCGGCGGCGGCCCGCGCGCCTGCATCGGGCAGCACTTCTCGATGCTGGAGTCGGTGGTGGCGCTCGCGATGATCCTGCGGGCGTACTCGTTCGAGGCGGTGGACACCGAGATCCCGGTCGGCGCGGGGATCACCCTGCGGACGGAGGGCCCGGCACGCTGCCGGATCCGCCGTCTGGACGGCCGGGTGGGGCCCCGCTAGACGGGCGCAGGAGGCAGGGCCACGGCCCGGCCCGGATATTGGGGTGCGGGCCGGCCGGGGCGCGCAATAGGGTCGATGTCCGTGGAACCACTCACCGAGAAACAGATCCGCGCATCCTTCGTGAACTGCACCAAGGGTGAGGCGGCGCGCATGCGCCTGCCCCTCGACTTCGCCGAACTGCCCTGGGAGGACCTGGACTTCCTTGGATGGGTGGATCCGGGGGCGCCGCTGCGGGCCCATCTGGTGCTGCCGCGGGAAGAGGGCCCGCTGGGGATCTCCCTGCGCGTGCCGTCCGTGGGCCGCACCAGCGCGGTGAAGTCCAGCCTGTGCCAGATCTGCCTGACGGGGCACGCCTCCTCCGGGGTCACGCTGCTGGCCGCGCCGCTGGCGGGCGCCCGCGGCCGCGAGGGCAACACGGTCGGCACCTACATCTGCGCGGACCTGGCCTGCTCCCTGTACGTACGCGGCAAGCGGCAGCCGAAGCTGCGCGCCGGCCGGCAGGAGGAGTCGCTGACCCTGGACGAGCGTCTCGCACGCATGGAGGGCAACCTGAGCGGCTTCGTGTCCCGTGTCACCGGGGTCACGGTCGCCTGACCCGCCGGAGGAGTATCGGCGGCCGGCGGCTCAGAGGCGCTCGGCCGCCGGTTTGTGGTTGCCCTGGAGGCGTTCGAGGTCGGAGGGGCGCACCTGGATGACGAACAGCGCGATGGCCGCGCCGACCAGGGTGAAGAGGGCCGCGACGACGAAGGCCGTACTGATGCCCGAGGTCAGCACCTGGTCGCCCCAGGGCTTCGGGAGCTGGCCGGTGCGTTCGAAGAAGGCCTTCTGCGCGGGGCCGGCCGTGGCGAGGAAGTCCGGCACCTGCTCCTTGGCCTCGTTGCGGCTGGCCGTGCCGAAGACGGTCACCAGGATCGACAGGCCGAGCGAGCCGCCCACCTGCTGCGTCGAGTTCAGCAGTCCGGATGCCGCTCCCGACTCCCGGTCGGAGACGTTGGACAGGGCCATCAGGGTCAGCGAGACGAACTGCAGGCCCATGCCGAGCGCGAAGAACAGCATCGGGCCCAGGATGCTGCCGAGGTAGGTGGAACGGGCGTCGATCTGGGTCAGCCAGGCCAGTCCGGCCGCCGAGGACAGCGCGCCGCAGACCATGAACGGTTTGGGCCCGAACTTCGGCAGCAGTTTCGCGGTGAGGCCCGCGCCCACCGCGATCACCGCGCTGACCGGGAGGAAGGCGAGGCCGGCCTGGATCGGGCTGAAGCCGAGCACGTTCTGTACGAAGAGGGTCAGGAAGAAGAACATGCCGAAGATCGCGCAGGCGAGCATGAGCATGATCCCGTAGGTCCCGGCCCGGTTGCGGTCGGCGAACATGTGCAGCGGGGTGATGGGCTGCGGCGACCGCCGCTCGTTGAGGACGAACAGGGTCAGCAGGACCACGGCCGCGCCGAAAGAGCCGAGCGTCACCGGGTCGCGCCAGCCCTCCTGGGAGGCCCGGATGAAGCCGTAGACGAGCGCGACCATGCCCACGGTGGACAGCAGCGCGCCCGCGAAGTCGAAGTGCCCGGGGTGGCGTTCGGACTCGCGCAGGACCTTCGCGGCCAGCACGGCGATCACGAGCGCGATGGGGACGTTGACGAAGAGGACCCAGCGCCAGTCGAGCCACTCGACGAGGATGCCGCCCGCGAGGAGTCCGATCGCACCGCCGGCCGCCGAGACTCCGGCGAACACGCCGAACGCCCGGTTGCGGGCCGGGCCTTCACGGAAGGTGGTGGTGATCAGGGCGAGGGAGGTCGGCGAGGCGATGGCACCGCCGACGCCCTGGAGGGCCCGTGCGGCCAGCAACTGGCCCTCGTTCTGGGAGAGACCGCCGAGGAGCGAGGCCAGGCCGAAGAGCAGGACGCCGAAGATGAAGACGCGTTTGCGGCCGAGGATGTCGCCGATGCGGCCGCCGAGGAGCAGCAGACCGCCGAAGGCGAGGGTGTAGGCGTTGACGACCCAGGAGAGGCTCTCGGTCGAGAAGTTCAGGGCGCTCTGGATGTGCGGGAGCGCGATGTTCACGATCGTGATGTCGAGAACCACCATGAGTTGACAGGACGCGATGACGAACAGGGCGAGTCCGTTGCCGCTTCCTCGGACCGTGCCGTCGGTCCGTTTGCTGCTCGGCGTTGCGTTCGGGTCCACCTTCTCGACGCTAAGCCCGCTCCACCGGCGTCACCACTCGAACGGCCTAGTGCAGGTGACATTTCACATGTCACACTACGATCATGGATGACTTCCTCAGGCTCTCCGCGAGCACGGCCCGATTCACCTACGGCGCCCCGCGGGCACTGGCCTTCGGGGACGGCGGCAGGCTCCTGTGGTTCCTCCGGTCGAGCGGAGGAACCGACGCCTTCGACAGCCTCTGGGTGCTCGACACGGCCACCGGCGAGGAAATCCGGCTTGCCGATCCCCGGGAGCTGTGCCCCGAGCCCGGCCCGCTCCCCACCGCCGAGCGCCGGCTGCGCGAACGCACCCGGCTCGTCGCGGCCGGGATCGGCTCCTACGCCCTCTCCGGCGACGGGCGCCGCGCCGCCTTCGCCCTGTACGGACGGCTCTACGAGGTCACCGCCGACGGCGCCGGGACCCTGAGGGAGATCCCCGCCGCCGGGCCCGCACTGGACCCGCGGCCCAACACCGACGGCTCGCGCACCGCCTACGTCGCCGACGACGCCCTGTACGTCGTCCCCGGCGGGCGGGTCAGCCCCGACGACGGGGCCCGCTGGGGCCTGGCCGAATTCGCCGCCGCCGAGGAACTGGGCCGCTCCCGGGGCCACTGGTGGTCACCCGACGGGAGCACACTGCTCGCCGCCCGCGTCGACGAATCCGCCCTCCAGCGCCGGTGGTTCGCCGACCCCGCCCACCCCGAGCTGCCGGCCGAGGACTTCGCCTACCCGGAGGCGGGCGGGCCCAACGCCGACGTCCAGCTGTGGGTGCTCGGGGAGACCCGGACACGGATCGACTGGGACGCCGAGACCTACCCCTACGTCTGCGACGCCGGCTGGGAGTCGGCCGAGGAAATCCTCCTCACCGTCCAGGACCGGCTCCAGCGAAACGTCGTCCTGCTCTCCGCCGACCCGGCCACCGGCCGCACCCGGGAGCTGTCCCGCACCACGCACCCCCTGTGGGTCGACCCCGACGTCACCGGCACCCCCTGCCGCCTCCCCGACGGGCGGATGCTGACCGTCACCGACACCCCGAGCGGCGGCGCGCGCGGCCTCGCCCTGGACGGCGTACCGCTCACCGGCGACGGCATCCAGGTCCGCCGCGTGGCGGGGGTCCACGAAGGCCGGCTGCTGATCGAGGCGGCCCTGCGCGACCCGGCCGAGCAGCAGGTGCTGCTGCTCGACACCGCCACCGGGGACGCGACCCCGCTCGCGGACGGTCCCGGCGTCCACAGCGTGACCGCCTCGGCCGGGTACCTGCTGCTGACCTCCGCCGACGCCGACGGCGTGCGCCGCGTCGTACGCACCCCCGACGGGCGGGAGTTCACGCCCGCGGACCTGTCCCGGCCGCTGCCGTACCGGGTCGCCCCGGTCCTGGAACGGGTCACCGAGCACGCGATCCCCACCGCGCTCGTGCTGCCCCGCGGGCACGTCGCCGGCCGGAGGCTGCCCGTCCTGATGGACAGCTACGGCGGCCCCTGCGCCCAGGACGTCACCGCCGACCCGCGCCGCTGGCAGCACCGCCAGTGGTGGGCCGACCAGGGCTTCGCGGTGGTGACCGTCGACAACCGCGGCACCGCGTACGTCTCCCCCGCCCACACCCGGGCCATGTACCGCGGCTTCTCCCAGGTCACCCTTGACGACCAGGTCGCGGCGCTGCACGCACTGGCCGCCCGCCACGGCGACCTCGATCTCGGCCGGGTCGGCATCCGCGGCTGGTCGTACGGCGGCTACCTGTCGGCGATGGCCGTCCTGCGCCGCCCCGACGTCTTCCACGCGGCGGCCGCCGGGGCCGCGCCGACCGACTTCCGGCACTACGACACCGCCTACACGGAGCGGTACCTGGGCCTTCCGCAGGAACACCCGGACGTCTACGAACGGGACTCGCTCCTGCCCGACGCCCCGAAGCTGTCCCGCCCGCTGCTCCTAATCACCGGCCTGGCCGACGACAACGTCCACCCCTCGCACACCCTGCGCCTGTCACAGGCCCTGACGGACGCGGGCCGCCCGCACCAGCTGCTGGCCCTCCCCGGCGTCACCCACATGACACCGGGCGGCACCCGCGAGAAGATCATGGCGCTGGAACTGGACTTCTTCCGCCGCGAACTGGCCTAGTGCGGCCCCAGCACTAGCTTGATCTTTAACCTGTGCGGCGGGGTCGTGGGATCGTCGGCTTCGCCTTCCTGGACGCTGCAGTGCCCGTTGTGCGGGGTGTGTGGACGTCATGACGTGGGGTGGGCCGCGTGTTCTTGCGTCCTGGTGGACGCCCAGGTCCGGGGCGGGTGGGTTTCGGTGCTTGGGCTGGGCAGGCGGTGTTGGGGCGGATGTGCCGGAAGTCGCGACGGACTCGAGCTGGAGTGAGGCGGTCGGGCGAGGTGGGTTTCTCCCATGGACGATGTCGGTCGGCCGCCAGTGGCCGGGCCAGTCGCAGTTGGGTGTAGGCCGCGAGGATCAGCCGGGTCCAGCGGTCCGCCGCCTGAGGTGTGCGGACCTTCGGGCAGGTCCAGCCGAGAGTCTGTTTGAACAGGCGGAAGGTGTGCTCGATGTCGAAACGCCGCAGGTATGCCTGCCACAGACGGTCGGTGTCCGCCTCAGTGGCGTCGGTGCCCGACCACCACAACCAGACCGGCTTCAAAGTGGCTCCGCTGGGCAGGTGGTCGATGTCCAGGCGGATCACCGTTCCCTCAACGATCGGGAGGGTGCCGTCGGCCGCGGCCCAGGAAGAGCGGTGGGTGAGTTTGGGGTGGAGCCGGTCCCACGAGCGTGCTCGGGCGGTGCCGTAGAGGCGGGTGTGGGTGGCGGTTTCGGTGTCCGGGGTGCCCCAGGTAACGCCCGACGTGCACCCGGCGCAGGTCTGGAGAGCCGTACTCGGCGGTGCCCTCCGGACGGGGCTGGTCGGCGAGCAGGTCGACGGCGTCCATCAGCTGCCGCAGCCCGGCGGGGTCGTCCTTGAGGAACCGGGCGGCCGCGATCGAAGTCGTCGGCCGCCTCGCCGAAATGGCCGACGCCGCCGCCAAGTTCACGAGCGTGTTCGCGGATCCGTGACCACCCTTCCGGCGCCCGGGTTCCAGCCGCGGCGGGGCACGGAGTCGAGGAGGAGGCGCGGGTAGGCGTGCGGGTGACCACTCCTGCCGCACACCAGCCCCCTCGCCGTCGGGCCCCACGGGCGTTCACCCGCTCGGCTCAACGAGAGCGCAGGGCGCCGGGAAACGGCGCGTGCGGACCTCCCAGGAACTACCGGCTGGTTACTTGTTCCCCGGTGTCTGCGCCAGGAGCTCGGGGCCGACACCTGCGCTTCAACTTCCCCAGGGCGTCCTGGAGCTGGTGCGAGGTCGTCACCCGGCCTCACATGCTGGTCCTGCGCGGCGATCTGGGCTGCTGGTCCTTCAGCAGCGTCGAGGACATGTCGGACTTCTTTCGCGAGCCCGAGGACGTCGCCCGGATGGACCCGGCGTACTGGGCGGAGAAGCTGGTGCTCGGCGGTCGCGACAGCGCCAGGACGTACGCCCCTTCACGCGCCACCGCCTACGTCGTGCAGACGATGGACGAGAACGCCGCCGAACACCCCGGTCTGCCGGGCGACGCCCAGGACGTGTTCTTCGCCGATGCGGACCTGAGCACCGAGACCGGCCATCCGGCATCCAAGATCAGTTGTAGGGAGACGAGTTCAAGACATCTGACCAGAATTCCAGGAGACGTGTTGAAGACCCGAAAGATCGCCATACCCTTCGCCGCCGCGCTGCTCGTGCTCGCCGGAGCCCAGGTCGCCAGTGCCGACACCGTCGACCCCGCCGCAGCGCAGGCCAAGGAGCAGGCCGACCGAGCCGGCACCAAGAAGACCGGTGACATCTTCGCCACGTACAAGGGCAAGAAGATCAACCTGACCAAGGACGGCTGGGGCACCGCCAAAAACTGCGCCGAATACCCCGACCTCACCGTCAAGTGCTTCGACACCGAAGACGAGGAGAAGGCCGCCACCAACTCCTACAAGAAGACCAAGAAGGGGACCAAGCACGCGATCCCCGAGGCGCCCGAAGGCAGATCCACCTGACGATGAAGAAGGGCGCACCGAACAAGGCCGGCTCGATGGCCATCGCGGTCGACGGTAACGGCACCGCCTACACCCCGTTCGGTTCCACCCGCATCTGGGCCGACACCTGGTACTACGGCCGCCAGCTCACCTTCTACAGCGACGGCTCGAAGAACCTGGGAGACTACTCCTTCCGCGACCAGGCGTCGTCCACCTGCAACAACGACGAGACCGGCGGCATGTCGCTCTACGACTGGCGCACCGGGCTGCCGGACCCGCAGATCATCACCGGCCTGGGCGGATGCCTCGGAAACCTGCACAGCTACAGCTACCCCACGGGCGGGAACTGGGGCGACAAGGCCGACGAACTGACCATGTGACACCCCACTGTCACCCGAGCCCCCGCACTGACTACGGTGTGGGGGGCTCTCCCATTCCTGCACCCGAGGAGCCCGCCTTGATCACACGCCGTCTGCTGCTGACCGCATCTCTCCTCGCGCTGGCCGGATGCTCACTGGAGACCCAGCCGAAGACAGACCTCGCCGTACCCGACCGTCTCACACTCCAGCCCCACGGGTTCTACCTTCAGGACGAGGCCAGGGACGGCGAACTCTTCAAGACATGGGCAGCCTCCGAAAACAACCCGGACTGGTCCGTCGTGAGCCACGTGAAGGCGGTGCAGCGCGTGGTGGAGGGAGACGCGGTGTACGCCTACATCCACACCGACCTGAACCCGAAGGACGACCCCGACATGCAGACCCAGGCGATCGGAGAGGCGTATACACAGTGGCCTCAGCGTGCCACGGACGCGGTCCGGATCGGTGTCTTCGACGCACAGGGCAAGCGCATGGGAAGGGCCATGATGGTGGAGCCTCAGCGAAGCTGACGACATCACCGGTATGACCGAGCCTTCCCGGCTACCCGGCCGGCACCCGCCTGATCGTGCGCCGCGAACGCCCCCACCCCGGCGCACAGCTCTCCCTCTTCGACCGGGACGAAGGTATGCGCCACCAGGTGTTCCTCACCGACGCCCGCTACTCCGGCGGCGGCTCCATCCAGCATCTGGAGGTCCGCCACCGCGGACACGCCATCGTCGAGGACCACATCCGCTGCGGCAAGGACACCGGCTTCGGCCGCTTCCCTTCCCGCCACTGCCCGATCAACGCGGCCTGGCTGGAACTGTCCCTGGACGCAATCGACCTCACTGCCGCCGAACCCGAGAAGCTCCGCTACCGGCTCCTGCACGTCGCCGCCCGTCTCACCCGCGGCGGCCGCCGCCTTCACTTGCGGATCTCCAAGACCTGGCCCTGGCGGAACGCACTCGCCACCGCTTGTTACCGCCTGGCCGCCCTACCCCGCCCGGTCTCCTGACCACCGGCTGTCCTGACCGCCCCCGACCCGAAAGACCTCGGAGACTCCGGCCCCGCGTCGGCACCCCGGCATGCCCACACCACAAAAACCGCACGGCCACCGACAAGTTGACGACGATCAGTGTCCCGCCACGGCAACCGAAACGGCGAGGCTAAGGCAGAGGCCAGGCCGGGTGTCCGGTCGCCCGTAACCCGCAACATGCCTCACGTGCCTGCAAGGACGAGACGCTTCCGGCCAGCCGTCGTCTCTCGGCCGCCGGCGACGGCAAGCTTGCCGTCCTGCGCGAGGCGGATCAGCTGCCGCTGCGTGGGGACCACGGCGGGCCCGCCGTAGTCCTCGCGGTCGGTTCCCCGGGCCGCATCGCCCCACGGGTCGCCGCCGGGGAACGTCAGGGCGAGTGGCACGCCGCCCTCGACGATCCTGGCGAGCAAGCCCATGCGCTCGCCGAGCTCGCGCAGGCCGGCCGCGCTGGAGCGCAGGGAATCGATGGTGTCGGCGAGCTCGACCGGAGTGGCGGGCACCTCGGCGGCCCGGGCGAGCTGCCGCAGCCGCAGCTCCATCCCGGCCAGCTCCACGGCCATCTCGTCCAGCGTGATGTTCTTGCCCGCCATCAGTCCGGCGGTGTTCTCCTCGGCGGCGGACTCGTGGGTGTCGGTACGCATGGTCAGCTCCATGTGGTCGGGGGCGGGTCGAGCAGGGTGAAGTCGCGGCCGTCGAGGGCGCCCCATAGGCGGGCGGCGACGAGGCGCGAAATGGCGAGGTTGGCGCCGCTGCCGTCGGCCAGGACGACCGCGACCACCATGGCCTTACTGCCATCGGTGAGGGCGGTCGCCTCCCAGGCTTCGAGGACGTCGGCGACGTGGATGAGTGGATCGGTACTGCTGCTCACAAGTTGACTCTCTGTTCAGGCAGGGCACCGCGGGCCGGTGGTACCAGGGGGCTTCGCCGCCCAATGCAGTTGCTTTTGAGCTGCGGGGGGACGTTGCCCCGGGTGTGACGGGGTGGGGAGCAGGACAGCGGGTGCGGATCGGGATCCTGACGAAGGTGTTCACCACCGAGCTGGTCGACGCGGCGATAGCCAAGCACGGCCGAGCTGAGCAGCGGCGCCGCCTCCTACCCGCGCGGCTGGTCGTGTACTTCGTCCTGGCCCTATGTCTGTTCGCCCGGGAGTCGTACGAGAAGGTGCTGCGCGTGCTGACCAGCGGGATACCGGGCAGCCGGGCCCTGGCCAGAGTGAACCGGTCCTCCTTATGCCGAGCACGGTCCCGGCTCGGCGAGGACGTGCTGGAGACCCTGTTCAGAGAGGTAGCCGGTCCGTTCGCCACTCCGGACACACTCGGGGCCTGGTGGCGCGGGCTAGCTTCCACCACGGGCGGCCTCCCCTTCGGGTTCCCCCAGGTGAGGGCGGTGGTCCTCGTCGAGATCGGAACACGCGGAGTGCTTGATGCCCGCCTCGGCGGCTACCGCGACGGCGAACGGAGCCTTGCCTACCCGCTGGCCGGATCCACCAGTTCGGGGGACCTGGTCATCGCCGACCGCGGCTTCTGGTCGGTCGAGTTCGCCCACACCTTCACCGTTACCGGCGCGAACCTGCTGGTCAGACTCCAGTCCAATCACCTCGGCACCCTCCAGGAGGAGCTTCCCGACGGCTCGTACCTGTCGATAGCGCGTCCGGGCAAGGCACTCCGGCTCCGGGCAGGCCGCGAAGGCCGAACCCTGCCCAAGCACACGATCTACCGCGTCATCACCTTCACGAAGGACGACAAGGTCACCTTCCTCGGCACGACACTGCTGGACCCCGAGCAGTACCCGGCGGCCGAGCTGGTCGCGCTCTACCGCGAACGTTGGGAGATCGAGCTGGCCTTCGACGAGATCAAGAACCACCTCGGCCCCGGCGGGCCGATCCGGTCCCGCACGCCGGAAGGCGTCCGGCAGGAGCTGTGGGCCTACCTCGCCGTCCACCACGCGATCCGCCGGTTCGCCCACGCCGCAGCCCTCGCCGGCCCCGCCGTGGACACAGACCGCGTCTCCTACCTCAAGTGCGTTCGCATCATCCGCCGAAGCGTTCCGTCCCAGCTCGGAGCCACTACGGCCAAGCTCACACGCTCCCTGGCTCAGGCCGGGCAAGAGGCACGCAGCCGCTTACTCCCAGCCCGCCGGAACCGGAATTGCCCCCGGGCGATCAAGAAGCCCAACCGGTGGCCCGTGCTGCGGACCCGCGCCAAACGGGATGCGGTCGAGCCGGGCCGCTGGGCCCTCAACCAAACCAAGAAGGCCAAGACCAACCGGCGGGCGGGGAGACCCGTACTCCGGTCGTCCCCGCCCACGAGACCGCCCTCGCCCTCAGCAGGCGTCGACTGGACGCCTCAATGATCGATCTGTTTGTGCGTGCCGCTTACGCCGAGGTCCACGCGCATGGCCTCCCCCATGGACCTCAGGTGGCGCCACAGGTCCTTCACCTGACGCCGGGCCTGCTCGATGGTGTCGTCTGGCTGGGGAACGCCGCCATCCATACGTCGCAGCGACCCGTAGAGAACGCTGATCTTGTCGTTCACGGTGCGGGCCTCGGCAAGGACTCTGTCCGAGACCAGCATCTGCGCCTCGTCATACTGCACCCGATGAGTGTTCACGGCGGTGGCTGCTCTTTCGCGGATCTCGTCCGTCAAGGTGCCGGTAGCCAGGGCTTGGACGTAGTCGGCGAGCGCGTAACGACAGCTGCGTGCTCCACTGTTGACACCGATGTAGCAGTTGCAAAGGTTTTCACGGTGCTGGCGCATACCCTCCCAGCGCAGCGTCTGGTGGGCGGCGCGTTGGGCCAGGTAACCCGATGCCACGGTTCCGCTGACACCTGCGATTCCGACAAGCAGAGTGGCTAGGGCTGCGTCCATCGGCCCAGTACAGCAGCCACGCCCGTCCTCGTGCGCAAGGTATGCGCGACCTCGACGGTTCATCACACAGTGTGCGTAACGGGCGCCGTCATAGGTCTGAAAAGGCGCAGGCGTGGCGCCAAGGGCGGCACACCCAAAAGCAACTGCATTGGGCTTCGCCGCCCCCTGGACCCCGCTACCCCCGGCACTCCCCGGCGCGAGACGGCATCGTCGTGGCAGATGCCCGTGCGCGCCGGGGAGCACCGGGGCCTGGTCGCCTTGGCTGGGCGGGGTTTCCGGTGTGCGCCCTCGGGTGAGGCGCGTTCAGACGTCCGGGTCGGTGCAGCCGGTGTCCAGCTGCAGATAGGTCCGACCTCCGTCGTACGGCCGGCCGGACGTGCACCGGAAGCTGGTCTCCAGGACGTCCAGCACCGCCCGGGTGGTGGCCTCGTCGGCGATGATCCGGATGTCCGCGATCCCGGGCAGGTGCAGGCGTTCTGGCCGCTCGCGGCGGGGGCGGGCGGCCATCAGTGGAAGCTCACGCGGGCGACGACCGCCAGGAGCTCGCCGGCCTCGCCCGCGGTGTTGAGCGTCCCGGGCTCGGCGTCCTTGACCGGGCCGACCAGGAGGACGTGCTGGGCCCGGTCGAGCAGCGCCCACCACTCCGCGGGCAGGGACACCGACTTGGACGCACGCCACAGCTCGATGTCGTCCTCGCTGGCTTCGTTCACGTCAACCGACAGCGTTTGTTCGTGGGTTCCGGCGGCGTTCAGTGATCATCGACGCTCTGGATGTTCACGGGAAATAGCAGCAGCACCTTGGTCGTCCCGCTCGTCGACCGGCTTCGGAGATCGGTCGTGATCGTTCGGCGGAAAAGGAGCCGTGCTGTCCGCGGCAGAGGTGACACCATGCGGTGTCATGGCAGATGACAGCACCAGTACGTTTCAGGCAGGCCAGACGGGGCTCATCGTCCGGATCCCGGAGGCGGAGCCGTCCGTCCGTGGGTGGCGTGAACGGCTCGATCCCTCAGCCCAGGCCGGGGTTCCAGCCCACGTCACCGTGCTCTTCCCGTTCCTCGATGAGAGCCGAATAGATGCGCTCGTCTACTCCGCTCTCGCGGACGTGCTGGGCAGCCACCAGGCTTTTGACCTGCGGTTCGAGAGGTGTGGACGGCTCCCGGAAGTGCTGTATCTCGTCCCCGAGCCTGACACGCAGTTGCGGCAGCTCACGGAGGCGATCGCTGATCGTTGGCCTGAGGCTCCGCCGTATGGCGGCCGGTTTGCCGAGATCGTGCCGCACCTGACCATCGCTCAAGGTCGGGAAGATGCCGTCCTGGAGGAGATCGAGGCCGACCTCGCCGGCAGGCTCCCGTTCACATCTCACGTCGCCTCGGTCGAACTGATGGTGCACGACGGCGTGAAGTGGCAAGAGAGGGCGTCGTTCGCACTCGGAGAATAGAGCAGGTCAGAGGCTTGACTGGTCCGCTGCCCCCTAGGGCCTGTGGCGAAAGTGGATCTTGTTCGTTGATGATCATGTCCCGTGGGGCGTGGTGATCTGACGAACGGCCAGTGGGCCCGGCTTGAGCCGTTACTGCCGACGGGTATCAAGCCGGGCCGTCCGCAGGTGTGGACGCGGCGGCAGCTGATAGACGGCATACGGTGGCGGACCCGGACCGGCGCCCCCTGGCGCGACGTGCCAGAACGCTACGGGCCGTGGGACCGGGTCTACGACCTGTTTCGGCGCTGGCAGCGCAACGGCACCTGGGCCGGGATCCTCACCCGGCTCCAGTCCGAAGCCGACGCGAAGGACCTGATCACCTGGGACGTGAACGTCGACTCCATCTGCCGGGCCCACCAGCACGCCGCCGGCGCGGCGAAAAGGGGGGCCTCCAGAAGGAGCCGCCCGGCGGCGTCTTCGTCGAGCCTGCCGACCACGGACTCGGACGCTCCCGTGGCGGACTGACGAGCAAGATCCACCTCGCGGTCAAGCAGGGACAGAAGCCCTTGGCCGTGGTGATCACGGCCGGGCAGCGGGGTGACTCGCCGCAGTTCGAGCCGGTCCTGGAGGCGATCCGGGTACCGAGGCTGGGGCTCGGCAGGCCGCGTAAGCGACCCGACCGGGTGCGGGCCGACAAGGCGTACGACTCCCGCAGCAACCGCTCCTACCTGCACAGACGCGGCATCGAGGCCACCATCCCGGTCCCGGCGGACCGTGTCCGCAACCGGCTCAAGCGCGGCTCGCACGGCGGCCGGCCGCCGAAGTTCGACAAGGACGACTACAAGCAGCGGCATGCGGTCGAGTGCGGGATCAACCGCCTCAAGCGCCACCGGGCCGTCGCCACCCGATACGACTGTGAGGATGTTCGGGTGCCGCTCCACGCGGTGGCCTGACTCGCGCTACGACTGGCCCTGGTGCCTTGCGTTTGATCTGTCGGCCACCG
>NZ_JBVHJO010000020.1:0-111853 GCF_055559995.1 Streptomyces sp. NPDC023541
TGCCTCAAACGCTACGTCGCGCGAGAGATCTACCGGCTCATCGTCCCGACACGCGCCCCCACTGACCAGACAGGACCCACCCCAGTCGCTGTTTGACATCTATAGGGGCATCAAGCGCGAGCAGGTACGTCCGTCTGCCTCGGCACCGCCACAGCAGCAGCCGATGCCGCCACCCGCGGCGCCGCCCGCGCCGGCCCGGCCGGGCGTAGCGGTGTTCCTCCCACTTGCCGAGGGTCCCTGGCTGCTCCAACCCGGCGCCCGTCGGCGCCTCCTCCTTCGGCCCGCCCAGCCCGAGGACCCGCCCCCGCCGGCTCCTCCGAGGGTTGCTGGGGGCAGGTCGCGGTGTCGTGCCCGGCGCCCTTCATTGAGACGCTAGCCGGGCGCACCTGCGGCGCGGCGCCTGACCTGGTCTTCCTGGGCAAGGCGTCGCAGCAGTTCGAACACCGGGGCGCAGACCGCCAGGACGACGACCGCCCGTTCCGCCAGCGACACCGGGTCCTCGATGCCGACCGCTCGCTCCAGGTCCAGCCGGGCCACCGACTCCGCCAGCCGTGCGTAGGCGGCGAGCTCACCCGGGGCGTACTGCGCGTCCAGCCGCCGCAGTTCCTTCAGTGCCGCCGTCAGCCCTTGCACGTGCGGGGACGTCCCCGGCACCTGCCACTCCAGGGCGGCGAGCAGCTCAGCCACTTCGGCCCCGGCGGTCGTGTCGCCCTCGCTCGACTCCCCGGCGCTCGCTGCGGGCTGGGCCGCTCCCGGCACCGGCAGTGCGTAGCTGACCGCCCCGAGGGCCCCCTCGACGCCTTGAGCCTGGTCGACGGCCCCGAGCACGTCACGGGTGGCGGCGATCGACAGGCCGCCGAGCGTCGTCAGTGCCTTGATCAGCCGTAGCCGTTGTGCGTGCTCCTCCCCGTACTCGGCCAGGGTCGCGGCCGTCGCCCGCCCTGCGGGCAGCAGGCCCTGCCGCAGGAAGTACTTGATGCTGGCGACCGGTACGCCCGTCCGCCGGCTGAGCTCCGAGATCTTCATTGCGGCTTCCCTGCTGGTCGTGCGGTCCGGCGCCCGGCACCCGGCGCCCGGCATCGAGCTCCGGCGATTGGACACCACAACAAGATACTGCCACTATCCAGTAGCTGGATAGTCAAAGTATCCAGTATGGAAACGCAGCTCAGCCGCACCGGAGAATCGATGCCTCAGCCCACGCCGCCCCCCTCCGTGCTCCGCCGACCCCAGCTGTGGATCGGAACGGGACTCATCGCCGCAGTGGTCTCGATGGTGTTCGCCCTGCTCTACGTCGGCGGCAACCTCGACCCCAGGGGCGATCTGCGCGACCTGCCCGTGGCCCTGGTCAACGCGGACCGCGGGGCCGACACCGGCGGCCGCCACGTCAACCTGGGCGAGCAGGTCGTCTCCGGGATCCAGACGGCGGCCAAGGGCGACAAGAGCATCGACTGGCAGGTCGTGAGCCGCGAGGAGGCCGACACACGGCTGGGCAAGGGCAAGCTCTTCGGCGCCCTCGTCATCCCCGACGACTTCTCGACCACGGTGACCGGGCTCACGGGCCAGCAGCCCGCGCCCCAGGGCAAGGCCGCCCCGCCGACCCTGACCGTGCTGACCAACCAGGCCGCCGGCAGCATCGGTTCCTCCATGGCCTCGCAGGCTGCGCAGAAGGCCGCCCACGCCGCCTCCACGCAACTCGGCCAAGAGCTCCTCAAGCAGGCCGGCTCCCAGAAGACCCCGCTCCCGACTGCCGCCCAGCTCAAGCTGGCCGACCCGGTGACCGTGGCCGTCGCCGACGGCCACCCCGTCGGGTCCCGCAGCGCCATGGGACTGAGCGCCTTCTACTACGCGCTGGTCCTGGTCGTCTGCGGCATGCTCGGTGCCAACGTGGTCAACTCCCAGGTCGACACCGCGCTCGGCTACCTGCACACCGACTTCGGTCCCTTCCGCAAGCGCGAACCCGTCCAGCACACCAGCCGCGTCCGCACCCTGGCCATCGCCATGGCTCTCATGCTCGGCCTGTCACTGGTCATGGGCACCTTGGTGGAGGTCGCCACGGTCGGCATCCTCGACATGGACGCCTCCCACCTGGGCCTGCTGTGGCTCTACTCCGTCGCCACGATCGCGGTCGTCGGCATCGGCAGCCTGGCCCTGTTCGCCGCTTTCGGAACCCCGGGCATGCTGCTGGCCACCATCGTCTTCATCGCGATGGCCGTCCCCTCCTCCGGCGCGACCGTGCCCGTCCAGGCGCTGCCCGGGTTCTTCCGCGCCCTCGCCGAGTTCGAGCCGCTGCGCCAGATCACCGAGGGGCTCCGCTCCCTGCTCTACTACGGGGCCCAGGCCGACGCGGGGCTCACCCGGGCGTGGGCGTCCATGGGCGCCGCTCTTGTCGCAGCGCTGCTCTTCGGCTTCCTCGTCACCCACCTCTACGACCGTCGGGGACTGCACCGCATCCCCCGTCCCCAGATCGAGGGCAACGACGAGACCGGGGCCGGGACCGGGGCCGGGTCGGCGGCCCCCGCCGAAGCCTCGGAGTCCCCGGAGGCCGGCGCACCGGCCACGGCTTGATTCGTCCTCGCCCGGCCGTCGAAAGGCACGGCGGCCGGGCCCCCGCGCGGGACCGGCTTGACTGGTGGACGGCGCGACAGGTAGGGAGAGGCTGTTCATCGCGCAAGGTGTGAAACGGGGGACATATGAAGCCGCTCGAATCGGGCGATCCGACTTCGCTCGGCGACGGCCGCTACCGGCTGGTGGGACGGCTCGGCCAAGGTGGCATGGGGGTGGTCTACCTGGGCCGCTCCCGGTCCGGCCGTGCGGTCGCCGTCAAGGTCGTACGCCCCGAACTGAGCACCGAGCCCGGGTTCAGGCGCAGGTTCGCCGACGAGGTCGCGGCGGCGCGGCGGGTCGGCGGCTTCCACACCGCGCCGGTGGTCGACGCCGACCCGGACGGGGAGCCGGCCTGGCTGGTGACGGCCTTCGTGCCCGGACCCACCCTGCAAGCAGTACTCGCGCGCGTCGGATCGCTGCCTCCGGACACGCTCACCGTCCTGGCGGCCGGCCTGGCCGAGGCCCTGGAGGCGATCCACCGGGCGGGGGTCATCCACCGCGACCTGAAGCCCGCGAACATCATCGTCGCGGAGGACGGGCCCCGCGTCATCGACTTCGGCATCGCGCGCGCCCTGGACGGAACGTCCCTGACACAGACCGGCATACAGGTCGGCACGCCGGGGTTCCTGGCACCCGAGCAGCTCACCGGCGGTGGGGTGGTCACCCCTGCGGTCGACATGTTCGCTTTGGGGGTGGTGCTCACCCAGGCTGCCGGCGGCGCCCCCTTCGGCGACGGGCCATCCGCAGCCAGGCACTACAAGGTGGTGTACGAGGAGCCGGACCTGAGCGCGGTGCCCGCTGGACTGCGCGAGGCCATCGGCGCCTGTCTTTCCAAGGACCCGGCGGCAAGGCCCACACCGGCTGCGTTCCTCGCCACCCTCACCGTCCGCCACCCGGACGGCGACTCCTGGCTACCCGATGCGGCAACCCAGCTGCTCCCGCCCCCGGAGCCGGCGGCAAGCCCCACCGCGCCGGACAGCCCGTCCGAACCCCGGCAGGGCCCGCCCGTAGCGAACAGCGCCCCGCACGGCGTCGCGGAGCCCCGTACGGAACAGCCGCGCACGGTGACGGGACCCGCAGCGCGGCTCTCCCCCCTGCCCCAGCCCGTAGCCGTGCACGAGGCGCAGGCGGATGCGGACAGGCCCCGGCGCCGCCGCGCCGTCGGGGCGGCAGTGCTCGTGATGTCCCTCGTCGCCGCCGGCCTGTTCGTGTGGGAGCCCTGGAACGACTCCGCCAAGGACAATTCCAAGGGCGGCGCCGCCACGCCCACCGGCTCCGCTCCCTCCCCCGCCCCGGACTCGTTCCCCGCCGAACCCCTGCTGGTCCGGCAGGACACCGCCCCGGGCTGGCCGGGGACGTGCCACGGCGTCATCGCCCGGCGGGACGCCGCGACGGAGAAGCCCGTGCAGCTCATCCCGGGAGGCGAGGGCGGCGCATGCGACGTCCTGCCCCAGTGGTCCCCGGACCGCAAGTCGTTCGCGTTCACCCGCAGCACACCGGAGGGCACGGCCGTCTGGACCGCCAACGCCGACGGCTCGAACGCGCGCCGGATCACCTCCATCGCCGGCGGCCGCGTGTCCTGGTCGCCGGACGGCAGCCGGCTCGCCGTGCTCCGCGTGAAGGACGGCGTGCAGCAGCTGTTCGTGGTCGGCGTCGCCGACGGCTCCGCCCGCCAGCTCACCTCGGGCAAGGGGCAGGTCGAGGATCCCGCGTGGTCGCCGGACGGCAAGAGCATCGTGGTGTGCCTGCAGACAGAGCCCGAGAACTGGCAGATCCACGTGGTCGACCCCGCCGCTCCGGGCCGCGCCCCCCAGCAGGTGACCCGGCTGCCCCACCCGGCACTGGACCCGGTGTGGTCCCCCGACGGCGCCACTTTCGCCTACACGGCGGGCACCTACGGCACGGGCACTCAGGGCGACATCCGCCTCGTGAACGCCGACGGCAGTGGCGACCGTGAACTCGTGGCCACCGGCGCCCATGAGATGGACCCCGCCTGGTCCGTCGACGGCAGGTGGGTGGCGTTCGTCCGCGGCCCCTACGAGCAGCCTGTGGTCTGGGCCGTGCGGAAGGACAAGACCGGGGAGCGCGCACTCACCGCGGGTGCCGCCTCCGAGGGGCACCCCGCCTGGCGCTGAGCGCGGCGTCGGCCGAGCGCCAGGTGCGGCTGCACTCGGTTCGGTGCGCGTGGCGGGGCTCGGGTCATGGAGTCGGCAGTGCGTGGGCGTGGGCGGCGGCCAGGGCGACGTCCACCGCGCGGTCGGCGGTGGTCTCGTCGACCGGTTCGCCGGTGAACACCAGGCGGAAGTAGATCGGCGCGACAAGGGCTTTGAGGAGTTCGCCGGGGTCGGTGTCCGTGGGCAGTTCGCCGCGCTCGACGGCTCGGCCGACGACGGGTTCCGCGCGGCGGAAGCGGTCCTCGAAGAGGGCGCGTTTGATCTCGGCGAGCTGGGTCGTGCGCGCGGCGTCCGAGAGGGCTGTAGTGAGGAGGGCTCGGCCCGCGCTCGTGGTCATGGTCGCCACGAGGGAGCGGGCCAGGGCGCGCAGGTCGTCCTTCACCGCGCCGGTGTCGGGGATCGGGATGTCGGTGGCGAAGTGGTGGGCCAGTGCGTCCGCGACGAGGCCGTCGGAGGTCTTCCAGTTCCGGTAGATCGTCGTCTTGTGTACGCCGGCCCGTTGGGCGACGGCGTCGACGGTGAGCGCGGCGTACCCGGTTTCCGTGAGCTCGGTGATGGTGGCTCCCAGTACGGCGGCGCGCATCTTGCTGCCGCGCCCAACGGTGGGGCCGCGCTGTGAGGTGGGCTCGACAGGCTTCATTGCAACTCCCAGTTGCGTTACTGGCGGGACATGCGGCATCGTGCAGCAGCATATTGCAACTCGACGTTGCGATGCGGCCGAGCGCCCCTGCCCACATGCCCCACTCCTCCATGGATCGAGGTCCCCATGACCCGTGCCACCCGGGCGTACGCCCAGACTTCGCCGAGCGACCGCTGGACGCCCGACTCCATCCCAGGCCAGTCCGGCCGTCTGGCGGTGGTCACCGGCGCCAACAGCGGCATCGGATACGTCACCGCCCGCGAACTCGCCCTCCGCGGCGCCCGCGTCGTCCTCGCCTGCCGCAGCCAGGAGCGCGGGCAGGACGCCCTGGAGCGCCTGCGGGCCGAAGTCCCAGGGGCCTGGGTCGAACTCCGCCTGCTCGACCTCGCCGATCTGAAGTCCGTCCGCCGGTTCGCCGACAGCTGGAGCCACGGCCGGCTCGACCTCCTGGTCAACAACGCCGGCATCGCCATGGTCCCGTTCTCCCGGACCGCCGACGGCTTCGAGTCCCAGTTCGGCGTCAACCACCTCGGGACGTACGCACTCACCGGCCTCCTCATTCCGCACCTGCTGGCCTCGCCGGACCCCCGCGTGGTGACGGTCAGCAGTGAGGGGCAGCGATTCGCCCGGTTCGACATGGGCAACCTCGACGCCGAGCGCGGCTACCGGCCGCTGTTCACCTACATCCAGTCGAAGCGGGCCAACCTGTACTTCGCCACGGAACTGCAGCGCAGGGCCGACGCCGCCGGGGTGAGCCTGCGCAGCATGGCCGTCGCCCCCGGACTCACCCGCTCCAACGTGCTCACCGGCGGAGCCAACAGCGCCCGGGGCCGCGCGTACGGAGCGCTGATGCGCCTGCTCGTGCGCAGCGCCTTCCGCCCGACGCCGGAGGGCGCGAAGACCTCCCTGTACGCCGCGACCGTTCCCGATCTGCCCGGAGGAAGCTACGTCGTACCCGACGGCCCGTTCCAGCTCCGCGGCGAACCCGTACTCCGCAGCCGGGAACGCGCCGTCCGGGACGCCGACACCGCCCACCGGCTGTGGGCCCTCTCGGAGCGGCTCACCGGCGTGGTCTACCCCATGCCCGCCGACGTGCCGTCTCGGGACTGACCCAGCCGAAGCGCGGTCCGGCGAGCGAGCATGCGTCGGCGCACATCAGCGCTGAGGCCGCTCACGCCACTGAGATGCGCGCTCCGCCCTCCAGTTCGCCTGAGTCTCGACGCGCCCCCCGCGAGCGAGGGCTGCTGCCCAGTCTGCGAGAGCGCCCGGGCGATCCCGGCGGAGCGGGGCCCTCAACTCGTCCCCGAACGGCAGGCACGACCCCAGGCGCCACTGCGCCCAACCGGGAGCCCCGCTTCACCCACCCAGCGGGCGCCGGCGAAGCGCGTGCCGGGAGCGGTAGGCGAGCGAGGGTTTGCCGTGGGTGTCCGCGGCGGCGATCAGGAGCCCTCCCAGGGCGGAGAGGTCCGTCAGGAAGTGAGCGCGCTGCCGTGCGCGCTCCTCCGGGTCCTCCTCCGTCCAGAAGGCATGCGCGGTGAGGGAGGCCGGCACCAGCGTGGCAGCGAGAGCGAGCGCGGCCAGGCGCGGGGCGCGCCCCGTCGCGAACATCAGGCCCGCCGTGGCCCGGATCGCGCCGGTGGCGCGCACCAGTTGCCGCGGATCCGCGGCGAGGGCCGGGATACGGTGCCCCACCGCCCGTACGACGGGCTGTGCTGCTTCCGTCAAGGCGGACTCGGGGCGGTGCAGGGTGCGTAGGCCGCCGGTCACGAACGGAGCGGCGAGCAGGGGGCGGGCGAGGTTTCGTAGGACAGCCATGTCGCGCTGATGCCCGGACCTCGTATGTCTATCCCGGGCACTGATGGGTTGATGGGTCGATGCGTCGATGGGTCGATGGGTCGATGCCGGTGATCTCCCGGCATCGTCCGGGTGCCGAGGAGGTGTCAGGACTCGCCGTCGATTCCGGTGACCGCGGGCGGCCCCAGAGGGGCGTCCTTCTCCGGGAAGCCCAGTTCTTCGAGGGTGGCGGTCAGCAGGCGGACGGCGTCGCCCTCGGCCGTCACCCGGTCCGGGGCCTCGACTTCGAGCCGGACGGAGAAGGTGCCGCCCTCGTGGACCGTGAGCAGTTCCACGTCCTCCGTCTCGCTCAGGTCGGTGTGGTGCGACGCCAGCCTCTTCGTCAGCTCGGAGCGTGTCGCGTCGTCGATGTCGCTCAGGAAGGTGCCGGGCACGGTGATGACGTAGGTGGTCACTGCTGCCTCCTGTCGGGCGGCCGGGTTGAGTTGTGTGAATGCCCCGGTATCGGGTTTCGAATCCCTGCGGCTCACCGTGTCAGCCTGCCGGATGCGGCGCGGGACGGCCGCGAACGGTGGCCGCGGCACTGCATAGAGCCATCGGTACCGGCCAGGAGAGCAGGTAGGAACTCGGACGAAAACGAACCGGATGGAGGAACGACGATGAACTGGCGCCACGAGGCAGCCTGCCGGTGGGAGGACCCCGATCTCTTCTTCCCCGTCGGCTCCAGCGGCCCGGCACTCCTTCAGATCGAGGAAGCCAAAGCCGTGTGCCACCGTTGCCCGGTCAGGGAGACATGCCTTCAGTGGGCCCTCGATGGAGGCCAGGAGTTCGGTGTGTGCGGTGGCATGAGCGAGGAGGAACGCCGCCGGGCCACCAGGCGGCGTAAGGCGCGGGCCCGGGCCGACCGGTCCCGCCGGCCCTCCGGCTGATGTGCCGGCCCATCACCGCAGTCCGCTGTAGGCGGCCATGACGATCTCCATGCCGCGGTTGTCCTCCTGCTGGTCCCGGTCGAGCATCCGGTTCATGACGTAGGCCACCGTCATGCGTGCGCCGGGGTCGCTCGCGACCAGCGAGCCGCCCCATCCGCCCCATCCGAAGGTGTCGCCGAACTTGCCGAAGCCGGTGGTCCACGACATCGGCGTCCGCAGGACGCGGTCTTCGCCGCTGAACACCTCCTGCCACGCGGGCTCGCAACCGCGGGAGGACAGCAGTCGCACCCCGCCGGCCGATCCGTGGTTCGCGAGGACCGACTGGACGAGGGCGACCGACCGGGCGTTGCCGAAGCCGTTCACCGCCGGGATCTGCGCACGGCGCCAGGCCACGGAGTTGACGTCCCTGACCCGGACCGCGGCACCGGTGTACTTACGGCGGGTGCCGTCGGGCCCGAGCGGTGCGCCGGCCGTGTACTCGTCGGTCAGCGACGGCGGCGGGACGAGCGGTGCGACGCGGCGGTCGTGCTCGGCGGACAGCCCGATGTGGAAGTCCGCGCCCAGCGGCTCGGCCACTTCCTCGGCGAAGAACTCGCCGAGGCTCCGGCCGGTGATGCGGCGGACGATCTCACCGACCAGGAACCCGAAGGTGAGCGCGTGATAGCCGGCCGCGGTTCCCGGTTCCCATTCGGGGGCCTGCGCGGCCAGCCCCGCCGTCACGCTCTCCCAGTCGTAGAGCTGCTCGACCGCCGTCGGCCCGGAGAGGTCCGGTAGACCGGCGGTGTGTGAGAGCACGTGGCGTACCAGTACGTTCTCCTTGCCGGCCGCGGCGAACTCGGGCCAGTAGGCGGCGACCGGCGCGGCCGGATCGAGCTCGCCCCGGTCGGCCAGGATCAGAGCGCACAGGGCTGTCATGTTCTTGCTCGTCGAGTTCACGCAGGTGAGGGTGTCGCGTTCCCATCCGGCGCGGCGGTCCCCGTCGGCGTACCCGCCCCAGATGTCGACCACCGGCTCGCCGTCCAGATAGACGGCCGCCGAGGCGCCGCCGTCGTAGGTGCCGAGCACCTCTGCCAGTGTCTCGCGCACCGCGGCGAACCGCGGTTCGCACAGTCCCTCGATGTCAGTCATGGGTGTGAGCCTCATGCAACGCGGGAGCTTCCTGCCCGACAATTCCCGCACCGGCTTTGTCGGGCGGGCGCGGTCGGTTCTTCTCCACATTCCTGTGGTGGAGACACGAGGAAGGGTGCACAGGGCGTGCTGGAGCGGCTGAATCAGGCGCTGGACCACTTGGAGGCCTGCCTCGACCGGGAGATCGACATGGCCGAGGTGGCCCGGATCGCCGCTGTGTCGGAGTACCACTTCCGGCGGCTGTTCACCGCGCTGGCCGGGATGCCGCTCCCGGTCTACGTGCGGCGCCGGCGGATGACGCTCGCCGGGGCCGAGGTGCTGGCCGGGGAGCTGACGCTGCTCGATGTCGCGGTGCGGTACGGGTACGGCTCGGGCGAGGCGTTCGCCCGAGCGTTCCGGTCGGTGCACGGCATCGGGCCGGGCGAGGCCCGGCGTACGGGAGCGGTGCTCACGGCGCAGCCCCGCATGTCGTTCCGTGTCGTCGTCGAGGGAAGTACGAGCATGCGGTACCGGATCGTGGAGAAGGAGTCGTTCCGGGTCGTCGGCAGGAAGGCCACGGTCCCGCTGGTGCACGAGGGGGTCAACGCGGCCGCCTCGGCGCACGTGGAGAGTCTGGACGAGCGGGCGGTCGCACGGATGAAGGCACTGGTCGGCCCGGAGCCGGAGGGGATCCTGTCTGCGGTGGTGCACCTGACCGACAGCCGGGAGCAGGGTGCCGAGGTGGACTACTGGGTCGGTGTGGCTGCCCGCCCCGATGCGGCGGGCGAGGGGCTCGACATCCTGGACGTGCCGGCCGGGACCTGGGCGGTCTTCGACAACCGCGGGCCGTATCCGAGCGCCCTTCAGGAGCTGTGGCGGGACGTGTTCACGCAGTGGTTCCCCTCGAACCCGTACGCGAGCCGGCCGGGTCCGGAACTCCTGCTGACGCAGCCGGTGGAGGTCGGCGCGGAGACCGACTCGCAGCTGTGGATCCCGGTCGAGCGGAGCAGCGGGACCACTGGGACGGGGCCGTGAACAACCCCGTACACCGGTCGACTTCGCCCACCGCCGTTACGGCTGCCTCGGCGCGACCGCAGGGACATCGCCGGGGCGTGAGGTGGGGCAGGTGCGGTCATACGCTGCCCAAGTCCGCGAAACACCCGGCCGCTCGGCAGGCCCGCAGAGCCCGGAATCGAGCACCTGCGCGACGTCCGGCGATCCGGGCCGCTCGGCGCCGCTGTCGTGGGGACGCCGTCCGGCCGTCCACGCCACCACCCGGTCGGGCATGGCCACACCCACCGCACGCCCCCGGAGAGAACAGCCCGCAGACCACCTCGGGCCGCCGCGACGGCACGCCACCGGCCTCGACTACCCTCAAACACGTGATCGAGCACGTGAACCAACTCGGACCCAACCCGCCCGCACCCGGCCCCGGGCCCACTTCCACCACCCCCGTGGTGTGGGCCCTCAACACCACCGTCCCCGCCGTCGGCGGCCACCGGGTCACGGACGCGGACTCCATCCTCGACGCGGAGGAACGCGAACGCGCCGCCCGCTTCCACACTCCCGGTCTGGCCCACCGCTACGTCACCTCCCACCTCGCCCTGCGCACTCTCCTCGGCATCTACCTCGACCAGCCACCCCGCACCATCCGGCTCACCCGCGAGGACTGCCCGTGCTGCGGCGCGCCCCACGGCCGCCCCAACATCCCGGGAAATCCGCTCCACTTCTCCCTCTCCCACAGCGGCGACCACGCCTACATCGCCCTCGCCACCACCCCCGTCGGCGTCGACATCGAAGAGCACCCCACCCCGCAGACCCTCACCGACGTCCTCCACCTCCTCCACCCCACCGAAACGGAGGAACTGACCGCGCTCCCCGCCGCCGAACGCATCACCGCGCTCGCGCGCTGCTGGGCCCGCAAGGAAGCCTGTCTGAAAGCCGCCGGTACCGGGCTGGCCAACGGCCTCGTCGACCCCTACGTCGGCACCCGGCCCCACCCGGCCAGGGTTCCCGGCCACCACCTCACCGACCTCCCCGCCCCCGCCCACTACCAAGCCGCCCTCGCCACCCTCACCGGGTGACATGGCAACGGCACCCACGCAGTACACCCGTATGCGAGTTCGGCAGGGTTGACATGCGAAACCTGCGCTTGTCGCATGCCTCGCCGTGCATCACGCTGGCGGACATGACCTCACCACACACCATCGGCCTGCCGGGATCCGGACGTTCCCTCTCCGCCGCGGAGGAGGCCGCCCTCGAACCCCTCCGTGCCTACGTGCGCGGTCACGCGACCGGCGACCCGGTGCACTTTCGCGACGCGTTCCTGCCCACCGCGCACATCGAGGGCATCCGCGAGGGGGAGTTCGTCTCCTGGCCCCTCGACGCGTACTGCGGCCTCTTCCCGGGCCGGCCGGCCCCGGACGAACCGTCCCGCAGCCGCCGCATCGACGCGGTCGACGTCCGCGGCAGCGTCGCCACGGCGACCATGACGCTGTCGCACGGCGCGGACACCTTCACCGACGTCTTCCTGCTGGTCCGTGCCGGCGACGGCTGGCGCATCGCCAACAAGGCGTACCACCGGCACTCCTGAGGAATGGCCGGCCGGAACGACGCCCAGGGCGTGACGCGCGAGCCGTGCGGGCCGGAGGGGCCGAAGCCTTCCGGCCCCGGCAACCGCCCCCGTGCCGAGGGGCGCGACGCCGCGGGCCGTCAGCCGCTCTTCAGGCGGCGGACGAACTCGTCGCCCAAGCGACGCTGGAGATCGGCGAGTTGCTCGTCGGTCAGGCCTGTGAGGTCGCCCGGACCGCCTCCGCCCTTCGCCGCGCCGTCCTGTTGCTTCTGCTGCTCCCGGCGTGTGAGCTCCTGCTCCTCGGGAGAACCGGGCGCCGCGTACGCGCACCGGATGAGGGCGCCGTCGGCGGCCTTGAGGCAGGTGGCTTCACGGCCGTCGACCGGGCCCCTCCCCTCGACGCGGTAGCGGATGTTCTGTTCGCTGCCGATGGTGGCCGTCCACGTACTGCCCCCGGTGGGGACGATCTCGAACACCTCGTCGTCGTTGTAGCAGCAGACGTCCCGGTACTCGGCCTTGATGAGCGCCGCGAGTGCCTTCGGCGAGGACCAGGCGGGATCGAGGCGGTACACGGTCATCGGCGCGAGAGAACCTCCCTGGTGGCGCGTGGGCACGGTCGAGACGGCCACCACCGAGCTGGCGTCCCCCTGCGGGGTGAGCGGGGTGACGTAGGCACTGCCACCGGCCGCGGCGCCGCCGTGGCGCAGGGTGAACTCGGCCTCGTTGCCCTCGTTGGCACCGTCCTCGGAGGCGTCCCAGCCACTGCGCTCGAACCACCAGTCCCCGAACCCGCCCACCGCGGCCGTGCCCTCCCGCTGGCGCGCGGCGAGACTCAGGGGGTAGGAGGGGCCGGGGACGGCGGACGTGTCGGTGGTGAGCGTCAACTTTCCGGTCCTGCCGTCGTAGAGGGCCACGCCGGCGGGGCGTTCGGTCACGACGAAGAGCCCGGTCTGTCGCTTGAGGGGGACGACGACGACCGGGGTGCCGTTCGAGCAGGTCACGTAGGCGTCGTCGGCCTCGAAACGAACCCAGCGCTTCACGGCCGAGATCTTCCGGCCGAGATTGTGGGTGAACCAGCCGCTGATCCGGGCGTCCGCCTTCTCCACGTCGAACGGGCAGCGCTCCTGGCTGCGGCCGGTTCCGCCCAGCGGGACCTCCTGCACCAGGCCCACCTCGTACCCGGCGAGCCAGCCGCGCCGCTCGACCAGGGCGCCGAAGCGGTCGGAATCGGGCAGGTAGGTGATGTCGGATATCTCACCGGTGACATCGCCCAGATGCGGGGCCGCCTGCGCCTTGCCGACCACGTACGGGGAACGGGCGGACAGCGTGGGCACCGGGTCGCTCACGATCTCCGCCGAGGCCATGTACGCGCGGTCCTGCAGGTAGGCCCCGTACACCAGCCAGCCGACGGCGAGCACCAGGGCGAAGGCGCCGCCGAACCAGCCCAGGACGACGGCCGCGTCGCCCCCGCCCCCGGCACGGCGGCCGGCGCGCCGCCGGAGCCACCGCACGGCCAGGCCGGCCGCGACGCAGCACGCCACGGCCGACACCGGCAGCGAGAACCACGCGAAGAGCTTGCGCAGTTCCCAGACCATGATCGTCGTGTAGTAGGAGGCGTACCACAGCACGAATGCCGTCGCCAGTGCGGTCAGCCCCCAACCCCATGCCCGTGCCATCGGTACTCCCCCCGCCCCCGGTCCGGGCCCGCGCCCGGTGCCGCTCGCTCGATTCTGCACCCCCGGCCGGAGCGTGTCAGCGGTCTCGCGCGAGGCCGAAGCGGGCCCGCTCACGAAAATTTCACAACTCGGCTCCTCCGCACACCGGCAGGGCCCCCCGGTGCCTACGCGGCCCTTCCCCGGCCCCCGGACCGGGCCCCGGTGTCGGCCGTCGGGCAGCTTCGGTGAGCGTCGCCCAGCGCCGCATCCCGCAGGGCCGGGGCCCTCACCGGGAAGCGCGCGGTGGCGTGAACCGTTCCGCCTGCGGTACCGGCGGAGCACGCCACTCCGCCAGGGACTCCGGGAACGCCCCAGGCAGCGGCGGCGAAGGGCCGTCCCGCTACGGGAGGGCGCGCGCGTCGGCCCCCTCCGGCGCCGCACCGGCCTCCGGCGTGAAATCGAGCCCGTCGGGCGGCCGCGGCCGGCGGCGGCACCAGCGGTACGGGCAGGCGTTCGGCGCGGTCGCGGGCCCCCGGGCCGGCCCTACCACCCGTGCCCCCGTCACGTGCGGCGCGTATTTGCTCAATCATGGCCGGAGCATGGCAAGGATGTTACGCGCTCGTGGGCCCCTTGTGGGCGGGCCGGGGGTGGGTCAACCTTTCGAAGGCGATGGCGAGTTGACGGGTTGTCATGTACGCGATGTGTGCACATGGCGTCGTGCCCGTCGGTCGTCTCCCCGCTTCATCCCCGCAGTGCACCACCCACGAGGAGGACCCCCCACATGTCCGTGATGCGTCACACCCGCCGGAGGTTCGCCGGCATCAGCGCGACCGCGGTCGCGGCCCTCGCGCTCGGCGCGGCAGCCGCACTGCCCGCCTCGGCGGCCGACAGCGGCGCGCAGGGCGTCATCGAGAACGCCGGGGCCGCCGGAACCATCTCCGGCAGCTACATCGTGACCCTGAAGGACTCCGCGGCCCGCTCCACCGCCGACAGCGGCAAGGCCGTGGCGAAGCGGTACGGCGCCAGGATCGACCGGACCTACACCGCGGCCCTCAACGGCTACTCCGTCAAGGTCTCCGAGGCGCAGGCCAGGAAGCTCGCCGCCGACCCGGCCGTCCAGTCGGTCGTGCAGGACCGCGTCTTCACCGTGGACGCGACCCAGCCGAACCCGCCGTCCTGGGGACTCGACCGGATCGACCAGCGGGCGCTCCCGCTGAACCAGAGCTACACCTACCCGGACAAGGCCGGCGAGGGCGTCACCGCGTACGTCATCGACACCGGTGTCCGCATCACGCACCAGGACTTCGGCGGCCGTGCCTCGTACGGCTACGACGCCATCGACAACGACAACACCGCGCAGGACGGCCACGGCCACGGCACGCACGTCGCCGGCACCGTCGCGGGCGGGGCGTACGGCGTGGCCAAGAAGGCCAAGGTCGTCGGCGTCCGCGTCCTGGACAACAACGGCTCCGGCACCACCGCCCAGGTCGTCGCGGGCATCGACTGGGTGACCCGCAACGCCGTCAAGCCGGCCGTCGCCAACATGTCGCTCGGCGGCGGCGCCGACTCCGCGCTCGACACGGCCGTCCGCAACTCCATAGCCTCCGGCATCACCTACGGTGTCGCGGCGGGCAACGAGTCGACCAACGCCTCCACCAAGTCCCCGGCGCGCGTCGCCGAGGCCATCACCGTCGGCGCCACGACCAACACCGACGCCAAGGCGAGCTACTCCAACTACGGCAGCGTCCTGGACATCTTCGCCCCCGGCTCCTCCATCACCTCCTCGTGGGGCACCGGCGACACCGCCACCAACACCATCTCCGGCACCTCGATGGCCACCCCGCACGTGGTCGGGGCGGCGGCGCTGTACCTGTCGCAGAACACATCGAGCACCCCGGCACAGGTCCGTGACGCCCTGGTCGCGGCCGCCACCGCGAACGTGGTGACCGGCCCCGGTACGGGCTCCCCGAACCTGCTGCTCAACGTCGGTGAGGGCGGCACCGTCCCGCCGGGCAAGCGCTTCGAGAACACCGCGGACTACGCGATCAGCGACAACGCGACCGTCGACTCGCCCGTCACCGTCAGCGGGATCAGCGGCAACGCCCCGGCGGCGCTGACCGTCGCGGTCGACATCAAGCACACCTACATCGGCGACCTCAAGGTGGACCTGGTCGCGCCCGACGGCACCCTGTACAACCTGCACAACCGCTCGGGCGGCAGCGCGGACAACATCATCAAGACCGTCACCGTCAACGCCTCCTCCGAGGTCGCCAACGGGGTGTGGAAGCTCCGGGTGAACGACAACGCGAACCTCGACACCGGAAAGATCGACTCCTGGGCGCTGCAGTTCTGAGCGCACGGACCAGCGCATGACTTCTGATCCGCGATGAACAGGAGGGGGCGACCGCGAGGCGGTCGCCCCCTTCGCACGTCCAGGTTGAGGAGGTGGGTTCGAGGACGGGCGGGACGCACAGGATCCCCCGACGGGCGGAACCGCTGGGCGTACGGGTCCGCACCGGCGGTGGGGACCGGGCGCGTCGGAACGTGCGGACACCCTCAGTGGGTGTCGCGCCGATCGTGCCGCTCGTGCCGGCCGCGTGGGTCCGGGCCGGCGGAGGGAGCGGCCGGCAGGTTCTCCTCCGTCTGACCGCTGCACGCGGCGCCGCCACCGGTGCGGCGCAGGGCCTTCGCGCCCGCACTCGGTGCCGTGAGGTACTCCAGGGTGCAGGTGATCTCCAGGAGGCGGTCGAGCTGTACGGTCCGGCCGTCGAGGTGCAGCCCCGCGCCCGCCTTGTCGGTGCGCCGCCGGACCATCAGCAGCGCCGACAGGCCGCTGGAGTCGACCGCGGACAGCCCGGCGCAGTCCAACCGCAGGTCCCGCAGTGCGGGGTGTGCGGCGAGCACTTGGTCCACGGCCTCGACGAGGAGGTCGGCGTGGCGGTGGTCGAGGTCGCCGCTCAGCTCGACGCGCACGACCTCGTACGAGGAGGAGTACGTCAGGCCGAGCGGGGTGGAGGGCAGGCTCGTCATACAGCGGTCCCGGCAGCGGTGAGGGGGGTGACGGTCAGGCGGTCGGCTCCGGCCCGCAGGGTGGCGGTGGCGCGGGGGAAGTCCTGGAGTTCCCGCCGCAGGAGCTCCAGGGCGGGGAGCAGCGAGGCGGCCGGAACCCCGCGGGCCTCCAGGACGCCGGCGGTCCACAGCAGGAAGCCGCAGAAGAGGTCCTCGTCACCGGTGTAGAGGGCGGCGGCGAGGAACTCGACGATGTGGGAGAGGTCTTCGGCGGTGCGCTCGCGCTGCACTTCGGTGTAGGTGCGCATCGCCGGATACGCGTTCTCCAGCTGCGTGACCACGGCCCGGACGAGCCGCGGGCGGCTGCGGGCGACCAGTGTGTACTCCTGGTCGTTCAGGTGGGGCAGGTCGTCGATGGCCTGGTGGCCGGGCCGGGGCCGCGGCAACGGGCCTCGGGCCAGCTCGTCGGCGGCGGCCCGCGCGTCGGGGGCCCAGGAGTCCGCGCCGAGCAGGCGGGCGTAGCGGCCCCCGGGTCCGAAGGCGGCCCCGCCCACGATCACGGGGGTGCCGACGGCCTGGCAGGCGGTGATGGTCGCGTGCGCGGCGGGCAGCCTGGTCGCGAGGGAGCCGGAGAGGGCGACGGCGTCCGGGCCGGTGCGGTGCAGGTGTGCGACGAGGTGCGGGGCGGTCACCTGCGCGCCGAGGTAGTCCACGCGCCAGCCCCTGATCCGCAGTACCTCGGCCAGGAGCCGGGCGGGCAGGGCATGCCATTCGCCGTCCACGCAGGCCACCGTGACCCGCCCGCGTGTCGGTGCCGTGTGGACCGAGGGGTGCAGGGCGACGGCGGCGACGGCCCGGTCGTTGATGGCGGTCGCGGCGTGCTCCTGGGCGACGGTGATGCGGTTCGCCGCCCACTCCTGGCCGACCCGCCCCTGTACGGAGGCGATGACGTCGAGCAGGAGGTCCTCCGCCGCCATGCCGTCGTCCAGTGCGCGCAGCACCGTACCGACCGTGGCGGCCTCGTCGAACGCCATCACCGACTCCCACACCTGTGCGCGGAGTTGCTGCGGCGCCGAAGCGCACGTCGTGGTGATGGCGGGTGCCTGTGCCGGTGCCTGTGCCGGTGATGGGGTGTCGTACGGGCTCATGCGGTGAACCGCCCGCGGGTGTGGCCGTCCACGGCGCTGAGGTGGTTGGTGCGCGGGGCCGAGATCACGACGACGGCCATGTCGTCGTGGCGGCCCGCCCCCACCCACTGGGAGGTGAGCATCTGTACGTGTTCCACCACCGCTTCGGCGGGCATCGCCGCGCATTCCGACAGGGCGCGGCGCAGCCGCTCCTCCCCGAACATCGCACCGCCCATGGGGCCTCCCCGTGCCTCGCTGATCCCGTCGGTGTACAGCACGCAGGTGTCACCGGGTGCCAGCGTCACGCGGACCGTCTCCGTGGTGATCTCGGGCAGCGCGCCCACCAGCGTTCCCTTCGTACGGGCCTCCTCCACCCGGCCGTCGGAGCGCAGGATCAGCGGGGCGGGGTGTCCGGCGCTCGTCAGGCGCAGCCGCACCGCGTTGCCCTCCCGGGCCGCGGAGGCCAGCACCATGGTGGCGAAGCGGGCGTTCTCGGAGTTCAGCAGGGAGGTGTTGAGCAGGCTGAGCATCCGGTGGTGGTCGTCGGCCATCGGCAGGAGGGCGTGCAGCGTGTTGCGGATCTTGCCGGTCATCACCGCCGCCTGGAGGCCCTTGCCGCAGACGTCTCCGAGGACGACGAGGGAGGGCGCGCCCTCATCGGAGGCGGGGTGCAGGTCGTAGAAGTCGCCGCCGACCCGCTCGTGGTCCTTCGACGGCCGGTAGCCGCCGGCGTACTCCACCCCGGAGACCTGGTGCAGCGGGGGAGGGAGGAGTTCGCGCATCAGGGTGTCGGTGATCGACGCCTGCTCCGCGTAGAGACGGGCGGCCGACATGGCGGCGCCGGCGCGGGCGGCGAACAGGCGCGCGAACACCTCCTCGCCCTCCGTGAACGCGCTCGCGCCGTCGGTGCGCAGCAGTACCAGGGCGCCGGCGGGCACCCCGTGCCCGGGCAGGGGCGTGATGACGATCGACCCCAGGGTGTCGAGGCCGTCCGGCACCAGCCAGGCCGGTGCGGCGGACGGGTCGAGCCACCGGGAGGGGACGGGCGGGAAACCCTGGAGCGCCTCGGCCAGACCGGGCACGTCCTCGGGGTCGACGACGGCGCGGGAGACGGACGGCCCGCCGCCGCGGACGCAGGACACGATCGGGAGCTGGGGGCCGTGTGCGGGGCCGATCACCAGGGCCGCGTCGGCGAGGTGATCGGCCGCCATCTGAGCCGTGACGTCCATGCACCGGTCGAGGTTCAGGGACGACAGCAGGAGGTTGGAGGAGCGGACCAGGAACTCGGTCCGTTCGCGTTCCGTCCACAGGGCTTCCCGGGCCAGCCGGTGGTCGGTGTCGTCGACGAGCCACCACACGACCGTGCCGTCGTCGCGGGGTGTCGGATGCGCCTCGTACGAGCGGTCGCCCACGGGCCCCTGGACGGTGCCGGCCCCGGCGGGCGGGCGCTGCTCGGGCACGGGGGTGGTGTAGCGCGCGTGCGCCGACACCAGCCATCCGGGTACCGCGTCCGCCATCGCCGAGCCGGGGCGGGCGTCCGGGAACACCAGGCCTGCCGCCTCGTTGGCGTGGACCACGACCGCACGGGCGTCAGCCACCAGCACCGGGTAGGGGGCCTGACTCCACGACAGGCCCGTGGTGGGCGAGCTCGGGGTCGTCTCGGTGGAAGGAACCAAACGTTGAAGGCCCGCTGTGCGAACCCCTCACCTCTTCATCGCGTTCATCACGTCGGAAAAGCCTCGGACCAAACAGTTGTCCTCCGGCAACCATCCTCCATGGGCCGTGCACCTCGCAACCGCGCCACGGGCGGACGCGGTGTCGAAGGGCCATCCCTGAGGGTGACGAAGTACTGAACCACTTGCCGTTACGGGTACCCGGTCGTCGGGCCCGCACGCGATGTAGGAGGATGTCCCGGTGATCGGAGAGGAAGCGGTCGTCACCACGACCACAACACGTGACGCGACCGTCATCGGCCTGCGCGGCGAAGTCGACGAGGACAACGCACCGTTCCTGGCCGACGCCCTCGCACAGGCCGCGGCGGACGGCCCGCCACGCACCGTGGTGGACCTCTCGGGCACTTCCTTCGTGGACTCCTCCGTGCTGCACGCGCTGCTCGACGCGCAGCGGGCCCACGCGGACGCCGGGTCGGTGCTCGTCCTCGCCGGCCCGCTGCACACCGCCGTCCGACGACTGTTCGACGTCACCGGAGCCGCGGCGGCGTTCCGTATCGCGGACAGCCTGGCGACCGCGATGACATGCTGACCACCACCCCCCGTCCCCGAACGGGTCGTCACGGTGCGACCCGTGCGGCCATGGGCAGGCGATGAGTATGAACCCACCCCCGCCGTCCGAAGCTCCCCTGGGCCCGCAGCGGCACCGCGAGGACGCCGTCGGCGACCGGCACGCCGCACCGCCCGGCTCGGCGGCCGCGGCCCGTGAGCGCGTCCGCGAACTGCTGCTCCTGGCCGGTGTCAGCCTCGACAGCGTGACCGCCGCGGACGCGCTGCTCGTCACCTCGGAGCTGGTCACCAACGCGATCCGGCACGGTGACGGCGTCATCGCCTTCCAGGCGGACATCAAGGACGACGTCCTGCGGCTGTCCGTCGCCGATGCCAACCCCCGCCTCCCCGCGGCCCGTACGGGCACGGTCGACCACCCCGGGGGTTACGGCTGGCCGCTCATCCAGCGCCTGGCGGAGCAGGTCGACTGCAGTACCCGGCCCGACGGCAAGACCATCACGACGGCGGTCCGCCTGAGCTGACCCGTCCCGGGCGGAGGCCGCGGCCGTACGACATCTGCCGGGCGGCCGCCCGGGGCGGCGCCGTCCCGCCCGATGTACCCAAAGGCCCTCGGGTACGTCCGCAGTGCGGCGCTCCCCTCCACGGCAGCCGCGGGCACAGCCGCAGCCGGGGCGTTCACCGGTCGGCGGGCGCATCATCGGGCCGTGACGGGCAACAAGGGCCTCCATGACGACGGATAGCGGCGGGGCCGCGAGACGCTCGCGGTTGGTGTGGCTCTTGGCGGCCCAGACCACCTTGATGGTGCTCCTGGGCCTCGGGATTACCCGTGTGGCGGTCGGCCATTGGCCGCTCACCCTGGAGGACCGGCTGCCCCAGGACTTCGCCGCGCATCGGAGCCCGGTCGGGAACGGTGTCACCGCGGGGCTTTCGCTGATGGCCAGTACGGAGGGCATCATCGGGGTGACGCTGCTCTGCGTGGCCTTGCTGCTGGCCCTGCCACCTGCCCCGCGGTGGGCGGAGGCCGTTTTCCTCGGGGCGTCGGTCGCCGTGCAGTCCGCGGTCTTCCTCGTCGTCACCTTCTTCGTGGAGCGGCCCCGCCCCGACGTCGCCCAACTGGACGGGGCGCCCCCCACGTCGAGTTTTCCCTCGGGGCACGTCGGCGCGTCCGTCGCCCTGTACGGAGGGCTGGCGGTCCTCGTGCTGAACCGTGCCCGCGGCCCCTGGCGGTACCTCGCGGCCGGGGTACTGCTCCTCGTACCGCCCGCGGTCGGGCTGTCCCGGGTCTACCGGGGCATGCACCATCCCTCCGACGTGCTGGGCGGCCTGCTCAACGGCGCCGCGACGCTGCTCGTCCTGGGGTCCGTGTTCCTGTCCGGCCGTGGCGGCGCCGACGGCCCCGCGCCGCACGGCGTTTCGGGGGGCGCCGCCGCCGTGCCCGGACAGCCCGGGCAGCCCGGACAGCCCGGCCGGTCCGACCGCGCGGGCGGGCGGGGTCGCGGCGGGCGCGTCGTCGTCGTACGCCATCCCCACGGCTGCCCGGACGAGCTGGCCGCCGAGGTGCGCGCCCGGCTCCACCGGCACGGTTTCACCGATCAGCGGTGGACCTCGACCACCCCGGACCGGCCCAGCGGGAGACTTGCCGAGGAGTGCGCCGCAGGCGGTGTGGAGCTGGTCGTGGCGTGTGGCGGAGACGGCACCGTACGGGTCTGTGCCGATGTCGTCGCCGGCACCGGAATCCCGCTGGCCCTCGTCCCCTGCGGCACCGGCAACCTGCTCGCCCGCAATCTGGACCTGCCGTCCGATCCGGCGACCGCCCTCGACGAGGCCCTGGCCGGCGGTGACTTCGGAATCGACGTCGGCCGGGTCGAGGGCGACGGCCTCCCGCCGACCCGGTTCACCGTCATGGCAGGTGCCGGCTTCGACGCCGCCATGGTCCGCGACGCGTCCCCGGTCCTCAAGGCACACCTGGGGTGGGCCGCCTACGCCCTCTCGGCGGCCCGGCACCTGCGCGACCCCCGCATGCGGCTGTCGCTCCGCCTCGACGGGGGCCGCCGGATCCGGCGGCGGGCCCGGATGGTGGTCATCGGCAACGTCGGCGCACTCCAGGCCGGCCTGCAACTGCTACCGCGGGCACGGCCGGACAGCGGCCGGATGGAGGTCGTGCTCTTCGACCCGCGCGGGGCGGCCGGATGGCTCGCCGCGGCGGCGCACCTGGCCGCCCGGACCGTACGGCGTCCGGCCGCGGCCCTGGCACCCGGCGGGCCGGTGTCCGTCGCCGCGGGATCGCTGGAGTACTTCAGTGCCGCCCGGATCGAGGTCCGCTTCGCGCGGACCCAGGGCCGCGAGGTCGACGGCGACACCATGGACGACGGCTCCCGGCTGACCGTCGACACGGAACCGGGGGCCCTGCGGATACGGCTGCCGCGCGCGCCCGGCGCCGCCGCCACCCCCTGGCGCGCAACCGACGGCACCTCGCGGACCGCCCGTACCGCACCTGCCACACCTGCCGCGCCCACCGCACAGCTCTGACCCGCACACCGCCAAGGAGGGGAGACGAACGATGGGAACCGCCACCCGGGTACCGCAGCGACGCGACGTGCGCGGCGAGGAGCTGTCCGGCGACGAGGCATGGGCGGCTCTGCGCCGTTACGGCAGCTGGCGCCTGGCCCGTGACTCCTTCGTGCGCTTCCGCTACGCGGACGGCTTCAGCCACTCCCGTGCCCTGGCCCTCCAGACCGTCCTGTCGATCGTGCCGCTGGCCATCGCCGCGATAGGCCTCTCCAGCGTCCTGCACACCGAGGACATCGGGCGCGTGGCCGAGCTCACGATCAGCCGGATGGCCAACGGCCCCAGTCAGGAAATGGTCGACGAGGCCCTGCGCGAGAGCCGTCGGCACGCCGGCGACGGCGGCCAGGCGGCCCTGTGGCTCGGCCTGTTGTTCTCCCTCGTCAACGTCACCACGAGCCTGTGCCAGGTCGAGCGCGGCGCGAACCGGATCTACGGCAACGAACGCGACCGGCCCTTCCTGCGCAAGTACTCGCGCGGCCTGGTCATGGCGGTACTGGCGGGGCTTCCCCTGGGGCTCAGCTTCATCCTCACGGTCCTCGGCACCGACCTGGCCCGCGCGGTCGCCGAGGTGTACCACCTCGGCCCGGCCACCATCCGGGCCTGGGACATCCTGCGGTGGCCGGTCGGGGTGCTGCTGGCCGTGCTCGCCACCAGTGCGATCTTCCGCCTCTCGCCGCGCCGTGCCCAACCGGGCTACACGTGGCTCGCCTTCGGTGCCGTCGTCCACCTGGTGCTGTGGCTCGGCGCGACGTGGGCGCTGAGCCTGTACGTCGGCGCCAGCAGCTCCTTCACCAGCGTGTACGGCCCCCTCAGCGCGATCATGTCGCTGCTGCTGTGGTCCTACCTCACCTCGCTGGCGCTCTTCCTCGGACTGTCCTTCGCAGCCCAACTGGAAGCGGTGCGCGCGGGGACGAAGGAGCCGGTGGCCCGGGACCCGGGCGTCTGACACCGCACCCCCTGTCCGCCCTCCCACTCCTCACGCACCCTCCCCGAAGGCAGGTTCCGCCGTCATGGCACAGCGCACGGCCCGATCCCGAAGCCTCCGCACCGTCCGAGCGCTGATCGCCCGGCACTCGGGGCCCGACGCGGCGTTCGGCCGCAGGCTGGTGCTGGCGGTGACGGCCACGGCCGCGGTGGCGGTGCCGTTCGCCCTGGCCCTCGTACTCGTAGAGTCCCGGTGGCCGCCGCTGTACCGCCTCGACCGGACCACCGCGGAGCGGCTGCACCGTACAGCCCTCGAACACCCCGCCTGGGTGCGCGTCCTGGACTTCTTCACCGGTGTGGTGTGGGACCCGGTGACCATGCGGCTGCTGGTGGCGGCCCTGGTGGTGTGGCTCCTGACCCGGCGGGCATGGCGGCTGGCGACGTGGGCCGGTGTCACGGCGACGTCCGGGGCGCTGATCGGGTTCCTGGTCAAGAACGCGGTGGAGCGGGCCCGCCCGCACCTGCCGGAACCGGTCGCCCACGCGCCCGGCTTCTCCTTCCCCTCCGGCCATGCCATGACGGCCATGACCTCCTGCGCCGTCCTCCTGCTGGTCCTGCTCCCGCTGGTGCCGCGCCCTTGGCGGCCGTTGCCGTGGGCGCTCGCGACGACCGCGGTCCTGGGCGTCGGCTACACCCGGGTCGCGCTGGGCGTGCACTGGGTGAGTGACGTCGTCGGGGGCTGGCTGCTCGGCATCGCCGTGGTCACGGCGACGGCACTGGCCTTCGAGGCCTGGCGGGCCGACACCGGACGCCCGCGGACGACGGTGACCGAGGGCCTGGAGCCGGAGATCACCTCCGACACCGACCCGGAAGCGCCCTCCCGCCCCACGACGCCGCCCGCCGGAAGTTGACGTCTCCCGGCTGCCTCCCCGGCGTCCGGAGGCAGCCGTACGCGGCCATCGCCGCCATCCGCTGACGTCGGCGGACTGCTCGTCCGGCACGGGGACGGAACAGAACGGCGCGGGCCCACGCCACTCGATCATCCGGCCGGCGAAGAACCTGCGCGCGAGGGCGTTCCCTCCTCGGGACGGCGACGGGCAGTGCGGCGTGGTCCGCCCACCCTGCGCAAGGCCGCCCGCCCGCGTCAGGCCGTCCTGGTGGTGAGGGAGTTCGGGGGCGGCAGCCGCAGCGGCTTCGCGACCGCCGCGCAGAAGTCGGCGAGCCCCGTCGCCAGGGCGGCCCGGGAGGCTTCCGGCATCGCTGCCATCGCCTCGGCCAGCACCTTCTGCCTGCGGGCGCGGAGCCGTTCGAGGTACGCCCGCCCCGTGGGCGTCAGCCGGAGCAGTACCTCGCGGCGGTCGTCGGCCCCGGGATGCCGTTCGAGGAAGCCCACGGCCTGCAGGCGGTCGCACAGCCGGGTGACGGACGGCGGGGCCGACTCCAGCAGCCTGCCGAGCTCGCGCAGGTTCAGCTGGTCGTTCGCCTCGACGAGGAACAGCACCCGGGCCTGCGCGGAGGAGACGGGCGCGGCGCCGGCCGTGTCCCGGCCCCGCTCCCAGACCACCTCCAGCAGCTCGATCAGCTCGCTCATCTCCGCCACCGCCGACACGGCTGTCTGCGGGGAGCCGATCGTCCGCTGACTCATGTGACACTCCCTACCGGACGTACGCGCAGCCCTTCCAAGGCGGACCGGCGGCTTCGTCGTCCCCCATCTTTGCAGCTGCGAGAGAGACAGGTACGGGTCCGGTGACTGAAGGCGTAAGCGGCGAGGGTGTCGGGAGCGGCGGAGGCGTCGAGCGCGTGCTGCGCGGCGCCGCCCCGCACGCGCTGTTCGAGGAGGTCCGGGGCATCCTGGCCCGCGACCACGGGGCGGCCGGCGCCGACTTGCTGATGGCGGACTACGCCTCGGCCCGGCTCCGGCCCGTCACGACGCAGCCGTTCACCGCCGATTCCGTGTCGGCGTACAACAGTGCCGAGGGCCGGGCCTTCGGCGCCCAGGAACCGCACGTGGTCCCCGGGGTGGACGGGATCACCGTGCACCTGCCGGTGACCGTGCGCGGCGACCGGCTCGGGGTCCTGAGCGTCCGCTACCCGGCCGGCGCGGCGGTCGGCGGGCTCCTCGGCCCGCTGCAGGACGTGGCCGACGCACTGGCCCACGAGATCCTGGTCGCCGACCGCGACACCGATTACTTCCTGCAGGCGCGCCGGGCCAAGAGGCTCACCCTGGCCGCCGAGATGCAGTGGCAACTGCTGCCGGGGCGCTCGTGCTCGCGGCCCGAGTACGACCTCGGGGCACAACTGGAGCCCGCGTACGCCATCTTCGGCGACAGCTTCGACTGGTCGGCCTCCGCCGACCACCTGACGCTGACCGTCAACAACGGCATGGGTGAGGGCATCGACGCGGCGCTGCTGACGAGCCTCGCCGTCAGTGCCCTGCGCAACGCCCGGCGGGCCGGCCTCGACCTCGCCGATCAGGCGGCCCTGGCGGACCAGGCCCTCTACGGGCAGTACCAGGGGCGGCTGCACCTGGCGATGCTTCTGCTCCGCTTCGACCTGGAGACCGGCGGGGTCGAGGTCGTCGATGCCGGGTCGCCCCGGATCTGGCGGCTGCGCGGGAGCACCGTGGAGCGGGTCGGGCTGGAGGCTCAGCTGCCGCTCGGCATGTTCGAGGACACGGTCTACACCTCCCAGCACTTCCGGGTGCTGCCCGGGGACCGGCTGTTCTTCCTGAGCGACGGCGTCTACGACGTCCTCTCCCCCGCCGGCGAGCCGTACGGCCTGCACGCCCTGACCCGGGCCGTCATGAACACGCGGCTGCTGCCGCCCTCGCAGGTGCCGCGGGCGCTGCTGGAGGAGCTGCCGGGGTACCGGGGCGGCGTGGACGCCGTCGACGACGCGATGGTCGTCTGCCTCGACTGGCACGGCCGGCCCGGTACGAAGCCCGGCGGCGACGAGCGGTAGGGGCGACAGGGCGGTCGGGCGACAGGGGCGGCCGGGGCCGATCGCCCCGGACGGTGGCACAGTGGTGGCATGCCCCGTCCCGGCCGTTCCGGCGCGTACGAGGACCCGGCCGCGGCCCTCGCCGCCGCGGCGGACCTCCTCGCGGTACTGCACGCCAGGGGCCAGGACGGTGTGGAACCGGCCGTCTCGCCGTCGCAGCTGCGGGCGCTGCTCGCCGTGGAGGGCGCCGAGGGCGGCAACCTGCGCACCCTGGGCGACGTGCTCGGCTCCCGTCCGCCGTCGGTCACCCGGCTCTGCGACCGGCTGGAGGCCATGGGGCTGCTGACCCGCTCGCCGCATCCGTCCCGGCGCCGCGAGGTGGAGGTGCGGCTCACGCCGCAGGGGCGGGCACTGCTGGACGAGCGGCGGGCGATCCGGGTGCGCGAGGTTTCGGCGGTGCTCGGGCGGATGGCGCCCGAGGCGGTGCAGGCGCTGGTGGCGGGCCTGGAGGCGTTCCGCGAGGCCTCCGCCGGCTCGTACCCGGCCGACGGCCCGGTCGACCGACCGCCCCCGCCCGTGGACGCCGGCCCCTCCGACGCGCCGGCCCCGGCCCCTGTCCCCGACAGCGCCTGACAGCCGGGCGCGGCCGCAGGTCCGGGGGGCGGTTTCCCGGCCCGTTCGCGGGATGACAGAATCATTGAGTTCGTAAAATATTGCCTACCGGCAAATGATCACTCTAGGCTTGTCCGACGCAACCACGCGTCCGTCGGGCGTCCGCCGTCCGAGATGAGAAGGGACAGACGCGACGCCATGGCGAGCATTCCCGGGGTCGGGGCCCAACGCCCGGCCGCCCGCACACCGCAGCCGCCGGTGGTCCGGCCCCGGCAGGCCTCCTCTGAGACGCCGGACGACTCGCTGGTGCTGTGGAACGGCGTACCGCCGTACGTCCTGCTCATCGAGGACGACGAGGGCGACGCCGTGCTCGTACAGGAGCTCGTGGAGGACAGCGGGATCGAGGTCCGCCTCGGCCGGGCCCGCTCCCTCGCCGACGCCCTGCACCTGCTGGAGGCCGAGGCCCCCGAGTGCGTCCTGCTGGACCTGCACCTGCCCGACGCCCAGGGCCTGGACGGGCTGGAGAAGGTCCTCGCCGTGTCCGCCGAGGCCGCCGTCGTCGTCCTGACGGGCCTGTCGGAGGAGCAGGCGGGACTGACCGCCGTCGCGGCCGGCGCCCAGGACTACCTGGTCAAGGGGCGCCTCGAGGCCGACGTCTTCATGCGGGCCATCCGCTACGCGATCCAGCGCAAGCGCACCGAGCTGGCGGCCGTCGCCCTCCAGGCGGGCAAACTGCGCGCCGAGGAGAACGCGCGCCTCGAACGCGGCCTGCTTCCCACGCCGCTGCTGCTCGACGACGCCGCGCACACGGTCACCGTATGCGCCCGCTACCACCCTGGGCGCGCCCAGACGCTGCTCGGCGGGGACTTCTACGACGTCGTCCAGACCCCCGACGGGGCCACGCACGCCGTCGTCGGCGACGTGTCCGGCCACGGCCCCAGCGAGGCGGCGCTCGGCGTGTGCCTGCGCGTGGCCTGGCGGTCCTTCGTCATGGCCGGCGCCCGCGGCGCCGAACTGCTCGGGCTCCTGGAGCAGATCCTGCTGGCGGAGCGCTCCGGACCCGAGATCTTCGCCACCCTCGTCTCCCTCACCCGTCCCGCCGGCACCCGCGCCGTCTCCGTACAGCGCGCGGGCCACCCCGGTTTCCTGGTCCGTTCCGCGGCCGGTGTGGAGCTGCGCACCGTTCCGGGAGGGCCCGCGCTGGGCATCCTGCCCGGCTGGGGCGCCGGCTGGCCCGTCACCGAAGTGGCCGTGGAGGCGGGCGGCGCCGTGATGCTCTTCACGGACGGCCTGATCGAGGGGCGCATCGGCCCCGGCTCCGACCGTCTCGACGAAGCGGGCCTGCTGGAAATCGCCCGCAAGCACGCCGACCTGCCCGCGGAACCGTTCGTCGACACCCTCATCCAGGCGGCGCAGGGCCTCGCCGCGGACTGGGGCGGCCTGGCCGACGACGTCGCCGTCCTCCACCTCGAATGGGACTCCCCCACGTGATCTCCCCCGCACAGCCTCCCCGAAAGCCCCGCGGACGGGCCCAGGACCGCAACGGGCCGAGCCTGCGGGTCTGGCTGACCACCGTGCTGGCCGCCCTCGCCCTCATGGTCGTCGGCACGGGCGCGCTCGGCGCCGCCCTCCTGTCCCACACCACCACGGCCGGGAACCGGCTCGTCGACGGGATCCTGCCCGCCCAGCGGGACGCCCTGCGGCTGGAGACGGCCCTGCTGGACCAGGAGACCGGGGTCCGTGGCTACCTGCTGGCCGGCGAGCCGGCGCTGCTGGAGCCGTACGAACGCGGGCTGGCCGACGAGACCGAGACCGGCCGACGCCTGGCGGCGGTCCTCGACGACGACGGCGTGCGTGAGGACCTGGCGGCCGTGCAGGAGGCCGCCCGGACCTGGCGCGAGCAGTTCGCGGCCCCCGCCATCGCCTCCGTGGAGAACGGCACCGCCCCGCCGTCCCTCCAGGACGGCAAGGACCGCTTCGACGAGGTCCGCCGACGGATCGCCGCCCAGCAGGCGCATCTGGACCGCATCCAGGCGGACGCCCGCACCACCTTCGGCGAAGCACGCACGCAGCGTGACCGCATCCTGCTGGCGATCGTCGTGGCCTTCCTGCTCGCCGGGTCCGCCCTTGTCGTGCTGCTCCACGTGGGCGTGCTGCGGCCGCTCGCCCTGGTGCGGACCGCCTCCCAGCGCGTCGCGGACGGGGCCTTCGAGGAGGAGATCCCCCTGCGCGGCCCCTCCGACCTGCGGGCCCTGGCCCGGTCGGTGGAGGCCATGCGGCACCGGACCGTGGACGAGCTGAACGCTTCGCGGCGCAATGCCGAGCGGCTCGACCGCACGGCCGCCGAGCTCGACGCGCAGGCCGTGGAGTTGCGCCGTTCCAATGCCGAGCTGGAGCAGTTCGCGTACGTGGCCTCGCACGACCTCCAGGAGCCCCTGCGCAAGGTCGCCTCCTTCTGCCAGCTGCTGGAGAAGCGGTACGGGGACCAGCTCGACGAGCGCGGCGCCCAGTACATCGGCTTCGCCGTCGACGGCGCCAAGCGGATGCAGGTGCTCATCAACGACCTGCTGACCTTCTCCCGGGTGGGCCGGGTCCAGGACGCGCGCGAGACGGTCGCGATGGACGGCCCCCTGGACCGGGCGGTGCGCAACCTGGCCGCCGCCGTGGAGGAGAGCGGCGCGGAGATCACCCGGCCCGAGCAGCTCCCGGACGTGGTGGGCGACCCCACGCTCCTGACGATGCTGTGGCAGAACCTGGTGGGCAACGCCGTCAAGTTCCGCTCGCCCGACCGTGCTCCGCGCGTCGAGGTGGCCGTGGCCGACGACCCGGAGGCCGAGCCGGGCTTCCACACCTTCACCGTCACCGACAACGGCATCGGTGTGCCGGCCGAGTTCGCGGAGAAGGTCTTCGTCATCTTCCAGCGGCTGCACGGCCGGGAGACCTACGGCGGCACCGGCATCGGCCTCTCGCTCTGCAAGAAGATCGTCGAGCATGCGGGCGGGCGCATCTGGATCGACACGGACCACCGAGAAGGCACCCGGATCGTCTTCACCCTGCCGGTCGCCGATGCCACCACCGACACCGACCCCGGCCCCGCCGCCCCCGGCGCGGCCTCGACCGCGGAGCCCGGTGCCGGCGCCGAGCCGCCCGCCCCCGTACCCACCGAAGGAACCCTCCGATGAGCACTCCCGCAGACCGGCCCCAGGCCGCCCCCGCCGAAGTCCTGCTGGTCGAGGACGACGCGGGTGACGAGCTGATGACCCGTGAGGCCTTCGAGGACAACAAGATCGGTAACGTGCTGCACGTCGTGCGGGACGGCCTGGAGGCCCTGGACTTCCTGTACCGCCGTGGCGAGCACGCCGACGCCCCGCGCCCCGATCTGATCCTGCTCGACCTGAACCTTCCCAAGTACGACGGACGGCAGGTCCTCGAACGGATCAAGACGGATCCGGAGCTGAGCCACATCCCCGTGGTCGTGCTCACCACCTCGGCCGCCGAGGAGGACATCCTGCGCAGCTACAAGCTGCACGCCAACGCCTATGTGACGAAGCCGGTGGACCTCGACCAGTTCATCCGGGCGATCCAGCAGATCGACGACTTCTTCGTCACCGTGGTCAAGCTCCCCCGCACCCGGTGAGGCCGGTGGCCGGGCCGGTGACGGGGCGGAAAGGTTCGGGAATGCGAACGGAAATGTGGGGAAGACGGACGTGAGCAGCATGGACACGCACAACGCCGAGGCACGCAGTCGCGTCGAGACCCGCTCCGACGGGGACGTGCGCATCGTGGTGATGGCGGGTGAATTCGACATGGACAACGTCGCCGATCTGCGGACCGCGATGGATCCCGCAGCGCCCGGTGTGGCCCGGTTCGTCCTGGACGTCGCCGGGGTGACCTTCGTCGACTCGACCGCGCTCAGCGTCATGCTGCAGCCCGCGATGGACCGGCCGGTGGTCCTGGCGGGGACCGTGCCGAGCCGCCTGGCCCGGCTGCTGGAGCTCACCGGTGCCGAACTGGCCTTCGCCACCGCGCCCAGCGTGGCCGAGGGCACGGTCATGATCGTCCCGCCCCGAGAGGGCTGAACGGCGTTCCCCGAGGAGGTGAACGGTGCTGCACCACGCCGACGTGAGCGACACCAGGACGGGCGCGGGCGGACCGCGCACAGCCATGCAGGCACGCGACCGCGTACGGACCCTCCTGGAGTCGTCCGGAACCGTGAGGGTGGGCACCGCCGCCGGGGAGGCGGTCCTCACCGACGCACTGCTGGTGACCTCCGAGCTGGTCACCAACGCCATCCGGCACGGTGGCGGGCTGCTCGGCTTCGACGCCTCCCTGTGCGCGGGCGGTGCCGGCCTGAGGATCGCCGTCACCGATGCCACCAGCACCGCTCCCCCGTCCCCGCCGTCCCGTCCCGCCGGGGCGGCGAGGGGCCGGGGCGGCTTCGGGTGGCCGCTGATACACCGCCTGACGCGGAGCGTGACGATCGCCCCTGCGGCGCACGGCGGCAAACGCATCGAGGTCGTCGTCCCGGTCGATGGCGCGGCCGGCCCTCAGGAGGATCCCCGACCGGTGTGAGGTCCCCCGGTTCCAGGCCCGCCCGGGTTCGGGGCCCTACCGGTTTGAGACCTGGAATTTCGGCCATACGGGCGTCGAACAGGCTTCGGCGTCCGCCGCGGTCCCCGCCCCGACACCGGTCGGGGCGGGGACCGCGGTGTGCCGGGGCGAGAGGGGGAACTCGTATGACCACACCCGAGGAGGACGCGTCGGCGGACGTGCGCGGCGTCGGATCCGTGGGGCGCCCCGGTGTGGGGCGTCGCGGCCTGGGTCGCGACGCGGTGCTCGCGCTCGGCCTGCTCGGCACCGCCGTCGCAGGCGTGGCCGCCTTCCTGAAGGCCGCCCCGGCGGACGGGACCAGTCTTCCGGTGACCCCGGTCGCCGCCCTGGCCGTACTGCTGCTGGGCGGGCTCCTGGCGAAGTGGAGCTTCGCGCCCGTCCGGCGCCGGTCCACCGCCCCGCCGCCCATGGGGTACGCGGACGCGCCCGTGGACCTCCCCGACGTCGGGGCTGACGCCCTCGATCACGCCGCGGTCGACGCCGACGGTTTCGAGCACGCGGTGGCCGCCCTGTGCGCACGCGACGGCTGCACCTCGGTGGAGGTGGTCGGCGGCGCGGGCGACCTGGGCGCCGACGTCCTCGCGACGACGGCGGACGGGCGACGCGTCGTGCTCCAGTGCAAGCACTACGCCGAGGACAACCGGGTCGGCTCACAGGACCTCCAGCGCTTCGGCGGTACCTGCTTCGTGGTCCACGAGGCCGACGTCGCCGTCATCGTGACGACCAGCTCCTTCACCGCGCCCGCCGCCGAGTACGCCGACACCTGCGGGATAGTCCGCGTCGACGGCGAGGCCCTGGCCGCCTGGACCGAGCAGCAAGCGCCTCCCCCCTGGGAGCCCGGCGCCGGCGCGCCCGCACCTGCCCCGTCCACCCCCGCCCGAGGAGCCACGTCATGACCACCACCGACACCGGAGCCACCCCGGCCGACGTCGCCACCCCGGTCGACGCCACCGACCCCGCCGACGCCACCGACCGGGCCGATGAGCGCATCCACCGCATCCGGCGCCGCCTCGAACGCCTCATCGGCATCGCGGCGACCGAGGGGAACTCCGTACGGCCGCTGCGCAACGGTGACGAGATCTTCGCGTCGATGCTCGACGCCATCTCCTGCGCCCGGCACACCGTCGACATGATGACCTTCGTCTACTGGAAGGGCGACATCGCCCGCCGGTTCGCCGAGGCGCTGGCCGAGCGGGCCCGCCACGGCGTGCGCGTGCGGCTGCTGCTGGACGGCTTCGGCAGCCGCCTGATCGAACAGGACCTGCTGGACCGGATGAGCACGGCCGGGGTGGACGTCGCGTGGTTCCGCAGACCCGTCTTCCTCTCCCCCCTCAAGCAGAACCACCGCTGCCACCGCAAGGTTCTCGTGGTCGACGAGCGGACCGCCTTCACGGGCGGTGTCGGCATAGCCGAGGAGTGGTGCGGCGACGCCCGCAACCCGCACGAGTGGCGTGACACGCACGCCGAGGTCCGCGGGCCGGCCGTCGACGGGATCGCCGCGGCGTTCGCCCAGAACTGGGCGGAGTGCCATCCCGAACTCTTCGACGCCCGCGACCGTTTCGTGAGCCACGAGCCGGCCGGCTCCGCCGTCGTCCAGGTGGTGCGCGGCTCGGCCGCCTTCGGGTGGCAGGACATGCAGACGCTGATGCGCGTCGTCCTGGAATCGGCGGAGGAACGCGTGCGCCTGGCGACCGCGTACTTCGCCCCCGACGACTACTTCGTCGAGCTGCTGTCCGCCACCGCACGCCGCGGCGTCACCGTCGAGATCCTGCTGCCCGGCCCGCACACCGACAAGCGCGTGTGCCAACTGGCGGGCCAGCACCACTACGAGGCGCTCACCACCGCCGGGGTGCGTATCCACCAGTACCAGCCGACGATGATGCACGCCAAGATCATGACGATGGACGGGGTGGTCTCCCTCATCGGCTCCTCGAACTTCAACCGCCGCTCCTTGGACCACGACGAGGAGGTCATGCTGGCCGTCATGGACCCGGCCGTCACCCGCACCCTGGACGAGCACTACGACCAGGACCTCCGGGCCAGCACGCGCATCGCCCCGGGACGCTGGCGCCGCCGCTCCGTGCTGCAACGCGCCCGGGAACTCTCGATCCAGCCGCTGCGCCACTTCCTGTGAACGGCGCAGCGGCGACCGGAGCGTGGGGGAACGGCGGAGCGGGTCCACTCCGTAGGCGATCTGATGCGCGGCGGCCATGCGCGGGCCCAGCTCGCCATCGAAAGAGCGCTCGGATTCAGCGGGGAGTTCCACGGACTTTCCGCCGGCCGAGCGAGCGGCGATATGGGGGCTCACGACCCGTGAGGTGACCCGGGGGCTTCGGGTGAGCCGGAGCAGCGGGGTGCCACTGCCGAGGAGCTCTCTGCGGGCCGGGATGGTCGGTCCAGAGGTCGGCGGCCTCCTCCAGGGTCTCGGGGCGCTCGTCGAGCAGGGTGCGCGCGACCTCGATGAGCGGGCGCGAGCCGGGGCGGGGGACGTGTGCGGGCCTGTGCGACGGGCCGTTCCCGGGCGTGCGGCGACGCGAGTAGGTTGGACGGGTGATCGACTTTCTCCGGGGCGCCCCGGTCGCAGGCAGTCTTGATGTCGTCTGGCACGCGGGCTGGCCCTCTCCGAAGCACGACCCTGCTCCGGAGATCCAGGTCCACGCCTACTCCGAGCACACGGTGATCCTGCGCCAGAACAAATCCGTGCACTACGAGGCCCCGTTCCTCTTCCTCCTCTTCGGCAATGACCGGGCCCTGCTCATCGACACGGGCGCGTCCGCCGACCCGACCCACTTCCCCCTGCGGGAAACGGTCGACCGGCTCGTCGCGGACTGGCTGGAGCGCCATCCGAGGCCCGCGTACTCGCTGCTGGTCGCCCACACCCACGGTCACGGCGACCATGTCGCGGCGGACCGGCAGTTCACGGACCGGCCCCGCACCACGGTCGTGGGGCCCGGGCTGGACGCCGTCACGGCCGCTTTCGGCCTCGTCGACTGGCCGCACCGCACCGGCGCGCTGGACCTGGGCGGCCGGATCCTCGACCTGATCCCGGGCCCCGGCCACCAGCGAGCCGCTGTGGTCTTCCACGACCGCCACACGGGCATCCTGCTGACCGGCGACTCCCTCTATCCGGGCCGGCTCTACGTCGAGGACCGGGCGGCCTACTCGGCCACGGTCGACCGGCTGCTGGAGTTCTGCGCCGGCCGGCCGATCCGCCACGTGCTCGGCTGCCACATCGAGATGACCACCAGGGCGGGCGAGGACTACCCCCGCGGCACCACGCACCAGCCGGACGAACCGCCGCTGCAGCTCACGTCAGACCATCTGCGCGCCCTGCGCCGGGCCCTCGACGAGACGGCGGACCGGCACGGCTCGCACCCCTACGGGGACTTCGTCCTCGTGTACCAGGACTGACCGGCGTCAGGGGCTGTCCGTGAGGATCGACGGTGACGATCCGCGCTGGTGGGGGACGGAGCCGGGCGAGGGCGGCGACGGGAGGTCCTCGCGTTGGAGGGCGATCGTGTGCGTCGGCACCGGGATCGAGATGCCCTCGGCGCGGAAGCGCCGGTGCAGGCGCTTGATGAACTCGTGCTTGATCCGGTACTGGTCACTGAACTCGCCCACGCCCAGGATCACGGTGAAGTTGATGCGGGAGTCCGCGAACGTGTGGAAGCGGACGGCCCCTTCGTGGTCGGGGACCGCGCCGTTGATGTCGGCCATCACGCCGTCGACGACCTCGAGGGTCACCCGCTCGACGTGCTCCAGGTCGCTCTCGTAGCCCACTCCCACCTGGACCAGGATCGAGAACTGCTGTTCCGGCTGGGTGTAGTTGGTCATGTTGGTGCGTGCGAGACGGGCGTTGGGGATGATGACCAGGTTGTTCGACAGGTTGCGCACCACGGTGTTGCGCCAGTTGATGTCGACGACGTAGCCCTCCTCGCCGCTGGTGAGCCGGATGTAGTCACCGGGCTGCACGGTCTTCGAGGCGAGGATGTGTACGCCGGCGAAGAGGTTGGCGAGGGTGTCCTGGAGTGCCAGCGCCACCGCCAGACCACCCACGCCGAGGGCGGTGACCAGGGGTGCGATGGACACGCCGAGGGTCTCCAGGGCGACGAGCACGCCCATCACGAGGACCACGATGCGCGTGATGTTGACGAAGATGGACGCCGAAGCGGCCACCCCGGTACGCGTGCCCGCCATCGACTGGACGAGCCCGGCGACGACCCGCGCCGTACTGAGCGTGGCGATGAGGATGAGCAGCGCGGTCAGGGACTGGTTCACGAAGCCCGAGACGCGTGCGGTGAGCGGCAGGGTCGTGGCCGCCACCGCGGCGCCCGCGATCAGCGCGGCGCCGGGGGCGATGGTGCGCAGCGCGTCGACGATGATGTCGTCGCCGCGCCAGCGGGTGCGTTCGGCGTGCCGGCCCAGCCACCGCAGGAGGGTGCGCAGCAGCAGTCCGGCCGCGGCGCCCGCCGCCAGGGCGATACCCGCGACGAGCCAGTCGTGCAGGACGAGGTCCCGGTTCAACGGACCCCCTCGGCTGCGCGGCGTCGGCCCGTGGGTGCGGCGGCGGGCGCCGCCGGCCGTCGTATGAGGTGTGTCGTCACCTTGTCACCTGTCAGTTCGTCGTGCAGTAAGCCGCGTTCGGGCGTGTGTACGCGTCCGGAACGGGCTGCCATCCTGCCGCATGGCGGGGTGACGCACCGCAGGCGGGGCGGGGCTGGGGCGTGTCCGGCCCCTATCCGCCGGACACCCCCTGGCGTCGTACGGCGGCGTGTTGGAGGACCGCGCGGACCTCCGCGGTGATCGCGCTCTCGTTCCGCTCGAACTCGGGGCCGGTCAGCGACTGGGGGTCGGCCGGCAGGCCGGTGAGCACCGGAGTGTGGAGGTGGCCGCCGGGCAGGTGCGGGGCCAGTTCGGCGCGCAGCCGGTTGGAGCGGTAGGCGACCTCGTTCGACAGGTAGCCGCCCCCGCCGCCCGCCACGGCGCGCGAGCCCGGCGTCGGGCCGTCGGTCCGGTCCACGGGAGCCGTGCCGCCGGCCGGGATCTCGGTGACGTCGCTGTTGAGGAGGACCGGGTAGGGGCTCTGCACGGCGGCGGTCACCGCGTCGGCGGGCAGCGTGGTGCGGATGAACTCCGGGCCCGGGCCGAGGCCGGGGGCCGTTACGGGGTGCTCGCGGGTGCCGCCGGAGAGGGCGCGCGCATTGTCGGGGTAGGGGTCGGCGGACCGTGCCCGGCCGGCCCAGTCCTCCAGGGTGAAGATGCCGGGATAGCCCTGGCTGACGGTGGTGATGATGTCGGCCGCGGCGGGGCCCGCGGTGAGGTGCGGGGCGAACGCCCGCTCGACCATGCCGGCGTCGAAGTCGGCGTACCGGACGGGCAGGACGACGGCGCGGATCTCGGCCGGGCTGCCGTCGGCGAGGGTCACGCGCCGCCCGTTGAGCTGGAGGGCGGCCGATCCGGACGGGTTGGCGCGGCGTATCTCGGCATCGAGCCCGAAGGGGTCGAACCCGCTGATGAAGATCCTGCGTACGCCGGGGGCCGTCCGGAAGGCGTTGCCGGTGAGGCCGCGGGAGGCATCCTCGAGGCGGGCGCGGAGCGCGGCCCGGTCGACGGTGTACTCCGGCTGCCAGCGGGCGAGTGCGGCGGTCATGGCGAGCCGCGCCCAGTACAGCGGCCGGTCGTCCCCGGGGGCGAGGTCGCCGCCTGGGCGCTGTCCCTGGGCGCGCCGTACGGAGGCCTGCCAGAGGGACTCGCCCCAGGCGTCCAGGAGCCGTCCGGCTTCGGCGGGGTTGCGTGTCGTGCACAGGGCGGCGGGGAACCGCCGTACGAAGTCGGCGAGGCCGCCGCGCTCGACCAGGGCGGTGGTACGGGCGTCCGCGAGCCGGGACTGTTCGGCGTCGAGCGGCGCCGTCGCCGGGGGGCGGCAGCCGGTCGCGGTGGTGGCGGCGGCGTGGGCCGGGGAGGCGATCGTCACGGGGAGGACGGTGACGAGGAGGGCGGCGGCCGATGCCGCGCGACGTAAGAGCATCATGCGATGTGACATTACATAGCACCCGTCAGCCCCACCAGGCGCACCGGCCGCGACCGTCAGGACTGGCTCAACTCCACCGCTGGCGCGTCCGGTTCGGGGCTTCGCCCGCCTGCGGCGGCACCGGCAGCACCACCCCAGAACTGGTGATCGATTTTCGGCCGCCCGGTGGGTATGATCGCCGACAGCAAGGCCGTAGCGCAGAGGTCGTCGCGCCCACGCATCGAGCTGGAGGACGTCGGTTCGAATCCGACCGGTCTTGCGTCTACTTCCGCAGTTCTGCAGTACTCGTCTTCTTCAAGTCGTGATGGACGCCGGGCACCGGCGAAGGAAACCGGTGGAGTGGTGATGACACAGCCGACACCCGTGCGGTGCCCCGCGATCGAGCACCCCGACCTGCCGCCGGCCGACCCGGCCGGTCTGGAGCCGCTGCTCGCCCGGCTCGCCGCGGACCGCCCCGTCGAGGCCGACGAGGCCTTCCCGCTCGGCACCCTCCGCGCCGACGGCCGCGTCGACCTCTGCAAGCAGGGGCTCGGCCCGGCCGGGGCCGCCCGGCTGCTGCCGGCCGCGGCCGCGTCCGCGCACGCCACCCACCTGCTCCTGGGCACCAACGCCATCGGCGACAAGGGCGCCGCCACCCTGGCCGAGGCCCTCACCGCAGACCGCCACGGGCTGCAGACCCTCTACCTCGGCTGCAACCGGATCGGCCCCGACGGGGTGGGTTCCCTGGCCGGCGCGCTCGCCGACGACACCACCGTCCGCGCCCTCTGGCTCAAGCGCAACCCGCTCTTCGAGGACGGCGCCCGCACCCTCGCCGCGCTGTTGCGCCGCAACACCGCCCTGCGCACGCTCGACCTGGTCAACACCGGGATCGGTACCGACGGCGTACGCCTCCTGCTCGACGCCCTCCTGAAGCGCGAGCAACCCCTGGAACGGCTCTTCCTCGGCGGCAACGGCCTCGGCCCCGACGCCGCCCCGCTGCTTGCCTCCCTGATCCGGGAGGCCGGGGTACGCGAGCTGTATGTCCCGGCCAACCACCTGGGCGACGAAGGCGCCGCGGCCCTCGCCCGCGCCGCGGATGCCTGCGCCCATCCGGTGCGCCTCGGGCTCGGCGGCAACGGCATCGGTTCTGCCGGAGCGCGGGCACTGGCCGCCTCCCTCGGGGGCATCGAAGCCCTCGACCTCGGCCGGACCATGTCCGAGCGCAGCCTCGGAGCGCCCGGCAACCACTCCGGCGACGAAGGGGCGTACGCCCTGGCCTCCGCCCTCCCCGGCAGCCCCCTGCGCCGGCTGGAGCTGCGCCACACCGGCCTGACCGGGCGCGGCGCGAAGGGGCTGCTGGCCGCGGTGCCCCACGACACGCCTCTGGAGTACGTCGGCCTGGGCCCCGGACTCCCCCGCCGGGTGAAGCGCTTGTTCGCCGAGCGGCTCCGCCCCGCCCGGGCGGCCCACCCGGACGTGCGCGCCATCGGCAGCGTGTACCGGTGAGCCTGGCGATTGCCGAACTGCCCGGCGGTTTCCGGCAGGAGGACGGCCCGGCATGGCAGCGGATCCGCCGTTACGCGGTGCCCGGCTGGATGATCGAGCAGGCGACCGCGCACCGGCTGGCCGGTGACTGGCGTGCGGCCTGCGCGGCCGCCGCGGTGGACGTCGTTTTCGAGCTGCCCGAGCTCGAAGCCCGGTACGGCGCCGGCGTGGCCGAGGCCGTGGCGGAGGACCTGCGCCACCTCGCCCCCGACCTGCTGCGCTGGCACCTGCCCCGACTCCTGGGCGGCCGCACCACCATCGCCCCCGACCTGCGGATCGTGCTCGCCTCCTACGGCGGCCCCGGAGGGCCGGCCCTGTCCGTCACCACGCCCGTCATGACCGAGGGCCCGCAGCGGCTGCGCCTGCACTGCGCGCCGGTCGTCATCGAGCGGAACAAGTACACGGGACGCGGCTTCGTTCCGGAGCACTGGGCCGCCGTCCGGCCGTTCTGGGACGCCCGCCACGCCTGCGAGCTCGGCGCGCGCTTCGCCGACCCGGAGGGCCTCGGGGAGCGGATCGCACAGCTGCGGGCCGCCGGGGACACGGTCGGCGCGTACGCGGCTGCGGGCATCACGTGTGACCTGACGGTCCCTGCGGCCCGGCCGTACCAGGGCCCGGTGGACCCGGAGGCCCTCCTCGCGCGGCTGCCCGCCGACCTCACGCGGATCGCGCCGGAGGTGGCGCGGCTCGTGGCGGCCGGATCGGGCGACCGGTACCGCCTCCCGGCGGCCTGGCCCCACTCACTCGTACTGGAGCACACCGGTCCCGGCACGCTCCGGGCCCGCATCGTCCCACAGGCCGAGGCGACCCCCCTCCCGGCCCTGCCCCGGTACGCATGGCAGCGGCTGCCCGATCTCGAGCTGGTACGGACCGGCCGGATCTCTCCCCGCGAGCTGCACCCGCTGGTGGCCGACGCGCTGTTCCCCGGCGCCGGCCCGGTGGTGGGCCCGCCCGGCCCCGACACGGACGGCGGGCCGGTACGGGTGCGCTGTCGCGGCGGGTGGCACGAGGTGCGTTCGCGAGGCGGCGTGCTCGACGTGCCGCACACCCCCGAGGAGCAGCAGCGGGAGCGCGCGATGCGGGCGTTCGGCGGTGCGGTCTCGGGGTGCTTCGCCGTGCAGCAGTCCTGGACCACGGGCGAGGGGCGGCTGCCGCGCGGCCTGCAGGCGCAGCGGCACGCGTTCTTCCTGCGCGTCCAGCACGGCGACACCCCCGGTGTCGTGGCGCTGCTGGACGCGGGGGTGGATCCCCGGATCCGGGACGCCCGCCATCGCGGGCTGCTGCACGCGCTCCACCTGCTCGACCACGAGGTGCTGCTGCCGCGTCTGCTGGCGGCCGGTCTCGACCTGGAGGCGCGGGACAAGGCGTACCGCACCCCGCTCCTGTCCGCGGTGCACTGGGGTGGTTCGGTGTCCCTGGTCAGGGCCCTGCTGGAGGCCGGCGCCCGGATCGACGTCCTGGACGAGATGGACCTGTCGGTCTCCCAGGAGATCCGCCGCTACAAGCGCACCGACCTCGCCTTCCTCCGGGACCGCGTCGATACGGAGTTCCCCGGGATCGGCGCCGACTGGTTCGACGAGCACATGGAGTACTGGGAGGACGAGGACGGAGACGGGGAAGAAGACGACGAGGACGAAGGCTGAGAGGACGACGACGCATGAGTGCCACCCCGCCGCAGCCCGCCCGGGCGCTGGCCGCCGCCGACGCCCTGGGCGCCCGGCTGAGCGCCACCCGTACCGAGCCCGCGACCAACCCCCAGCTGGAGGCGCTGGCACTGGCCGTGACGGCCAATCAGCCCGTGCTGCTCTGGGGTGAGCCGGGCATCGGCAAGTCCGCCGGCATGGAGCAGCTCGCCACCGCGTTCGGCGTCCCGCTGGAGACCGTCATCGCCAGCGTCCACGAGCCGTCCGACTTCGCCGGGCTGCCCATCGTCGGCGACGACCCCGCCACCACCGGTGTCCCCATGGCCCCGCCGGACTGGGCTGTACGCCTGGCCCGCACCGGGCACGGGCTGCTGTTCTTCGACGAGCTGTCCTCCGCCCCGCCCGCCGTCCAGGCGGCCCTGCTGCGCGTGGTCCTGGAACGCCGGGTCGGCAGCCTCGAACTCCCGGCGGCGGTACGGATCGTGGCCGCGGCCAATCCGCCCGCCAGCGCCGCGGACGGCTGGCACCTCAGCCCGCCGCTCGCCAACCGCTTCGTCCACCTCGACTGGACGCACAACCCGCGCACCGTGGCCCGCGGCATGGCCGGAACCTGGCCCGAGGTGGCGATCCCCACCGTCGATCCCGCCAGGACCTCCGGGTCGGTCGCCCGCGCCCGCGGCGCCGTCTCCGGCTTCCTGACCGCCCGGCCGGGACTGGTCCACCACATGCCCGCCGAAGCCGCCGGGCGCGGACGCGGCTGGCCCTCACCCCGTACCTGGGAGATGGCACTGCGGCTGCTGGCCACCGGGTACGCGGCCTCGACGGGCCGGGAGGCCCTGGCCGCCGCGCTCACCGGGGCCGTCGGCGAGGCCGCCGGGATCGAGCTGCTCTCCTACCTCGAACACCTCGACCTGCCCGACCCGGACCGGGTGCTGGCCGACCCGGACGCCTTCGCGCTGCCCGAGCGCGGTGACCGGCAGCTGGCCTTCCTCATCGCCGTGGTCGCGGCCGTGCAGAGCGAGCTCACCCGTCCCCGGTGGGAGGCGGGCTGGGCGGTCCTCGCCAAGGCCGTGGAGGCGGGCGTGCCCGACGTCGCCGCCCGCGCCGCCGCAGACCTCGCCGCGATGCGCGACCTCGACTGGCCGGTACCCGCGGGCATCGACGCCTTCGTGGAGCTGCTGCAGCTGTCCGGCTCGCTACCGGGCAGCGGCTGAGGCCCGGAGGTTGAACGTGGACCGAAGCCTCGACCGCGCGAAGCTGCTGGCAGCCCGCTACAAGGCGGCCGAGGCCCGTCCGTACCTGGCCTCCGCGCTGTACGCGCTGACGGTGGTCCCCTCGGCAGGGGTGCGCACCATGGGCGTCGACCGGCACTGGCGCTGCTACGTCTCCCCCGCTTTCGTCGAAGCCACCACGGTCGTCGAGCTGGCCGGAGTGTGGATCCATGAGGTGGCGCACCTGCTGCGCGACCACCACGGCAGGGCCGAGCGCCTGCCGGCCGCCGACCAACGCGACCACGTCCGGGTCAACATCGCCCAGGACTGCGAGATCAACGACGACCTGCTCGCCGACGGGCTGGTGCTGCCCGAGGGCCGGATGGAGCCGCGGCTCTACGGTCTGCCCACGGGCGGACTGTTCGAGACCTACCTGCCGGGGATTCCCCCGACGCCCCACGGCCCGGACTGCGGTTCCGGCGCGCACGGCACGCCCACGCCCTGGGAGCTGGGCGAGGGCGGCGGCCCGGCCCGGGTCGGCCGGGTGGAGGCGGAGGCGCTGCGCCGGCAGACCGCGCAGGCCGTACGCGCCCACCAGCGCGCGCGGGGCCGGGTCCCCGCGGGCTGGGCCCGGTGGGCCGAGGAGCTTCTGGAGCCTTGCGTCGACTGGCGCCGGGCCCTGGCGGGTGCGGTCCGCGAGGCCGCCGCCTGGGCGGCCGGCGCGGTGGACTACACGTACCGCCGCCCCTCGCGCCGCACGCCGGCCCTCGGCGGCCGGGTGGTGCTGCCCAGCCTGCGCAGGCCGCTGCCGCGGGTGGCCGTCGTCGTCGACACCTCGGGTTCGATGGGCCCGGACGACCTCGCGGCGGCGCTCGCCGAAGTCACCGGCGTCCTGCGGGAGGTGGGTGTCGGCGGCAACCGGGTGGCGGTCCTCGCCTGTGACGCCGACGTGCACGCCGTGACCCGGGTGCGCAGCGCGGGCGAGGTGACCCTGGCCGGCGGCGGAGGCACGGACATGCGGGTCGGCATCAGCGCGGCGCTGGCGATGCCCGACCGGCCGAACATCGTGGTCGTGCTGACCGACGGGTACACGCCGTGGCCGGACGAGACGCCGTCCTGCCGCCTGATCGCCGCGCTGATCGGGGAGAACCCGCCCGCTCCCCCGTCCTGGGTGGAGACCGTACGGGTCGGCGACCTCGGCCCGGCGTAGGCCGCCGGGGGCTCCGCGCGCTCAGCCGCGTGGGGGCAGGTGCAGGGCGAAGCGGCGGACGGCGTCGGTGAACGCCCGGGGATCGTCGAAGTTCGCGAGATGTCGTGCCCGCGGGATCAATTCGATGCGGGCGTCCGGGTGCGCTCGGGCGAACTCCCGCTCGCCGGAGCGGAAGACGGTGTCCTTCTCGCCGTTCAGGATCAGCACCGGGGCCTTCACATGGCGCATCGCTCCCGCGTCGAAGCGTCCCAGCACCTCGCCCCAGGCGGCCGGCAGTGTGTGAAAGGCGTAGCCGGCGCGGACGGTCGCCTCCACCACCTCGGGGGGATGGAGCCGGCGCAGCAGCCGGTCGTTCCACCGGGTCAGCCGGTCGGCCGGTATCCGCGGGACGAGCCCGGCGATCCACCGGTACGGGCCCGCCCACGCACCACGCGTCGAGGCACTGGCCCCGGCGAGGACCAGCCCGCGCAGCAGGTCCGGCCGCAGCCGCGCGAACTCCAGCGCCGCGTACCCGCCGAGCGAGTGGCCGACGACGAGAGCGGGCCCGCGGTCGAGCGAGTCCACCGCGGAGGCGATGATCTCCGTCGCAGCCTTCAGACTCCAGGGCTGGGCAGCGCGGGCACCGTGCCCCGGCAGATCGACGGCTGTCACCCGGAAGTCCGTGTGCAGTGCGGCGAGTTGCGGGCTCCATTGGCCCGCACTGAATCTCGTACCGTGTACGAAGACGATGGGCGGTGCATCCACAGCCGTCATGGGTCCCCCTGATCCACGTCCGTGCACTGCGCGAACCCACCCTACGCGCGCGGTCGTTCGAGGCGCCGTGCCGGGGTGGCGTACGGCATCATCGGGATCATGACGCCCCACCCCTGCCTGCCGACCACGGAGTCGGCCGTGGCCGCGATACGGGTCATCGCGGCCGAGTACCGACGGTCCATGACCGTCACCGACGACATCGGCGCCGACCGGACGTCGCGGAGGACCTCCGCGCCGCTGTTCTCCGTCACCGATCCCGACGGGTCACTGCCCCACGAAGCGTTCGTGGAACTGGGCGGCAGCCCGGCGATCAGTGTGCGGCTCTTCCCCGAAGACGATGCGGAGATCACGCTGGACGGGGTGGTGTTCCACGACGTCCCCCGCGACCACGTACCGCCGTTCCTGACGTCCGTCTACAGCGGACTGGCCTTCGTGAAGGGGCGCTTCTTCCCGCCGGGCTACAAGCTCCACGTCCCGCTTCCCGGCGACGAGACCTACGAGGAGCACGTCCCGGGAGTCTCCCTCACGCCCTGGCTCTCCGGACGGGTCCGCTAGCACGGGCCGGTGGCGAGGCCGGGACCGGTAACTCGGCCGGGCCCGGTCCGCAGGTCACCGGGGCAGGTCCGCCCGGTCCAGCAAGGCGTGCAGTCGCGGGGCCGGCAGGCCCGGGTTGGCCGCCGCGCCCTCGGCCGTGGCCGGGTCGTCGAGCAGCGCCTCCAGCGTCTCCCCGGCGAAGAGCGGGTTGGCCGCGGCGGCGCGGCGGACACGCTCGTCCGGGTCCGTGAGCAGGGCCACGGGAGCCTGCCCGAGGGTCGGATCGGCGGCGGCCAGCGCCCGTACCTCCGGGTCCTCGTGGTCGAGCAGGTGGGACAGTCCGGTCCGCGGCAGCCTTGACTGCGTGAGCAGGTAGGGGCGTTGCCGGGGCCGGGCGACGAAGGCCGCGAGGACGGTCGCGGGCGGAGCCAGGGGGTGCCGTACGGCCAGCCGGTGGCGCACCTCCTCGTGCGGGTCCCGCGCCAGCCGTGCCACCAGGTCGGCGGGCAGTGTCGGGCACGTCGCGGCCGCCAGGCGCAGCACCACTTCCCCGGATTCGGCGCAGGTCCGGTACCAGTCCGCGTCCGGCTCCGTGTACGGCGCGAAGATCGTGCAGACGCAGTCGTGGGCTCCCTCGTCCATCTCGTGGTCGACGGCCAGGCACTGCTCCGGAGTGCGGGGCAGCGGCTGCACCCGGGCGCGCGTGCGCACCTGCTCGTGGGGATCCTCCACGAGCTCGGCCCACACGGCCGGGTCGAGGTCGACGCGGGCGGCGACGCGCATGCGCACCGCGGGGTCGGCGTCGCGGGCGAGCCGGGCGACGGCGTCGGCAGGCGTGTACGGGTTGCCGGCGAGGCACCACCGGGAGTCCGGATCGGCCATCGCCGCTTCGACCAGGGCATCCGGCAGTGCGTAGTTGTTGAGGATCTGCCAGCGCCAGCGGCCGGGGTCCGGGAGCTCCGCCTCCCTGGCTGCCGGGTCTGCCGCCCGGATGTGGCTTTCGGCGGCACGACGGACGTCCGGATGAGGATCGGTCAGCAGGGCCTGCTGCTCCTCGGTGGTGAGCAGTCCCCACACATCGACGGCGAGGGATCGCACGGCGGGGTGCTCGTGCCCGCGCATCCTGTACCGGAAGGATGCGGAAACCTGCCAGGAGGACAGGAGCTCACTCACGATCTCGACGACCGTGAGCCTCTGGGGTTCGCCGACTTCCTCGGCGGTCAGCAGGGTGACGATGACGTCGTCGGGCAGTGGCAGCGGCCGACGCGGGCGCGGGTGGGGTCCCCCCGCGACCGTCGCACGCACCAGGTCGTGGGGGTCCTCGACCAGACGGCCGCGCTGGGCCGGCGAGACATGGGGGTTGCCGGCCAGTGCCCGGCGTACCTTGGCGTCGGGGTGCGCGACGACCGCGTCCACGACCTCGTCGGGCAGGCGGCGCTCCTCGCACAGGATCCGCCGGGCTTCCCCGGCGGCCGGGTCGAGCAGTCGCAACAGCACCTCGGCGGGGGCCGCGGTGTTGACCGCGACGCCGCGCAGCCACAGGTCGGTGGGGGAAGAGGACGAGATGGGCATCCGAGCATCATGTCAGCCGTCCGCGCGGGTCGGTTCCTCGGCGCCGGGAGTGCTCTGCCCTCGGCCGCCCTTGTCGCGGGTGTATCGAAAATCGCATACGTCGCGGCAACCGCCCTGCGTGTGGAATGGGGGCATGAACCACGGCGTACCCCTGTCAGCACCGCCCCGCCGTACGGGCGGGATCGTGTTCCTCGGCCTGGCGGTCCTCGGCTCGGCGGGCGCCCTGTTCGTCCTGCGCCGACCGCTCATGATGTCCGCTCCGACGTGCATGGCCGGGCGGTGGCACGGCTGCGTCGACACGTTCAACGGTGTCGTGTTCCTGACGTTGGTCACGCTGCCGTTGGCGGTCCTGGCGGCGTGGCTCCTGGCGCGCAGGCGGCGCGCCGCCGGCGCGTCGTCGGCGTGGCCGCTGTCGCTGGCCGAGGTGGGCATGGTGCACGGGACGGTGCCGTTCGTGTGGATGATCCTGATGCCGGGCGCCGGGTCCGGCCTCGTCCCCGGGCGGGTGAGCCTCGTACCGCTGCGGGACCTGATCACGATGGGACCGCTCGGGATCGTCGGCAACCTGCTGGTCTTCGCGTCGCTGGGGTTCTTCGCCCCGATGCGGTTCGCGGCGCTGGCGTCCGTGCCGCGGGTCCTGGCGCTCGGGGCGGGCTGCTCGGTCCTGGTGGAGACCGCGCAGTACGTGCTGCAGCTGGACCGGGTGTCCTCCGTGGACGACGTACTGGTCAACGCCGCCGGTGCCGCCCTGGCCGCGCTGGCATCGCGCCGCCGGTGGCGCACGGCGCCGGACACGCCGTCGGACCGCCCCCGCCCCGCACTGGCACCGGCGGCCTGAGGGGAGCGGGGCGCCATGTCCGATGTGCACGGGTGTCTTCGCATACATCGGCGATACGGTGCGCCGCTTAGGCTTCTGACATGCGCGTATTGATCGTGGAGGACGAGCCCTACCTGGCCGAGGCCGTCCGTGACGGTCTGAGGCTGGAGGCGATCGCCGCCGACATCGCCGGTGACGGCGACTCCGCCCTGGAACTGCTCAGCGTCAACTCCTACGACCTCGCGGTCCTCGACCGCGACATCCCCGGCCCCTCCGGCGACGAGGTCGCCCGTCGCATCATCGCCTCCGGCAGCGGCATGCCGATCCTCATGCTGACCGCCGCCGACCGGATCGACGACAAGGCGTCCGGCTTCGGGCTGGGCGCCGACGACTACCTCACGAAACCGTTCGAGCTGCGCGAGCTGGTTCTGCGGCTGAGGGCGCTCGACCGCAGGCGCGCGTACGCCCGGCCCCCGGTGCGCGAGCTCGCGGGCCTGCGGGTCGACCCCTTCCGCCGGGAGGTGTTCCGCGACGGACGCTACGTCGCGCTCACCCGCAAGCAGTTCGCCGTGCTGGAGGTCCTCGTCGCCGCCGAGGGCGGCGTCGTGAGCGCGGAGGAGCTGCTGGAACGCGCCTGGGACGAGAACGTCGACCCCCTCACCAACGCCGTGCGCATCACCGTCTCCGCTCTGCGCAAACGGCTCGGCGAACCGTGGCTCATCACCACGGTGCCGGGCGTCGGCTACCGGATCGACACGCCCACGGGCACCGCCTCCCCCGCGCCCGGCGCCACGGATGCGTAGACGCCCCGGGCTCAGCGCCCGTATGAAACTCGCCCTCAGCTACACCGGGTTCCTCTTCGTCGCCGGCGCTCTCCTGCTGGCGGTGGTGTGGGGATTCCTGCTGCGGCACGTGCCCGACAACTCCCAGGGCCTGCTCGGGATCTCGCCCAACCGCTACCTCCTCGTGCACACCTTCGCGCCGGCCGCTGCCGTGGCGATGGCCTTCCTGCTCGTGTTCGGCCTGGTGGGGGGATGGCTCCTGGCCGGCCGCATGCTGGCGCCGCTCACGCGGATCACGGAAGCGGCCCGGACGGCCGGGAAGGGGTCGCTGTCCCACCGGATCCGCATGGAGGGCCGTCAGGACGAGTTCCGCGAACTGTCGGACGCGTTCGACTCGATGCTCGAACAGCTCGAGTCCCACGTCGCCGAGCAGCAGCGGTTCGCGGCGAACGCCTCGCACGAACTGCGCACCCCGTTGGCGATCTCGCGGGCGCTCCTCGACGTTGCCCGCACGGACCCCACGCAGGACCGGGCCGAGATCATCGAACGTCTGCACACGGTGAACACGCGGGCGATCGACCTCACGGAGGCCCTCCTCCTACTCGGCCGCGGCGACCGCGGCAGCTTCACCCGCGAGAGCGTCGACCTCTCCCTCCTCGCCGAGGAAGCCGCCGAAACGCTGCTCCCCCTCGCCGAACAGCGTCGGATCACCCTCGACGTCACCGGCGGCACGGCCCCGACCAGGGGCTCCGCGGAGCTCCTGCTGCGGATGGTGACGAACCTCGTCCAGAACGCCATCGTCCACAACCTCCCCGCCGACGGCACTGTGACCGTCCACACCGAGGCGTACGGCGACACGTGCGTCCTGCGCGTCGAGAACACGGGCCGTCCCCTCCCGCCGGAACTGGTACCGACCCTCACCGAACCCTTCCAGCGCGGAACGGAACGCGTACGCACCGACGAGCACGCCGGCGTCGGCCTCGGTCTGGCCATCGTGCACAGCATCGTCCGCGCCCACGACGGAACGCTCGGCCTGTCCCCCCGCCCCACCGGCGGCCTCGTCGTCACCGTCCGCCTTCCGGCCGCGCCGTAGGGGGCGCCCGGGCCGGGTATCCCGGCCTCACCACAGAGGCCGCCCGCGCGGTCGGGGCCTGACGGTCTGCCTCAAGGGGCACCTCGGTTGCACGCTCCGGTGTGCGTCCGGGCAGAGTGTCGACGCCATGCGCCGAACATTGCCTTCACCTTGGCGAGTTGGCCGATAATACGTCAGACCCCCTGGTCACAACGGGTGTGACCGCCCCTGGGGATGTGGCCGGCAGCCGCCCGAGGCGGCTTCCCCGACGTACCGAGAAGGCGATCGTGTGAGTCCCAGGCACCCCCGCTCGACGCGGAAGACCGACGACCAGTTGCTGCAGTCCTCCCGCCAGTCCGCGGCTCCGCAGCAGGCGGCCGCACCTCCCGTGGGGCTGTTGGCGCTGCAGTCCAGTGCGGGCAACGCCGCGGTCGTGCAGATGCTCCGTCGGTCCGGCCGGCTCGGGGACCAGGAACAGCACCAGCACACCGACGGATGCGGGCACCACCGGCCCGGAGAGCACGCGGTGCAGCGCTCCGCCGTGCACGACGTCCTGCGCGCCCCCGGGCGCCCCCTGGACACCGCCACCCGCACCGACATGGAGGCCCGGCTCGGAGCGGACTTCTCCGACGTCCGCATCCATGACAACAGCACCGCCAAGGCCTCCGCCGCGGAAGTCGGGGCACGCGCCTACACCTCCGGAAGCCATGTCGTCATAGGCGCCGGCGGCAACGACAAGCACACCCTCGCCCACGAACTCACCCACGTCATCCAGCAGCGCCAGGGACCGGTCGCGGGCACCGACAACGGTGCGGGGCTGAAGGTCTCCGACCCGTCGGACCGGTTCGAGCGGGAGGCGGAGGCGAACGCCGGCCGGGTCATGGCGCCCGGCCACCGCGCCGCCATGGACGTGCAGCACCAGGCGGTGCCCTCGGCGCCCTCGACCGCGTCCGGTTCCGGCGCCGCGGTGCAGCGCGTCGAGAACCCGCAGGACCGGTTGACGGAGGAGTACTGGCGGGACAAGGCGGGGCTGGGCGGTGCCAGCAGCAGCAACGCCAAGGCCAGGGCCACGCACATGGCCGATTCCAAGAAGGCCGCGAAGAAGTTCAAGGCCAGCAAGCCGGCGCGCACGATCGACGAGATCATCAAGACCGTCGGCCCCGCGCTGCTGGAGGAACTGCGGCGCAAGGACGAGGGCGCCGGGCGGATGGAGCTGTACAGGTCCATGAGTTTCGAGGAGGCCGAGAGCGCGCTCGCCTACTGGGGCGACACAGCCGCACGGGAGGAGATGCTGGCGTACGTGGCCTCCGCCACCGGCTCGGCGAAGGAGTTCAGGGAGAAGGGCTACACCGGCATGACCATCGGGGCCCACCTCGGCGACCAGGGCCAGGCCGACGGGTACTACGAGACCCAGGGAGCCCCCTACGCCGTCCAGCTGAAGTTCACGCTGAAGCCCGGGGCCCACGAACTCCTCTTCGACCAGGCCCATATGGCCCTCGGGCCGGGTTACAAGAACGACTACATCCGCAAGGCGAACGAGCGCGGCGGGGACTACAAGAACGCGAACCCGAACGAGGGCACGCTGGGCGGCTACATCGGCGTCAAGGCCGAGGACAAGGAACCGTACAGCCTGGGCATCGCCCAGGGGAACAACGGCAAGAACGGCCGGGAGCTCGGTGCGAGCCAGCTGCTCTTCCAGTTGTTCGTCGAGAACGTCGAACTCGTGAAGAACAGGTCGGGGCAGGAACTTCCCTCCGCCGCGCCCCAGCAGGAGCTGGCCGCCTGATACCCGCAGCTCACCGCGGACGCCCCGGCCCGGTTCGGCCGGTCCGGGACCTCCACGGGGCCGGCCGCGCTAGAGCGAGCCGACGACCTTGCGGGGAACGACCCGTACCACGACGCGTGCGGCATCGTCGACGGAGGCGGGGTTGAAGTCGCGGTAGTCCTTGCCCGTGTACTTGCGCGAGAGTTCGTTGATCAGCTCCTGGCCGCCCTCCTCGCTCAGCTCGGCCGTGCCGCGCACTTCGGCGTAGGTGTACGGCGCGTCGTGCGGGTTGATCATCACGGTGATACGGGGGTCACGGCGCAGGTTCTGTTCCTTCCTGCGGCCCACCGTCGTGGAGATGAGCAGCTGGTCGCCGTCGCGCCTGAGCCATGTCACGGACAGTTGCGGGCTGCCGTCGGGCTGGATGGTCGCCACCGTCGCGAACACGGGGGAATCGTCGATGAGGCGCTTCAGATCATCGGAGAGTGCAGCAGACACGGGCGCAAGCCTTTCCGGAGGGACGTCCCGCACCCACGGCACGGAACCCGACACTTCTGACTCTGTGTCACCATAGCTCCCGTCACCGCCACCCCCACGTGACAACGCGGCTCACGGCGTCCGACGGCCCCTACCGGGGCTCGGGGCGCTCCTTCAGGGCCGTGCCGCAGCCGGTGCAGTAGCGGGCGTCCGCCTCGATCGCGTGGCGGTGGCACCGGGGGCACACCAGGTGGAGCGCGCAGGGCTCGGGGGCGACGGCAGGGGTGCTCCGTCCGATGCTCATTCCGCGGCGCCTGTGGTGCACGGTCAGCACGAGCAGGCCCTCGGGGCCGGCCAGTAGTGCGCGGGAGGTGCCGCGCGGCAGCAGTCCGATGAATCCGGGGGCCAGCCGGGACTTGGTGCCGTCCAGGGTGAGGGTCCCGCCGCCCGCGACGACGACCAGCATGACGTCGACCTCGGCCTCGGTGTACGCCGCCCCGCCGGTCCCGGGCAGGTGACGCACCAGGTTCGCGTCCAGCTGCCGGTCTGCGCCCTCCAGCCGCCACAGCGCGCCGCTGTCCCCCTGTGCAACCGCCGCGACCAGCCCCGCGACCGTTACGAACTCCGCCTCCCGCACAGCTTGCCTGTCCTTCGCACCCGAGCCGAACCTCACTGCACCACACCATCATGATCTCCCCCTCATGGCGAAGGCGCAGACCCACAACATTCGCGGGCTGTGACTGTCGGCCTCCGTGTGCGGTGCCGGGATCCGCCCCCGATATGCGCGTGCACGCCGTCAGCCGGTCGTCCCCGTTGCGTTCGCGGGCGGGTCCGGCAGCCAGTCGCGCGTCGGGTCGTACTCCAGCCAGCGCCTGTGCCGCGCTTCTTCCGCGCAGGCCGCGGTGAGGCCGTTCAGGCCCGGGTGTCCGTCGCCGCTGCGCCACAGCAGCGACCAGGCGTACAGCGGCGTGGGGTCCACCAGGGGTACGGAGCGCAGCCCGGCGACCTCCGGCAGGGGCACGTCCGCGGGCAGCAGAGAGAAGCGGTGCGGATCGCCGGCCACCTCGGCGAGGAAGTGGGCGAGGCCCAGATTGACGCTCGCGGCCCTTTTCCGGATCCCGAACCGCTCGGCGAACTGGTGGAGGAAGTCGAGCCGCTGCAGCGCACCGGGTGCCCACAGGACGCTGCCGCGCAACTGGTCGGGCCGGAGCTCCCCCGCGGCCGCGAGCGGATGGTCCGCGCTCAGTACGGCGTCCACCGGTTCCAGGCGGACGAGGCGGTGTACCAGTGCGGTGTCCAGGGGCGGGTGGACCCGGCCGAAGGCCGCGTCGATGTCGCCGTGCAGCAGCGCGTCCGTCACCGACGGGAGATCGCGCCCGTGCCCCATCACCAGCTCGCCGGCTCGCCCCGCGACCTGGGCCAGGGTCCGCATCGGTGCGTAGAGGTGCCCCCAGACGTCCACGTGCAGCGGACGGTCCTTCCCGACCGCCGCGGCGACCGCGGCGTCGGCGGCGGTCACGGTCTGCCGGGCGGGTGGGAGGAAACGCGCTCCGGCCTCGGTGAGGCGCACCCCGTTGCCGTCACGCTGGAACAGCCGGGTTCCGAGCAGGGATTCAAGTCGCGAGATCCGTTTGGACAGTCCCTGTTGGGTGATGGCGAGCATCCCCGCCGCCCGGCCGAAGTGCAGTTCCTCTGCGGCGTGCACGAAGGCGCGTACCTGTGCGAGGTCGAGATCCACGGCTCCCACCATAGGTCACAACCGACGGTTGTCGGCCGTGCTGGTGCGTTGTTGGATCCCGGGATGGCGGCGGGCGTTGGATTGTCGGCATGCGAAGACTGATTCCCACCGGGGAGGCGGAGCGTCCGGTCGCTTTCGCCGAGGTCCCCCAGCCCGTCCCGGAGCCCGATGAGGTCCTGGTCAAGGTCGAGGCGTTCGCGCCGAACCGGGGCGAGACGTTCCTCCTCGAAGACCCGCGGCCGGGGTGGCTGCCCGGCAAGGACGTCGCGGGGCTCGTCGTGCAGGCCGCGGCGGACGGCTCGGGTCCCGGCATCGGCGCCCGTGTCGTCGGACATCCGGCGCAGGGCGGCTGGGCCGAGTACGCCGCCGTGCCCACGCACTCGCTCGCGGCGCTCCCGGACGGCATCGACAGCGTACGGGCGGCGGCCCTGCCGCTGGCCGGGATCACCGCGCTGCGTCTGCTGCGGACGGCCGGCCCCGTGGCGGGTCTGCGGGTGCTGCTGACCGGTGCTTCGGGCGGGGTCGGCCACTACGTCACGGAGCTGGCCGTCGGGGCCGGGGCCGAGCTGACCGCGGTGACGGCCACGCCCGGGCGTGGTGAGCGGCTCGTGGAGCTGGGCGCGCACGTGGTGCAGGGGGTCGCGGCGGCCGAAGGAACGTTCGACGTCGTGCTGGAGTCCACGGGCGGGCCGGATCTGGCCCTCGCGCTCTCGAAGGTCCGGCCGGGAGGAACGCTCGTGTGGTTCGGCCAGGCGAGCCGCACGCTTGCCATCCTGGACTTCTTCCGACTGCTCGGCGGACCCGAGCGCGTCACGATCCGGCACTTCCACTACGCCGGCGCCCCGTACGGATCCGATCTCGCGGCGCTGGTGCGGCTCGTGGAGCGGGGTCGGCTGCATCCGGAGATCGGCTCGATCACCGGCTGGGCCGCGACCGCCGACACGCTGGTCGATCTGCGAGAGCGCCGCATACGCGGCAAGGCCGTCCTGCTGACGGGAGGAACGCGGTGAACGTCCCCGATTTCGCCGCCGCCCAGTACACGCGCGCGCTCGGCGCGGGCCTCGACCCGCACGAGTACCGGCGCGTCACCGACGGCCTCGCCTCCCTCTCCGACTGGGGGCCGGCCTTCTTCGACACCGGGCACGCCTACCTCCGGCGGGCGGATCAGGCGGCCTCGCCGGTCTCGGCGGGCGAGTACCTGCTGATGGCGGCCCGCTGGTTCCACGCCGCCACGCTCGCGCCGTACGCGCAGGCACACCGCGCCGCCGTCGAGGCGGACCACGCCCTGGGCCGGGCGCTCGCCGCGCTGGAACCCCATGCGCGGCGGGTGAGCGGCGAGGGATTCACCGGCTGGCTGCGCGGCCCCGCCGACGCCGTCGGCACCGTGGTCGTCGTGCCCGGTCTGGACTCGGCGAAGGAGGAATTCCTCGACCTGGCGTCCGCGCTGACGGCCAGGGGACTGGCGGTGTTCACGATGGACGGCCCCGGGCAGGGCGTCCTCGCTGCCGCAACCGTCTTCAGGCCGGACTACGAGCAGATCGTGAGCCGGGTCGTCGATGCGCTCGGTGTCGCACGGGTCGGACTCGTCGGCCTCAGCCTGGGCGGCTATTTCGCGGCCCGGAGCGCCGCGCTGGAGCCGCGCGTGGCCGCGGTCGCCACCGTCAGCGGCCCCTTCCGCCTCGACTGGGACGAACTTCCCCCGCCGGTACGGGACATCATGGCCGAGCGTGCCGGAGGCACGCGCGCCGCCCGCGATTTCGCCCGCCACGTGGATCTCACCGCCCTGGCCTCCCGCATCACGGCCCCGCTCCTGGTCGTGGACGGGGGCCAGGACGTGATCCCCGGCGTCACCAATGCCGAACCGCTGGCCCGCCTGGCCCCGCACGGCACCTACCTGTCCGTCCCGCACGGCGACCACCTCCTCGGCAACGCACGGCCCGACTGGCTGGCCCCGCTCGCCGACCACTTCACGCACCACCTGGGGGGTCTGGAGGCGTAACGCCCGGGCCGCCGGTCCGGTTGGGGAGCGCGAGAGGTGTACGAAGGCCACGAACCTCGGCATCCCGGTCCGGCTGCCCGACGGCCGGATGCTGTTCGTCTTCGGCGACACCTTCGAAGAGGCCCGGGCGGGGGGCGGCTGGTGGCACTCCCCGGCCGGCCCGCACTCCACCGGTTACGGCCGCAACGGCCCGCTCCTCCTGCACCGGGTTACGGGCCGGCCCGGGGCCCGAGTGGAGCGCGAGGCCGACGGCCTCCGCTCCGCTCCGGCCCGTTCCGTCACCGACGGGGCGGGGCCGGGGCCGGGTGGTTCACTGGCTGCCGAGTGTCATCCACCGCTCGGGCGCCTCCAGCGGGGCGAAGCCGATCTTGGCGTAGACCGTGTGCGCGTCCGCGGTGGCCAGCAGGACGCGCCGCAGGTCGTACGGGGCGAGGTGGTCGCACACCGCGGTGACGAGCGCGGTGCCGATCCCCTTGCCGCGCACGTGCGGGGAGATGTACACGTCGCAGAGCCAGGCGAAGTCGGCGTGGTCGGTCACCACGCGGGCATAGCCGACCTGCGCACCGGAAGCCCGTTCGTAGACGCCGAAGTTGAGGGAGCCGGCGATGGCCCGGTCCTGCTTCTCCCGGGACCGGTCGCGGGCCCAGTACGCGTCCTGCGACAGCCACTGGTGGACCAGCGCGTTGTCGATCCGTGCGGAGTCGGCGGATATCTCGTATTCAGCGGGAAGGAGAGTGGTCATGGCTGCATCCAAGCAGTTCCGATCACTCCCCCACCGCTGGTTTTCGCCCACCGCATGATCATGGAACGGACGCGGCGTGCGAGGATCCACCCCATGGATCGCGAAGCCGTGTGGACGTGCGCAGCGGACGGGAAGCCGTCCGCCGGGCCCGAGGACCTCCTGCGCATGGTGCGCGGTGCTGCCCGTACGGCGCCGGGCGGACGCGTCGACGCGCGGATCGCCCGGTGCGTGATGTGCGACGCGGACGAGGACGGCTTCGAGGTCGCCAAGGGCGAGTGCTTCTGCGTGGGTTGCTGCATACCGCTCGGCGTCACGGACGGCGACGTGCACCCGGTCGCCCATCCGTGGCGGCTCAAGCCGTCCGAGGCGCCGCTGCCGCCGGCCTCGCCGGGCCCGGGCTTCGAGGCGTCGGACCTGCCCCGCTGCCCCGCCGGCCACGACGTGTTCCACGTCGCGGTCGCCCTGGCATTCGCGGCGGACGGGGCGGTGCGGGGTGTCACGGTCGGCCTGCGGTGCCCCGAGGACGGCGCGTTGTGCCTGTACGTCGACAACGCGCGCGTGGTGGCGGCCGGCGCGGCGGCCTGATCGGCGTTCCCGCGCGGTCGGGGTCAGGACTGCACGGGGGCTTCCCAGGTGAACCCGTCGGGGTCGGTGAAGGCGTCGGGGGTGCCGCCGAGGACGATGCGGTGCGAGCCGGCGCCGTCGACGGGGACACCGAGGTCCTTGGCCAGGGCGCGGCGCTTGTACAGCGCCAGCTTGACGGGGCTGGACCCAGCGGCGGTGAACTCGGCGTACTTGCCGCCGAAGCTCTTGCCCACGGTCAGACCGCGGGCGACGTAGCACTGCTTGGTGGCTTTCACGTCCTCGACGCCGATCAGCAGGACGACCTCGTCGATCTCGCGGGTGGCGGGACCGGTGTCCTTCCTCGCCGAGGTCGCGATCTTCCAGATCGTCCCGTCGGGAGCCTGGACGATGCCGCCGTAGCCCCACAGCGACTTCGCGGCGGGCTTCAGCACGGTGGCGCCGGCGTCCACCGCGGCGGCGACGAAGCCGTCGACGGTTGCGGGCCCGGCCACGGTGAGGGCCAGGGTGAAGCCGCGGAATCCGGAGGAGTGCGACTCGGACGCCCGCAGGCGCACGTACCTGTCCACGCCGAAGGCGCTGTAGAAGCGGCGGGCGGCTTCGAGGTCGGTGACCTCGATGGTGACGGACGCGAGGGACGTGGGGGCCGGGGTGTGCGTGGTGGTTGCCATGTCCCTCACGCTAGGGGGTGGAGGGCTGCCGGGGCTTCTCCATTCCTGACCGGTCCGAGGCGGCCCCCGTAGCCGGGGCCCCGGTCGGGCCTCTTGCATGACATGCAAACTCCTTGCATCCCTGCGGCTACGGACTGTTGTACCGCGTTCTGGTGCGGTGGTCTTGGAGTTGCCGCGGTCCACCATCGCCGCGCACTTTCCACCCTCCCAGTGAGCACTCCGAGGAAGGGACTTCTTCGTGGATCGGTCCTTGCGCCAACGCGAACGTCTGTTGACGTCGTCCAAGCCCCTGCCGGACTTCGAAGCCGTGGGTTCGAACGGGCCCTGGCTGCACTGCGCCGATGGCCGCCGGATTTTCGACGGATCGAGCGGCCTTCTCTGTGAACGTCGGGCAGGGCAGTCCGGCGGTTCTCTCCCGCATCGGGCGGCAGTTCTCCCGCTACTCGTTCGGTGGTGCCGCCGTCGTACAGCCCCACATCCAGATGGAGCTGATGGACCGCCTGTGCCAAGCGGTGGGCCGCCCGGAGGACTCTGTCGCGCTGACCACGTGCGGAACCCTCGGCGTGGAAGTCGCGGTGGGCCTGGCGCGGAACATCGTGCGGGCCCGCGACGGGAAGCGGCGCGGGGACATCCTGACGGCCAGCCTGTCGTACCCCGGTCACAGCATGTTCGCCCTCGGGGTTGCGGGCAACCAGATCTGCAACCCCCGCCCGGAAGACCGCTACGGTCTTGGCCCCGCATTCCCGGCGCCCTACCCGCCGACGCACGGCCACGCGCATGAAGGGCACGGTGTGATGCCTCGTGCGCCGGCGAGGTGGCGCGGGCGATCGACAGCCGGGGTGCGGAGAACGTCGCGGCGGTGCTGATCGAGCCGATCAACGGGACCACGGGCGGCGCCTTCGTGCCCCCGGATGGCCGCTGCTGCGTCACAAGGACTCAGACCCGCTGCCCGCCATGGGCACGATGGCCCCCTCATGGCGGCGGCCTGCCTCGGGGTCCTGGATGAGCTGGAGTCCGTGGACTTCGGCGCTTTCACGGCTCGCGGCGAGTGCCTAAGGGCTGTCCCTTGCCTCTTGGGCGCCTGTGCGAGATGTCCGTGGCATCGGCCACCTGTACGGGGTCGAGGTTGCGGCTGGCCTGCCCTGGCCCCTGATGGAGGAGTGCGAGCGGCGAGGCGTCTTCTTCCACCCGTTCACCGGAGCCGGTGACCCGCGCAGCGAGGGCCTGGTCGTCGCGCCCCCGCTGAAGCGACATCCACCCTGTTGAACTGCGCTAACGGGGGAATGCGCATGGAGCCGCTTGTCCGACGTGTGGAGTGTGAGGGCCGAGGCCGCCGCGCCCCCTGTGTGAGGAGATGCCCCACGTGAGTACCGCCCCAGCGCTGATACCGGCTTCCGTTGTCGATGCGGCCTTCGACGCCGCGTACGAGACACACCGCCAGTTCCGGCACGGTGCGTTCGCTGAAGCCTGTCCGACCTGCCACGTTCCTGCAGGCGAGCTCTGCCTGGCTCGGCGCAGTGTGCACGCCGCGCGCCGCCGAGCCCACCGCGACCAAACGGAGCGCACCCGGGTTCCGCTGCTGGCGGCGCTGGTCCGATGAGGTCACTCACCGTAAAGCCCCGCTCCGGCCTGAGTGGCCAGTTGGTCGCACGTGCCGTACCGAATCGGTGGATCAGCAAGAAGGCGGTCGTCGGTCCCGAGAGTGGTCGCCTCGAACCGCGGGGAACATCGACGGTGCTCTGCGCCGGCGCCCACGGTGCTTGGACCACCGCCCCGGCGGTAGTGCTCTGCAAGAGGAGGGGCGGGCCGGCAGGAAGGCTGTGACGCCCCTAGAAGCGCGGTGCGTACCGCGTCGATGAGGTGTGTGGTCCGGCAGTCGACGGCCGTGGCCACCCGTAGCTTTCTCCGGCGCCGCGTCAGGCTGCAGCCGGGCCTGTCATCTGCTGGAGGGCGCCGAAGAAGTCCTCGACCGTGTAGTGGAGGTCCTCGAAGACACTGTGCAGCATGCGCAGCGTCTGCTTCTGGCCTTCCGGGCCGCCCGGGTTTCCAGGAACGAGCGGCTGAGGAGTCCAGTCAAGGGCGAGCGTGTCGTCGAGGAGGTCGGGGTTGTCGGTGTCGATGCCTCGTAGAAACAGCGGGCGAGTTCTTCAGCGCGGGTCACAACGTGCTCCTTGTGCGGGCGTGGTCTTGTGCGGGGCGTGGCCTTGTGAGGGGCGCGGGCTGTCCGGCAGGCACTGTCGGCTGCGGGTCGCGTGTCGGCGAGGGGGCCGGGTCAGGCCGTGGTGATGACGAGTTTTCCGCGGACGTGGCCGCTGGTGGAGGCTGTGTAGGCCTGGTCCATGGCGGTCAGCGGATAGGTGGTCGTCTCTCCTACGCGCAGTGCGCCGGTGGAGACGAGTCGGCCCAGTTCGGCCATGTCGTCGTCGGTGGCCCGGTAGTTGAAGTTGACGGCGCGGACACCGGCCTCGGCGAGTGCGTCGGGGTCGGCGGCGAAGATGGTGCTGGCCAGACGGCCGCCCTTGCGCAGCAGCGGGGCGATCTTCTGGGCCACCACCTCGCGGTCATCGACCAGGTCCACAACCGCGTCGATGTCTTCAGGGTGCGCGGCACGAACCGCGTCCGCGACGTCAGTGGTGCGGTAGTCGACGAACTCGGTCGCGCCGAGCTGTCGGGCGTAGTCGTGGTCCTCCGCTGATGCGACCGCGATGACGCGGGCGCCGCGTGCTGCGGCCAACTGTGTAGGAGAGGTCCATCACCAGGCGCGTGAGTGGCCGGAGGATCTCCGGGGGCAGCGGAATCTCAAACGGGTTCTCCTCCATGCAGACGGTGTCCCCTACGGGGGGCCGGGCCCCGGCGGTGACCGTGAGGGTGACGTCCAGGCCGACGTCCACGGTCACGATGGCCGGTCCGGTCGAGGCGCCGCCGCCGGTGGTAGCGGTGGTGGGCGGCACCGAGAGGAGCCGCCAGTCGGCCAGGCCGCCGTGGGTCTCCTGGCCAGTCAGGGAGGTGTAGGTGTCGGCCAGTGTCCTAGAGCCGCAGGGGCGCGTGAGGGGTGAAGTCCGATCCCTTCGTCCTCACGGCGACCTTGTTGGTGGCCTGAGTGTTGCTCGTGGGGTCGGTCGCGGTGCGGAGCAGTGAGCTGCCCGCGGTGGCAGCCCCTGGCCGATGACCCCGGCGGGCTCGGGCAGCTTCTGCGGTGCGCCCGCGGCGCCGGAGAACGGATCGCGGGGAGGACGATCAGGAAGGCGCCGAGGGCCGATGCCGGGCTTGCCCAGCAGCGCGTGGAGGCCGGCGACGCCCGCGGCGACTGCGGCGACTGCGGCGACGGTCAGGGCCCGGGCTCCCGCCGCGGCCCACCAGTGGCCGGTGAGGACGCCCAGCCAGCTGTGTGCGAGAGCGGCCCCGGCCAGGCCGACGAGGGCGGAGGCGCCGGGAACGGCGGTGACGGCGCGGCCGCCGCGGAGCCCACCGAGGGAGACGAGGGCGCCGGCCGCCACCCCGGCGAGGGCGAGCAGGACGCCGGCACCGGAGCCGGCGCCGCGGGCGGCGGTGGCGGGCACGGCCTGGGCCGTGGGCGGCGCCTGGGAGGCGGCGGCCTGCGTCAGCAGCTGCGCGACGACGGGGCTCGCGGCGGAAGCGGTCATCAGGTGCGGGCCCTGCGGGGTGACCACGACTGCGCCGTACAGCATGTCTGCTCCCTCCTCGTGGACGGCGCCCTGAAGGCGCCCGGCGTCTCGCCGCGGTCGCTTCGCCGTACTGCTCAGGTCGCAGTGGCGGCCGTGGAAATCATCATCGAGGCGCACCGGCAGCGACCGGGGCGCCGCGATGATGTTCGTCATGGCACAAGAACTCGGAACCCTCGCCCAGCGGACCGCGGACCGGCTGGCCGAGAAGCACGTCGGCGTGGTGGTGGCCGTGGTGGCGGGGAACACCGTGGAGATCCGCGGCGCCGGAAGCACCGGCGCCGACCACGAGCGTACCCCCGGCCCCGACACCCTGTTCGAAATCGGCTCGGTGACGAAGCCGTTCACCGCGCTGGCCTTGGCGCGCCTGGCATCCCTCGGGACGGTGGCGCTGGACGAGCCGCTCGCCGATCTGCTGCCCGACGGGACGGCCGTTCCGTCCCGTGACGGCCGTCGGATATCGCTCCAGCACCTGGCCACCCACACCTCCGGGCTGCCGCGGCTGCCCCGCGGCATGCTGCTCCCGGCTCTGCTGCGCCCGTCCACGCCGGACCCGTACGCCGGCTGCACCGCCGAGTTCCTGCTGACCGGGCTGGCCAGGACCCGCCTTGGGGCCGTGCCGGGGAAGCGGTTCCGTTACTCCAACCTCGGAGCCGGGCTACTGGGGCTGGCCCTCGCCCGCCGCGCCGGCACGGACTACGAGTCCCTCATCACCCGGGAGATCTGCGGTCCGTTGGGCATGGCGGACACCGTGGTGACGGTGGACGGCGCCCGCTCGGAACGCTCCGCGCAGGGCCACGTCCGCCGCGGGCGTCCCGCCGCGCCGTGGCACCTGGCCGGCCTCGCCGGGGCCGGCGGCCTGCGGTCGACCGCCACCGACCTGGTGGCCTTCGTACGGGCCCAGTTGGACGGCGGCCCCGAAGGGCTCGCCGAGGTGATCCGCCTGAGCCGGTCGGTGGAGCACCGCAAGAACCGCTTCGCCTGGGTGCACCTCGGCTGGATGGCGCACCGCCTCCACCCCCGGCAGGGCGCCCACCTCCAGGTCTGGCACAACGGAGGGACCGGGGGCTTTTCCTCCTTCGTCGGCTTCGATCCGGAGAAGCGCCTCGCCGTCATCGCCCTCGGCAACACCCGAAGCCCCGTGGACCGCCCCGCCTTCGATCTCTTGGGCACGCTGCAGGCGGAGAACGCGGCCGGGCCGAACTGACACGGCGCGGGAACCCACGGGGGGGCCGCAGTGCTCCCCGTCCCCTCACCGTGGGTCGCTGACGGTCCGGGTCAGGGGCGGCGCCTGGCCACGTCGTGCGCCGCGCTCACCTTCGTCGTCGCGGTGAGGCGGTGCCCGACTCCTCCGCTCCGGTTCCCGACGCGGTGCCCCACCAGACGCGTCGTTGCTGACGCCGCGACCGTGAACGTGAACGTGACCACGACCGCGACCGTGGCTCCGTCGAGGCTTCGCTACCGCTTGAGGTAGGCCGCGGACGGTTCGATGCGCACCCTGGTGAAGATGGCCGCGGTGTGCTTGCGACCGCGCTCTCGCTATGAACAGGGCGCCCGACCACAGCCACGTTGGAGCGGCCTTCGGCCATGAGGGCCAGCCCGTCCAGATCGCGCGGTGGCAGCTCAGCCGTGATGCCGCGGGCGTCGCTGCGGGCCAGCAGCCGTGCGATGACAGAGTATGAGGACCGGCAGCGTCCCGGAGCGCATGTCGGCCCGCTCCGCCGAACCGGCCTTCGAAGGCGGCAGTTTCGGCAGGCCGTGTCCGGGCACACGCCGTAGCGTCACCCAGCGACCGCACAGGAGGATTCATGTCCGGGCTACTCCGCAAGATCAAACAGTTCAGCCGCAGCCCGCAGGGACAGCGGACGATCGCTTCGGCGCGTCGGGCGGCTTCCGATCCGCGCAAACGTGAGCAGGTCCGCGTACTGTTCGGCCGTCTTCGCGGGAAGCGCTGACGGCACCCGGGCCGGATCGGCTCGCGCCCGGTGGTCTCACCCGGTGGTCTCAGTGGCCGCCGGCGAGCGCGGTACGCAGGTGGGTGAGTCGCGAGGCGGCGCGCAGCCGCAGGTAGGCGCTGCGGTCGGCCGCCCGCCCGTCACTGGCACAGCCGTCCGGGACGGCACCGTCCTCCTCGGCGCGACGCGAGCGGCGAGGAAGGCGGTGAGGTCCGCGAGGTCGGCGGCGGTCAAGTGCACCGGCAGGCGTGCGCTGACCAGGCCGGCCTCGATCACGATGTCTCGGCCGCCTCGCGAGCACGGTGGTCCCGACGCGAAGCACGCTGCACGGCCGGCTTACCTCGTGGACTACCGGCCGCCCCGGTGCGATTCTTCAGGCATGAAGACGAGACGACGGACCCAGGCCGAGCGGGACGCGATCCCTGTTGAGATCGGTTATGCGCTGCTGAGCGCATGTTTCCTCGGCGCCCTCGTGTTCGCGACGATCGCGGGGCCGACCGCCGTCTGGGACCTTCCGGCGGGGGTGGACGAATTCCTCCGGGTCACCGGGGTTTGGATTGCCGGACTTCTCGCGGTGGTCCGCGTGGTTCATGTCCTCTGGCGACACGGACAGCGCGGCTAGCAGGTGTCCGGCGCCGCACTCACCGGCAGCCGGGCCGCGCCGACCGCGCTCAGCTGCCGGTGAGTGCGGCGCTCAGGCGGCGGGCTTCGGTGGTCAGGGCGCAGGAGCCGCGGCGGGCTGCGGCTGCCGCCACCGCGTCGGGGACCGGGCCCGTGGCTGCGCACTGCTCGGCGCAAGAGGCGGCTACGGCCAGGATCGCGCCCGCGCCCCGTACCGAGGGCAGGAGGGCCGGCAGTACCTCGGCGAGCACGGTCCACAGGGTCGCGTGCGCGCCCGCTGCCGCGGCGCAACGGGCCGCGTCGGCAAGTCGGTTGGGCTTCACCGTGCCCAGGGCCGTCATGGCGGCGAGCTCGCGGCCCAGCAGCGGGGCGTCGAGATCGCCCCGGGCCGCCAGGACGAGCAGCGCCTCCACCGCCGGGCGGCGGCTCTCCGCGTACCGGCCGCCCAGTCCTGCGGCCACGGCGGCGTGCAGAGCGGGGCCCGCGGGCCCGCCCAGCCGGGCGAGGTGGGGCAGCATCCAGGAGCTGCCGTGATCGCCGGCCGTCGCCGCCAGCGTCACCTGCGGCAGCAGCCACGCCGCCTGGGTCTCGCGGTCCTCGGGCAGCACGGACGCGCGTACGGGGTGCCCGTCGTACCAGTGATAGCACTGGGTGAATCCCGCGTGCGGACGGCCCAGCCAGTGGAACGGCTCCGGGAACTCCCGCTGCAGGGCGGCCCGTTCCCCACTGAGGAAGGCGACCTGCGCACTGGCGGTTCCGGCCCGCTGCCAGGCCTTGTGGGCCTGCGGATCCGGTTCGACGACGCGGCGCAGCGCCGGGGCCGGTTCGCCGTCCGGGCCGAGCCAGGCGGCGAGCCGGGCCCCCTCGGCGGTACCGAGGCGGGACGCCTCCTCGGCGGCCGCCCCGCCCGCAGCATCGTCACGCCGTACGCGCAGCAGCGCCTGCCCGAAGTCGGCCGGACCGGGCCGTATGCCCCATCGGCGGTAGGCGGTGAGCCGTTCCACCAGTTCGGCAGCCTCCAGCGCGCCCGTGTCCCAGGTCGGCGTGGACAGCAGGAACGGCAGCGGCTCCTTGGACATGAGCCTGTACGCGATCTCGCGCAGCCGGGCGGCGAGCACCAGCTCCAGACCGCCCTGCGCACAGTCCTCGTGCCCCCGGCCGCGGCGTACGGACTCGGGCTTGAGGCTGTATCCCGGCACCTGCCACAGCAACGCGGCCACCACGACGTTCAGGCCGCCGAGTCGTTGTGCCTCGATCTCCTCGGTGTAGGAGTGCCCCAGCGCGTCGGCGAGCGCCCGCGCGAGCGGGTGGCGGTCGCGGTGGGCATGCCGTACCAGCCCGTCGAGGGAGCGCTCGAAGTCCGCCACGGTGTGCGCACGGGAGTCGAGGTGTGCCGCCGTGAGCTCGACGGTCTCGGCGAGCCCCTCGGGCGCGGGATCGAGCCGCCGCGCGGGAGGCACGGGCGGGAGGGTGTCCTCAGAGGCGGTCCAGAACATGCCGCAACGCTAGAGGAGCCCACTGACACACCCCTGCCGGCCCCTGGGTCGACCGTGGGACCGAGGCCTTGAACGGGCTGTCGCCCCAGACTCTGACGGCCCGTCACTCCCTCCGCCCCGCGAGCACCAGCCACAGGACCCGCCCGGCCTGCACCGCGAGCGCCGACAGGCGGTGGGTGACGACGTCATGGAGGTGACCGGCCAGGGCGGTACCGCGCCGGTGGCCGAATTGCCGTCGTCGGGCTCGGTTTGCTCACCATGCGGGAACGGGTGAGACTCTACGGCGGGTCACTGCGGGCCGGGCCGAGAGCCGAGGGAGGGTTCGAGGTCGTCTTCACCATCCCGCTTGCCCCGCTCGACGCAGCCGGGGGCGCGTGACACCTCCCCCGCACACACGGGGGGAGACGGCCGCGATGACACGGCTGCTGATCGTGGACGACCAGGTCCTGATACGGGCCGGGCTGGCAGCACTGGCTGCGGCGGCACCCGGCTTGGAGGTCGTGGGGCAGGCGGCAACGGGCGAGGAGGCGGTCGAACTCGCGGCCGCGCTGCGGCCGGACGTTGTCCTCATGGACATCCGTCTGCCCGGGATGAGCGGTATCGCCGCTCTCCAGCACATCCTCGACCGGGCGCCTCAGCCGAAGCCGAAGATCGTCATGCTCACGGTCTTCGATCTGGACGAGTACGTGTACGCCGCCCTGCGGGCCGGCGCCAGCGGGTTCCTGCTCAAGGACACCCCTCCCGAGCGACTGCTGGCCGCTGTAGCCCTGATTGCCGAAGGCGAGATGCTGTTCGCTCCCACGGTCACCCGAAGGCTCGTCGAAACCTTCGCCCACCAGCCGGAGGCGCGGCGTGCGCAGCCTGCCAGTCTCGCTGAACTGACGGAACGCGAGACGGACGTCCTACACCTGGTCGGGCAAGGCCTCGCGAATGAGCAGATCGCCCAGCGCCTGGTGGTGAGCATCGCCACCGTCAAGACGCACCTGAACCGCATCATGTCCAAGCTCGGCCTGCAAAGCCGAGCGCAAGCCGTGGTCGTCGCCTACGAGAGCGGCCTGCTGTCGCCCGGCCGGGCGGGCACTCAGCGGCCCTCTGCCCTGTAGTGGTGTGACCGGAGTCGTTCGCCGTGCGGCTCGTGTTCCGGTCGGATGACGTCGGGCGTGGCGGCTCCGGCCGGCAGGGGCCTGGCCACGGCTGGAGGGGTGCCGGCCCGCCAGGGGCGGGCCGGCACGTCACAGCGATCCGGGGTCGCTTCCGCTCACCGATCCCGGCCGGCCGCTGTCACTGGCCCCGCAGCTTGCGCCAGGTGTTGGGGCCCACCTTGCCGTCGGCCGCGAGGCCCCGGCTGCGCTGGAAGGCCTTCACCGCGTCTTCCGTGGCCTTGCCGAAGTCGCCGTCGACACCGGTCCTACCGATGTTGAAGCCCCAGACGTCCCGCAGGAGGCACTGCACCTCGCGCACCTTGTCGCCGCGGTCGCCCCGGTCGGTGTACGGCGTACCGTCCTCGTAGCCGCAGTACCAGCCGGAGGCCGCCGTCGTGGCCGCCGTGGCGGCTGCCCCCGCTCCCGCCGGGGCGGCCGAGGCGACCCCGGCCGTGCCCATCAGGACGGCGGCGGCCAGAGCACCGCCCGACAGCAGTACGGCGGACTTCTTGGTGGTGATCATGTTTCTCCCCTTCATGACATGACAGGTCGCCGGGACCGGCCGGCCTGAGCGCGCCCTCAAGGGCGCGGGCAGGGACGCGTCATCCCCTTGCGTATAGGTGTCGCCCCGTCCCGGCGCCGGGTGCGACAGACAGGAACGCTATGCGGGCGGCCGGTGTCCACTCGTCGCCCGACGGGTTGATCCCCTGCCTCAACCCCTCAGCCCAGTCCCGCCGACTGTGCAACCACCGCATGAGATCGGGCCCGTGGCATGTACAACCACGGCCGCAGCGCAATCCGGCCAGCCGGCATGCCTCGCGCATGCCCCGGCCGGAGCACGGTCACCCGGGTTTTGCCCGGCTCAACCCGACGCTGCCGTGCCTGCACTGGGGACCGGACCGACCGGCCCGCCCGGCTCCTGCTACCCGTCATCCCCGCGAGGCCATAGATCCGGCTGGCCTCTCCGAGGACGGACGCCCCGGGCGGGCCTGACCCGTGGTCCGGCACCTCGACAAGTCCAAGCCCCGCCGGCCGAAGATGACCGCGGTCACGAAGCCCTGTCGTCAGTACGTGGCGGGCCCGTCGCGTGTTCCTCGACCCCGCACTGACCAAGGAGCCCCAACCTAGTAGGTCTTGTGGCCTTGACTTGGGGTGAGGGCACGGATGACGTGGTTGATCAAAGTGTCGAGATAATCGGGCTCTGGCAGGCCGAGATGGAAGACCAGGCGGTGGTACAGCGGGCCGTAGAACAGATCGAGGGCAAACTCCAGATTCGCGTCCGGGTGGAGGTGCCCCTGTTCTTGAGCACGCCGCATACGCTGCTCGAACTCCTCGATACGCGGACGAATCAGGCGCTCGCGCACGTGGCCTGCGAGTTCCGGGTCGCCGAGAGTGTCGGCGATCAGCCCTGCGAGGGGGGCGTGCGACGGCGGGGAGAGGAAGCCGATGACGGCGGCCAGCTGGGCGCGCATGTCGGTGGCGAGGTCGCCGGTGTCGGGGTGGGGGGCCGCGATGTCGGCTGCCTCGTGGAGGGCTTCGAGGACGACGGCCCCTTTGGACGGCCACCACCGGTAGATCGTCTTCTTGCTGACGTCGACTCGGGCCGCGATGCCTTCGATCGTCACTCGACCGTACCCGTCTTCGCCACACAGCTCGAGCGCCGCGGCGAGGATCGCCTCGTGGCTCTTCTGGCTGCGTCGCTGCGGGTTCGGGGGCTTGGTCACTGCACCACCGTCACAGGACACGACACGTAGCGTGTTGGCAGATGTACGACCGGGCAGGCAGTCTCTGCGAGACAAGCGACACGGCACGTGTCGTGTTCTCAGTGGGGTGCGGGGCTTTGCATCCTGTGCGCGATGCATGAAGGTGAGTTGGGTTTCCTATGGACAAGGTGTTCTCGGCCGACGGCACGGTCATCGCCTACGAACAACAGGGGTCGGGCCCTGCCGTCGTCCTCGTCGGCGGTGCGTTCATGACTCGCGGCGATTCCGCCGAGCTGGCAGGCCTGCTGGCCGAACGCTTCACGGTGATCACGTACGACCGCCGCGGACGGGGCGACAGCGGGGACGCTCCGACCTACGACGTGCAGCGCGAGGTCGAGGACCTGAACGCGCTGATCGGGCACGCGGGCGGCAAGGCCATGGTCTTCGGTATGTCCTCCGGCGCCGTGCTGGCACTGGAGGCCACCGCCCGCGGCAGCGCCGTGACACGGCTGGCCCTGTACGAACCGCCCTTCATCACTGATGCCAGCCGTCCGCCGCTGCCGGCCGACTATGTCGCTCACCTCAAGGCACTCGTAGCTCAGGGCGCGTACGGCGATGCCGTGGCCTACTTCATGACGGCCGCGGTGGGCATGCCGCCCGAGGCGGTCGCCGGTATGCGGCAGGCTCCGTTCTGGGCCGCCATGGAGGCCACGGCCCGCACCCTGCCCTACGACGGGCAGGTCATGGGCGACACCATGTCCGGCCGTCCCCTGTCCGCCGAGCGCTGGCAGTCCGTGACGATCCCCGTCCTCGTCGCCAGCGGAGACGCCGGCGCACCGCACATGCTCACCGGCGCCCAAGAACTCGCCAGGCTGGCAGGCAACTTCATTCTGCACACCTTCCCGGGCCAAGAGCACACCATCGCCCCCGAGCTCCTCGCTCCCGTTCTGACCGACTTCTTCACCGCCGAGGCGCAGGCATGAGTCTTCACCCTCCGCCTCTTGCGTGCGGGGGATGCGGTTCCGAATAGCCGAGGCGGTGCGCGCGGCCAGCAGGACAACAAGCATGCCGATTCAGGCCAAGCTGCGCACGACTGACAACTCCATCGGTCTGAAACGTAGAAGGCGGAGGAGCCAGCTCGGATACCGTTCCAGACCGCCGAACCGGGCTTCCGTCCTGGCGGGGACTCGTGGTCGCATGCGCGCAGCCTCGCCCGGTGGCTGCGCGCTCAGCCCGAGCAGGCACGCGTCGGCCGCCCGCCGAACGCGGTCACGGAGCAGGGTCATGGAGTGTGCGGCGGCGACGAGGGGGTCGCCGAGCGCGGCTGCATCACCGACACCCTGGGTTCGTCCGGCGCGGCACAGGAGTGCGGAGGCCTCGCGGATCCAGTGCCCGGCGAGCGCTCAGCCGGCCGGGGCGATGTGCCGTGTGAAGCGCTCGCGTACGCGCAGCCGGCGTCACGGAGCCGCTCCAGGAACTCCGTGTCGCCGTCGGCGAGCGCGGCCGCGGTCCGGACGGTGCGCTGCGGGGACTCCCGCCCGATCTCCGGCAGCCCGCGGCGGGCGGCCTTCTCAACCTCGCCGGTGACCGGGCTGCGGCGCGCGGGGTGCGGTCCAGGGGTGACATCGGGGTGAGGCCCCAGCCGGCATCGGCAGGCACGGGCGGCGGCGGTGTGCATCGCGGAGATGTCGCCACCGCAGCCGGGGGGGGGACGGCCGTCCTGCCGGGCCAACGTGGCCCGGATGTGGATGAGGTCGGGGGCATGCCGCATGGATCCACCGGCAGGCGTGCTCATCGTCGGGAGAGTCCAGATCGTTCCCAAACGGAGGCCAACCCGAGGCTGCCCGCAGGGCATCGACTGGATAACGTCACGAACACCCGTGAGAGACGCCCTGCGGCACCTTCTACTGAGCCACACCATCTCACGCCCGCCCAGCTTGAATCGACTGCGCACGTATGGCGCATCGGAAGGACCAGTCGTGTCAAAGTCGCCGCAGATCGGCACCCTTGCACCCACAACCAAGAAGAAGTTCTTCGACGGACTTGCCCCGTGGCAGGTGGTTCTCTCCCTGCTCCCGATGGGACTGCTCTTCATAGGCGGTGCGATCGGCGGCGGGCTGGGCGCTCTGGCCATGGCCGCCAACGTGAAGATTGCCAAAACACAGCTGCCGACTGCCGGCAAAGTGGCAGGAATGCTAGGCGTCGGTCTCGCAGCGCTCGTCATCTTCCTGGTGGTCGCAGGACTGCTGTCCAACGCCTTGAACGGCTGATTCAACAGCAGCCGCCGACAGCACGACTACCATCCACGCCGGTGCGACCCGGCCAACGCGGATACCACCGGCGGGTACTGGCGGCCCGCAAGTCCGGCGACGCCGTGAAGGACGACCCGCTCGAACCCCGACCACTCCCCCGGCCAAGCCGGCTGTGTTGGCGACGGCTCCCCGGTCCACGCCTTGGCGCGCCGAGCGCCCCTCGCTGTCGGACGGTGTCCCGCGCCAACGGAATGGGCCGGCGGAGTGGCAGCGCGCCCGCGCGCCACCCACCCGCCAGCACCGCGGGCGCCGCCAGCAGACGCAGGATCAGGCCGACGGCCCCGTCCCCGGACAGGGGGCCACCAGCCACATACGGCGAGCGGCGTCCCCGCCAGCACGGCGGCGCCCGTACGGCGCTGCCTGCCGATCATCAGCACCGCGATCCCCCCGTCCCGTTGATGCGGCCACCCCCGGCCAGGGCCGACGCTGCTGCCCGGGGACGGGTGGTCAGTCCCTGGGACCCGGGGCCCCTGAGACCCTCGCGGCGTACGAGCGGACCTCGTCCGACGTCGACACCCCGCGGCCCGGGGAACGTACCTGGAGAGCGGGACGGCCGGCCGCGACGAAGTCATCAGCACGGAGACCAGGGCACCGGCCGTACGGCTACCGGGCGTCCGGGCCGTCCTGGGCGGCGGGCCGCGGAAAGTACCGAGGAGCGGGCGACGCCCTCGGGCTTGGACCGCCGCCGCGGGGGATCACTGTGCCTGGGCAGCGGAAGCAGGCACCAGGGCCCTCTCAGCCGGGCGCAGCGGCTTCGCCCACCGGTAGGTGCCGGGGCGTCGGCGCTCCGCGCGCAGGGATGCGAGCGTGTATCGGTTGATCCACTCGTTGATCCGGGCGGCAGGCCGACCGGTGATCACCAGGCGGTGCGCCGAGTCATCGGTGCGTACCGGCTGAATGACGCCGTCGTGGCGACCGAGGCTGATGGACTGCGCCAGGTAACGGAACCTGAGCGGCTTGGGCTCGCGTCCACGGGCGAGTGCGTCAATGGCCTCGGCAGCGTGCGCTCCGGTGGGCATCGCCGTCGCGCACGCCATGCGGAGTTCCCCCGTGCCGGGCACGGTGACGCGTGCCGCGTCGCCCACGACGAACACGTCGGGGTGGGAGAGCGAGCGCATGGCTGTGTCCACCAGAGCCCGGCCTCGCCCGTCCACGCGCAGCCCGGCTTCGGCGGCCAGCGAGGGAACGGTGAACGCGGCAGCCCAGACGACCACGTCCCCGGTCAGCCCACCGTGATCGGTTGACAGTCCACCGCGGTGGACTGCTTGGACCCGGGTGTGTGAGTGCAGTTCGACGCCCAGACGTTCCAGGGAGTTGCGCACATGGGTCCGGCCGGCTGTTGAAAGCCCGTTCCCGGGCTCGCTGCCGGTGACCAGACGTACCTGCCACGCGCTGGCCGACTCGGCGAGCTCTGCGGCCAGTTCGATGCCGGTCGCTCCGCCGCCGACGACGGTGACGGTGCCGGATCCACGAGACAGTCGATCACTGAGCTGCTGAGCCTGCTCCAGTGTGTAGGCGTGCTCGCGGATGCCGGGAACGCGGGTGGTGTCGGTGCTGCTGCCGAGGGCGTAGACAAGCCGGTCGTAGGTCAGAGTGGTTGCGCTGTCCAGAAGTACCGTACGGGCGGCCGGATCGATCGACGTGGCCGTGGCCTTGACCGTGTTGATCTCCCTCCCGGCGACAAGGTCACGCAGGACGAGGGGTGTGCCGACGCGGCCGGCGGCCATTTCGTGCAGCCGGATGCGCTCGGTGAAGCATTCCTTGGGGTCGACGAGAGTCACCTGGTGGCGGCGGCTGACGCGGAGGGCCGCGGTCACTCCGGCATACCCGGCGCCCACCACCACGACGTGCTGCTTCTGTCCCATGTCGATGTTCCCGTTCCACTCTCGCGAGGCTCCGTGTGTGCCCTTTCGGTACGAAGACCGGAGAGCGGGTCCGGATCGTGACAACGTTCCGCCGATCTGTCGTGTGAAGTGGATCTCATGCCGGCTTCCGGCAACTGACAGGTCACATTCCGCGGCCGGCCTACGGGCGGTAGATCATCTCTGTCAGGGACGCCACTATGCCTCGCGACGATCACCGAGTATGACGCCCCTCGCGCCGGCGCCGAACCGCACCAGAGAAGCCGACTCGCAGACGGCTCTCTGAGCTCGTGTCCGGCCCCCCGGCCGCAACAATCTACGCAATACCGACATAACTAGGCCACGGGTCCTGCCTAACCGCCCCGATGAGCCCACGCCCCGAGGGACGCCACAGCCGTTCCGACGGTCCCGACCCGTGAAACCGTGACGCATCCCTAATGCCTGCCACCGCACATCGCCTCCGGCGGCCTGGCCGCCACGCCACGTGTTCAGCGCCGCGTGCCGACGTCGGCCCGCCCCCGTTCAGGCCCTGCCCCGGGCCCTGAACAACCGTCGCCACGTGCGCACTTGCGTAGGGGCCGCGGCCCTACTGGCGGGAATTGGCACGCGACGTCGTCCGGGGGGCTCGACCAGGGCGTACTCGACGCCGTTCGCCCGTGACGATTTGTCCAGCTGGCACAGCCTCCGATCCCTTCGTTGCGCCGCCGACTACGGATCCGGTCGCCGGTGTCTGGCTGTCCGCGGCCGGGGATAGAGCCACAGTGGAGAGTGCCTCGGCCCACATGATGCTGGGCCCCGTGGCAGCGCTGGTGGACCGGACTGGCGACGCGATCCGAATGGCCATGGCGAAGGACGACCCGGACGACACCTGACGATCGCGCCGATCCGCGCTTCATCAGCTGCGCTTGCGTCGCTTTCCCGTCCCCTGCCTCACAGTCAGGGGACAGGGCGCTGGCCCCGCCGTCAGGCCTGTACGTGGCTGTCGGACCGGGCGGACTCCTGGACCACGTTCGCGAGCCTCTTGAGCATGCTGCGGTGGCGCAGCTGGATCAAGGCGTCGAGCGCGGCGTTGTGCAGCGCGCCGCCCACGCCCCGCAGCGGGTGCTCATCCACGATGACCAGGGACTCGCTACCCCAGGAGCGGACCTCGATCGCCACGCGGGCCGTCCCGACAGGGCCGCTGTCGACTTCCAGCTCCAGCTCGTCGGGCGCGCTCACCCGCCGCACCACGGTGGTACCGGAAGCCGTCCACGGGCCGAGGCTTACGGTGTACTCCAGGGCCGCCCCAAGCTCTGGCCACAGGCCATGGGCAACACGCGAATCGCTGGTGCCCACCACCCAGTCCGAGTAGCGGGAGCCGTCGGCGAGCACGGCCCACACCTCGTGCGGCGCGGCGTGGATCAGGCGGTGTCGTATGGCCATGATTCCTCCCCAAGACGGTGGTATCGATCGCGGTGCGACGGTCCAGATGCGGCGGTTCCGGCGGCCGCGCCGCCGGGTCCCAGGAGGCCGGTGGGCGGCAGGGGCGCGCCTTCACGGGTCGCGAGGACCCGCCGGGAACGGTGCGTGACGACCGAGGGCAGGCAGGCCCGCGCCACCAGGACGCCGCGTAGCCACGGCGGGGCGTACACGTAGGTTGATCTACGTTCGATCCCTCGGACCATGGCACGGACGAAGGGGGCGGTGTCGTGGGTGACGGAGGCGGGCCAGGGCAGGTGCGTCCGCAGTACCCGGAAGACATCGGTCTGGTCGGCCGCACGGATCATCTCGGTGTCGGCCCAGCTCAGGTAGGCGATGCCCACGCCGACGCCCTGGTGGGCGACTTCGGCGCGCAGTGCGTGTGCGAAGGCCTCGACCCCGGATTTGGAGGCGCAGTACGCGGTGAGCAGCGGCGCGGGCGCGAGGGCCGCCAGGGAGGCCACCTGGAGGTAGTAGCCATGGGTGCGCAGCAGATCGGGAAGGAAGCAGCGCGCGGTCAGGGCACTGCCGACGAGATTGACTTCGACCACCCGCCGCCATACCTCGGGATCGCACTCCGCCAGCCGCCCGCCGAGGGCGACACCCGCGTTGGCGACGACCACGGAGGGCTCGCCCAGGGTGTACCGCACGGCTTCGGCGGCCGCCGCGAGCGCGTCCGCATCGGTCACGTCGACCGCCCAGTGTGCCGCCGGTCCCGGCAGCTCGGCCGCCAGCCGGCCGAGCCGTTCCCCCTCGAGCCCCAGCAGGGTCACCCTGGCCCCTCGCTCCGCCAAGGCGTACGCCACGCCTTCGCCGAGCCCCCGGGCGGCACCGGTGACCACCGCGACGCGGCCCTCCACAATGCCTGCGCCGGTCCGGCCTGGCCGAAGGCGAGTCCTCACGCCGGGCACCTGCCCGACCGGCTCTCCTCTACACGGGAAGCGGGAAGGCTGTTGCGGCCCCGTAGCCGGACACGTGTCCTGGCCAGGGCAAACGGCCTGAGGACTGCCTGTCCGCCCGCCGCCCCTCCCCTAGAACTCCTCCAGCCGGTGGCCGCGCTCGGACCAGCACTGAAGACTTCGTCCACGGTCACGTCCAAGCGCCGCGCACTGCCGGCAGGTGTGCTTGCAGGCGGCGAGCTACCGCCATGGGCCGCCGATCATGTGCGGGTCAGGGGGCCAAGGAATTCCGCCAGGGGCGGCAGTTCGTGGCCGTGCCACTCGCAGAGCAGGACGGTGGCGTCATCACCGAGCTGTCCGTCGTGATGGTCCAGCACCGCGCGAACCAGGCGGCGCAAAGTCTCGGGGACCGGGAAACCGTCGGCCTGGTGGCGGATGACGAACTGCAGGAACCGGTCGAGGCCGAACTCTCGCCCTGAGCGGTCGCGGGCTTCGATGATCCCGTCGGTGTAGAGGACGATCCGATCGCCGGGTTCGAGCTGCTCGCGGTAGATCTCTGCGGGCAGGCCGAGATCCGTTCCCAGAGGATGGGTCGGCGGCCGGTCCAGGGCGGTGATCCAGCGTCCGGCCCGGATCAGGATGGGCGGAGGGTGACCGCAGTTGATCCAGGACAGAAGGCCGCTTCGAAGGTCCAGGTCGACCAGGACCGCCGTTGCGTAGCGGTCGAGGGAGAACTGCTCGAGCAGTATCGATTCGATGGCGTCCCGGGCCTCGGTGAGGCTGGCTCCCTTACGGCGCTGGTTTCTGCAGGTGGCCATCGCGAGGTTGGCGGTCAGGCCGGCTGCGGTGTCATGGCCCATCGCGTCGAAGACCGCGAGATGGACGATGTCGCCGGCCAGGGCGTAGTCGAAGGCGTCCCCCGCGGTGGAGTAGGCAGGCTCCATGGCCGCGGCCACGGTCACCCTGGGCCCGGCGAAGGTCCGCGGGGGCATGAGCGTCCACTGCATCTCGGCCGAGACGGACATCGGCTGCAAACGGGTCAGGCGCGCGTAGGAGTCACTGTGTGTGCGCTTGGAAACCACCATCAGACCTACAAGTGATGCCACGGCGGTCATCGCAGTGCGGCTCTCGTCGTCCGGCTCCTCCGTAAGGCACACGGACAGGACGCCGAGTCGCTCGGTGCCGTCCAGGAGCGGGAGCCAGTACTTCCTGCCACCGTCGTCTCCCCCACTGCCCGGGAGGATCTGCAAGCTTTGGAAGACACGCCCGGCCACCGTGCCCTCGATTTGGAGCTCTTCGCCCCCCTGGGCGGCGTCGAGTCCCTGGCCAGTCATCTCCCGCAGCGTCTCCTCACGGAGATCGGCCACGTAGATGCGGGCCCGGTTGAGTCCCGCGAGCGCGGCATGGTGCCGAACCAGGGACGGCAGTCGCTCCAGCGTCGCAAGATGGCTTGCGGCAAGGAGATTCGTGAGCATCTGAGCAGTGGAACGACTGGAAGCCATGACCGGGCCTGTCGCCGGAGCCTTCCCCGATCCGCCGACTGTTCGCGCACGGCCGGCGGGGACGAGCGGATGACATCAGCATGCCTCGGAAAGCGTTGCTCACGGGGGTGGCTGCATGACCCCATCGAGAGATCACCGCATCGGGCTAGCTTCGACGCAGCGTGACCTTGTGGCCTGTGGCAGGTTGCCCGTGGGCGCAGCCGGAGGCTTGCTTCCGGAGCCGGCCCGAAGATCACAGTGTCGGCTCGCAGGTGCTGTCCTACGAACCGGCTGCCACACGCGGACGTCACTTCGCTCGTGACCCGAGGGGCACCGCCGGTTGCAGATCGACACCGCAGGCTCCGCCCCCTTGGGCAGGATCTCCCTTGGTGGCCCTGTTCTCGTATAGCTACGGCCAGGTGGCGTGTAGCGCGAGTGACGGCCCGGGGCTGTCGTTTCCCGCCTCCGATCGTCTCGTTGAGCTGAACGAGTGATCGCGGTGGGGTGGAGGAGCGCGGGTGCGGCAGGACTGGGAGCCGGAGGACCTCATCGAGGTCTGGACGCTGCTCGAAGACGACATGAAGCGGGTGCGGACCCCGGTGCCCCGGGTCTGGAGAGCCTGCTGGCGGAGGTGAACAAGCTGGAGCGGGTGCGGCGGCTGGAGTTGCCGAACCCGGCGCCGGGCCCAGGCCCCCGAGAACTTCGTGCTGGAGACCGTGTACTGGGATGCCGGGACTGCCCGGCTCCTGCCCCGGCTGCTGAAGGGCGGCACCCGCGGGCCGGTGTTCGTCACCCACCGCAGGCCCGGCCCCGGGAAGGTCGTCAGCCCGCGCGATGTCTGCCCCGACACCGGGTGCGCCCGGCTCTCCTACGGGCAGGCGAGCGCGTTGCTGGACGAGAGCACGGCCGTGCGGGGACCGGGAGCGGTTGGGATCTGCACGAGTACCGCCACTCCTCCCTCTCCCTGACCCACCTCGGCGAGCAGGGCGCGTCGTTGCTGATGCTGATGGCGAAGTCGAGGCACAAGAAGCCGGAGAACGTCCGGCGGTACTTCAAGCCGCCGCCGCAGGCGATCGCGGAACTGACCAGCCTGCTCGCGCCCGGGGGCAGCCGACGCCGACCGGCCAATAATCCACGATTCCCTGAATTCAGGATTCTGTGTACTGTCGTGTTGTGCTGACTGTTGCTTCCGACATCGAGGTGCTGGCCCGCTTCGGCCGCGCGCTCGCCGATCCGATCCGCTGCCGCATCCTGCTCGCCCTCGGGAAGGCACCCGCCTACCCGGCCGACCTCGCCGACGCCCTTGGCATCTCCCGCACCCGCTTGTCGAACCATCTGGCGTGCCTGCGCGACTGCGGTCTGGTCGTCACGGTGCCGGACGGGCGCCGCACCCGCTACGAGCTCGCCGACGAGCGCCTGGGCCACGCGCTGCACGACCTGCGTGGCGCGGTGGTCGCCGTCGAGGCGGACAAGACCTGCCCGGACGCGGCGGAGAAGGGCTGCTGCTGATGACCGCGATATCCCTGGGGCCTTCCCCGGCCCGCCGTGACGCCCTCGCCCGCCGCATACGCCTGCTGGTCGTCGCGACCATCACCTACAACGTCGTCGAGGCCGTCGTCGCGCTCACCGCCGGCACCCTGGCCTCCTCCACCGCGCTGATCGGCTTCGGCCTCGACTCGGTCATCGAGGTCTCCTCCGCCGCCGCGGTCGCCTGGCAGTTCTCCGCCCGCGACCACGCGGCGCGCGAGGCGCGGGAGAAGACCACACTGCGGATCATCGCTGTCTCGTTCTTCGCCCTGGCCGCCTACGTCGCCTTCGACGCGGTCCGCGCCCTGACCGGCACCGGCGAAGCCGAGGTCTCCGTTCCGGGCATCGTCATCGCCGCCCTGTCGCTGGCGGTCATGCCGTTCCTGTCCGCCGCGCAGCGCCGCGCGGGACGCGAACTGGGCTCCGCCAGCGCGGTCGCCGACTCCAAGCAGACCTTGCTGTGCACCTACCTCTCCGCCGTCCTCCTCGTGGGCCTGGTCCTCAACGCCGTCCTCGGCTGGTCGTGGGCCGACCCGATCGCCGCGCTCGTCATCGCCGCCATCGCGGTCAAGGAAGGGCGCAACGCCTGGCAGGGCAAGGGCTGCTGCGCCCCCTCCGCCCACGCTCCGGTCCCCGTCCCGGTGGCCGAGGCCGACGCGTGTGGCTGCAAGCCGGGATGCGCCTGCTGCGCCCCGGGCGCGGGGAGCGGGCGGTGAACGCCTGGGCCGGGGCGGCGCTCGCCCTCTACCTCGCCTGGGCGGGAACGGCTTTCGGGGTCCGGGCCGCCATGCAGCGGCGCCGCACCGGAGACGCGGGATTCCGGGGCATCTCCGGCCGCCCCGGCACGGCCTCCTGGTGGGCGGGGGTCCTGTTCGTCACCGCCCTCCTCCTCGGAGCGGCCACCCCGGCCGCGGCCCTGGCCGGGCTGTCCGGCCTGCCCGGCACCGGCGACGTGACGGTACGCGGGGCGGGCCTGCTGCTCACCGTGGCCGGCATGACGTTCACGCTGGCTGCCCAGACGAACATGGGCGCCTCCTGGAGAGTCGGAGTGGACTCCGGCGAGCGCACCACGCTGGTCACCGGCGGCCTGTTCGCCCACGTCCGCAACCCGGTCTTCACCGCCATGGTCTTCACGGCCGTGGGCCTGGCGCTGATGGTCCCGAACTGGATCGCCGTCCTCGGGCTGATCGCCCTGACGGCCGCCGTGCAGTTGCAGGTCCGCGTCGTGGAGGAGCCCTACCTGTCGACCGTCCACCCGGATGCCTACGGCGCCTACACCGCCCGGACCGGACGGTTCCTCCCCGGCATCGGCAAACGACCGGTCTGACCGGCCGGGCAGAGCGGGCGGGGCAGCCACCAGGGCCGCCCCGCCCCCTTACTCGCATCCGGTTACGGCCGCGCCCGTAACCGACACCGGACTTGCAACCTGTACCCAGGTACAGGTTTACCGTCGGAGGTGTCCCCACCACCGGGGACGTGATGACGGGAGTGAGCGCGATGAGTGATCTTGCGTGGGTGCCGCAGTCCTGCACGCTGCCCACCGAGGAGCGGCCCCTGCGGGTCGCCGAGTGGGACGCACTGTTCGCCCAGCGGCTGACCTCACTGTCGAGGCCCGAGCCGCTCCGGCTGCGCCTGGACCTGGCCGGCGGCCCGGGCGTCGAGGAGCACGTGAGGGAGCTCGCGGCGCGCGAAAGCGACTGCTGTTCGTTCTTCACCTCCACCACCACCGGCGGCGAGAACCTGATCGGCCTGGACATCGGGGTGGACCCCGCGCACGAGCCGGTCCTGGACGCCCTCGGCGCCCGGATCGCTGCCGCCAGGCAGTCGCGGTGAGCACGGGCCTGCGCAGCGGGCAGGTCGCCGAGGCGGCCGGGGTGAACATCCAGACGCTGCGCTACTACGAGCGGCGCGGCCTGCTGGCCGCACCCGAGCGCACCAACGGCGGCCACCGTCTGTACGGCGAGGACGCGGTGACCGCACTGCGGGTGATCAAGGCCGCCCAACGGCTCGGGTTCACGCTGGAGGAGGTCGCCGAACTCCTGGAGGCCGGCCGCCACCGCCACGGCCGCCCGGTCGCAGGACTCCAGGAGCGGGCCGCGGCCAAGCTCGCCGAGGTCGACGCGAAGATCGCCGACCTTGCCACCATCCGCACCGCACTGGCCACGGCCGTCGAAGCGGGCTGCGACGACCTGACCGTCTGCGCCGGAAGCCCCTGCTGCCCCATCCCCTTCACCGACCTCGCCAAGGAGCGTCATGCCGAACCCTGCTGACCCGCGCGCCCACCGCGCCCCGAAGGCGCTCGGCGGGCTGGCCGCCCTGGCCTGCGTGGCATGCTGCGCGCTGCCCGTGCTGATCACCGCGGGCGTTCTGGGCGCCGGGGCCGGGGCGGTGGCGGGCTGGCTGCCCGCCCTCGCCGTCGCCCTGGCCGCGGCTGCCGCAGGTACCTGGTGGCTCGGCCGGCGCCGCCGCTCTTGCTCCTGCTCGCCGAGGACCGCAGGTGAGGGCGGGTGCGGCTGCAAGACGCCCGGGGACCCGCTGAAGATCGGCGGCGCGAGCCGCCAGTAGGGTCGCCAGCATGGTTGTCGCCCGCTCCGTTGCCCTGTTCGTCGTCGCCGCGCTCTTCGAGATCGGCGGTGCCTGGCTGGTGTGGCAGGGCATCCGCGAGCACAAGGGCTGGATCTGGATCGGCGCCGGCGTCATCGCGCTGGGCCTGTACGGCGTGGTCGCCACCTGGCAGCACGACGACAACTTCGGCCGCATCCTCGCCGCCTACGGCGGGATCTTCGTCGCCGGGTCGATCGCCTGGGGCATGATCGCCGACGGCTACCGCCCCGACCGCTACGACGTCACCGGCGCCCTGGTCTGCCTCGCAGGGATGGCCGTGATCATGTACGCCCCCCGCAGCCACTGACCGGGCAGCAGCACCTCTAGGCTGCCCCCGGACACAGCAGGAGCGAGGAGAGACCGTGGCGGACGAGCAGGAGCTGGCCGAGATCCAGCGGCGGCACTGGCAGGACACCTACGCCGCCCACCCGGGCATGTACGGCGAGGAGCCGTCCGAGCCCGCCGTTCACGCCGCCGCCGTGTTCCAGGCGGCGAGGGCGAAAGACGTTCTGGAGCTGGGCGCCGGGCACGGCCGCGACGCGCTGTTCTTCGCCCGCGAGGGCTTCACCGTCCAGGCGACCGACTTCAGCCCTGTCGGGTTGGAGCAGCTGCGTGAGGTGGCCCGCTCCCAGAGAGTCGACGAGCGGGTGGCCACCGCGGTGCACGACGTACGCGATCCGCTGCCGCTGCCGGACGCCTCCGTCGACGCGGTCTTCGCGCACATGCTGCTGTGCATGGCGCTGTCGACGACAGAGCTCCACGCCCTGGTCGGCGAGGTCCGCCGCGTCCTGCGGCCCGGCGGGACCTTCGTCTACACCGTGCGGCACACCGGCGACGCCCACTACGGCGCCGGCACCGCGCACGGCGACGACATCTACGAGCACGGCGGCTTCGCCGTCCACTTCTTCGGCCGCGACCTGGTCGACGCCCTCGCCGGCGGATGGACCCTTAACGAGGTGCACGCCTTCGAGGAGGGCGAGCTGCCCCGCCGCCTGTGGCGCGTCACCCAGACCCTGCCCCGATGACCGCGACCCTGCAGCGGCAGGCGCGGTCGTCCACGTCATCGCCACCGACCCCGCCGTCACACCCGGCCGGACGTGCCGGGCACCCGGCCGCGCCGTCGGCTGAACGCTTCTCACTCCTCGTCGGCTGCGCCCATGTCGCGCAGGGGCCGCAGGCCGCCGGGCAGGTCCGGCATGAACCGTGCCCGCGCACTCCCCCACCGTCGGCCGGCCACGTTGGGCGAGCGCCTGGAACTCGGACACCGCTCGCGGTACGTGGGGCGGAGTGGGCGTAGAGGTTTCATCCGCAGGCTCGGAGGTGACAGGGGACGTCCCGGTGCTGCACGAGGGTTGCTGCGAGCGGGCATCGGGGTGCGCGGCCCAGAAGTTGACGGAGGTCACCGCCGGTTCGGGACATGAATCCGGCAGCGATGGCGGAGTACGTGCCCACCAGCATCGGCACCTGGAACGGTTCGGCGCCGGAGGCGGCGATGCGCGCGCGGGCCTGGGCGAGTGTCTCCGGCTCATAGGTGACGTGCGGCCCGTGTGTGCGGGCCAGGTCGGCGCCGCCGATCGCATGCTCGCCGACAAGTTCATAGATGCGTCCTGCGTGTGCGGGCGCCTCCACCGTTACCCGTACCGCGGCGTCGGCCAGATCCGCCCGCGCAACGGCTGCCAGACGGCCCTCGCCGAGCGGGGCAGTGATCCGGCCGTCCTCCAGTGGCGCGAGCCCGGCCAGCAATTCCGCGTAGAGGCCGTTGCGCAGGATCGTCCATCCCATGGTGCTCTCCCGGAGCCGCCTCTCAGTCCAGCGGTGTGGCAGCGCGTAAGGGAGGTGATCACCGTCGGCGGTCAGGCTCGTATAGACGACATGCCCCACACCGGCCTTCTCGGCAGCGTCGATGGCGGCGCCGTGCCGGGCTATGACGGTGTCGTCCTCGCCCTGGCCCGCCGAAATCAGGACCAGCACATCCACACCCTCGAAGCCCCTGATGAGGGTTCGGCGGTCGTCGAAGTCGATGGGGCGGACAGGAAGCACAGCCGGGAACTGCTGAGGATCGCGCGTTCCAAGGACCGTGTCCTCACGGCCCGCCAGCCGCTCGACAATCAGCGCGCCCAACGCGCCGGCAGCTCCAGTAACCATGATCATCAGCGTCTTCCCATTCCGGTAGGTTCTCTTCGGTAACCGGGATCATCCTGCGGGTTTGCGTCACGAAGCGTAAGGAGGCACTTCCATGTCAGTAGGGCACACAGGGGTAACCACCGAACCCGTGGTCACGTGCGGCGACGAACACGAGGACTGCGGGATCCGTGAGGTGCTCGACCGGATCGGGGACAAATGGTCGGTCCTGGTCGTGGTCGAACTGGCCCAGGGCGTACGTCGTTTCAGACAGCTCCAACGCGCCATACCCGGGATCTCGCAGCGGATGCTGACGCTCACTGTGCGTCGGCTGGAACGCGACGGGGTGATCACCCGGACGGTGCACCCGACAGTGCCTCCGCAGGTTGAGTACGAGCTCACGACGATGGGTCACAGCCTCACGCATCTGGTGAAAGCCCTCGCGGACTGGTCGGCCGACCACCGCGATGCCATCGCGCGAGCACGCCAGGAATGGGATGCCGTGCATCCCGACTCCGGCATCCGCTGACCGAATGGGCTCCAGCACCTTGCCGCTCCTGCGGGCCGGTGCCGCTCCGGCCTCACGGGCGGCAGGCGGCGGAGCTCTGCAAAGAGCGGCGCAGCAGCCGGGTGGGTGCGCCGCGGTCCATGCTGCGGCCGGCGGCTGGATGGAGGCCGTCGACGAGGTCCATGAGGCGGCGCGGCTGTGGCTGCCGGTTGTAGCTCCACGTACCGCCTCTGCGGCAGTGGTTCGGCAAGCTTCCGGCCCGTGGCGGCGGCCATCTTGGCTCCTCCGCTGGGAAGCCCGACCCCCGGGGTGACGACGCTTGCCTCAGCCTTCCATGACCTCCGGAGAAAGCGAGGCGTTCTGGCAGAGCCCGGGAAGTATGGGGCGTATGCGTTCGGCGGGTGGAGTACTCCCGGGTGCGGGCGGTCGGCGGGGCCGTGAGCCTGGGTCCATGAGCACGCGCAGGGTGGTGGTCCAGGCGCCGGACGAACGCGGCCTGCGCGCGGTGGACGTAGTCGTCGTGGCCGCGGGCGCCGCGGGTCACGACGCGATCTGCGCAGGCAGCTCCGCCGCGCGGGGGTGCCGCGGGACGTGGACCTGGAGGACCGGACCTGGACCTCCATAAGCCGCGCGACAGCGTCTGCAGGCTGTGAGAACTCGTCCGGCGCCCGCCCCCAACCCGCCCATCCGGTCCCGCGCCCATCCGGTCCCGCGCCCTCAACACGACCCGCCGCCGCGGCTGGGCGGCGCCGCCGGGCTCCATGTCGGTGTACGTGTCATACCCGGCGGCTTTCCGACCGCCGGCCCAGCCGGTTCCGGGGCGGGGCCGACGAGCAGTCCGCGGGGCGCAATGGCCTCTGTAGCTGCGATCGCACACTCGACTCGTCGGTCGCACAGTGCGTCGGTCAGGGAGGGCGGTTGCGCGCGCCACCCGAACGGACGCACCGGCTGTCGCGCGGCAAGATGTGCGCGGCATCGTGGGGGTCCCGGGCAGTGGGAGTCGATGACTCCCTGGAACAAAGGCGGTCACGATGGCGGCAGCAGTGGAACCGGGCCGGTCGCCCGGTGAGGGACCCTGCGACCGGGCCGCAGCGTCCCTCAACCCGCCGGTTAGTTCGCACAACGAGTGGGACCCGCTGGAGGAGGTCGTCGTAGGCCGGCTCGACGGCGCCGCATTCCCCTCGCGGCACCCGGTCGTGGCCTGCAACGTCCCGCCCTGGGCGGCGCACCTGCAGGGACTGGCGGCCGGGCGGCGGTACCCGCGGATTCTGGTGGAGTCGGCTCAGCACGAACTCGACCGGTTCATCGCCGTGCTGCGCTCCCTGGGGATCACCGTGACGCGACCGGACCCGGTGGACCACACCCGGCGGTTCGCCACTCCCGACTGGGCCTCGCGCGGCTTCAGCAACAGCTGTCCGCGTGACAGCTTGCTCGTGGTCGGGGACGAGATCATCGAGACTCCGATGGCCTGGCCGTGCCGCTACTTCGAGACCCATGCCTACCGCACCCTCCTCAAGGACTACTTCCGGCGCGGTGCCCGCTGGACCGCGGCACCGCGACCGCAGCTCACCGAGGCCTTGTACGAGCCGGACTACCGCGTTCCGAAGGCCGGGCCGCCCGGGCGCTACATCCTCACCGAGTTCGAGCCCGTGTTCGATGCCGCCGACTTCGTGAGGGCGGGTCGGGACCTGTTCGTGACCCGGAGCAACGTCACCAACCGCATGGGGATCGAATGGCTGCGTCGGCACCTGGGCCCGGGTTACCGTATCCACGAGATCGAGAGCCGCTGTCCGACCCCCATGCACATCGACACGACGTTCCTGCCCCTGTCGCCCGGCAGGGTGCTGGTCAATCCCGAGTACATCGACATCGGACGGCTACCGGCGGTTCTCGACTCGTGGGAGGTTCTGGTGGCGCCGGAGCCCGAGCCGGTCGACGAGCGGCTGCTGGGCATCACGTCGATGTGCGGGAAGTGGCTCAGCATGAACGTCCTGGCGATCGGCGACGGACGCGTGATCGCGGAGCGCAAGCAGACCGGCATGCTTCGGGCGCTCGAGGCGTGGGGCTACGAGCCCATTCCGTGCGACCTGCGGCACTACGCCCCGTTCGGCGGATCCTTCCACTGCGCAACGCTCGATGTCCGGCGCCGCGGCGAGCTGGAGACCTACCTGCCGTGAGGGTGCGCGCGCCCGGCGGGCGGCCCAACAGCATGACCGGCACCGCGAACCTGCGCGCGCTCACCTGCTACGAGCCCAACGCCGCCACGGGCAACGACCACGTCTACATCCAGGGTCAACGGACAGACCCTCTGGAGCTCCCCCGACAGCACCACCGCAATCGGGACGCGCCGGCGACCCGGCAGGTCACCCGCCTCGTCCGGGCAGGCGACAGCGACGGCTCCCGCGCCTCCCGGAGATGACCGCGCCGACACCGTCTCCGTCTCCGCTTCCGCCTCCACCCACGGTCCGAGCCGCGATCGGCGCCGCGAAGCCGGCTGACAGGCTAGGGCGCCCACGCGCCGGCCTCCGGAAGACGGCACCCGTACGGGGGCCGACGAATGCCGCGTGCGTGGACGCCGCGGTGGCGGCCGGGGCCACCGCCGCCGACATGGATGGCCTACCCGCCGGACGCTCAGGACTGGCGCCGATCCGCTACGACGGCAACCCCCTCGGGGTCGCCCACCGGCCGTCCGCCCTCCCCGCCTTCCTCGCCGAGGCCTGACTCGAGAACGCCGAGGATGTAGACCTCATCGACCCCGACGTCGTGGAGCGGCGAGGAGCGGGCGCCGAGGAGTGCGACCGTCCCTGTGAGGAACAGGCGCGGGCCTCGCTACACGCCGGACAGCCATCCGGCACCGAAATCCGACAGGTCACGTGCGCGCTGCGCCCGCTCCTCGATCAGCCGGCGAAAACCCGCCACGGCGTACCGCTCCCCGGTGGCCGAGCCCCGCCCGCGAATGCCGGCGACATCAGCCATGAACTGCTGGGGCTGGGGCTGCCAGCCGACGACCATGACACGCAAACCCAGGCTGTCCGCCCGCCGGTGCAGGGCCAGGAGATGGAGCAGTCCGTCGGCGTCCATGGAGATCGCGCCGTGCAGGTCGACCATGAGGTCCCGCTCACCAGTGGTGACGCCGTCCAGCGCCCGCTGGAGCACCGCGCCCGCGTCTCCGTCGAGTGCCCCGGTGACGCTGACCAGGACCGTGCCGTGACGCTGAATGTTCGTGGTGATCAATGCGCTCTCCTTCCGCCCGGGGGCGCCGGGCCCTCGGGGCTCCCCATCCTGGCGCGACTCCCCCTGGACGGACGCGAGGCTCGCTGACGCCCCACACCAACGTGGACAGCGACGGCTGTGAACTGCATGACGCCAAAGTGGCCAAGTGGAAGCGAAAGTCACAACCGGTGTGACGTCTCGGTGTCCTGGCTGGCGATGCGGATCAGCGCGTGCCTTCGGGGTATGACGGTGAGTTTCTTCCACACAATGCCTCAGCAGTACGGCCGTGTACGGCAGGTGGGTCGCACCGCCAACGGGCTGCGTCCGCTGCCCGGTATCGACCTGGGCGGCATCCCTTCCCACCCGTGCCGTCTGACAGGATGCGGACCATGAGTTACTGGGACCCGCTACCAGCCGTCCGCGCCGCGGAGAGCGGGCCACTGCCCGCGCCGGACGGTGGGACGTGGCTGCCCTCCGCGAAGTTCCGCGGCAACTGGTGGAACACCCGCCCCGAACGCTGGGCAGAACGCGACTGGCGCAACGTGCCGGGCCCGTTCTACGGGGCCGGGACCGACACCTGCTGGATGGGCCGGCTGATCGCCCCCGCGCACGTGCTCTACGACGACGAGTGGGGCGCCGAGTTCGTCTACCGGCAGCCCCGTAACACCACGCAGGCACTGGCACTGCTGGGCGCGGTCGCGCAGGACCCGATGGTCGGGTACGCCTGCGACGGTGACGACCACTGGACTCCGGAGCTCGTCCGTGACTGGTGGACGGGGCGGGGCCGGGTGCGGGAGTGGGCCGCGGCCCTGGACCGTACGTGGTCCGTCTCGGACCGGTCGGAGGAACGCGAGGCGGCCGGCGGGGGCCGGGAGTACGTCGCCTACATCGACGGAGGCCTCGCGGAGGACCTCCGCGCCTACCTCTTCTGGCTGTCCGAAGGCCGCCCGGCCGACCCCGGCGAACCTTTGCCCACCCTCCCCCTGCGCGGGGCCTAGCGGGGTTCAGGGCCCAGGTTGCGGCACACAGGACGCGCCCTTGCCGGGCCTGGATGTCGACGCCACCGGCCAGGGGCAGATCACCGGGCTGGATGCTGCCGAACAGGGCCGTAACCGGCGACGTGTGACGGCAACCGGGGACCTGCCCGCGGTCGACAGCACCACGGGCCGGGAGCAGCACATGCGAAGGCCGCTCCCCACCGTTGCTATTGCACCTGAACTCCATGTCCGTGCCACCGTCGGCCGGCCGCGATGTCCAGTAGGCGGTCGCGCTCCAGTTCGCCGACCGTGAAGGGGGACGGCGGGAAGCGGCAGGGCAGCGATCAGGACGCGTAGCGGGTAACCTTCGTGACCTTGCATGTGATCTTGTCCGTGATCTGGTCCAGGCCTTGCGCCGTCTCTTCCGCGGCCTGACCGGGCGCAAGGTTGTTGGTCGCAGCGATGGCCTCGCCCACGCGGGTTCCCGCCTTGTTCACGAATTCCACGCTGATCATGTAGTTCGACTTCTTCGACGACCTGTTCGTGATCGTCAACTCTGCCTTCGCCCACTTCGTAGCGGAGTCCACCTCGCAGTCCGTGATCTCCACGTCCGCTTCGGCGCCGGCGGGTGGGGCTGGCTTCGACGCCGGGGGCTTCGCCGAGGCCGCCCCGGCCGCCTTCGGGGAGGCGGCCGTCTGCGAGGGCTCAGATGCGCTCCCGGCCGTGTCATCGCGGCCGCCTACGAGCGCCCCGGCGATGCCAATGATGATGATCAGACCTACGATCCCAAGGCATCCGAAGCCGAGCGCCTTGCCGACGCTCGACTTCTTCGGCTGCGGCGGGGGCGGGTAGCCGTACCCGGGCGGGGGCTGCTGACCGGGCGGCGGAAACTGCTGAGACATGAGAAACCCCCACAGGAAGCGATACGAATGCGGTCACGGCACGGGCAGGCAGGTCAGGGGGGCGGCGGCAGCCGAACCGGTATGGGAAGAGGCCGGCCCTGCCATGAGGCCATCCCATGGGGCCACGCCATAAGGCCGTGCCATGAGGCCATACCCTTCCAACGCGCGCGCCCTCCAGCGGTCACGGGCCGGCACTACGCGGGCTTCCGCACCACCCACACCTCGGTCCTGGTCTTCGATGGTGTGGTAGCGCGTGGCCGTCTCCAGCTCTCCTCGCGGTGGAGACAAACCACAGCAGGTGCCGGCCGGACTCTGAATTGCCTCACTCCAGCGGCGCGCCCGGCTCGTAGTCGGTGTCTGCCCGATGGAAGGGTCCTGTATGGACGGGGTGGAGTGGGACGGAAGTGGTAGCCACCGTCGCGCGCGTCGGGTGCACACTGCGCGGAGAGGAGAGTGCGCGACATCCTCAGCGCACGCGCGGTGCGCACGGATGCTGGGATGTCGTGCACTCTGCCAACAGACCCGGCTGCGGCTACCGGTAGCGGCCGAATTGGCCCCGGCCCTTCCTCCTCTCCCACTGCGGCCGCTTCCCGCTCCGCACTTTCCTCCGCCTGGCGCCGCGCGTCCGTTTCACCCCCCTGCGCGTCGTGCTCGTGCAGGCACGACCAGCACAGGTCGCACAGGTCGTCCTCCTCGCTGCGCCACGAGGACTGCCCGATCGCCTCCCAGCGGCCGTCCGTGAACTTGCCGCCACAGCGGCTGTACACGGGCCGCCGCGCCTCATGGCCGCGGCTTCGCGTTCCGCCTTCCGTCGGCGCCGCAGGGCGGTGATCGGCACGGCCCACCCACCGCCCGCGCCGTCCACCCGGAGGCCGCCAGCGCGAGGGGTGACGCCGGTTGCCCCCTGGGCAGGTGCGTGCTCCGCTTCTGAGATGGGGGCCGAGGATTCCGAGCACATGAAGGTCGTCCACCTGCTGTAGCCCGGCGGCCTGGCAACGACCGTTCTGATCGGCGGGCCGGGTCAGGAGCCGACAGGGGTAGGCGGCTTCAGGAGAGAGGTCGGAAGGTAGGCGGACCTGGTCTGCAGGTCCCAACCATGAACCTGCACGGCGAGGGCGGCCAAGGCGATTGCGCCTAGGGGGAGCAGAGTTCCGGGCGCGGGATCCTCCCCGACACCGGCACGGTGCTGCGCCAGTCGTTCGTCCAAGGCCCGCTCGAAGGCGCTCTGATCGTCGGCGAGCAGGACCCGCAGCAGGCGCTGGTCGGGACTCACCGCGTGGGCGGCATCCAGGGCGAGGGCAGCGTCCAATCGCTCATCCGTCGATGGCTTGGTCAGCGTCACCTGTGGCCAATCTCGGGGCAGGTGGCCGCGGGCCGGGGTCAGGTAGGCGCACAGGGCGTCCATGTGTGCGAGGTCGTCCGGTTCGGAGACGGAGTCCCGGCCGGCGTGGGGCAGGTTGTTGTGGAGCGCGGGTGCGAAGTCGCTGCGCAGGACGAGACCGATCGCCCGCTCCCAGTCCTGCACCAGACCGCTGGCGAGGCAGATGTCGAAGGCGTCGATCCATGTGCGCGCGGTGACCGTGTCGGTCGCGTCGTGCGTCTCGTCGTAGTCCAGCTCTTCACTGGTCAGACGCGTCCCGGTCAGAGGCAAGGGGATCTCCCAGTCGCCTCCGGGAGTGCAGCCCAGGTCGAGCACGCCCAGGCGGCATTCAGCAGCGGTGACCAGGGCGAGGCGGGTGCGCTCGTCGTCGAGGTCGGGATCCTGAGTGGTGCGCGCTGCGACGTGGTCGAGCAGCTCGTGGCCGAGTTCCTCGAGCATCACGCGCATTGGGTAGCCCCGCTGGTAGACGTCCTCGAAACGCTCCTGCACACGGTCCGCCTTGTCACCGAGGGCCTGGTCCAGACGCTGCTGGTTCACGCGATGGCGTTGCGCGTGGTTGATCTCCATCCGTGCATCCTGTCAGCCGCCACCGACACGTCGTAGAACGACCGCAGCGCGGTCTCGCAGTGCGTCCGCGTCGTCGCCGCGTACATCAGCCCCGGTCCCGCCCGTCCCGTCACCGAATGCGGCACCCCCCCGCCGGCGCCCTGGCCACCGACCGCACCTTGGTGTCCGCGGTCTGTCGACGCCGGTGCACCCGCACGGGCTTCGGCGCGATCGCCATCCACCGCCCGAAGTCCCGGGCCTCCGCCCGGGCACCCGGCCGCTCCACCCCCAAAAGCATCCGGGAACCGCCACCAACGCAACAGATCCATCCCGTAGGAGCGGATCGTTCGAGGGCAGCCGCGAACACGCCTGTTCTCGGCGAGAACGCCGAGACCGGCTCCACCACGTCCCCGATGGCGGCCAGCAGGTACGTCTGGCTTGGGACGGCACTGGCTCATGAACGCTCGCCGGCGTCGGCCGGCCGTGCCCTTCAGCGTACGGGTGCCGGCCGAGCCCGTCGTAGTGCCCGGCCCCGCGCGGCTCAGCCGTCTGCTGTGCAACCTCCTCGACAATGCCGACCAGTTCAGCCCCGCCGGTCTGCCGCTCGAGGTCGAGCTGACGGTGGGCACCCCGGGCCGGGGCCCGGAGCTGACAGTCGCGACCACAGCCCCGAGTTCTCAGCCCCGGGATCTCACCGCAGGACCTCCCGCACGTCTTCGACCGCTTCTACCGCGCTCTGAACGCGGGAACCGGGCGGGTGCCTCAGGGGAGCCCGTCCTGGGTCGCACCGATGTGGGTCCAGTTCCCGAACTGCCCAGCGGGGAAGCCCACCAGGTTGATGAAATCGCCGCCGTCGTCGAGCTCACCCGATGCGGCGGCCCGCGTCTGCTGGTTGTAGAAGAACAGCCGACGGTGGGTGGGCACGATGTGGGTCCACTTTCCGAACTGTCCGGCGGGGAAGTCCTTGAGGTTGACGAAGTCGCCGGCCGCGTCGAGCCCGCCGGTTCCGGCTGCCCCCGTGCCCTGGCTGTAGAAGAAGAGCTTCGAGGCACCTCCGTCGAAGACGATGTGGGTCCAGTCCCCGAACTGCCCGGCCGGGAAGTCCATCAGGTTGATGAAATCGCCGCCGTCGTCGAGCTCACCCGCTCCGGCCGCCCGTGTGCTCTTGCTGTAGAAGAAGAAGCGGGCGAGAAGATCACCGCCCGCGAAGAGGACATGGGTCCAGTCCCCGAACTGTCCGGCGGGAAAGTCCACCAGGTTGAAAAATTCACCACTGGCATCGAGTCGACCGGTTCCGGCTGCCCGCGTGCCCTTGCTGTAGAAGAAGACCTGGACGCCGTCGGGCGATATGTGGGTCCAGTCCCCGAACTGCCCGGCGGGGAAGTCCTTCAGGTTGACGAAGTCGCCGCCCGCGTCGAGCTTTCCCGTTCCCGCCGCCCGCGTGTCCTTGCTGTAGAAGAAGAGCTGGCCGCCACCGGGCACGATGTGCGTCCAGTTCCCGAACTGCCCGGCGGGGAAGTCCACGAGGTTGACGAAGTCGCCACTGCCGTCGAGCCTGCCCGATCCGGCGGCTCTCGTGTCCTGGCTGTAGAAGAAGAGCATGGCGTTTCCTCCCGCTTCTCACACTTCCGACTTCTTTCGGAGTTCAAGAATTCAGGGGCAACTCGTTGAGTCATCAACGGCCTAATTCATTTCTCTTCTGAGCTTATGTCAGGAAGGATGCCGATGCGACTCATGTAAATGTTGAAGCGCGATCGGATCGCGGGTCTCGGACGGGATCCCAATGGGAGGATCTTCACCTCAGCGGGCTCCGGGCTGCATGGGCGGTGGGGTGGAGGATCACCGGCCGGGTCGGCGGATTCCTATGGGGCTTGGGCCACAGCGTCAAGCCGCCGCCGATGGCAGACGATTGACCCGCCGAGCCGACGGCGAGGCCTCCGCACCATGGTGACAATTCGCCGAGCCTTCTCTACAAAGGAACCTATGCAGAGAAGGCTCTGCAACCTACGCTCTGGGCATTTCCGACGAGCCCGAACGAGGCCTCACCCGTGATACCGCACGGGCCGTCTTCCCCGACGGGGTCGAGGCTGTGGAGGGCGACTTCGACGAAGTTTGTGTCGTGGAAGCCCGCGCTGGAGGGAGTGCGGTTGCTTCCCCTCGTCCCGCGCCCGGACTCAGCCGCCGACATTCTCGAAGCCACCCGGCAGGGCGTGCAGCAACGCCGTGCTGGTGTCGCCCGTCACGGTCCAGACCCACCCGCACCTCGGGCCCATGGAGCAACTCCTCAAGGCAAGCGGCACGGCCTGGACGATCCTGCGGCCGATGCAGTTCGCCCAGACCGCGCTGCCAACCATCCACCCTGCGGGCATCGCATCTGCGGCACGCGTGGCACTGACCGAGCCCGGCCACCGCGGACGCACGTGTGCCTTGACCGGTCCAGAGCTGGTGACCGCCCGACAGCAGGTCGAAGCAAACGCGGCACACTGACGCCGGGCCCGGGGACGTACCCTGCGGCCTGGGCGAGCATCGGCTCGAAGGGAAGGGTGAGAACCACTCGGGAATGCGCTCCTTACCGCCGCTCCGGGCCCGGCACCCGACATCCCCCCGGCCAGACGTCCAAGGGCTGTCCCGTAATCCCCGGCGGGCGCACGACGACAGCCACGGCACCTCGCCGCGTTGTCGGAACGCCCGGATACGCCCAGTATCGGCACGCTCCTCCGCCTTGCGATGAACCACGTCTGACGCCGCGCGCTGATCCACCGGGGATTACGGGACAGCCCTTCGGGCGCGTGGATACGGCCAGAGAGGCCCCGCCGAATCAGGCTCCGGGGTGGGCCGACTTCGGCTGTGACTCCACACGCCATGCCCGGCACTCCTGACAAAGGGGCTCTGCGGATGATCACGTGGCGTGAGCGTCCCGCAAGAGCTTCACGCAGCTCTGCGTCGGCGCCGCTCCCCGTCGCCGCCACGACAGGTGTGGCGGCATCCCCGGGTCGGGGCACAACTACCCCTGTGCCGCTGGGATGCGCTTCCCGAGAGACCACCGATGGTCAGCTTTAAGCCAGTTCGCGGCGATCCAAGGCGGTGCTGGCGCGATCGCAGCCCGACCTGGCGGTGAACTTGCCGGGTTCCAGCCCTCCCGGATTCCGAGCCTCCGTGCTGTGACGCGCCAGGCAGGCCGGACTCCCTGCGGCGCTCCGCAGCGTCTGCCAGACAGAGCACCAGCATGACTTACCGTCAGAACGTTTACACATAGTCCGGGGTTGTGTTCATTTTTCGAGTCTGGGACTGTCACTCGAGTAACTCACCCCCCTCACAGCGGACTTCGGAGCGCAATGACTTCCGGCTTCGCTGCCCGGCGCCTTGCCCCGGCGCGGCGAGACGGACGACGTGTCTCCTTTGCGTGCTCTCTGCTCGCGGCTACGGCCCACGGAGGGCACCACCGCTTCGCCAGGACAAACTGGGAGACCAGGCAACAGTGAAACGCACGAGCACCCTCGCCCTGACCGCAGCACTGCTCGCTTCATCCGCCCCGCTCGGCCTAGTGACCATGGGAGCCGGTACGGCACACGCCGCGGCCCGCACGTACTTCGTCAGCCCCAGCGGCAACGACAGCAACTCGGGCACGTCCGTCCAAGCTCCCTTCCGGACCCTCCAAAAGGCCGCGGACACCGTCGAGCCGGGCGACACCGTCTCGATCATGAACGGCACGTACTCCGAGCGTTCGGAGGGGTCGAACGTGCTGACCATCAAGCGCTCCGGCCTCCCCGGAGCCCCCGTCACCTTCACCGCTCATCCCGGCCACCATCCGGTGATCCACCCGGTGAAGGCGTGGAACGGCATCAGCGTCCACGGCGCCTCCTACATCTCCATCAAAGACCTCGAGATCAAGGGCAACAACGCAGCCCTCACACCGGCCGGAGCAGAGCGCGAATCGAAGAAGGGCGACCCCACCTACAACACGAACTGCATCGCCGTGGAACAGAACCGGTCCACGGGCGCGCTGTCGCACCACATCGAGGTGACGGGCAACGAGGTGCACGGCTGTGCCGGCGGCGGCATATCAGCCATCGACTCCGACCACGTGACCATCTCCGGCAACCACGTGCATGGGACCTCCTGGTACACGGTGTACGCAACCAGCGGCATCTCCGTCCTCACCCCCCGCGACGTGGGTGGCGGCGACGCCGGAACGTACAAGATCCGCGTCACTGGCAATCGCGTCCACGACAACGAGACCAAGATCAAATGGGAGAAGTGCGGCTGCTACTCCGACGGCAACGGCATCATCATCGACACCCTCAAGGGCGACGCCGATCACCCCGCCTACAACGGACGCGTACTGGTGGCCAACAACCTCTCGTACGACAACGGCGGCTCCGGGATCCACTCCTACAAGAGCCAGCACGTCGACATCGTCCACAACACGGCCTACGCGAACGGGCGCAGCACCCGGATGGAGAGCTACGCCAACATCTTCGCGCATGACAGTACCGACGTGCGGCTTCTGAACAACATCGCGTACGGCCGACAGGGGCAAGCGACGAACAGCAAGTCCCGCAACGTGGACGTCACCTACGACTACAACATCTACTTCGGTGGAAAGGCGCCCGAGGTCCAAGGCCCGAACGACGTCATCGCCGATCCGAAGCTCGCCAAGACGGGCACCGGGGCGGACGCGGACTTCCGCCTGGCCAAGGACTCCCCCGCCGCCGGCTCGGGTACGCCGTTCGCCGCCGTCACCACCGACTTCACCGGAGCCCGCCGGGCCGGCGGCGCGCCCGACCGGGGCGCCTACGCCTTCGGCGCCAAGAGCAGCGGCATCACGGGAAGTGCCTCCGAGACCGCCTCCCCCGGCCGGCAAAGTGACGCCCCCGCCGGGAGCGGCCAGTCCGCCGGAAGTGATCCCACCAGCTCACCGGGCGCGCAAGCCACCGACGGCACTGACAGCGGCTCCGGGCTGAAGCCGCTCAGCGGAAGCGGTCCGCTCGCAGAGACAGGCGGTTCCAACCCGGTGCTCCCGCTCGGCATTGCAGCGGCGGTCCTCACCCTCGGCGGCGGCCTCCTCTTCGCGGCGCGGCGCAAGCGCTCCTGATCCCTTCGGATCACTGAGGGCCTGAAGACGTGGTGCCGGCCCCGCCCCCTCTCCCAGGGCCGGCACCACCGCGCGCCCGGCGCCCGCCGGATCCGCACGCACGAGCCCGGTTCGCCGAACGGGCTTCGGCCCCTGGCAGACTGGCCGTTATGACGGCGGCAAGGCATCGGATCGAAGTGGCGACACTCACAGGTGGGCCGGTACCTGACCCCCCGCGCATTGCCTGGCGCAAAGAGATGAGGCGGCGCGTGTTGGACGCCGCTCGCGACCTCACATGCGAAGCCGGGTGGGACCAGGTCAGCCTCTCGGCCGTCGCCGCCCGCGCCGAAGTGTCGCGCCCTTCGGTGTACAAGGAGTTCGGCAACCGCGCCGGCCTGGGCCGTGCGCTGGTAGTTCTTGAAACCCAGCAGTTTCTGGCGGGTGTGACCGATGCTCTCTATCCCGGCGTGCCCGACTCCCATGACTGCCTCCGGGCGGCCATCCTCTACGTGCTTCAGGAGGCCGACAGTCAGCCCCTCATACGGGCTGTCATCACAGCCGCCCGACAAGGATCCGACAGCCTCCTGCCTTACCTCACCGCCCGAGCGGACCCAATCTTCGATGCCGGTCAAACCCTCGTCCAGGGCTGGCTGGCTACGCGATACCCCCAACAGCCCACAGAGTCTCTGGCGATGGCCGCGGACGTCATCGTCCGCATGACCATCAGCCACCTCATCCTGCCGGCCGACGAACAACACCGCACCGCCCCAAGACTGGCGACTGCAGCCCTGAAACTACTGCAGTAGGTCGACCTGCACCGGGAACAGCTGGGCGTTGCCCCGAATGCAGTTCGGCACCGGGCACCTGGCAGGGTGATGTCTGTCTGCGGCAGCGGGGCACGGCCGGTGCGGTTTGACCCCGCGGGCGAAGTTGAGTGTGCCGGCCGTGCCCTTGAGGGCGCAGCCCGCAAGGTGCGTCTTCGCGAGGTCGAAGCAGCCCAGGCCGTCGCTGAGCTGCTCGGCGTACGAGAGCTTCGTCGGGGCTGTGTCGCGGGCGCCGCGCAGACGGCCGTACGGCTCGTCTCAGCGACCTCGTTGCGCTGCTTGCGGGCGCTGGTGAGTAGGGGTGGTGACGGCGTCGACGACCGCCGGGCAGGCTCGGGGCGTCCGTATGATCAGGGGCGATGCGAACATCAGGGCGGGGTGGCGAGGGGCAGAAGTACGCACTGGCCTCGGACGAGAGCGATTTCTGGGGTTTTGCTCATGAGGCCGAGGGGTTGTTCACGCCCCTGCCGGATGAGGAGGGAGCGCGCCGAGTGCTCCTCGCGGGCTGTCTCCCCCAGGGTGGCCTTCTGAAGAGCGTTGACCACGTCGCCAGTCGTCGTGCCGTGGCGGGTGACGCCTGGTTCGAGCTTCTCGACGGCGACGGCGCCATCATGGGAGCCTACTTCTGCAACGAGGTCACCCTCGTCGATGTCGAGCCCTCCGCCCGCGGAGCCGGCCTCATCGACCTCACGGTGACTCTGTGGTGCGAGAACGCTCTGGCCGGAGCGGAACCGGTGTGGGACCTGCTCAGGACGGACAACCTGAACCGCACCGGCATGTGGCACGGACTCGCCCCTGAGGACAGACGAGCGTGGCTCTCGGTGGCGCTGCGGTCCCGGGAATACCACCGGCAGGGAAGGCCCGACGCGCATGCAGGCCAGGCGTTCCCCCTGGACGGCCGGCACATCGTTGACAGGGACACCTTCTACTGCGCGATCGGCGAGGCCATCAAGGGCCCGGCGGATACTTCGGCTGGAACCTCGACGCTCTGAACGACTGCCTGGGGGGTGGCTGGGGCGCCACCACTCCGTTCACCTTGCACTGGGAGTCCTCGACCGAGACCAGGGCGCGGTTGGTAGAGCGCGTGCCCGTCGGCGGTCGCGAGGTGGTGCTGTTCGACCTGCTCATGGAGATCTTCGATGAACGAGGCGTGAGCGTCATCCTTCGGTGACAGCAGGTGGCTTACAGAGTCTGCGGCAGAAACACCCCGAGGGTCATCACCAGGCGGTAGGCCACCGCAGCGGTCTGCGCCGCCTCTCAACAGCGCCTCGGCGAACGGCTCGGGCGCGGGCGTATGGGGTATTCGGACGCCATCAGCAGGGCATCCCTCGGTCGGACGAGGCGGCCGACCGCCGGAATCAGCAGTGCGCGGTTCCCATCCGGTTTGCTCTGCAACCGCCCCCACCCACGGCCCTCTACATGTGTAGAGTGCTGGCAACGTCCTCTACCGATGTAGAGGGCGGCCTCGTTCGACTTCAAGGAGCCACGGTGAGCGCGACCGTCACACCCGTTCTCGAGCGCAAGCCCCAGCCCAAGCCGCTGCGACCCTTCAGAGTCGGGGCCGGCGGCTTCGTCCTGCTGGGCACGGGCCACCTCGCCCTTGCGGCCGCGACGGCGCTGGCCGACCCCACCCCCGAGCAGCAAGCTTCCTCGACAGCCATGCGGGAGTCGAGCATGACCCTGCTCGGTCTGGAACGCAGCACCCTCGACATCGTCCAGGGCATGAGCCTCGTCATGGCCCTGTTCGTCATCGCGTGCGGGCTCCTCGCCCTCACCGCCGTCCGGCACGCCCCGGCACTGGTCGAACGGCGCACCGCCTTCGGATGGATCCCCCTGGTCGCCTCACTGGTGGGCCTGGCGATATCCGTCCTGCTCCTGCCCATGCCGCCGATCGTCGTCCTGGCCGTCACCAGCTGCGCCTTCGCTCTGTCCTTGCGCCGGGCGACGCCCTGATCCGGTCGCGGCGGGGCGTGCGCAGCGCGCCCCGCCGGTCGTCCCGGCAACCCCGCCGCACCGACCGGGCAACCGTGTGCACCATCTCGAGTCTGGGCTGGAGCTCATCCCGGAGGTCTTCCGGGTGAAGGAGCGGTGCTGTGCACGGTAGTTGGGTACCGTCTGTCCGTCTGCTGGACCCACGTCAGCCGAGGATCGCGCGCTGGCCGTACAGAGCCCCATCGAGAGTCGAGGGGAACCTCTGGCAGGACTCGATCAACGCCCGCTACCCGCAGCCGAAGCTGCTTCCCGATGGCGGCGCGGCAGTGGGCCGGCACGGCCGCCCTCCGGGAATCCCGTCCCAGCCAGGGCCCCGCACCGGCCCACCCGCCGACTCTCCGATCAGGGGGCGTCGATGAGTATCCGGCCGTCGGTCGGCACGGTTGCAGCGAGCCCGTTCGCGTACGCGTTCTGCACGCGGGACCGCTCCGTCGCGTTGGGCACGGCGTTGGTGCAGGCGGTCCCGGCGCTGGACCCGGACATCAGCTGGGAGCACGGCCCCGGCTTGGTGTCCGGGAGGCCGAGGCTGTGGCCCAGTTCGTGCGCAGCGATGCGCGTCTTGTCGTAACCCTGGCTCACGGCCTGCGCGCCGAGTTCGACTCGGACCTGCCGCCCCGGACGGACCGGGCCGAGGGTGGCTTGCGGCCAGCCGGTGGTGGCCACGATGACGATCTCGGCCCGGGCCCCGGGCGCGGCCTCCACCAGCCGTACGTTACTGACGTTCGCGTTCCAGGAAGCGACCCCGGCCGCGATGGCCGCTTCCCAGCCACCGGCCCGGCTGTCGTCGTAACGGAGTGTCACCACCGCTGCGGTGGCATCCGGTATGGGTGCGGGTGCTGCGGTCGCGGCGGTCGCCGCCGCGAGGACCAGCGCGGCGGCGGAGGTGCCGACTCTTAACCAGGTGCCCAGAGACATGGTCGTCTTCCTTCATGCGTGGGGGGACCCGGCTCCTCGGCGGAGCCGGGGCACTGGAGACGCCGCCACCGCCCGCCTGTGGTCCGCGGGTTCGGACAGCCGCCCCTCCGGAGCCCTAAGAAGGTAGCCCCGCACCCCATTAACACGTCATGCACCTGCCAGCCAATTCCCGTGGGCACTCCAGCCGATGCCCGGTCAGTGGGCGGCACCATCCAGGGGCACGCGCGGCCGCGCTCGGCGAGCGGGCTACGGACGGCCGCGTCGGCGCAGCCGTACGGCCACGGACGGCCCGGCCGCAAAAGCAAGAAACCGAACAGGCACGCCCATGACAGCCGGCCACCTTGGCGATTGCGCCGGCCGGCAGCAGCTCAGTGAACCCGGGACAGCCATGACCACCACCGCTGCACAGCAGGAGCAGGGACATCCGTTCCGTTCTGGCTGACGCCCACCTGGTGCCACCGCCGCACCCATTCACACGCCGGGGTGGTGGCTGTCCGATCGGCGGCGCGCCTACCCCGCCGGAACCATGAAGGGGAAACGGGCGACCGAGCTGGAGGAGCTCGGGATCGTGTGGGACACCGCCGACGCCCGCCTCAAGATCAACCCGGCGGCGGCGCGGACCCACTACGAGCTGCACTGAACCCTCGCCGCACCGCGGCACGCCACCGCGCTCGACCAGACCGTCGGACAGTGGCTCACCAACGTCCGCCGGCCCGGCGGGCTGGGCAAGGACCGCCCTGGACTCCGAAGGTGCCCTGGCCGGCGACCTGACCGCGGGCCGAGCCGAGGCGGGCGGCGGGCGTGGCGTGGCGTGGCGTCGAGATTTGTGCGGGTTGTCGGGTGATGATGGCGCGGTGCGACTTGATCACGTGTCCTATGCGGTGGCCCGCGACAGCTTCGTCTCGACCGTCCAGTGGATCGGATCGGCCCTCGGCGCCGGCTTCGTCGACGGGGGCGTGCACCCGCGGTTCGGCACCCGCAATTTCATTCTCCCGTTGAGCGGCGGCACCTACGTCGAGGTCGTCACCACACTCGACCACCCCGCCGCCGACCGCGCACCCTTCGGCCAGGCGGTCGCGCGCCGCGCCGCCGAGGGCGGCGGCTGGCTCGGTTGGGTGGTCTCCGTCGACGACATCGCCCCGGTCGAGGCCCGCCTCGGCCGCACCTCGGCCGAGGGCCACCGTGTCCGCCCCGACGGGTTCGACCTGAGGTGGAAGCAGATCGGCCTGCTGGAACTGCTGGAGGACCCGCAGCTGCCCTATTTCCTCCAGTGGTTGGTGCCCGTCGAGGAGCGTCCGAGCGCCGACCCGCGCACGTCCACCACCATCCACGGGGTCTCCATCGCCGGCGACGCCGCCTCCATCGCCGAATTCCTCGGCGAACCGGCCGACCACCCCCTCGACCAGATCGACGTCACCTGGGTCGAGGATGAGGAACCCGGCCTGGTCTCGGTCGAGTTCGCCACTGCCAACGGCCCGGTCACGATCTGACCTGGGCCCGACTGCCCGCGGGAGCAGCCGGCTGGGGCCTCCTGCCGGCGCTTGTGTCTTTGATGGGTTGGTCAGCTGACCGGATGTGTCTGCCCGATGAGTGATCACTGATGCGATTTTTCGCGGGCCGTGTCTGATGACCCGCTGCTCACGTGTCCGCCCGGTCCAATGGGGGACGGCCGGGCAGCACAACGGCGTCGATTCCGCCGCCGTTCAGTACTGTACGGAGCGGCCGTTCCGTACCATGCGGAGCACCGGAAGGGGACTCGCTATGGCCGGTCTGAGGCTGGGCCCGCTCCTGCGACACGTGGACTGGGAGTCGGGAACGAGCGCGACCGTGTGGGTCGAGACCGACCGGGCGTGCACGGCGGAGGTCCGGTGCCCGGGCGGCGGCGGCGGTTCGGCTCCCACGTTCTGCGTCGTCGGCCACCACTACGCCCTGGTCGTCGTGACCGGGCTCACGCCCGGGTCCGCCACAACGTACGAGGTGTTGCTCGACGGCGAGCGTGTGTGGCCCCTCGCGGACTCGCCCCAGCCGCCCAGCACCATCCACACGCCACCGGTCCCGGCGACGGGCGCGGTGGTCGCCTTCGGCTCGTGCCGGTGGGCGGCGCCTGCCGTGGGCGAGCACGATCCGGTGGGCCCCGATGTCCTCGACACCCTCTCCGCCCGGCTCGCCGCCGACCCGGAAGCCCAGCGTCCGGACGTTCTCCTCCTCCTCGGTGACCAGGTGTACGCGGACGAGACGTCCGCCGACACCCGCGCCTGGATCGCTCAGCATCGGCGCGCCGCCGGCACCGGCTCCGCCGCCCCGCCGGACCAGGTCGCCGACTACGAGGAGTACACCCACCTCTACGACGAGTCCTGGAGCGACCCCGAACTACGCTGGCTGCTCTCGACCGTACCCAGCTGCATGATCTTCGACGACCACGACGTCATCGACGACTGGAACACCAGCGCCGCCTGGGCAGCCGACATGCGGGCAACGCCCTGGTGGCACGAGCGCATCACCAGCGGTCTGATGTCGTACTGGGTCTACCAGCACATCGGCAACCTCTCCCCCGCCGAGCTCGCCGAGGACGAGCTGTACGCGGCGGTGCTGGCGGCCGATGACGGCACGGAGGTGCTGCGCGCCTTCGCCGAACGCGCCGACGCCGACCCGGCGACGGTGCGCTGGAGCTACCGCAGGGACTTCGGCCGCACCCGGCTGCTGATGGTCGACACCCGGGCCGCGCGGGTGCTGGAGGAGCAACACCGGGCGATGCTGGACCCCGAAGAGGCGGCCTGGCTGCGGACGCAGGCGTTCGACGACCTCGGCGGCGTCGACCACCTGCTGATCGGGACCTCGCTCCCGTGGCTGCTGCCCCCGATGGTCCACTTCGCGGAGGGCTGGCACGCGGCGCTCTGCCGGGGCGAACGCGGGCCGCGCTGGGCGCGCTTCGGTGAGCGGCTGCGCCGGGGGGCGGACCTGGAGCACTGGGCGGCGTTCACGTCGTCGTTCGAAAAGCTGACGGACACGGTGGCCGAGGTGGGGAGGGACGAGGCAGCCCCGGCGACGGTGTGCGTGCTCTCCGGAGACGTGCACCACGCCTATGTGGCGGAGCCCGTCTGGACCTCCGAACCGCAGCCGCGCTCCCGCGTCTTCCAGTTCACGTGTTCACCGCTGCACAACTCGGTGCCCGCAGCCATACGGGTCGGATTCCGTTTCGGCTGGAGCCGGTTCGCCAAGGGGATCGGGCATCTCCTCGCCCGCCACGGACGGGTCGCAAGACCGGAGATCCGGTGGGAGCGCTCGGGCGGACCGTGGTTCGGCAACCAGTTGATGACGCTGACACTGCGCGGACGTACAGCGCGACTGCGACTCGAAAGGGCCTCGGCGGGCGCCAAGCGGGGGCGCCGCGGGACAGACCGTGCGGGAGCCCGGCTCATCGGCGTCCTCGACCGCAGTCTGACGGACGGAAATTGAAGCCCGCCGGACGGCTCCGCCCATTTCCTTCTTCGAGGCCCCGCAACGGGGTCATCCGGCCTCTTGCAGCGACCCCAAGCTTCATAAGGTGTCCCCGGCGGCGAAGGGACCCCCAGCCGGGCAGGGGGCTGCGACCGGGGCAGTGCGACGGCGACGACCTGATCATGCCGAAGGACGGCTACTGCCACCGCCGCCATCTCGTCCTCGTCCAGCGCGGCCGCCGCGAACGCTTCCGCGTCTGGGTCTGGGTCTGGGTCTGCACCGCGGTCGTCGACCGGTACCCAGCCGAACAGCAGGCGCATGTCCACGATGCCGCGCGTGGACGGGACCTGTCCCGCGCCTCGGCGGCGCCGGAACTTTCGGTTCCTGGCCTCTCGCCGCCGACCTCCACCGGTGGCACCATGAGCCCAGACGGTGCCGACGCTCGGTACCGATTCCCTGGGGTCAACATGAACATCCGGCTCCCGCTCAACCGACTCACCCACTTCTTCGTGACAGCCGCGTTGGGTGCGCTGACCGCCTGCGGCGGCTCCGGCGGGCAATCGCCCCCGCAGGAATCCCCGTCCGTCGTGCCGGGCACGTCCTCGGCGCTCTCCCTGGCTCCGACCTCACCCAGCACGTCCGGTACCACTCCTGGTACGCCCGCACCGACTACCCCCGGACCCGACGGCGGCACGCCGCCCCTCGGCTCGGCGCTCCTCCAGCCCGTGTGGCCGTTCCCCACGCTCGCCGCAGCCGAGGCGTGGCAACGGGAATTCCGCTCCGGGGGTCATCAGCCCTGGCATCTCGACCCGGAGCAGACCGCTCTCTCCTTCACCCAGGGCTACCTCGGCTTCAAGAATGTAGGCCGAGTAACCTCGCGCACCGTCACCGGCCGCGATGCCCGGATCGGCGTGGGCCTGAGCCTGCCCCCGGGCGCCGAGGGCTACAGGAGCACGGTCGCGGTCATCCACCTCGTACGGTACGGCGCCGGCCCGGACGCCCCGTGGGAGGTCGTGGGCACCGACGACACGACGTTCTCGCTGACCACGCCCGCCTACGGATCGGTCGTGCGCTCCCCGGTGCGGACCGGCGGCCGGATCAGCGGTGTGGACGAGAGCATCCGCGTGGACGTGCGCCAGCCCTCCGCCACGGCCCCGATCGGCACCTCCTGCTGCATTCCGGCCGGCGGAAGCGCGCAACCCTGGAATGCGACCGTATCGTTCACCGGCACCCGTGACCCGGTGCTGACCATCGTCGCGTACACCGGCGGGCACATCTCCGATGTCGAGCGCTTCACGGTCACGGCGGTGCGAACCGGCTGACGCGGGACGCGGCAGAGACCCGGGCCGGTTTCTCGGTGGGGGACGGGCCGGGCCGCTCGCAGAGCGGATGGTCGCCGAGGGCCGGCGAGCATCATTCGGGCGCCGCTCAGGGCGGGCGGTGCCATGGAGCGAGCAGCTGGCCTCTCCGGCGACCCGCCAGTCTGCCCCTACGCCGCGTGATCGGCCCGGACGACAGGGTGTGCGACCGCATCCCCGCAAGACGGAGATTGGCACGTTCGGCTTCGTTCAGGGGCAGCGCTTGTCCGCCGGTTCGGGCTGCAGGTGCGGATCTCCGGTGCCGCCGGCCCGCGCCGAGGAGCACAGGCAGGTCGAGACCCTGCCCGGCCCGGGTGCGGCCGGGTGGTTATCGGGGAGAGGGATCTTCGGTGTGGTCGCCGAGGGTGAGCAGGAAGCGGCGCAGCAGGTTGGTGAGTTGGTCGCGTTCGGCGGCGGCGAGCCCGGCGATCTGGCGCTCCTCGCCGATGAGGTGGTGTTCGACGAGGCGGTTGGTCAGCTCCTGGCCGGTGTCGGTCAGGGAGATCAGCACGCGGCGGCGGTGGGCGGGGTCGACGGCCCGTTCGACCAGGCCCTTTTCGACGAGGTGGTCGATGCGGTTGGTGAGTGCCGCGGAGCTGACCATCGCGGCCGAGCTGAGCTCGCCGGCGGTGAGGACGTGCGGGGGTCCGGAACGCAGCAGGGTGGCCAGGACGTCGAACTCCCAGGGTTCGACGCCGTGGACTGCCAGGTTCTGCTTGATCCCGCGCTCGAGCAGGCGTGAGGCGCGGGAAAGGCGGCCGATCAGGGCCATGGGTGAGGTGTCCAGGTCGGGGCGGACCGCGCGCCACTGTGCGGTGATGCGGTCGACACCGTCGTGTTGCGGCTGCTGTTCCGTCATGGCGACAGCCTAACATTTCGACATGGAAATGTTTGACAGTCGCGACTCCGTCTCCCTATAGTTTCGACATCGAAATTTTTGACGTAGGGGGAAGTCGTGAAGGTTCTGCTCACCGGCGCCACTGGCTACATCGGTTCCGCCGTCACCGACCACCTCGTTGCCGCCGGACACCAGGTGTTCGCGCTCACCCGTCGCACCGATCCGCAGCACGGCCGGGCCTGGCACGCCCAGCTCGTCGGTGACACCGCCGACCCGGTCTCGCTGGCCGGTGCGGTGACACCGGAGATCGAGGCCGTGGTTCACCTGGCTCCCCCGAGCGGCGATGCCGACATCGACACCGCTGTCGTCGAGGCGCTCGTCACTCCGCTGCGCGGCACCGGCCGTCCCTTCGTCTACACCAGCGGCGTTTGGGTGCTCGGCGCCACTGGTGAGGCGCAGGAGGTTGCCGAGGAGGCCCCGACCCACCCGATCGGCATCGTCGGCTACCGGCCGCGGATCGAGGAGCGGGTGCTGGCCGAGGTCGCCGAGGGCGTGCGCGCGGTCGTGGTCCGGCCCGGCATCGTGTACGGCCGCGGCGGCGGCATCCCCGCCGTCCTGGTCGACCGGGCGCGCCGGCAGGGGGTGCCCGAGTACTACGGCGAGGAGGGCGTGCGCTGGCCGACCGTTCACGTGGACGACCTGGCCGAGCTGTTCGTGGCCGCCGTCGAACGCGCCGAGGCCGGCACCATCTGGCACGGCGTCGGGGACTCGGCCGTTCCGGTCCGTGACATCGCCCGGGCCGCCGGCCGCGCAGCCGGAGTGCTCGCTGCCCCGCACGCGGTGCCGGTGGAGCAGGCCGCCGAGGTCTTCGGCCCGCTCTTCGCGGAGGCGCTCGCCCTCGACCAGAGCGTCAGCGGCGCCGCCGCCCGTGGCGCCCTCGGCTGGCAGCCGGGCCGACCGGGCGTTGTGGCCGAACTGGCATTTGGTTCGTACCGGCCGGTCGAGGTGTTCGGCGCCCCCGAGGGCCCGGAGACCGACGCCGAGGTGGCCTCGATCCGCAGTCTGGTGGCGGAGGTCGAGCAGGCTCAGCAGGACGAGCTGGTCGACCGGTTCCTGAGTGTCTTCCGCCCGGAGGACCCGGTGTGGACCACCGGCCACGGCAAGCGTCTGTCGGGCTTCGAGGAGATCGCGACCTTCACCCGCAAAGTGCTGCCCGGCGCCATGGCCGAGTCCACCGCCGTCTACGACGTCGAGCGCGTGCTGTTCCTACGACCCGACGTCGCCGCGGTGAACGTCCGCCAGCAGCCGGTCCACCACGACGGGACCCGGATCGCCGACAGGCCCGAGGGGCGCCCCTTCTACATCCTGGTCAAGGAGGACGGCACCTGGCGCATCGGTGCCGCGCAGAACACCGTCGCGGTCGACTGACGACCTGCGCGACCCATCCGTGGAGGTTGGGGTGCAGCGAGGCCAGTGCCCGGGGTGCCGTGAAGGCGTTGACGCTCCACCCGCGGCCGCGAATGTAGTGGGTGAAGTCCTCGATCGGCGCGCTCCCTGCCGGGCCAGGGCCGCGTTGAGGTGGGGATTGAGACGGCTGCAGGCCGGGGCAGGGGCCGGGGCGGGAAACAGCTCGCGACCAGGGCGGGGGCCCGTCCGGGGTCACCTGTGTCACCGGACGGGCCCTGCACGGCCTCGTCCTCCTCCCCCGACCTGCTGGCCCAGTAGGGGGGGAGGTGACTGCCGTTCGCAGGCTCACCTGCCCCGGGCGACGGCCGCGCCGCCAGCACCAGGCACGGGCCCCGAAGAGCGGGCGGCTGGGCGGTATCGAGGGGGTCCCACAGAAAGCTCACCGGGAGCTTCGAGAAGACGGTGGGCGTGATGAGCAGCCCCGTGCCGCGGAGATGCACCTCGACTCGGCGCGGGTAGGGGGCTTCGAGTACTGGCGGACACCAGCGGACCAGTGGTGCGCACATCGAGCGCAGCAGCAGATCGATGCCTCCGTCCAGCACCAGGTTCGCGCAACGGGTGGACAGCGCGACCAGTTCGGACCGCCCTCGGTGCCAGTACGGCTCCACGGTCAGCCGGTGGCAGGCGCGCACGGCCTCGGCGAGCTGACGCAGCGCGTCACGGTCGCCCTCGGACACCCGTCTGGCCCATGGCATGTGCCCGGGGTGGAAGTCGAGACCCTTGAGCTCGCGTCGCAGCCGGGACACCGGGGCGTGCAGCAGGTTGTCCACGGCGTGGTCCAGAGACGGCACGTCTCCCATCAGGGCCAGCAGATCAAGCCCTGGGCCGCGCAGCGGAACCAGGGATGTCAGAGGGCGAGTGTCAGCTCCCATCCGGCCCGCGACCGCTGACCGCCAGGTGCGGAAGTGCGGAAGCTCCCGGTTTTCCCTCAGCAGCTCCAGGCTGTAGTAGACCTCCGCTGCGACACCGATCGTTGCGGCCACCCGGGTGCGGGCAAGGTCTTCCGTCGTGAAATGAATGCGTAACACCGACCGGCCCCCCGCAACGGAAGTAAGGCGCGTGAGCGCACCCCAAGCATGCCCCAACCCGCCGCGCAGGCTCCCGCATTTCGATGACGTGGTGAAGGCCGTCGTCGCTGAAGAGCAGAAGCCGGTCCGCTTCCCGCGCGGGCCGACAGCAGCGGCAAGTGCCGTCCTCTCAGAACTGCTGAGAGGACGGGTGTTTGAGAACGGGAAGCCGGGTCAGACGCGTACATGTCGGAAGCGCCACCGTGGGGGTTGGGCTTCCGAAGCGGGCCCCGCTCCCGTGACGCCCTTCCCCCTGGCGTCACGGGGCAGGCCCGCCCGCACGACGGGCTGCCGCCCGGATCCGTATGGCATCCGGACGCCCCACACCGGCCCCTTCCCCGGTCAGGGACCGGGCCGTCCGGAAGACCCCCGGCGACGGCGCTCGGACCGCCGCCCCCGGGCAACGGAACCGACGGCAGCAGCCCGACACATGGTCAAGAGGGAGCCGGACCAACACCGCTGCGACGTCCTGGGCTGGACCCTCTCCGCCTGCCGTGGCGTCGAACGTGCTGACCTCCCAAGGCCGGTACACCGCGAAAACCGCGGGGCGCGCACGGCCGGGACCGAGAGGAACCCGACCACGTCCAGGGATCACTTCCTGCCCAGAGGCCCCAGTGGTTGCACACTGCGCCAGGCCCGCCGCTCCCGCGCCAGCGACATGGGGCAGGACTGAGCCCCAGAGGTGCAGGCATGGGTCCTGGGCCTGGTCTGGCGCAGTACGGTGGGGCAGGCGGCAGCGAGCGGCGGCCGCACGGCCGCCGTCTTTGCCGTTTTCCCTCGTTGCCCAGGCAAGGCGGTCCTCTCAGCGGACCTCGATTCCGATGAGGCAGGTGTCGTCGTCGGTATCGGATGCGCTGTACGTCAGCACGCTGTCCAGTCGCTTCTCCAGCGTGTCAGCGGAGCGCGAAGCCACGGTGAGCAGCTGAGCGAGGGAGTCGGTGACGGCGATGTCTCTCCGTTCCACGAGCCCGTCTGTGTACATGAGGAGGATGTCATCGGCTTCGAGCTGCGCCTCCTCCTCCGCGAACGTTGCGTCGGGCAGTGCTCCGAGCAGCAATCCGGCGGTGAGGGGGAACGACTGGGCCTGGGCGCCCCTGACCAGGACGGGTGGCAGATGGCCGGCGCGGGCCCACTGCAGGGTGCGGGTCTTGGGGTCGAAGAGGGCGCAGACGGCGGTGGCGGTGAGGTGGCTGGTGAGGTGGAAGGCGACCCGGTTGAGCCAGGCGAGCAGCTGTGCCGGGCCGGCGCCGGTGACGGCGAGGCCGCGGAGGGCATTGCGCAGCACGACCATGCCGGTGGCGGCCTGGATGCCGTGTCCGGCGACATCGCCCACGCTGAGGAGGACCTTTCCGTTGGGCAGGACCACGGAGTCGTACCAGTCACCGCCGACGAGGGATTCGGATTCGGCCGGCCGGTAGCGCACCGCGATCCGAATGCCGGGTACCTCAAGGGGTGCTGGCGCGGGGGGCATGATGGCGTGTTGCAGTTGGAGGGCGAGGCGGCTGCGGTCGGCGGATTCTGCTTCGGTGTCGGCGAGCTGGTCCCGGGTGGCGGCGAGCGCGACCTCGGTCCAGTGCTGGGACGAGACGTCCTGGCAGGCACCGCGCACCGAGTAGAGGCGGCCCTGGTCGTCCATGACGGGCTCGGCCACCATGCGGATGTGACGCGTGATGCCGTCGGGCCGCTGGAGGCGGAACTCCACGGATGATTCGCGCTGGCTGTGCAGGAGTGTGCGCAGGAACCGCCCGATGGAGTTGACGTCATGGGCGTGGGCGTGGGCGGCGAGATCCTCGAGGGGCACGGGGGCGGCGGTCATCGGCAGCCCGAACAGGGCGAACAGCTGCTCGTTCCAGCTGATCTCTCCGGTGTGGATGTTCTGTTCGAAGCCGCCGACTCGGCCGAGGCGCTGTGCGTGCTGGAGGAGGTTGGCGAGCCGCGCCTTCTCGTCCTCGATCTTCCAGATGAGGAAGAGGGCCGATCCGTGGCGGCTGATGCGCACGTCGGCGACGGTGGTGAGGGGGACCTCTCCCACGAAGGTGGTCAGTGCGGTACGCAGTACCTGGCAGGCTTCGCCGGTGGCGTAGGTCCTCTCCAGTTTGTCGAAGAGGCCCCCGTCCTCGGCTGTCGCTGGGTAGATCTCGAGGAAGTGGCGGCCGGTGACCATGGAGCGGGGTCGGCCGGCCGGGTCGATGAAACTGTTGTTGACGTGGTGGATGTGGAAGTCGATGAGGCGGGCGTCGGCGTCGAGGACGGGTGCGAGGACGAGGACCGTGTCGTCGAGATGGCCGGCGAGGTCGGTGAGCTCCGCCAGGGCGGCCGGGTGGTGCGCGGCGGCGGAAGCGACCGAGGTGCTGTGCGGGGACTGTTCTTCAAGGGTGTGGGCGCACAGTTCGGCCAGCGCTTCGAGCTGGCGGATGATCTGTACGGGCTGCGGGGGCAGGGGCTGGGGCCAGCCGATTTCCAGGACGCCGTGGATGCGGCCGCCGGTACCTGCGGGGATGACGACGCGGCCGCCGTCGGGGTGTTGTCGCCGCCCGATGGTGGGGAGACTGGCCTGGGAGAGGCTGGTGACGACGGAGAGCTCGCGGTGGGTGAGGGCGAGCCGGGCGCAGGTGGCGACTTCGGGTGGGACATAGCGCCAGCGGTCGGCGTCCTGCGGCGTGAAGCCCGCCTGGCCTGCCAGGGTGAGCGAGGAGTCGGCTCCCGCGACCCAGATCGCGACGCCGTGAGCACCGAGAGGGGCGAGGGCGTTTTCGAGGAGCGCCGCGGCGACGGCCGGGCTGTCACCCGCCGCCAGGACGCGGCTTTCCGCTGCCCGCAGTCGGACGGCCGGTGCCGCCTCAAAAGGCGGTTCGGCCTCGGCTGTCGCGAGGAACTCCTGCGCGACCTCGCTGACGCGATCACGAGCCGCTTGGTTGATGACGTCGACGGCGAGTGCGAGCAGGGTCGTGCCGGACTGTTCGGCGAGCTTGGCGAGCTGCCTCGACGCCTCGACGGGCCCGCAGCCGAGGCGCCCGACGAGAATGCCCTTGGCGAGCTCGACCAGAGCACGGCCGTCGGCTGCGGACTGGGCTTCCAGGGCCTCCTCGCGCAGGCGCTCCACGGTCGCGGCGAGCCGACCGGCCTCCGGGCCTGAGGAAGTGCTCGGCCCGGGGCGCCGCTGCGGCATGGCTTCGCCGTGTACGGCTTTTGCACCTGTGTCGAGCATGGCGTTGTCCCCCGCGGGGCCAGTGGCATGGGAGTGGGTTGCTGCATTTGCGTCAGGAGTGGTGTTCACCGTGTGTCGCTATTCCTCCGTAGGTGGCTCAGGGGTGATCAGGCTGGGGTGGTGCCTGACGTCTTCTGGGCCGGCAGCCACCGACGGAGGCGGTTGATGAGGTCGTTGGCGTCGACGGGCTTGGTGACGTAGTCGTTCGCGCCGGAGGCCAGGCTCTTCTCGCGGTCTCCGGGCATGGCTTTCGCCGTGACCGAGATGATCGGCAGATCGGCGAACTCGGGCATACGCCTGATCTCCGCGGTCGCCGCGTAGCCGTCGAGTTCGGGCATCATCACGTCCATCAGAATCAGGTCGATTCCCGGGGTCTCGGTGAGGGTTTCGATGCCCCTGCGGCCGTTCTCGGAGTGCAGGACGTGCATCCCGTGCAGCTCCAGGATGCCGCTGATGGCGTAGAGGTTGCGCGGGTCGTCATCGACGACAAGGACCGACCGGCCGGCGAGGCTGGCGTCGACGACGGCGTGCTCGGGGACAGCAACGTGGCTGTCGGCGTGCACGAGGGTCGGAACGTCACCCGGGCTGTCTGCCGACAGATGCAGGGCGATGCGCTCACGGAGCTCATCCAGGCTGGAGAGCACTTCCAGCGGCAGAGCGGCGGCGCGCTCGGTGACTTCTGCTTGCTGCTCCCTGGTCATGCGCCGATTGTCGTGGGCAAGGACCGGCAGGGAGGCAAGCGCAGCGTCCCCTCCGAGGGCCCGGAGGAAGCGCAGTCCTTCCCCGTCGGATCCGAGTTCGAGAACCACGCAGTGGAAGGGTGCTTGTGCCAGTACGGCTGCCGCGTCCGCCGCGGTGACGGCCGTCACGACCTCGGCGCGGTCGGTCGGCACGGTGACTGCTCGCCCTGCGGTCAGGTCCCCGGCCGCGCTTTCGGCGACCAGACTGAGTAGACCGTTGCTGCGCTGCTCGATGACCAGAATGCGCCGGGGATGACGCTGCTCTTCGAGGACCGCCGGTGCAGCGCCGTCCGACTGCTCAAGCTCCGAGCCGGCAGGCTCCGCGCTTTCGAGGGCGGCCGTTGCCCCTTCGGGGAGTTCGCGTCCTGAGACGGGGAGGTACAGCGTGAAGGTAGAACCCTTGCCGACCTCGCTGCGGGCGGTGACGGCGCCGCCCAGGAGGCGGGCGATCTCCCGGGTGATGGACAGGCCCAGGCCGGTGCCGCCGTACTTGCGGCTGGTGGTGCCGTCGGCCTGCTGGAACGCGGCGAAGATGGCATCCAGCTGCTGCTCGGCGATCCCGATGCCGCTGTCGATCACGCGGAAGGCGACGACGGATCCGGCCTGCGTCAGCTCGTCGGGAAGCTCTGCCGAGGCCGCGGGTTCGATCTTGACGTGAACGCGGCCGTGTTCGGTGAACTTCACCGCGTTGGACAGCAGGTTGCGCAGGATCTGCTGGAGGCGCGCGTCGTCGGTGAAGAGGTCCACCGGCACACCAGGGGCGGTCGTGATGTCGAACTCGAGTCCCTTCTGGCTGGTCAGCGGCCGGAAGGAGGCCTCCAGGTAGTTGAGGAGCTGCTTGAGGGAGACCCGCTCCAGGTTCACGTCCATCTTGCCCGCTTCGACCTTCGAGAGGTCGAGGATGTCGTTGATCAGCTGGAGCAGGTCGGAGCCGGCCGAGTGGATGATGCCCGCGTACTCCACCTGCTTGGGCGACAGGTTGCGGGTGGGGTTCTGCGCGAGCAGCTGGGCCAGGATGAGGAGGCTGTTGAGCGGGGTGCGCAGCTCGTGGCTCATGTTCGCCAGGAACTCCGACTTGTACTTGGAGGCCAGCGACAGCTGCTGCGCCCGGTCCTCCAGTTCCTGCCGGGCCTGTTCGATCTCCAGGTTCTTGGCCTCGATGTCGCTGTTCTGGCTGGCGAGGAGGGCGGCCTTCTCCTCCAGTTCGGCGTTGGAGCGCTGAAGTTCCTCCTGCTGGACCTGGAGTTCCTCCGAGCGGGCCTGGAGCTCTGCCGTGAGCCGCTGGGACTCGCCGAGGAGCTCGTCGGTGCGGGCGTTGGCGACGATGGTGTTGACGTTGACGCCGATGGTCTCCATCAGCCGGCCCAGGAAGTCGCGGTGCACAGGCGTGAACGGGGCGAAGGAGGCGAGCTCGATGACGCCCAGGACCTGATCCTCGACGACGATGGGCAGGACGATCAGGTGGGCCGGCGCGGCTTGCCCGAGTCCGGAGGAGATCAGATAGCCGGCCGGCACATTGTCGGTGGTCAGGATGCGGCGGCTGCGCGCCGCCTGCCCCACCAGCGTCTCTCCGTGCCGCACCCGCGTGGCGGCGGGGCTTTCCAACGGCCGTCCGAAGGAGCCGATCAGCGTGAGCCCCGCCTGGCCGTCGATCTCCTCGCCGAGGTAGAAGGCGCCGTAGCTGGCGCCGACGAGGGGGGTGAGTTCGTCCATGACGAGTTCGGCGACGACGGCGAGGTCGCGGTGGCCCTGCATCAGGCCGGAGATCTGGGCGAGGTTGGACTTGAGCCAGTCCTGCTCCTGGTTGGCGCGGGTGGTCTCGCGCAGCGAGCCGACCATGGAGTTGATGTTGTCCTTGAGTTCGGCGACCTCTCCGGAGGCGTCGACCGTGATCGAGCGGGTCAGGTCGCCC
>NZ_JBVHJO010000021.1:0-32524 GCF_055559995.1 Streptomyces sp. NPDC023541
CCGGCCGCGGGGGGGGCGGGCGCCCGGGCCCGGCGCCCGGCGCGGGGGGCGGCCCGGGGGGCGGGGGGGGGGGGCCCCCCCCCCGGGGGGGGCGGCCCCCGCCCCCGCGCCGCCCCCCCCCCCCCCCCCCCCCCCCCCCGGCGCCGCGGCGGGGGGCCCCGCCCCCGGACCCCGCTCCTCAAACGCCGGAGGGGCTGGAGGTCGCGACGGCCCGGGCCAGCGCGGCCAGGAAGGAAGCCACGGAGCCCGGTCCTGGGAGGACCAGGTCGGCCCGGGCGGCGAGTTCGGGGACCTCCGCCGAGCCGCTGCACACCAGCAGCCCCGGCAGCCCGTCGGCCCTGCGCTTCTCGACGGCCGAGTACGCGGCGAGGTCGCCCAGATCGTCCCCGGCGTAGAGCACCGTCTCGGCGTCCCGCTCCGCCAGGAACTCCGTCAGGGCGACGCCCTTGTCCATGCCCGGGGGCCGCAGCTCCAGTACCGCCCGCCCCGGCTCGACCATCAGCCCGTGCCGGGCGGCCAGCTCGGTCAGGGGCTCCCGCAGCGCCGCGAAGGCCGCCGCCGGGTCCTCGGCGCGCCGGGTGTGGACGGCGAGCGCCCGGCCCTTCTCCTCGATCCAGGTGCCGCGCCAGGCCCCGATCGCGTCCAGGAAGCCGGGCAGTTCGGCCCGCACGGCCGCCACCCCGGGGTGCTCGGCGGGGGCGTGGACGAGGCCGGTCACGGCGTCCCAGCGTTCGGCGCCGTAGTGGCCGAGGACGACGAGGTGTTCCAGTCCGGGCACCCCGGCGAAGCCCCCGTAGCGGACGGCGACGCTCGCGGGCCGCCCGGTGACCACGGCCACCGAGTCCACCTCGGGGGCGAGGGCCGAAAGCGCGGGAACGGCTTCGGGATGTGCCCGGGCCTGGTCCGGGTCCGGGACGATGTCGGCAAGGGTGCCGTCGAAGTCCAGGGCGACCACAGAGCGGCGGGGTGCGCGGAGCAGGGCTTCGAGCCCCTCGCGTCCGGCAGCGCTGACGGGCATCGGCAGGTCGTGCGGATGGCTCCCCATACGCACGACCCTAACGGCCCGGCGGGACGACGGCTACGGCTATCGCCGTGCTCGCTGGGCTTCGCGGATCCTGCGCAGCCGGTTGACGGTGCCCGGGGCGTGGGCCAGTGCCCGCGGGTCGTCCATGAGCGCGTTGAGCAGCTGGTAGTAGCGGACGGGGGACATCCCCAGTCCTTCCCGTATGGCCCGTTCCTTGGCTCCGGGCCCCGGCCAGGTGCGTCCCTCGTACGCGAGCACCGCGGCCTCCGCGGCCGTCAGCTGCCCCTCGTCCGTCATACCGCCAGATTAACGCCGCCGTCCGACAGACGGCGGCGCCGGGTCAGCGCGGGTCCGCCGCGCGGGCCGCGGTGGCGATGTCCTCCAGCACCTTGGCGGGCTGTCCGCCGGGCTGGACGGTCTTGCCGATGTTCTGCTTGATGTCCTCGCTGACGCCCGCCCACGACTTCTTGCCGACCGGGTACAGGCGCGAGCTGGGCAGCGCCGCCAGGAAGGGCCTCAGCTGGAGCGCAGGACCGCTCGTCGCGGCCTGCTTCGCCTGGTAGCCGGTGGTGGTGGCCGGCAGCAGGTCGTACTTCTCGGTGAAGGCCGTCACGTTCTTCGGCTGGTACAGGTAGTCCAGGAACTTGCCGGACTCGGCGCGGTGGCCGTTCTTGAAGGCCATGACCCAGTCCGCGACGCCCATCGCCGGCTGCTGGGAGCCGTCGGACGTCGGCAGCGCGACCATGCCGAACTTCACACCCTTGGCCTCGGCCTGCTTCATCAGCGTCGGGTGCCCGTTGAGCATGCCGACCTCGCCCTTGGTGAAGGCCTCGAAGGCGGCCTGGCGGTCCAGCTTGCCCGGCTCGACGGGGCCGGTGAGGCCCTGGCCGACCATCTTGTCGCGCAGGAACTCCAGCGTCTTGACGTTGTCGGCGGAGTCGATGGCGTAGCCCTCTTCGTTGTCGGTGTAGCCGCCGCCGCCCGCGAGCATCCACATCATCGTCTCGGCCTGCGCCTCCTCGCGGCCCAGGGGCAGCGCGAAGGGGGTGGGCACGCCCGCGCCCTTGAGCTTCTTGGCCGCGGCCTCCAGGTCCGCCCAGCTCTTCGGCTGCCAGCCCTTGGCGTCCTTGCCGATCACGCCGGCGTCGGCGAGGAGCTTCTCGTTGTAGAAGAGCAGCCGGGTGCTGGAGACGAAGGGCATGCCGTACTGGGTCTGCTTGACCTTCCCGGCGTCCGCGAGCGGGGCGAGGAAGTCGGCCTCGGTCTTCACCGAGAGCAGCTCGGCCGTGGAGTACAGCTTGCCGGCGGCGGCGTAGTCGGCGTAGGCGCCGATCTGCGCGATGTCGGGGGCCTTGCCGGCCTTGACCATCTCGGCGACCTTGGCGTCGACCTCTGACCACGAGAAGACGTTGACCTCGACCTTGATGCCGGGGTTGTCCTTGTGGAAGCCGGCGGCCAGGTCTTTCCAGTAGGCCGCCGAGGAGTTCTGCAGATTGTCCCCGTAGTCGGCCGCCACGACCCGCAGGGTCACCTCGTTGTCTCCGGTGAGTCCGCCGACGGCTCCGCAGCCCGTCAGCGTCACGGCGGTCAGGCACAGCGCGGCGCCGGACGCGGCCAGGCTCAGGTAACGGCCCTTCACAGGTATCGATCCACCCCTAGTTGTACGTACGATCCACGTAAGGTCTACACCACTTTGGCGGCTCGTCCACATCGGGCCCCCCACCAGCACGTCCGATTTGTATGGTCACTCAACAATCCCTCCCAATGGACTAGACCTTTCCCCGCCGAGCACGCGAGACTGTCTCTGTGAAACCCGTGAAACACGTCATCGCCCTCGATGTGGGCGGCACCGGGATGAAGGCCGCCCTCGTCGCCGCCGACGGCACCCTGCTGCACGAAGCGCGCCGGGCCACCGGCCGCGAGCGGGGCCCCGACGCCGTCGTCGAGACGATCCAGGACTTCGCCGCCGAGCTCCTCGCCACCGGCCGGGAACGCTTCGGGCGGGCCGCCTCGGCCGCCGGGGTCGCCGTCCCGGGCATCGTCGACGCCGACCACGGGATCGCCGTCTACGCGGCGAACCTCGGCTGGCGCGACGTGCCGCTGCGCGCGCTGCTCACCGCACGCCTCGGCGGCATCCCCGTGGCCCTCGGCCACGACGTGCGCACGGGCGGGCTCGCCGAAGGCCGCATCGGCGCCGGCCGGGGCGCCGACCGCTTCCTCTTCGTGCCGCTCGGCACCGGTATCGCCGGCGCCATCGGCATCGCCGGCCGCATCGAGGCCGGCGCCCACGGGTACGCGGGCGAGATCGGGCACATCGTGGTCCGCCCCGGCGGCCCCGACTGCGGCTGCGGCCAGCGCGGCTGCCTGGAGACCCTCGCCTCCGCGGCCGCCGTCAGCCGCGCATGGGCGGCCGCCTCCGGCGACCCGGCGGCCGACGCCGCCGACTGCGCCAAGGCCGTCGAATCCGGCGACGCGCGCGCCCGGGAGGTCTGGCTGGCCGCCGTCGGAGCCCTCGCCGACGGCCTGGTCACCGCGATCACTCTGCTGGACCCCCGGACGCTGATCATCGGTGGCGGGCTCGCCGAGGCCGGGGAAACCTTGTTCACACCACTACGCAAGGCCGTGGAGGAGCGCGTGACGTTCCAGCGGCTCCCCCACATCGTGCCGGCGGCCCTCGGGGACACCGCCGGCTGCCTGGGCGCAGGGCTGCTCGCCTGGGACCTACTCGCCACGGAGGTACCGGCCTGATGTCCGGAAGCGCACACAGCACTGTTCTCTCCGGCGCCAGGGTGGTGCTGCCCACCGGGACCGTGGCGGGCGGCCGGGTCATCGTCGACGGCGACCGCATCGCCGGCAGCGCACGCGAGGGCGCGCGGATCGTCGACCTGACCGGGCACTGGATCGTCCCCGGCTTCGTCGACATCCACAACCACGGCGGCGGCGGCGCCTCGTTCACCTCCGGCACCGCCGAGGACGTGCTCCAGGGCGTACGCACCCACCGCGCGCACGGCACGACCACCCTGGTCGCCTCCACCGTCACCGGGGACCTGGACGAACTGGCCCGGCGGGCCGGGCTGCTGGCCGAGCTGACGCAAGCGGGCGAGATCGCAGGCATCCACTTCGAGGGGCCGTTCATCAACCCCTGCCGCAAGGGCGCCCACAAGGAGGACCTGCTCCGCGACCCCGACCCGGCCGAGGTCCGCAAGCTCATCGACGCGGCCCACGGCGCAGCCCGCATGTTCACCCTGGCCACCGAACTGCCGGGCGGCCTGGACTCCGTACGACTGCTCGCCGAACACGGGGTCATCGCCGCGATCGGCCACACCGACGCCAGCTACGAGCAGACGCGCGCCGCCATCGACGCGGGCGCGACCGTGGCCACCCACCTCTTCAACGCGATGCCCGCGCTCGCGCACCGCGAACCCGGCCCGATCGCCGCCCTCCTGGAGGACGAGCGGATCACCGTCGAGCTCATCAACGACGGCACCCACCTGCATCCCGCCGCTCTCGAACTGGCCTTCCACCACGCGGGCGCACACCGTGTGGCGCTGATCACCGACGCCATGGACGCGGCCGGCTTCGGCGACGGGACCTACCACCTCGGCCCGCTGGAGGTCGAGGTCAAGGGCGGGGTGGCCCGCCTCGTCGAGGGCGGCTCCATCGCCGGCTCGACGCTCACCCTGGACACCGCCTTCAAGCGCTCGGTGACCCTCGACAAGCTGCCGGTGGAGTCCGTGGTCCAGGCGATCTCCGCCAACCCGGCCAAGCTGATCGGCCTGTACGACGAGATCGGCTCGCTGGAGCCCGGCAAGTACGCGGACCTCGTCGTCCTGGACGCAGCCTTCGACGTCCGGGGCGTCATGCGGCGCGGCGAATGGGTCGTCAGCCCCGGCCCCTGAGGGCGGCCCTGACGGCCAAGCGGCTGGACGAGCGGAGGCGGTCGCCCCGTGGGACTGGGCCGACCGCCTCGCGTTTGGCATGATCCCGGCAGCAACAGACCCGGGAGTGCCCATGATCCTGACCGTGACGCTCAACACCGCACTCGACGTCACGTACCGCGTGCCGCGGCTGCTTCCGCACGCCTCGCACCGGGTCACCACCGTCACCGAACGGCCCGGCGGCAAGGGCCTCAACGTCGCCCGCGTCCTGGCCGCGCTCGGCCACAAGGTGACCGCGACGGGCTTCGCCGGCGGTCCGGTCGGCTCCGTCGTGCAGAACATGCTGGCCATGTCCCCCGGGGTGGTGGACGCGCTGCTGCCCTGCGAGGGCGCCTCGCGCCGCACCGTGGCCGTGGTCGACGAAGCCTCGGGCGACACCACGCAGTTCAACGAGCCGGGCCCGCTCATCACTCCCGCCGAGTGGTCGCGGTTCCTCATGCACTACGAGGAGCTCGTGGCCCGGGTACGAGCGGTGGCCCTGTGCGGCAGCCTCCCGCCGGGCGTACCCGTGGGCGCGTACGCGGTGCTCGTACGGGTGGCCCGCGCGGCCGGCGTCCCCGTACTCCTGGACACCAGCGGCGAGGCCCTGCGGCGCGGGGTCGCCGCACGCCCGGAGATCATCAAGCCGAACGCCGCCGAGCTGGCCGAGCTCACCGGCTCCCGCGACCCGCTCCCGGCGACACGTGACGCCCGCCGCCGCGGAGCGCACGCGGTGGTCACCTCACTGGGCCCGGGCGGCCTGCTGGCCGCCACCGCCGAGGGCACCTGGCAGGCGGCCCCGCCGCGCCCGCTGTCCGGCAACCCCACCGGAGCCGGCGACTCCGCCGTCGCCGGCCTGCTGTCCGCCCTGGCGGAGGGCCTGGACTGGCCGGCCCGCCTCACCCGAGCGGTGGCCCTCTCGGCGGCCACGGTCCTCGCCCCGGTGGCGGGAGAGTTCGACCCCCGCACCTACGAGGAGGTACGGGGGTCGGTGAAGGTCACGCCCGCCTGAGGGCTGCCCTTGGCGGCGGTGGAGCGGATCAGCCCTGTTCCAGCCACAGCTGGTCGAGGACGACGTCGCACTGGTTGCCCGCCTCGCACGAGATCTTGATCGTGTTGGCGCCCTGCTTGAGGTCCACCAGCGAGTAGGTGTTGGTCCACCCCTTGGCCCAGTCGCCCGGGGCGGCCTTGGAGAAGTTCGCCATGTTGACCGGCCGCGTCTGCGCCTCACCGTTGACGGTCAGCGTGGTGTTGGCGTCCTTGCCCGGCACCCCGTAGGTCATCTTCAGCTTGTACTTGCCGGTCTTCGGGACGTCCACCGACCAAGTGGCCGCCGCACCGACCGCGTTGAGCCCGGTCACGTACTGACCGTTCTCGCTCTTCGCACCCGGCAGCGTGTTCTGCAGGTTCGCACCGCCCGTGAGGGACATGCCGCTGCCGCCGAAGTCCGCCTTCGGCAGCTGGACCTGCGTGGGCTTCGTGCTCGGGGTGGGGCTGGCCGGGTTCTGCGGGGCCGCCGACTGCTGGCCGCCGTTCGCGGTGTCCTTGCCCTTGTCCTCGCCCTTGTCCTTGTCGCCGAAGGCGAGGGCCGCGCCGATGCCGATCACCACCGCGCCGACCACCGCGACCGCCGCGATCAGCAGACCGCGCCGGCTGGAGGCGCCGCCGCGGCCGCCGTGCCCGCCCGCATGCCCGATCGTCTGGGTCTGCGCGGCCTGGGGCTGTGGCGGAACGCCGTAGCCGCCCGCCTGGAGCGCCTCGGGGGCCTGGTACTGGGCCTGGTAGCCGGGGGGCTGCTGCGCGGGGCTCTGCTGGTGCGGTACGGGGCCGCGCTGGCCGCCGCCGTTCCTGCGCTCGCCGACCGTCCGCACCTGGTGGTGCGAGGTACGGGGGACACCGGGCTGCGCACCTGGGTGACCGCCGGCCGCCCCGCCCGGGTAGCCGTACCCGCCGCCCGACGTGGGCGGGGCGGCTCCGGCAGACTGGCCGTCCGCGTAGAGATAGCCGAACGGATCATCGTCCTCGGGCGTGTTCGCCCCACCGTGCGGGCCGTTGTTCGCGGGCGTCGTCATCGCAGGTCACTCCTTTCGACCCCCGGGAGCCTACCCCGAACAGGTGCACATACGGGCGACAGACCGTCTCAGCCCGCCCGGCGGTGCGCCTTGGAGCGGGACCTCTTCTCGATGTACATCCGCTGGTCGGCGGAGCGCAGCACCTCGTCCGCCGACATCCCGCAGCTGGCCCAGCCGATGCCGAAACTGGCGCCGACACGCACCGCACGGCCGTCCACGCGGATCGGCGGGATGATCGCGTTGCGCAGCCGGACGGCGAGGTCCGCGGCGTCCGCGGCGCCGAGGCCGTCGGCCAGGACGACGAATTCGTCACCACCCAGCCGGGCGACGGTGTCACCGTCCCTGACGCCCGTCGTCAGCCGCCGGGCGACCTCGATCAGGACCGCGTCGCCCGTGTGGTGCCCGAACCGGTCGTTGATCGACTTGAAGCCGTCGAGGTCGCAGAAGAGCACCGCGAGCCCCTTCGTCCCGTCGTCGACGTCCGTCGCGGGCGCCACCGTGTGGACGTGGTGGTCGTACGGCCCGTCCGTCGGAGCGGTCGGCGCGCCGGGAAAGTCGAAGGGATCACCCCCGCCGTACCGGTCGGGCCCGTCGGGCTGAAAGCCGTGCTCACCGGCACCACCCGCCTCCGCCCGTACCTGGTACCCGTCGTGCCCGACCTGGGCGGCCTGCCCGCCGTGCGCGTCACGCCCCTCGAAGGCCGCGTCCAGGGCCTCGATCGCGCTGGCCCGCGCGGACTGGGGCCTGCGACACAGCCGCGCGCCGAGCCGGGCCCGCAGCTCGGCGCTGTTGGGCAGGCCGGTCAGCGAGTCGTGGCTGGCCCGGTGGGCGAGCTGGAGCTCGTGGCGCTTGCGCTCCTCGATGTCCTCGACGTGCGTGAGCAGGAAGCGCGGCCCGTCGGCGGCGTCCGCCACGACGGAGTTGCGCAGCGAGACCCACACGTACGTGCCGTCCCGGCGGCCCAGGCGCAGCTCGGCGCGGCCGCCCTCGGCGGAGGTGCGCAGCAGGGTGCCGATGTCCTCGGGGTGGACCAGGTCGGAGAAGGAGTAGCGGCGCAGTACGGAGGCGGGGCGGCCGAGCAGCCGGCACAGTGCGTCGTTGGTGCGCAGCAGCCGGCCGTGCTGGTCCCCGCCCATCTCGGCGATGGCCATGCCGCTGGGGGCGTACTCGAAGGCCTGGCGGAACGACTCTTCACTTGCGCGGAGCGCCTGTTGCTCGCGCTCCAGCCGGACGAGGGCGCGCTGCATGTTCGCTCGGAGTCTGGCATTGCTGATCGCAATCGCCGCCTGGAAGGCGTACATCTGGAGCGCTTCACGGCCCCAGGCACCGGGCCGGCGGCCGTTGCGCGGTCTGTCCACCGAAATGACACCCAGAAGTTCCCCGCCGGACGCATACATGGGCGCGTAGAGCCGGTCCTCGGGGTGCCACTCGTCCTCGAAGCGCGGATCGGGGCCGTCGGTGTGCCACTGGGGGACGTCGTCCTCCAGGAGGACCCAGCCCTCCGAGTGCGGGATGAAGCGGAGCCCGTCCCAGCACTCACCCATCGTCAGACGGCGCTCCCACGAGGCGCGGGACCCCACGCGACCTGTGATGAGGGCCTCCGCGGCGGGGTCGCCCGCGAAGGCGGCGACGACCAGATCGCCGTCCGGGCGAACGAGGTTGACACAGGCGAGCTCATAGCCGAGGCCCACGACGATGCCGTCCACGACGGTCTGCAGAGTGTCCGCCAGGCTCCGGGCCGTATTGAGATCGGCCACCACCCGGTGCAGCTGCCGCAGGGTCGCAAGACGGACGTACGGCTCCGACTCGGTCTCCATTGCTCGCTCTCCCCGAGACCTCGACAGCAACTCCAGGTTTGTCATCGGCGTTTCGTTGCGGTGTCCCGTCCACTGAATCACAGTGAGCTGTGCGGCAGGTACACAGGGTCAACAAATCTTGCCCTCTGTGACTCAAGTCACATGAGATGAATAACGGTGCGCGTAGAGGGGGTTCGGGCTGGGAGCGCTCCCCCGCCTTCTCGTGAGCAAACGATACGCCGGAGGCCTAGGCCGAGGGGTGGGGACGCGACTCGGACCAGGGCCCGATGTGCCGTACGGGAGGGCGAGATTAGCGTTTCAACGTGCTGAAGACGACCCCCGTAGCCGCCCCGCCCGACGCGAACCCCCATGCTGAGGGGGTGAGCAATGACGAGTTCCGCGCCGCGATGTCCCGGCTGGCCGCGGGTGTGTGCCTGATCACCGCCCACGAGACCCCGCTGTCGGCCGACGGCCCGCGCGGCGAGGACGTCGGCATGACGGCGACCGCCTTCATGTCCGTGTCCCTGGACCCGCCCCTGGTCCTGGTGAGCCTGCGCGAGGGCTCCCGCATGGACGACCTGCTGGCGGAGCAGCCGCTGTGGGCGGTCTCCGTCCTCGCCGACCACCAGCTCCAGATCGCCGGCCGCTTCGCCATGAAGGGCCGCATCAGCGACCGGCTGCTCTTCGCCGACCTGCCGTACGTACGCGGCGAGGCCTCCGGCGCGCCCCTGCTGAGCGGGGCCCTCGCCACCCTGGAGTGCCGTACGGAGAAGCGCGTCGAGGCGGGCGACCACACCCTGGTGATCGGCCGGGTCCTGACGGCCGCGCTGCCGTCCCCGGACTCCCCGCCGCTGACGTACTTCCGCGGGCGCTACCGTCACCTGACCTGAGCCGGCCCCCGGCCCCGCCCCGGGCGGGTCCCGCCGCGGGGGAGGTTCCGCCGCGGCTACCAGTCCCGGCCGGTGCGGCCCCGCTTGGTCTCGGCCCGCGCCTTCTTCTCCCGCAGCCGCCGCTCGTTGATCCCGCGCGGGATCTTCGTCGGCCGGCGCTGCCTGGGCGGCGGCGCCGTCGCCTCGGCCAGCAGCGAGGCCAGCCGGACCAGCGCCATCTCCCGGTTGCGCAGCTGCGAGCGGTGCTCGGAGGCCCGTACGGTCACCACCCCGCCCACGAGCCGGGACGCGAGGCGCTCCAGCGCCCGCTCCTTCCAGACCTCGGGCAGCGCCTTGGTCGCCGCCAGGTCGAACAGCAGCTCCACGCGCGAGTCCGAGGTGTTCACGTGCTGCCCGCCGGGCCCGGAGGACCGCGAGAAACGCCAGGAGAGCTCCCCCTCGGGGAGCGCGACCGAACCGCGGATGACATAAGGACCAGGCATGCCCCCTATGATCCGTGCCCGCCCGCCCCGCGTCACCCGCATTTGCCGCCGACCGGAATTCACGACGGGAACCCGACAGGCCTCTCGTCGCGTTATAGAGGTCAGCGGTAGTTTGACCGCCTGTACGTGCATGTCGGATGAGGAAAGGGACATTCCCATGGCTGTCAGCCTGTCCAAGGGCGGCAACGTCTCGCTCACGAAGGAGGCCCCGGGCCTCGCTGCCGTCACGGTCGGTCTCGGCTGGGACGTCCGTACCACCACCGGTGTCGACTTCGACCTCGACGCCTCGGCCATCGCCGTCAACGCGACCGGCAAGGTCGTCTCCGACGGCCACTTCGTCTTCTTCAACAACAAGTCCACCCCGGACCAGACCATCGTCCACACCGGTGACAACCGCACCGGCGAGGGCGCGGGCGACGACGAGGCCATCAACGTCAACCTCGCGGGCCTGCCCGCCGACGTCGACAAGATCGTCTTCCCGGTCTCGATCTACGACGCCGAGAGCCGCAGCCAGAACTTCGGCCAGGTCCGCAACGCCTACATCCGCGTCGTGAACCAGGCCGGCGGCGCCGAGATCGCCCGCTACGACCTCTCCGAGGACGCGGCGACCGAGACCGCAATGGTCTTCGGCGAGCTCTACCGCAACGGCGCGGAGTGGAAGTTCCGCGCGGTCGGCCAGGGCTACGCCTCCGGCCTCACCGGCATCGCCCAGGACTTCGGCGTCAACGTCTGAGCCGGCTCCACAGGCCTGCCTGACCCGGCGGATCCGCCCGATCCGCCGGATCCGCCGACCGCCGGTCCGCCGCTGAGCGGACCCGCGGACACCAGCGCGGGGCGAAGCCCCCTCCCGGCCGTCCGGGGAGGGGGCTTCGCTACCGTTCCACAGGTGATCCTCCAACCGCTGGTCCCCGTGGACGGCGCCCTCCCCGGCCCGGTCCTGACCGAGATCGCCGCCCTCTACTCGACCAACCACGCGTTCTTCGAACTCAGCGGCGACTTCCCCGATCCGAACCGCATCACCGTCGAACAGGTCGCGGCCGCCCTCGCCGACGAACTCGCCCACGACAGCGCGGAGATCCTCCTCGCCCGCAGCGCCGGCCGCCTCCTCGGCCTCGCCGCCACCCTGGCCCACAACCCTGCCGCCGCCCCCGGGGACGACGACCCCTGGATCGGCCTGCTGCTCATCGACGCCACCGCGCACCGCGAGGGCCACGGCCGCGCCGTGGCCACCCTGGTCGAGGACCGCTTCCGCGCCGCCGGACGCGCCGGCGTACGGATCGCCGTACTGGACGACCACCCCACGGGCCTCGCCTTCTGGCGCTCCCAGGGTTACTCCCCCGTGCGCCGCGCCAAGGACCGCGAACGGGGCCGCGACTGCACGGTGCTGCGCAAACCACTCGACGCCGCGTAGCGAGGTCCTGCCGCGCCCCCCTGGCCGGCGGACCTACTGCGGGCGGTCCTTGCCGTACAGCCAGACGTCCCAGACCTTCTTCAGGTCGTGGCCCGTCCGCGTCTGCGCGTAGGCGGTGAAGTCGGCGGTACCGGCGTTCCCGTGCCGGTGGTCGGCGGCCCAGCCGCGCAGCAGGGCGAAGAACTTCTCGTCGCCCACCTCCTGCCGGACCCGGTGCAGGACCATCGCGCCGCGCTGGTACACCGGGCTCGCCGAGATGTCCTGCGGCCGGGGCGGGTCGGCCGGCGGGAAGGCGGCCCAGTCGGATCCGGCGGCCTCGTCGACGTCCGTGTCACCGGTCAGGACGGCGTCGAAGTGCTCCTGCGCCGTGGGGCCGCCGTGGTCCTCGTCCCACAGCCACTCGGCGTAGGTCGCGAAGCCCTCGTTGAGCCACATGTCCTTCCAGGTCTTCGGCGACACCGAGTTGCCGAACCACTGGTGGGCCAGCTCGTGCAGCACCAGCGCCTCGTCCTCGGGCGCACCCGGGTACACCGGCTTGGTCTGTGTCTCCAGCGCGTAGTCGAGGGTCCCGGCGGGCAGGACGACCGCGCCCGCCGTACCGAAGGGGTAGGGGCCGAACCGGCGGCCGCCCCATTCCAGCATCTCCGACTGCCGCGCCAGCGAACGCTCGCTCGCGGCCGCCTCCTCCGGCGACACCGCGTTGTAGAGGGCCACCCCGGAGGGCGTACGCCCGGTGGTCACCTTGTACGGGCCGACGACGGCGGTCGCCAGGTAGCTCGCCATCGGCTCCGGGTTGTGCCACGCGAACTGGGTGCGCCCGACGCCGGCTTCGGTCCGGGACTTCAACTCCCCGTTCGACACGGCCTCGTAGCCGTGCGGGACGGTGATCGTGATGTCGTAGGCGGCCTTGTCGCTGGGATGGTGGTTGCCGGGGAACCAGGTCATCGACCCGACCGGCTCTCCCACGCCGACCGCGCCGTCTTCGCCCGCGATCCAGCCCTCCTTGGAGCCGTCCGCGTCCGTGAGGGCCTTCGGCCGCCCGCTGTAGTCGACCTCCGCGCGGAAGACCTGGCCGTTCTTCAGGTCGTCGGCCGGGCGCACGGTCAGCTCGTTGCCGGCCCGGTTGAACCGGGCCCTCTCACCGTCGACGCTCACGTCCTCCACGCGCAGGCCGCTGAGGTCGAGGTTGAAGGAACTGAGCCCCTGATCGGCGCGCGCGGTGATGACGGCCGTGCCGTGCAGCACCCCGTCGGCGGGGTCGTAGTCCAGGTCCAGCGCGTAGTGCTCGACCTGGTAGCCGCCGTTGCCCGCCTTGGGGAAGTACGGATCGCGCAGCCCCGACGCGCCCGGCCGCCCCTGCACCGGGCCCCCCGTGCACGCCGTGGTGACGGCGAGCAGGGCGGCGACGGCAGGGGCGGCGAGGCGGGGAAGCATGCGCTGGTCCACGCACCCGATCCTAAGCGGGCAAACCGCTCTCGCTACTTGCCGAGCGCGTCGACGCCGGCCTTGGCGAACTTCTCGTCCAGGTCGCCGCTCGGGGCGCCGGCCACACCGATGCCGGCGACGGGCGCGCCGTTCGCCTGGACCGGGGTGCCGCCACCGAGGAAGAGGGTGCCGGGGATGTCCTTCAGGTTCGGGGCCTGGGCCAGACGGCCCGCGAGAACCGAGGTCGGGGCGTTCCAGGACACGGCGGTGTACGCCTTGCGCTGCGCCGACTCGTAGGACTGCGGCCCGGCGCCGTCGCCGCGCAGGGTGACGATGGTGTTGCCGTTGCGGTCCACCACCGCGACGGTCACCTTCTGGTTCTCCGCCGCGGCGGCCTTGAGGGCGGCCTGGGCGGCGCGGGTGGCGGCGTCGACGGTCAGGTGGGTCGTCGTGGTGAAGTCCTTGTCGCTCGGGCCGTCCGTCTTCCCCGCGACGGCCGCGGCCCGGGCGGTGGTGGAGGCGGGGGTCGCGCTGGCGCTCACGGCACCGAAGGCTCCGGCGCCCAGGGCGACGGCGAGGGCGGTACCGGTGAGAACGCGGGTGCGGGTGTTCATCTCTGCTCCTGAGAACGGTGACACGCTGACGGCTTCGGGGCGGTCCGGGCCGGTCGGACCGGCTCCTTCACTGCTCCAAGCCTGTCCCCGCACCCCCCGCCACCCCGTCCCCGGACCGGCTCGCCCCGCCCACCGCACCGGCTGACCCAGGGGTCGGCCGATCGGCCGATGCGCATCGCCCCCGGCGCGGTATTTGCTGGTCAGACCCGCACCCCGACGCCATCCCAACCCCGCCGGCACCACCCCGGCCCCGCCGGCGTTCGAGGCGCGGGGGGCCCGGGGGCAGCGCCCCCGCAACGGCGCCGCAACGGTGCGGCAGCCGACAATGGACGCATGCCCCGACCGAGGAGCACCCACCCCGTGACCCCCGCCCCGCCGCGCGACGACACCCGCACACTGGCGACGGTCGCGCACACCGCCTTCTTCCTCCTCCTCGGCGCCTCCGTGGCCCGCTTCCTGCTGCGCCACCCCGGCGAACCCCGCACCCCCTGGGTCCTCGCCCTCAGCATCACCCTGGCCCTGCTCTACGTACTCGGCCCGGCCCTGGGCGCCGCCCCCACCCGCCGCCGCCTCCTCTGGCTCGGCCTGGTCGTCACCACCTGGGTCGTCCTGGTCGTCCTCGCGCCGAGCTTCGCCTGGTGCGCCGTACCCCTCTTCTTCACCGCCCTGCGCACCCTCCCCCCGCGCGCCGCCGTCGTCCTCGTGGCCCTCCTCACCGCCTTCGTCGTGACCGCCCAGCTCCAGTTGTCCCAGTCCTTCGACCCCAACCTGCTCCTCGCCCCGCCCGCCGTCGCCGCACTCGCCACCGCCGTCTTCGTCCACATGGAACGCCAGGCCCAGGCCCAGCGCGCGCTGATCGACGACCTGATCCGGACCCGCCGGGAGCTGGCCGCCACCGAGCGCCGCGAAGGCACCCTCGGGGAACGCCAGCGGCTCTCCATGGAGATCCACGACACCCTCGCCCAGAACCTCTCCAGCCAGCAGATGCTGCTCCAGGCCGCCGACCGCACCTGGGACACCGACCCCGCCACCGCCCGCGGACACGTCCGTACCGCCACCGGCATCGCCGCGCACGGCCTCGCCGAGGCCCGCCGACTGGTCCACGACCTGGCCCCGTCCGAGCTCGCCGACGGCGCCGGCCTCGCCGACGCCCTGCGCGCCCTCGACGCCGGCCCCGACATCGAGGTCCGCTTCCACCTCGAAGGCGCCCCGGCCCCCCTCCCGGACCGCATCCAGTCCGCCCTGCTGCGGATAGCCCAGGGCGCCCTCGCCAACGTCCGGGAGCACTCCGGCGCCCGTACGGCCGCACTCACCCTCAGCTTCCTCGGCGACCAGGTGGTGCTCGACATCGCCGACGACGGCCACGGCTTCACCGAACCCCGCACGGACGCCGACGGGCGCGGACACGGCCTACCGGCGATGCGGGCCCGCGTCCGCCAGCTGGGCGGCACCCTGACCATCGAATCCACGCCGGGCGAGGGCACCGTCCTCTCCGCGGCCATCCCCCTGGAGCCCGCTCCATGACGACGATCCTGCTCTGCGACGACCACGTGGTGGTCCGCGCCGGCCTCCTGGCCCTCCTCGGCAGCGAACCCGACATCGAGGTCCTGGGCGAGGCGGGCAGCGGCGAGGAGGCGGTCGCCCTGGCCGCCAAGCTGCACCCCGACGTGGTCCTCATGGACCTCCAGCTCGGCGAGGGCATCGACGGCGTCGAGGCCACCCGCCGCATCACCGCGCTCCCGCAGCCCCCGCACGTCCTCGTCCTCACCACCTACGACACGGACGCGGACATCACCCGGGCCATCGGCGCGGGCGCCACCGGCTACCTCCTCAAGGCGGAACGCCCCGAGGAGCTCTTCGCCGCGATCCACTCGGCCGCCCAGGGCCGCACCACCCTCTCCGCGCCGGTCGCGAGCCGCGTGATGGCCCACATGCGCGGCAGCCGCCCCACCCTCACCGACCGCGAGCTCGACATCCTCGGACAGCTCGCACGCGGCCTGGGCAACCGCGACATCGCCCGCGCCCTGTTCATCAGCGAGGCCACGGTCAAGACCCACCTGGGGCGCATCTACGACAAGCTCGGCGTCGACACCCGCGCGGGCGCCGTCTCCGTCGCGAAGGAACAACGCCTCCTGCCCTCCTGACGCGCCCCTCCCGGCCCGTCCCTCCCACCGGTCCGGGGTGGGGGCCCCCGGGGACCCGTGACACCATCGGGTACGTGCTCGACATCGGCTACTCCCTCTCCCGGCGCTTCCCCGACCCCCCGCAGACCGACTACCGCTCGGCGGACGTCCACACGCTGCGCCACGACCTGTTCTGCGGGGACGTGTACCTCGCCGACACCAACGCGGACCGCGAAGTGTCCACAGCCTGGGGATGGGTGCCCGTACTGGACTTCGCCTGGGCCCTGTGCGACATCGTCGAGCAGCTCGACCAGGACCCGCGCGGCAGTCGCTCCGCCAAACGCCAGTACGCCGAGATCGACTTCACCGAGTCCACGGACCGCATGCTCTTCGAGCGCCGCTTCGGCTGGGTCGACGTCGAGGCCGACTGGATGCCGGCCGAAGAGGCCCCGCTGACCTTCAGCCACCGGCTGCTGCGCCGTGAAGCCCGCGACTTCCTGCACGACCTGCTCGCGGACCTGATCGACATGCACGACGGCCTCGCCGACAACCCGGCCGTCTGGACCCTCCAGGCCCGCTTCCCCCGCGTCCCGGCGTAGGGCCTGGGGCCCCCTGGAGGGTCTGGGGGCCAGGAGGGTTCGCAGGGCCGAGAGCCGTCCGCCGGACAGGGACTCCCGGAACACCTGTGCCGAGCGCGGGTTCTGCCCGCCTGCCACACGCCGTGCGGGCAGTAGTCGGTGATGCTGTGGTAGAGCGGCTCGTGCTCGGCGAACCAGGCCAGCATGCCCCGCACGTATCCCGGATTGTCGCCGTGCCGGAACAACCCCCGCTCGCAGTGCGCCCCTCCGGACAGCCGGCTGCTCGGCCGCCACAGCCCCGCCCCGGCTACGGCACCACCCGCACCCCCAGCTGGGAAGCGAGCGCCGGGGCCAGATCGAACAGCTGCGCCGGGCTGATCACCGCCCCGGCCAGCGCGTCCACCCCCCGCGCGATCTCCAGGACGGCGGCCTCCCGCAGATCCACGTCCGCCATCCGGACCCCGCTGAAGTCCACACCGCGCAGCGCGCAGTCCCGGAACTCCACCCGCTCCAACACCGCGCCCCCGAAGTCCGGCTCCACGAGCACGCACCCCTCGAAGACCACGTCCTTCAACCGGGCCTTCCGCAGGTTCAGATAGTCGATCTTGCCGCCCCGGACCACCACCCGCTCCAGCCCGGCCCCGTGCAGCTGCACCCCGCCCAGGCGGGCGTCCACCAGCTCCACGTCCCGCAGCGACGCCCCCGACAGGTCGGTCCCCACCCCCCGGACCCCCTCCAGCACCGAATCCAGGAGCCGCGCCTTGGCCAGCCCCGCCTCGTCCAGCGTGCACCGCCGCAGCGCGCAGTCCATGAACCGGGCCCCGATCCCCTCCTGCCCCGCCAGGTCCAGGTCCGCGAACTCCAGCCCGTCGTAGTCCCCGTCCGGCTCCAGCTCCGGCCCCTCCCAGCGCGCCAGGTCCGGCAGCCGCAGCTCCGGCCTCCGCGCCGCCTTCACCGACTGCTGCCGCACGTTTCGCACCATGCCTCCATCGTGACCGACCGCACTGACAGCGGCCCGCGCTCTTGACCTCAACCGAAGTCGAGGTCGCAGCCTGAACCCATGCCCACGACCATGAACGCCGTCCGCCTGCACGCCTTCGGCCCCGCCGAGAACCTCACCTACGAGCGCACCGCCCGCCCCGCCCCCGCCGCCGGCCAGGTCCGCATCGCCGTCGCCGCCGCCGGGGTGCACCTCCTCGACACCAGCCTCCGCCGCGGCGTCCAGGGCCCGCCCGCCCCGCTCCCCGCACTGCCCACCGTCCCCGGCCGGGAAGTCGCCGGCACCGTCGACGCCCTCGGAGCCGGCACCGACCCCGCCTGGCTCGGCCGCGACGTCGTCGTCCACCTCGGCTTCGCCCCCGGCGGCTACGCCGAGTACGCCGTCGCCGACGCCCGCCGGCTGCACCCCGTACCGGACGGCCTCGACCCCGCCCAGGCCGTCGCCATGATCGGCACCGGCCGCACCACCCTCGGGATCCTCCAGTTCGCCGACCTCGGACCCGGCTCCGTCGCCCTCGTCCCCGCCGCCGCGGGCGGCATCGGCACCCTGCTCGTCCAGTACGCGAAGAACGCCGGCGCCACCGTGATCGCCCTCGCCGGCGGACCCGCCAAGACCGCCCGGGCCGCCGCGAACGGCGCCGACCTCGCCCTCGACCACACCGACCCCGGCTGGGCCGACGCCGTCCGCGCCCACCACCCCGGCGGAGCGAGCGTCCTCTTCGACTCCGTCGGCGGCAACACCGCCCGCACCGCCCTCGGCCTGCTCGCCCCCGGCGCCCTGCACCTGGTCTTCGGCTGGTCCGGCGGCCCCCTCGACCTCACCGACACCGAACGCGCCGATCTCACCGCCCGTGGCATCACCACCCAGGGCGTACTCGGCTCCGCCATGCTCCAGCGGGCCGGTGGCGACGACCCCCTGCGCCTCCTGGAAACCCGCGCCCTCGCCGAAGCCGCCGCCGGCCGGCTCCGGCCCGCCCTGAGCCGCTACCCACTCGCCGAAGCCGCCGCCGCCCACCGCGACCTGGAGAACCGCGCCACCACCGGCAAGGTCGTCCTGGAACCGTGACCCCGACGGGGCGAGGGGCGGCTCGAACACGGCACGCTCCGGCACGGACAGCCGGCTCAACCACACTGCACACCAAGCCAGTTGTGGCTCCGTCTCTCTCGCCGCTACGCCGCGCCGAGGGCGGCCAGCGCCCCGCCGGTCAGCCGGTACACCGACCACTCCTCCTGCGGCCGCGCGCCCAGGGCCTCGTAGAAGGCGATCGTCGGCGCGTTCCACTTCAGCACCGACCACTCCAGCCGCTCGTAGCCGCGCTCGACGCACGTACGCGCCAGCTCCGCCAGCAGCGCCTTGCCGTGCCCGCCCCCGCGCACGCCCGGCCGTACGTACAGGTCCTCCAGATAGATGCCGTGCTCCCCGCGCCACGTCGAGAACGAGAGGAACCACACCGCGAACCCGACGACCTCCCCGTCCGCGGTCTCCGCCACATGCGCGAACACCGCCGGACGCTGCCCGAAGAGGGCCTCCCGCAACTGCTCCTCGGTGGCCCGCGCCTCGTGCGGCACCTTCTCGTACTCGGCCAGCTCACGGATCATCGCGTGGATGACGGGGACATCGGCCACTTCAGCACTTCGGATCATGCCCGCAGCCTAAGCACCAGTCCGCGACCGCCGACTGGCCCCCACAGGCAGCCCGCCCGGGCAGCGCGGCGACGAACGTAGGCCCTGCGGGCTTGCTCGGCGGTGTCCGGGTGCCCTGCGGTCTCGGCGGTGTCCAGCGCGGGGCTGTCGGTACACGGGTGGGGGGCGGTGCCCCGTACGAGCGTCTCCTCGGCTCGGCGCGCGCGGGCATCTCTCGGCCGTACCCGGTGGTCGCGCCTCGTCCTCGCGGGGACCCTCCTACGTGTCCCCACCCCACCGCCGGCTCCGGCAGCGACCCGGGATCCCGCTACGTGGTGAAGGGGAGGGGGGACGTGGCGGGGTGTCCCCGCAGGACGAGCGCGCAACCACCGGGTACAGCCGCGATGGCCCGCACGCGCCGAGCCGAGGAGACACCCCGCCACGGCACCCCGCACCGACCAGACCCACCCGGCTCCGCCGAAGCACGCCACACACCACCGAGCCGCCCCCAGGGCAACCGGAGCGACCGGGCCGACCCCGCCGAGCCGAAGCACGCCGCACACCGCCGAGCCGCTCGCAGAGCTGCCCGCATCCGGCGCGAGCAGCACACCGCCGAGCCGCCCGCAGGGCAAAGCGCACCCCGCACCGCCCGGACCGACCCCGCTCCGCCGAAGCACCCGGACACCGCCGAGCCGGCCCGCAGGGCAATGGCCCCCCGGGAGGGAAAGGGTGTAGCAACTCCCCCATGACGATCAACGGCGGCATTTCCTTCTGGTACGCGACCGACCCCGGCATCCCGACCGTCCCGCCCACCCCACCCCGCACGCCCCTCACCGCACACACCACCGCCGACGTCGTCATCGTCGGCGGCGGCTACACCGGCCTGTGGACCGCCTACTACCTGAAGCAGGCCGCCCCCGACCTGCGCGTCACCGTCCTGGAGCAGAAGTTCTGCGGTTTCGGCGCCTCCGGCCGCAACGGCGGCTGGCTCTACAACGGCATCGCAGGCCGCGACCGCTACGCCGCCCTCCACGGCCGGCCGGCCGCCGCGCGCCTCCAGCAGGCCATGAACGAGACCGTCACCGAGGTCATGGACGTCGCCGCCAAGGAGGGCATCGACGCCGACATCCATCGCGGAGGCGTCCTCGAAGTCGCCCGCACCCCCGCCCAGCTCGGCCGCCTCAAGGCCTTCCACGCCGCCGAGATCGCCTTCGGCGAGACCGACCGCGAGCTCCACGACGCCGCCGCCACCCGCGCCCGCATCGACATCGCCGACGCCGTCGGCTCCAGCTGGAGCCCGCACGGCGCCCGCGTCCACCCCCTCAAGCTGGTCAGGGGCCTGGCCGCGGCCTGCGAACGCCTCGGCGTGGTGATCCACGAGTCGACCCCGGTCACGGAGATCTCCGCGGGCAAGGCGGTGACGCCCTACGGCACCGCCCGCGCCCCGCACGTCCTGCGCTGCACGGAAGGCTTCACCGCCGCCCTCAAGGGCCAGAAGCGGTCGTGGCTCCCGATGAACTCCTCGATGATCGCGACCGCCCCGCTGCCCGCCGAGACCTGGGCCCAGCTCGGCTGGTCGGGCCGGGAGGTCCTGGGCGACATGGCCCACGCGTACATGTACGCGCAGCGCACCGCCGACGACCGGATCGCGATCGGCGGGCGCGGGGTCCCGTACCGCTTCGGCTCGCGCACCGACAACGACGGCCGTACCCAGCCGGCCACCGTCGACTCCCTCCGCGACCTCCTCTTCTCCTTCTTCCCGACACTCACCGGCACGGAGATCACCCACGCCTGGTCGGGCGTCCTCGGCGTCCCCCGCGACTGGTGCGCCACCGTCACCCTGGACCGCAGCACGGGCGTGGGATGGGCGGGCGGCTACGTCGGCTCGGGCGTCGCGACCTCCAACCTGGCCGCCCGCACCCTGCGCGACCTGGTCCTCGGTGAGTCCACGGGGCTGACCGCCCTGCCGTGGGTGAACCACCGCGTCCGTCGCTGGGAGCCGGAGCCCTTCCGCTGGCTCGGCGTACGGGCCCTGTACGCCGCCTACCGCGAGGCGGACCGCCGCGAAACCGCCACCCACACCCCGACGACCGCGCGCCTGGCCCGTCTGGCCGACCGCATCTCGGGCCGCCACTGAAGCCCCGCTCCACAACGCCGGAAGGCCCCGGGCGTCAACCCGGGGCCTTCCGCTTCTGGAGCCCCCTGTCGGATTCGAACCGACGACCTACGCATTACAAGTGCGTTGCTCTGGCCGGACTGAGCTAAGGAGGCACTGCACACCCGCGTGTACTGCGAGCGAAGCCGCCATCACTCTACACAGCGCGAGAATCCCCCTGCCATCACATTCGTCAGCCCTCCACGGGGTACCCCGTCGACGCCACCGCCGCCGCCACGGCGACCGGGTCCGCCTCCGGGTTCAGGGCCTTGATCACCTCGGCCGTGAGGGGGCGCATGGCGTAGACGTGGCGGACGGCGTCCAGGTCCATGGACCGCTCGTGGTAGTCCTCGGCGAAGTCGCGGTAGGCCTCCGGCGTGCCCGCCGCGAGCACCTCGAAGAGGTCCTGGGCCCCGTCGCCGAAGCCACCGGGGCCGTCGGGGATCTCCACCGGCCCCGTGTGCCACCCCTCGTCCGTCGCCTGTCGCCAGAACACGACCGTGACGCGCGGGACGGGGCCTTCGCCGTCGTCGTCGCAGAACGCCGGCTCCGTCACGTACGGGTGGAAGACCTCGGGCACGGCCTCCACCAGTCCCGGCCAGACCTCCACGTCCTCGCCGCCCCACGGGCTCATCCCGGATTCGTGGGCGAAGCCGCGCGCGTACGCGCCCGCCGCCGAGAAGACGATGGCGTAGTCGTCGCCCGAGCCGTTGTCCATGAGGGCGGCGCCTTCCGTCTCGGACCAGTCGGGGGCGTAGGCGAAGAACTGGTCCCGGGTGTCCATCACCGTCTCCAGCACGGCCAGGGCCAGGAACCGGTCCCGCAGGGTCTCGATGTCGGGGAGGACCGGGAGGATCTCGTACACGCTCATGGGCGCATGGAAGCAGGTCGCGCTGACAATCCCACACCTCCGCGGTGCTGACAGACGGCGTCCGGCCGGGTAGCGTCGGGCGGAGTCCGGATTCTGGACTAGACCTTCCACTCGGATCGTCCGGCACGTTCCTGCCGGTAGAAGGGATTCCTCACCATGGCTTCTGTCACTTTCGACAAGGCGACCCGTCTGTACCCCGGCGGCGACAAGCCCGCCGTCGACCAGCTGGAGCTGGAGATCGAGGACGGCGAGTTCCTCGTCCTCGTCGGCCCCTCCGGCTGCGGCAAGTCCACCTCGCTGCGCATGCTCGCCGGCCTGGAGGACGTCAACGGCGGCGCCATCCGCATCGGTGACCGCGACGTCACCCACCTGCCGCCCAAGGACCGGGACATCGCGATGGTGTTCCAGAACTACGCGCTCTACCCGCACATGAGCGTCGCCGACAACATGGGCTTCGCGCTCAAGATCGCCGGCGAGGACAAGGCCACCATCCGCAGGAAGGTGGAGGACGCGGCGAAGATGCTGGACCTCACCCAGTACCTGGACCGCAAGCCGAAGGCGCTCTCCGGCGGCCAGCGCCAGCGCGTCGCCATGGGCCGCGCGATCGTCCGCAAGCCGCAGGTGTTCCTGATGGACGAGCCGCTGTCGAACCTGGACGCCAAGCTGCGCGTGTCGACGCGTACGCAGATCGCGGCCCTCCAGCGCGACCTCGGCATCACCACCGTCTACGTCACCCACGACCAGGTCGAGGCCATGACGATGGGCGACCGGGTGGCCGTGCTCAAGGACGGTCTGCTCCAGCAGGTCGACACCCCGCGCAACATGTACGACCGTCCCGCGAACCTGTTCGTCGCCGGCTTCATCGGCTCCCCGGCCATGAACCTGGTCGAGGTCCCGATCACCGACGGCGGCGTGAAGTTCGGCGACAGCGTCGTCCCGGTGTCGCGAGCGGCACTGTCCGCCGCGGCCGACGCGGGCGACCGCACCGTCACGGTAGGCGTCCGCCCGGAGCACTTCGACGTCGCCGAGACCGGCGGTCTGACCGTCACCGTGAACGTCGTCGAGGAGCTCGGCGCCGACGGCTACGTCTACGGCTCCACCTCGGCCGCCGAGGGCTCGCAGGACCTCGTCGTCCGCGTGGGCGGCCGCCAGGTCCCGGAGAAGGGCTCCAGCCTGCACATCGTGCCGCGGGCGGACGAGATCCACGTCTTCTCGACGTCTTCCGGGCAGCGACTGTCCGACTAGTCGCACCGGATACGGATTTCGGAGGGGCGTCCCGTCAAGGGGCGCCCCTGCGCCGTCCGTTGCCGGAGAGCACCCCACAGGAACCCCGGCAGACCGGGCCATTCGGGCGCGGGCGTCAACCCGTAATTCGAAAAGCCACGTCGAACCATCCCCCGACAGGGTGACTAAATGTCGCCAAATCTTCACCGAGCGCTACTCTCGCCCTCGTGACCCACACTGCCCGCCGTATCGGCCGTTCCCTCGCCCTGGTCCTGCCCGTCGTCCTGGTCCTGTCCGGGACGCTCGCGGTCACCATGGTCCCTTGGGCGGACACTTCCTCCTCCCAGCTCGTCACCGCCTCCGCCGAGGGCGTCTCCACGCCCGCGAAGCCGCGCGCCGCCCACGAGGTGCTGCGCACCCGGCTGGTCGGCGAACTGCAGCAGGGCCTGGCGCCCGACGACGTCCTGACCCACCTCCAGCAGGAGGTGAACCGCCGGCCGTCGCTCGCCGAGCACTGCGTGGGGATCGCCCGGGCGCTCGGACGCGCCGCCGTCGAGGCGTACGGCCCGACGAAGGCCCAGTCCTTCGCCCGCCCCGTCTGCGACACCTCGTACGCCTCCGGCGTCGCCTCCATGGGCTGACGCGCGGCCCGTCCCTACCCTGGCCGCATGACCGACGCCCCCCGATCCGCCCCCTCCGCAGCCGCGTTCCCCGCCGCCCCCGCCCAGGCAGTCGTCCTGGCGGGCGGCCAGGGTTCGCGGCTGCGCCCGTACACCGACGACCGCCCCAAGCCGATGGTCGAGATCCCGGGAACCGGGCTGCCGATCATCGGGCACCAGCTGGCCTGGCTGGCCGCCGAGGGGGTCACCGACGCCGTGGTCTCGTGCGGGCACCTCGCCGGGGTGCTCCAGGAGTGGCTGGCCGAGGCCCCGTTGCCGCTCCGCGTGACCACGGTGGTCGAGGAGGAGCCGCTGGGGCGCGGCGGCGGCCTGAAGTACGCCGCGCGGCACCTCCCCGACCCGGACGGGGCCTGGTACGCGACGAACGGCGATGTCTGGACGCGCTTCTCGCTCCGCGAGATGGCGGCCTTCCACGCCGAGCGCGGGGCGGTCGCGACGCTCGCGCTGGCCCGGCCGCGGATCCCGTGGGGGGTGGTGGAGACCAACGAGTTCGGGCACGTGCTGGACTTCATCGAGGCCCCGCCGTCGCCGTATCCGGTGAACGCCGGGGTGTACGTCTTCGGGCCCGAATTCGCCGCGCTGCTGCCCGACTTGGGGGACCACGAGCGCACCACCTTCCCGCGCCTGGCGCGGGAGCGGCGGCTGGCCGGCTTCCCGCTGCCCCAGGGCGCCTACTGGCGGGCGATCGACACGGCCAAGGACCTCACCGAGGCCGCACGGGAGTTGGCGGCCCAGACGGGCCTCTGAGGCCCTCCACGGCCCCGCCTCCGCGGCCCGCCCTCCCCTCCCCCGCCTCCCCTCCTCCGCCGTTCCGCATCCCCGCACACACCACAGGGGCCCGGCACGCTCTCGCGTGCCGGGCCCCTGTGTGCCGGCCCCTGGCGGAGGGCTCAGCCGATGAGCCCGCCGATCAGGCCGGGCTGCTTGGTCGCAGTGGTGCCTCCCCCGCGCGTGCTGCTCCCCGACGAGGAGGACGGCGGCTTCGGCGCCGTGGACTGCCGGGGCGTACTGCGCGGGGTCTGCTGCCTGCCGGTCGTGCCCCGGGTCGCGGTGGGCGACTCGGAGCCCGTGCCCGCGCTCTCCCGGGAGGGTGCGCCCGACGCGGTCCTGCCGGCCTTGGCGGACGGTTCGGACGGGGAGGGCGTCGGCGAGGACGACTGCCGGTTCGGCTGCTGCTGTGCGGGCTGCTGCTTGGCCGGCGCCTGCGGCAGCGGGCGGCCCGGCAGGTAGTTGCTGGGGGCCTGGCCGGGCCCGGGGACGGTGACCACGGTGGTGGAGCGGACGGCGCCGCCGAGGAGCGAGCCGACGATCAGGGTGAGTCCGCAGACGACGGTCGCCATGACGGCGCCGCGCCGCAGCACGCGGCGGCGCAGCCGCCAGATCTCGGAACGGGGTCCGAGGGTGCGCCAGGCCTCGCCGGCGAGGCGCCCGTCGAGGGAGTAGACCGGCGCGCCCGCGATGATCAGCGGGCTCCAGGCGGCGAGGTAGATGATGTCGGGCGCGTCGTAGGCCGGGACGGTCTTCCAGCTGACCGTCATCAGCAGCGCGGCGGACAGCAGCGCCCCGAAGCAGGCGGCGAACCGCTGCCACAGGCCGAAGACCGTCAGCACGCCGACGATGACCTGGAGGAAGGCCACGCTGAGGCCCGCGCCCACCGGGTGCGCGAGCGCGAAGTCACGCAGCGGCTCGGCCAGCGCCCACGGGGTCAGCGTGTGCAGCCAGGTGACCATGGAGCCGCGCTCGCCGCCGTCGAAGTAGACGGGGTCGCACAGCTTGCCCATGCCGGCGTAGATGGAGATGAAGCCGAGGAAGACGCGCAGCGGGAGCAGCACGACGCCGAGGTTCATCCGGCGGCCGGGGTAGTAGGAGGCCTGCCCGCGGTTGTCGGCCGCCGGGCGGCGGGATTCCGGTCCGCTGGGGGCCCCGGAGCCGGCCGGCCGCTCGTACGGGAGGTCCCGTACGGCGGCCAGGGGGCGCGTCGCGGTGGGGTCCCCGTAGCTGCGCTGGCCGATGACGGTCGGCGTGGCGAGGGTGTCCTCGGCGAGGTCGTGGTCCAGGTCGATGCGCGGGATGACCTGGGTGGCGCCGCCGTCGTTCTCGTCGTGGCCGCGTACGGCCTGGAGCAGTCCGCCCATGGCCGCGGCGGCGTCGCCGGTGTCGGACTTGCCGCTCCAGACCACGGGGGCCCGGCGGCGGGTGGCCCCGGCGGCGGCCACCACGGCGCCGCCCAGGACGGGCGCGCGGCCGGGGGCCTTCGCGGGCTTGGAACGCGCGCTCGGGCTCGGTGCGAGCCGCACGCGGAAGCTGGCGTGGTTGACGATGACCTGTGCGGGGTCGCACGGCACCTTGACCATGCTCAGCGCGGGCTGGTCGTCGAACCCTGACGTTCTGGTGTCCACACTCATCTAACCGAGTGATCAGTGTTTAGGACACTGCCTTGACATCAGGGATCTGTCCGAGACCCGTCAAGATCAAGCCACCCCGCCCGAAACGGGCGGGGCGGCACGCTCACGGGTCACTTTCCGTGAGCCAAGTGGATCAAGGCGGTCAGGTGCGGGGCTGCGTGGCGCGGCGGCGGGCCGCCTCGTAGAGCACGACGCCCGCGGCGACACCGGCGTTGAGGGACTCGGCACCGCCCGGCATCGGGATGCGCACGAGGTAGTCGCAGTTCTCGCCGACGAGTCGGCCCAGGCCCTTGCCCTCGGAGCCGACGACGATGACGACCGGGCCGCCGAGCGCCTCCAGGTCCTGCACCTCGTGCGTGCCCTCGGCGGCGAGGCCGACGACGGCCATGCCGGCCTTCTTGTACTCCTGCAGGGCGCGGGTCAGGTTGGTGACGCGGGAGACCGGGGTGCGGGCGGCGGTGCCGGCCGAGGTCTTCCAGGCACCGGCGGTCATACCGGCGGCGCGGCGCTCGGGGATGACCACGCCGTGGCCGCCGAAGGCGGAGACGGAGCGGACGATCGCGCCGAGGTTGCGCGGGTCGGTGACGCCGTCGAGGGCGACGATGAGGGGGTCCTCGCCGTTGTCGTGGGCGGCGTCGGTGAGGTCCTCGGGGTGCGCGTACTCGTACGGCGGGACCTGGAGGACCAGGCCCTGGTGGTTGAGCCCGTTGGTCATGCGGTCGAGCTCGGGGCGCGGGGCCTCCATCAGGTTGATGTTGCCGCGCTCGGCCGCGAGCTGGAGCGCCTCGCGGACGCGCTCGTCGTTGTCGATGAACTGCTGGACGTAGAGGGTGGTGGCCGGGACGCCGTCGCGCAGCGCCTCGAAGACCGGGTTGCGGCCGACGACCATCTCGCTGGTGCCCTTGGGGCCGCCGCGGCGCGGCGCCGGACGGCGCTTGGCCGCCTGGCGGGCCATGGCGTTGGCGATGCGGTTCGCCTTGTGCTTCTTGCGGTCCTCGGCCTTGGGCGTGGGGCCCTTGCCCTCCAGGCCCTTGCGCCGCTGGCCACCGCTGCCGACCGTAGCGCCCTTCTTGTTGGACGTGCGGCGGTTCCTGCGCTGGCTGTTCCCGGCCATGACCTCTACCTGTTTTCGTTGATGCTGCGATATGTACGTATGAAGAGTGTGCCGCCCGGACGGCCGGGCGGCACAGTCGGACTGCTCCGGGTGCCGGGGGCTCAGCGGGGGCCGAGCGTCCAGCGCGGCCCCGTCGGGCTGTCCTCGATGACCAGACCGGACTGCTGGAGCTGGTCGCGGATGGCGTCGGCGGTCGCCCAGTCCTTGCGGGCCCGGGCGGACTCCCGCTGATCCAGGACCAGGCGTACGAGGGTGTCCACGGCTCCGTGGAGGTCCTCGCCGCGGTCGGTCTCGCCGGCCCAGTGCGGGTCGAGCGGGTCCAGGCCGAGGACGCCCAGCATGGCCCGTACCTCGGACAGGCGGGCGATGGCCCCGTCCTTGTCGTCGGCGGCGAGCGCGCTGTTGCCCTGGCGGACCGTGGTGTGGACGATGGCGAGCGCCTGCGGGACGCCGAGGTCGTCGTCCATGGCCTCGGCGAAGGCGGGCGGAACCTCCTTCGCGGCCTCGACCGGGCCGCCGGCCTTCTCCACGACGCGCTGGATGAAGCCCTCGATGCGGGCGAAGGCCGACTCGGCCTCGCGCAGCGCCTCCTCGCTGTACTCGATCATCGACCGGTAGTGCGGGGTGCCGAGGTAGTAGCGCAGGACGATCGGGCGCCACTGCTTGACCATCTCGGAGACGAGGACGGAGTTCCCGAGGGACTTGGACATCTTCTCGCCGGACATGGTGACCCAGGCGTTGTGGACCCAGTAGTTCGCGAACTCGTCGCCGAAGGCCTTGGCCTGGGCGATCTCGTTCTCGTGGTGCGGGAAGATCAGGTCGAGGCCGCCGCCGTGGATGTCGAAGGCCTCGCCGAGGTACTTGTGCGCCATGGCGGAGCATTCGAGGTGCCAGCCCGGCCGGCCGCGGCCCCACGGGGTCTCCCAGGAGGGCTCGCCCGGCTTGACCGACTTCCACATGGCGAAGTCGCGGGGGTCGCGCTTGCCCGTCTCGCCCTCGCCGGAGGGCTGGAGCAGGTTGTCGAGCTCCTGGTTGGACAGGCTCAGGTAGCCGGGGAAGGAGCGCACGTCGAAGTAGACGTTGCCGTCGGACTCGTAGGCGTGGCCGCGCTCGATCAGGCCGCGCATCATCTCGATCATCTCGGGGACGTGGCCCGTGGCGCGCGGCTCGTAGGTGGGCCGCAGGCAGCCGAGGGCGTCGTACCCGTTGTTGAAGGCCTGCTCGTTGTCGTAGCCGATGGACCACCAGGGACGGCCCTGCTCGGCCGACTTCGCGATGATCTTGTCGTCGATGTCGGTGACGTTGCGGATGAAGGTGACGTCGTAGCCGCGGTACTCGAACCAGCGGCGCATCATGTCGAAGTTGAGGCCCGACCGGATGTGCCCGATGTGCGGGGCCGCCTGCACGGTGGCACCACAGAGGTAGATCGAGACGCAGCCCGGAACGAGCGGGGTGAAGTCGCGGATCTGCCGGGCGTTGGTGTCGTACAGGCGAATAGTCACGGCATCCAGGGTAGTGCGCCCGTAGCAGTGCCCCGCGACCTTTGGGGCCGCGGGGCCGCTTTGTTGCCGAAGATGCGCCGACCCCACGGGCGTTCAGGCCCGGTTCGTCCGGTACACGAGGGCGGTGGCGATGGCGGCGAGCCCTTCGGCCCGGCCGGTGAGGCCCAGTTCGTCGGTGGTGGTGCCCGATACGGAGACGGGGGCGCCCGCGGCGGCCGCGAGCGCCTTCTGTGCCTCTTCGCGCCGCTTGCCGATCTTCGGACGGACGCCGATCACCTGGATGGCGATGTTGCCGATCTCGTAGCCCTCCGCGCGCACGATCCTGGCGGCCTCCGCCAGGAGGGTGGCTCCGGCGGCGCCGGACCACTCGGGGCGGGAGGTGCCGAAGTGCGCGCCGAGGTCGCCGACTCCGGCGGCGGAGAAGAGGGCGTCGCAGGCGGCGTGGGCGGCGACGTCGCCGTCGGAGTGCCCGGCGAGGCCGTCCTCCCCCTCCCACAGCAGGCCGGCGCACCACAGCTCGCGGCCGGTCTCGAAGGCGTGCACGTCGGTGCCGATCCCGACGAGCGGGATCAGCGGCGCGTCGGAGCTAGAACCCATCGGTGGCCCTCCTGCGGGCGAGTACGGCCTCTGCGAGGACCAGGTCGAGCGGTCGGGTGACCTTGAAGGCCTCTTCGTGTCCCGGGATCACCACGACGGGGACGCCGAGGCGTTCCACCATGCCGGCGTCGTCGGTGGCGCCCTCGCCGTCCACCGCGATCGCGGCGTGCGCCTCCAGGAGCGTGGCGAGGTCGAAGCCCTGCGGGGTCTGCACGGCGCGCAGCCGGGCCCGCTCGGGCGTGGCGACGACCGGCTCGGGCTCGCCCGGCCTGCCGGGCTCGACCTCCTTGACGGTGTCCGCCAGCGGGAGCGCGGGAACCACGGCGCGGGCGCCGTCGCGCACGGCCTCGACGACGGCGTCCACGGTGTCCACCGGGACGAGCGGGCGGGCCGCGTCGTGGATCAGTACGGAGGTGACGTCCTGCGGCAGCGCGTCGAGGCCGGCCCGTACGGACTCCTGGCGGGTCTCGCCGCCGGGTACGACCAATAGCTCGGTCCGCTCGGGCAGCGCGTGCTCGCCCAGCAGCAGGCGCACCTCGGCCGCTTCGGCGGCGGGGGCGACGACCACCACGACGGACACCGCGCGGGATCGGGCCATCGCGCGGACGGCGTGGACGAGCATCGGGGTGCCGCCGAGGGCCCGCAGGGCCTTGGGGGCGCCGGGGCCGAGGCGTACGCCGCGGCCGGCGGCCGGGATCACCGCGGCCGTGCGGCGGGGGCGCGTTACGTCAGACATCAGTAGCTCCGAGCCAGGTTTCCGAGCCAGGTTTGTGACTTCGGCCGACATGGGTATGGCCTGAAGGGTGCCGGGTGCGACGCCCCTCGCCCCTTCCGTGACGACCGGTCGAGCGTTACCCGGACCCGGCACGCCAGTGAGAGGTACGAGTACGGCTGGGCGGGTGGAAGTACGAGTACGGCACGAGATACGGATACAGACATGCCGCAGCGCCCGGCAACAGGTCTCTCCAGGAGGAGAAACCTTGTCATCGGGCACCGCGGCAAGCTGTGCACACCGTGCACGGGGCCTCGCGTCAGGACGCGAGCACCTCGTCGAGGAGGGCCTCGGCCTTGTCCTCGTTCGTGTTCTCAGCGAGCGCGAGCTCGCTGACCAGGATCTGGCGCGCCTTCGCGAGCATGCGCTTCTCGCCCGCGGAGAGCCCGCGCTCGCGCTCACGACGCCACAGGTCACGCACCACTTCGGCGACCTTGATGACATCGCCAGAAGCGAGCTTCTCCAGATTTGCCTTGTAGCGCCGGGACCAGTTCGTCGGCTCTTCTGCATACGGTGCACGAAGCACCTCGAAGACCCGGTCCAGCCCGTCCTGGCCGACTACGTCGCGAACGCCGACGAACTCCGCATTGTCCGCAGGCACACGAACCGTCAGGTCGCCCTGGGCGACCTTGAGCACCAAGTAGGTCTTGTCCACGCCTTTGATCTGGCGAGTCTCAATGGCCTCGATCAGCGCGGCCCCGTGATGGGGATAGACCACGGTGTCGCCAACCTTGAACGTCATGTGACAGGTACCCCTTCCGTGGCTATCCAGGGTAACACGAGAACTGACTGTTATGAATGGCGTTTTCGCAGGTCAGGGCACATCTCGGGGCTTGACAACAGCGACAGGAACGTGCTGCGGAAGGGTTCCGGAAGGGGGTATTCGCAGGTCGGGGGCGCTGCGCGGACCGGGCGAAAGGGCCACGCTACACCCGCCGCACACCCCCATCAGTGTGACGTACGTCCCGTTTTGCCGGGCTGAGAGTCGCGAAAACGAACTGCTCCGTTCGGCTGGCGAGCACGCGTGCGGGAGCGGGATCCGGCCCAATCCGGAATTGATCACCGAGTGGCGTTCGGGGAATCCCGGAATTGATCAACGGGCGGCGGACGCACGATATGGGAGCGCCACGTGATCGGCGAGGTGGGCGGCGAGGTGGACCCCGGCGAATGCAAGATCGTGGACCACCCCCAGGGCGGCGGCCGCCCTGCGGAGGGTCGGGTGCGGGGGCGGGGCGGCGGCTCGGTAACCTAAGCGCGCTGACACACCCTTAGAGCGGCTTCGCCTCGGCCGTTCCGGGGGTACCTCCCAGCGGTTGCCGGGAGAGCCCACCCTCCGTTTCCGTTCGTCCTAGGAGTTGCCGCCGCCGTGAGCCGCAGCCTTCGACGCGGCGCCCTCGCCGCCACCGCCGTCGTGTTCTCGATCGCCTCGCTGGCCGCATGCGGTGCGGGCAACGACGCGCAGACTCTCCAGATCAAGCCGGACAACGCCGCCGCCACCAAGGGCGACATCGAGATCCAGAACGCTCTGGTGATCACCCAGGGCGAGAAGGACAAGAAGGGGCCGGCCGTCGTCTCGGCGACCGTCTTCAACAACGGCACCAAGCCGCAGACGCTTGACGGCATCACCCTTGCGGATGGCAAGGGGAAGGTCGCGCTGAAGCCGGCCGGGGGCAGCGGCAGGATCACCGTGCCCGCCGGCGGCTCCGTGGTGCTCGGCGGCCAGGGCAACGCCTCCGCCGTGATCGAGAACGGCTCCGAGGCCGCCAAGAACGGCGACGTGCAGAAGGTCGTCTTCCAGCTGAGCAGCACGGGCGGCGTCGAGCTCCAGGCCTTCGTGGTCCCGGCCACCGGCATGTACGCGGGCTTCGGCCCGTCCGCGGCTCCGTCCGCCGCCCCGTCCGCGACTCCGGGCGGCACCCCGGCGGCCACCCCGGCGGCCGGCGCCTCCCCGTCCGGCAGCCCCTCGGGCGCCGCCTCCGGCGCCCCGGCCGGGACCCCCTCGGGCGCGGCCGCTTCGCCGTCGGGCTCCGCCTCGCACGCCGCGGGCCACTGACCGGGGGCACGGCGTAGCCCCGTACACATAGGGGAAGGGCCCCCGTCCGCACCAGCGGACGGGGGCCCTTTTCCATGCCATCGACGGGAGTCCCGCTTCACGGCGCGCCCGGGTCCGGCTCGAACTCCTCCCACGTGCGCCCCTCGCGCGGCGAGGCCCCGGGGGGCCTCACCGGCTTCGGCACGCTGCGCCGGCCT
>NZ_JBVHJO010000021.1:32620-104292 GCF_055559995.1 Streptomyces sp. NPDC023541
GCCCCCGGGAACACCGGGGTCCCGGCTTACGGCTCGAACTTGTAGCCGAGCCCACGGACCGTGACCAGATAGCGCGGCGCGCCCGGGTCCGGCTCGAACTCCTCCCACGTGCGCCCCTCGCGCGGCGAGGCCCCGGGGGGCCTCACCGGCTTCGGCACGCTGCGCCGGCCTCCGACCGGCCCCCGGGAACACCGGGGTCCCGGCTTACGGCTCGAACTTGTAGCCGAGCCCACGGACCGTGACCAGATAGCGCGGCGCGCCCGGGTCCGGCTCGATCTTGGCGCGCAGGCGCTTGACGTGGACGTCGAGCGTCTTGGTGTCGCCAACGTAGTCGGCGCCCCAGACCCGGTCGATCAGCTGCATGCGGGTCAGCACGCGGCCCGCGTTGCGCAGCAGCATCTCCAGCAGGTCGAACTCCTTCAGCGGGAGGTCCACCTTGCCGCCGGCGACGGTGACCACGTGACGGTCGACGTCCATCCGTACGGGGCCGGCCTCCAGGGCCGCCGGGGCGACCTCCTCCGGCTCTCCGCGGCGGCGCAGGACCGCGCGGATGCGGGCGACCAGCTCCCGCGAGGAGAAGGGCTTGGTGACGTAGTCGTCTGCTCCTATCTCCAGTCCGACGACCTTGTCGATCTCGCTGTCCTTGGCGGTCACCATGATCACGGGAACGTTGGAGCGGCCGCGCAGCTGCCGGCAGACCTCGGTGCCGGGCAGGCCGGGCAGCATCAGGTCGAGGAGGACGAGGTCGGCGCCGTTGCGCTCGAACTCGTCGAGCCCGTCGGGGCCGGTCGCCGCGATGGCGACCTCGAAGCCCTCCTTGCGGAGCATGTAGGACAGGGCGTCGCTGAAGGATTCCTCATCCTCGACGACGAGCACTCGGGTCACGGAAGGACCTCCGGGGCAGGGATGGCTGGAGCGGTTCTGGTTCAGGCTGGGGTCGGGTGGGTGCGGGGGGCAGCCGCCGGGGACGAGGCGGCCGCTTCGGGGAGTCGCAGGGTGAAGGTGGAGCCCTGGCCCTCCGAACTCCACACCGACACCTCCCCGCCGTGCGAGGCGGCCACGTGCTTCACGATCGCAAGGCCGAGGCCGGTTCCTCCCGTGGCGCGGGAGCGGGCCGGGTCCACGCGGTAGAAGCGCTCGAAGATGCGCTCGCGGTCCTTCTCCGGGATGCCGATGCCCTGGTCGGTCACGGCGATCTCGATCAAGTCTCCCCCGGGGGACGTCACCCTGCGTCCGGCTATTCCGACGCGGGTGCGGGCGGGGCTGTAGTTGACGGCGTTCTCGACGAGGTTTCCGAGGGCGGCCGCGAGCTGTCCGCGGTTGCCCCATACGCGCAGGTCGGCGGTACCGCCGGCGGCCATGGTGATCTGCTTGGAGGACGCCGTGTGGCGGCAGCGGTCAATGGCTTCGGCGACCAGGGTGTCCACGCGGACGGGCTCGGCGTCCTCCAGCGGGTCGTCGTTCTGTACCCGGGAGAGGTCGATGAGCTCCTGCACGAGGTTGATCAGCCGGGTGGACTCGATCTGCATGCGGCCCGCGAAGCGGCTGACCGCCTCGGGGTCGTCCGCGGCGTCCATGACGGCCTCGGACAGCAGGGAGATCGCCCCGACCGGGGTCTTCAGCTCGTGGGACACGTTGGCGACGAAGTCGCGGCGTACGGCCTCGATGCGGCGGGCCTCGGTGAGGTCCTCGACCAGGAGGAGCACCAGGCGGGAGCCGAGCGGGGCGACGCGCGCCGAGACGGCGAGGGCCTCGCCCCGGCCCGTGCCGCGGCGGGGCAGGTCCAGCTCGACCTGTCGTATCTCCCCGTCGCGGCGGGTGTCGCGGGCCATGTGGAGCATGGGCTCGACGGCCAGCTTGCCGCCGCGTACGAGCCCGAGGGCGTAGGCGGCGGAGGAGGCCTTGACGACGGCGTCGCCCTCGTCGAGGACCACGGCGGAGGAGCGGAGCACGGACAGCACGGTGTCCACGCCGGGCGGCAGCACCGCGTTGATGTCGGGGCGCATGGAACTCCGGGTGGGGCGGGCCTGGTCGCGCTCGCTCCAGCGGAACGCCAGCATCGCGATGACGCCGGTGCACATACCGGCGATCGCTGCAGCTGCGGCGACCGCCGCGTTCACGTCCATGGATCCAGGTTAAGCAGGCACGACGACACTTCCACAGCCGTTCGGGTGGCACCTCGAACAGTCGTCGCCCAGAGTTCACCCTGGCGACGGGGTTGATTCACTTGTGGTGCCGGAGTCGGACGCGTTTGCGGCTCACCGTGTCAACGTGGGGCAGAAGGCCGCCCCGGCCCGCCCCGGGCATCACCGCAGTAGTAGGTCGAGAGAGGGACACGAGACATGCGCGACGCGTACCACGAGGAACTGGACTCGATCGGAGAAAGCCTGGTCGAGATGGCCCGGCTCGTCGGTTCCGCGATCGGGCGGGCGACGACGTCCATGCTCGATGCCGACCTCAAGCTCGCCGAGAGCGTCATCGCCGCCGACCAGAAGGTCGACGACCTCCAGCACGATCTGGAGGCCCGCGCCATCGCCCTGCTGGCCCGCCAGCAGCCGGTCGCCACCGACCTGCGGATCGTGGTGACCTCGCTGCGCATGAGCGCCGACCTGGAGCGCAGCGGCGACCTGGCCCAGCACGTGGCGAAGCTCGCCCGGCTGCGCTTCCCGGACCGCGCCGTCCCGCGTGACCTGCACGCCACGATCCTGGAGATGGGGCAGCTGGCGCAGCGCCTGATGGCGAAGGCGGCCGAGGTCATCATCACGAAGGACGTCGACCTGGCGCTCCAGCTGGAGCAGGACGACGACGAGATGGACCAGCTGCACCGGACGCTGTTCCAGCACCTGATGGACGACCGCTGGAAGCACGGCATCGAGACGGCGGTGGACGTGACGCTGCTCGGCCGCTACTACGAGCGCTTCGCGGACCACGCGGTGTCGGTGGCCAAGCGCGTGGTCTACCTCGTGACGGGCGAGCACGCGGACGACCTCCAGCAGCCGACCCAGATCGAGGGCGCCTGACCGCGGGCCTCTGACCACGGGTGCCTGACCGTGGGCCTCTGACCGCGGGCGCCTGACCGTGGGCCTCTGACCGCGGGCACCTGACCGCGGTGACCTCCGTCGTCTGACGGAGCCGGGCGGGCGGCGGGCCCGGCAGAGCTTCCGTGCGCCGTTGACGCGCCGGTGGAGCTGGGCATGAATGAGGGCGAGGCGGCCAATCGTACGAAGTCCCGTATGCCGCGGGGCACCGCCTCTCCGAGGAGGAACCATGCCCGATTCCCCCGTCCCCATCACCCCGGAGCAGGAGCAGCCGCCGAAGTCCGAGCCGCTGCGGCTGCCGCTGCTCGCGGCCTGCGGCTGCGGCTCCGGCTGCGGCTGCGGCTGCCAGTCCGGTGCCCCCTGCCAGTGCGGCGGCTGACCGGGCCCACCCGGCTCGGCACCGCACCGGTTGCGCCGAGAGGCCCCCTGCCCGCGGACATCCGCAGGCGGGGGCCTTTCTCGGTACGCAGACACCCCTACCGCAGGAGCCATGTGCGGGTCAGCGCCATGACCTCCGCGCGGCTGCGGCCACCGTGGTCGGCCGCGATGAAGTGGGAGCCGATCCGCAAGGAGAAGGTGATCAGGGAGCGGACCTCGACGTCGTCCTCGTCGGTGCAGAAGGCGCGGTACAGCGAGCGCAGGTACTCCATGCGCCGGCTGTCCGCACGGCGCAGCCGCTCGGCGACGGTCTCGTCACGGCGCGCCCAGTCGCGGATCGCCAGGTCGGCGTCGACGCCCACCACCGGCCCCTCGTCGTACGAGGCGACGATCGTGAACAGCCGGTCCAGCCTGGCGCGGGCGTCTCCCCCGCCGCTCTCGACCAGCTCGATCACCGCCTCGGTGACCTCCCGCTCCCAGGTGTCGAGCATCTCGGTGAGCAGCGCGCCCCGGCTGCCGAAGTAGCCGTAGAAGCCGCCCTTGCTGACGCCGAGCGCCTGCGCCAGCGACTCGACGCGGACCGCATCCGGGCCGCCGGCGGCCAGCGCCCGCAAGCCCTCCTCGATCCACTTGCCGCGTGGCGTGCGGGTCGCGCCCATGGTGTGTCCTCCTCGCACGGACCCCCATCTATACGGTGCCGTATAGATAGCTGCTAGTCTCGTTCTATACGGCATCGTATAGATAGGGGCTTGCGCATGAGACTCCCCAGCACCGCCCACACTTCGCGCCCTTGGCGCATCCACGAGATCGCCGGCGACTTCCGGCTCGAGGACGTGTGGGCCCTGCCCACCCCCGGCGGTCCCGACGACCTCGCGCGCCTGGTACGCCAGTTCGCGACGGGCTCGGGGGACCCGGTCCCCTCCCGCGCGGGACGGGCGCTCTTCGCGATCCGCTGGAAGCTCGGGGCACTGCTCGGCTGGGACGATCCGTCGGGGGGCCTCCGGTCGCGGGTGCCGACGCTCCGGGACCGGCTGCCGGCCGACCTCCGCGAGGGCGATCGCGGGCCGGACCTCACCTCCGCACCGTTCACCTCCGTCTACCAGACGCACGACGAGTGGGCGGCGGAGACGGCCAACAGGACCATGCACGGCGTGATGCACATCGGCTGGGTCCCGGACGGCAACGGCGGCCACCACGGCCAGATGGCCGTCCTGGTGAAGCCCAACGGCCTGCTGGGCGCCGCCTACATGCTGGCCATCAAGCCCTTCCGCTATCTGGGCGTCTACCCGGCCCTGATCCGCTCGATAGGCAACGAGTGGCGGACGAACTCGCCGGCCGCCACGGACTGACCGGAGAACGACGAGAACGACGAAGCCCCCGCCCGCTGCGCAACAGCGGACGGGGGCTTCTGCGTGGTGCAGGGGCGTTACTTCTTGCCCTGGTTCTTGACGGCCTCGATGGCGGCCGCGGCCGCGGCCGGGTCGAGGTAGGTGCCGCCCGGGTTGAGGGGCTTGAAGTCGGCGTCGAGCTCGTAGACGAGCGGGATGCCGGTCGGGATGTTCAGGCCCGTGATGTCCTCGTCCGAGATGCTGTCGAGGTGCTTGACCAGACCGCGCAGGGAGTTGCCGTGCGCGGCCACCAGGACCGTGCGGCCCGCCAGCAGGTCCGGGACGATGCCGTCGTACCAGTACGGCAGCATGCGCTCGACGACGTCCTTGAGGCACTCGGTGCGCGGACGCAGCTCGTTCGGGATCGACGCGTAGCGCGGGTCCTCGGACTGCGAGAACTCCGTACCGTCCTTCAGCACCGGCGGCGGGGTGTCGTAGGAGCGGCGCCACAGCATGAACTGCTCCTCGCCGAACTCCGCGAGGGTCTGCGCCTTGTCCTTGCCCTGCAGCGCGCCGTAGTGGCGCTCGTTCAGGCGCCAGGAGCGGTGCACCGGGATCCAGTGGCGGTCCGCGGACTCGAGCGCGAGCTGAGCGGTGCGGATGGCGCGCTTCTGGAGGGAGGTGTGCAGAACGTCGGGCAGCAGGCCGGCGTCCTTCAGCAGCTCACCGCCACGGACCGCCTCCTTCTCGCCCTTCTCGGTGAGGTTGACGTCCACCCAGCCGGTGAACAGGTTCTTCGCGTTCCATTCGCTCTCGCCGTGGCGGAGGAGGATCAGCTTGTACGGTGCGTCGGCCATGCGTACGAGCCTAATGGACGCGCGAGGGTGTCGATTGACGGCTCGGGTCAATTGGGTGGCGCCCCGAGCCCACCCCCTCGTAATGTGCCCATCGGCAGAGCGACGCTTACACCCTCGGGGGGATTCCGTATGTCCGCAGCCAGTCTGAGACGGGCCGCCCGGGAGAGCGTCGCGGGGCTGCCCCGGGCGTTCTGGTGGCTCTGGACGAGCACGCTCGTGAACCGGCTCGGTGCCTTCGTCGCCACCTTCATGACCTTGTACCTGACGCTGGACCGGGGCTACTCGGCCTCCTTCGCGGGCCTCGTCGTCGCCCTCCACGGGCTGGGCGGTGTGGTTTCCTCGCTCGTCGCGGGCGTGATGACCGACCGTCTGGGGCGGCGCCCCACGCTGCTGGCGGCCCAGGCCTCGACCGCCTTCTCGGTGGCGCTGCTGGGCTTCATGGAACACCCGGCGGCGATCGCGGCGGTGGCCCTGCTGGTCGGCATGACCTCGAACGCCTCCCGTCCGGCGGTCGCGGCGATGATGGCGGACATCGTCCGCCCCGAGGACCGCGTACGGGCCTTCGCGCTCAACTACTGGGCCATCAACCTCGGCTTCGCCGTCAGCGCGACCGCGGCGGGCCTGATCGCCGAGTACAGCTACCTGGCCGGCTTCCTGGGCGAGGCGGCGCTCACGCTGGCCTGCGCGGTGCTGGTGTTCGTCAAGCTGCCCGAGTCCCGCCCGGAAGGCGGCGGAGCCGGTGCGTCCGGCGCGTCCGGCGCCGCCTCGGGAAGGACCGGTGGCGGCTCGGAGATCGGGCTCGGGACCGTGCTGCGGGACGGCCGGTTCATGGGTGTGGTCGGCCTGTCGTTCCTGATCTCGCTGATCTTCACTCAGGGCTCGGTCGGCCTGCCGGTCGCCATGGGGTCCGCCGGATTCTCCCCCGGGGACTACGGGCTCGTCATCGCCGTGAACGGCCTGCTGATCGTGGTGCTGCAGATCCCGGTCACCGGCTTCATCGAGCACCGGGACCCGCAGAAGCTGCTGGTCGTCTCGGCGCTGCTGGCCGGCTACGGCTTCGCGCTGACGGCCTTCGCCGGACCGCTGTGGGCGTACGCGCTGACGGTGTGCGTGTGGACGCTCGCCGAGATCGTCAACTCGCCGACCCAGATGAGCCTGGTCGTACGCCTCTCGCCGGTGCACGGACGCGGGCGCTACCAGGGCGTCTACACGATGTCCTGGGCGGTGGCCGCGCTGGTGGCGCCGCTGATGGCGGGCTTCATGATCGACCGGTGGGGGGCGGGCCGGCTGTGGGCGGCCACGGGCGTACTGGGCACGGTGGCGGCGGCGGGCTACTGGCTGCTGATGCGGAACCTGCCCGACGGGGACAGGGGTACGGACCCGGCGGCGGCCGGTGTCGCCGCCGGCCCGAAGGCGGCGGAAGCCCTGCCCTGCGCACCGGCTCCCGCCGAGCCGCTCCCCGCCCCGGACCCGAACCCGGTTCCGGACCCGGGCCCGAACCCGGTTCCTGCCCCGGTCCGGGCGGGCTGACCGGAGCCGGCCGGGCTCCGACCGGACCCCGGCCGGCGGCTCCGCGCCGGTGTCAGTCGGCCGGGCCGCCGGGCGCGGGCGACGGCTCGTCCTGCGGGCGCGTCAGGTGCTTGAAGGCGTCGAGGTTGAAGGTCGGCTCGCCGCGCGAGACCCGCCACTCGTACTCGCGCCGGATCGCGCTCGCGAAGCCCAGCTCCAGCAGCGTGTTGAACGAACCGTCCGCGGCCTCCAGCACCGTGCCGAGCAGCCGGTCCAGCTCCTCCGGGGTGACCACCGACAGCGGCAGGCGGGCCGTCAGATAGATGTCGCCGAGGCGGTCCACCGCGTACGCCATCCCGTACAGCTTGAGATTGCGCTCCAGCAGCCAGCGGTGGACGCCCGCCTCGTTCTCGTCGGGGTGGCGGATCACGAAGGCGTTGACCGACAGCGAGTGCCGGCCGACCCGGATCGAGCAGGTGGTGCTGAGCTTGCGCGTGCCGGGGAGCTGGACGACGTAGGTGCCCGGTCGAGGGCTCTCCCAGCTCAGCTCCGCGCCGGCGAGCGCGCTCTCGATGATCTCGGCAGTGTCAGCCATGGTGGGAGCGTACGCGACGGCGGTGATCGTGCATGGCCGCCGTGTAGACGTCGGCCGTGCCGGCGGCCGCCGTGTCCCAGCCGAAGAACTGCGCGTGCCGCGCCGCCTCGGCCCCCATCCGGTCCGCGAGCCCGGGCTCGTCGACGAAGCGGCGCAGCTGCCGCGCGTAGTCCGCCGGGTCGTGTCCGGGTACGAGGATCCCCGTGACGCCGTCGTTGACGGCGACGGGCAGCCCGCCGACCTCGGCGGCCAGCACCGGGGTGCCGGCGGCCTGGGCCTCTATCGCGACGAGCCCGAAGGACTCGCTGTAGGACGGCATGACCAGAACGGACGCCGCCCGGAACCAGTCGGCGAGGCCGTCCTGGGCGACCGGCGGGTGGAAGTGCACGAGGTCGGCGATGCCCAGTCTGGCGGCGAGCTTCTGCAGGCCCTCGGGCTTGGCGAGTCCGCTGCCGCTGGGGCCGCCGACGACGGGGACGAAGAGGCGGCGGCGCAGCGAGGGGTCGCGGTCGACGAGGACGGCGACGGCGCGCAGCAGGATGTCGGGGGCCTTCAGCGGCTGGATGCGCCCGGCGAAGAGCGGGATGACGGCGTCCTGCGGGAGGCCCAGGCGGGCGCGGGCGGCGGCCCGGCCGTCGCCGACGGTGAAGCGGTCGAGGTTCACGCCGGGGTGGACGACGGCCACCTTGGCGGGGTCGGCCTCGTAGTGGCGGACGAGCTCGTCGGCCTCTTCGGCGGTGTTGGCGATGAGGCGGTCGGCGGCGGAGACTATCTGGGTCTCGCCTATGACGCGGGCGGCGGGCTCGGGGGTGTCGCCCTCGGCCAGCGCCGCGTTCTTGACCTTGGCCATGGTGTGCATGGCGTGGACGAGGGGCACGCCCCAGCGTTCGGCGGCGAGCCAGCCCACGTGCCCGGAGAGCCAGTAGTGGGAGTGGACGAGGTCGTAGTAGCCGGGGCGGTGGCCGGCCCAGGCCTGCATCACGCCGTGGGTGAAGGCGCACAGCTGGGCCGGGAGCTCCTCCTTGGCGAGGCCCTCGTAGGGGCCCGCGTCCACGTGCCGTACGAGGACGCCGGGGGCCAGCTCGACCACGGGCGGGAGCCCGCCGGTGGTGGCGCGGGTGAAGATCTCGACGTCGATGTTGATCGCGGCGAGGCGGCGGGCCAGCTCCACGATGTAGACGTTCATCCCGCCGGCGTCGCCGGTGCCCGGCTGGTGCAGCGGTGAGGTGTGCACGCTGAGCATGGCCACGCGGCGCGGTTTGCGGTGGTGGCCGACGGCCGGCAGGCGCAGCCGGGGCGGTTCGTGACGGGTGGCGGCGCGGGCGGCGGCGAGGCGCCCGCTGAGGCTGCCGCCGAGGCGGGACACGTACTGGCTCAAGGAAGCGCTTCCTCTCGGCTCGGACGGTGCGCGCTCGGACGCTCGGACGGCATGACTGCGGGGGCGCGTAGGGCGCCCTGCAAGGAGTGCAACCCGGATGGCCGTCCCCCGCATTCCGGGGTGCCCGGTTTTCCTGCGCGGTCCCCCTGTTTCTTGGTGCTTTCTTGGGGCGCCGCGCGATTTTCGGGGGGTGCGGGCGGTTTTTACCGCGTGGGGCGCTCCGCTTACCCTCGGCTCATGGCCTCCCGCAGTACCCCGTCACCCAGCCGCGCCCCCGGCCGTCCTGTGGGTTCGGTGACGCGCGGGACGACGAACCCGAACCGGTTGCGCCGCATGGACCGCTGGATCGCGGCCGCCCACGGGGCGGCGCTGCGGCGTGCGGGGGACCCGGTGGCGGTGGACCTCGGGTACGGGGCCGCGCCCTGGACGGCGGTCGAGCTGTTGGCGCGGCTGCGGGACGCGGCGCCGCGGGTGCGGGTGGTCGGCATCGAGATCGAGCCGGCGCGGGTGGCCGGGGCGAAGCCGTACGAGCGGGAGGGGCTGAGCTTCCGGCACGGCGGCTTCGAGGTCCCGCTGGAGGGCGGGGAGCAGGCGATGCTGATCCGCGCGGCGAACGTACTGCGCCAGTACGACGAGGAGCAGGTCGCCGAGGTGTGGGCGCGGCTGTGCGCGCGGCTGGCGCCGGACGGGCTGCTGGTGGAGGGCACCTGCGACGAGATCGGGCGGCGGCACGTCTGGGTGGCGCTGGGACCGGAGGGGCCGCGCACGGTGACGTTCGCGACCCGGCTGGGCTCGCTGGAGCGCCCTTCGGACCTCGCGGAGCGGCTGCCGAAGGCGCTGATCCACCGGAACGTGCCGGGGGAGCCGGTGCACGCGTTCCTGCGCGACTTCGACCGTGCCTGGGCGGCGGCGGCTCCGTACGCCTCGTACGGGGCGCGGCAGCGCTGGATCCGCACGGCGCGGGCGCTGTCCGCGGACTGGCCGCTCGCGGACGGGCCCGGGCGGTGGCGGCAGGGGGAACTGACGCTGCGCTGGGAGGCGTTGCGCCCGGCGGGGTGAATGCGGTGCGGGCGGGGAACGGGGGGCGGGGGTGCCCCGTTGATCCGTGAGGGGCAGGACCGGGGGTCCGTTGGTGCAGACAAGATCGAAACGGCATCCACAAGGGTGTTGGAATTCATCGACTCGTGGCACCATCCCGATGGCAGTGCGAAGTTACTGATGAATAGTCAGATCTGATACCAGGTCTGGCTCGGGTGCCTTGGGGGGACCATGGGGTCGGTAAGGCGACGACGAGGCGCAAGCTCTCTCGTGCTGCTGTGCGCGATGGCGGTGCTGACGGCAGCGGGCCTCGCGACGGGCACGGCGTATGCGGCACCCGTCGCTCCGGGGGCACCGGCGGCTCCCCTGCCCGGGCCTGACGGCAAGTCCCTGGAGCAGGTCCGCAAGGACATCGACGAGCTCTACCGGCAGGCGGGCACCGCGACGGACGCCTACAACCTCGCCGAGGCCGAGACCAAGGCCCAGTCGGACAAGATCGTCGAGATCGCCAACCTGATCGTCGCGGGCAAGGAGCGCATCGCCACGCTCAAGAGCCGCGCCGGCGCCGCGGCCCGCGCGCAGTACCGCTCGGGCGGCCTGCCGCCGGGCGCACGGCTGGCGTTGAGCGAGGACCCGAACCAGTTCCTCGACGGGGCGGACCGGTTGCGGCAGGGCGAGAAGGCCGCCTCGGACCTCCTGTCCGAACTGGACCGCACCCAGACGGACTTGCAGCGCTACGCGGAGGAGGCGAGCGAGCGCTGGCAGAAGCTGGAGGCGAACCGGGTCAAGCAGGAGGAGTCCAAGAAGCAGATCGAGGAGAAGATCAAGGCGGCGGAGGAGCTGGAGAGCAAGCTGGAGGCCGAGCAGAAGGCCCGGCTGATCCAGCTTGAGCAGGAGGCCCAGTACCGCGCGCAGACGGCGTGGCTGTCGACAGGCGCGATGAAGGACGTCAACGGCAAGGCGACGGACGCCGGCAAGCATGCCGTGCAGTTCGCCACCGCCCAGATGGGAAAGCCGTACAAATGGGGCGCGGTGGGCCCGGACTCCTTCGACTGCTCCGGACTGACGTCGCAGGCCTGGCGCGCGGCGGGGCGCGGCATCCCGCGCACCTCGCAGGAGCAGCTGCGGCTGCTGCCGAAGATCGCGCTCAAGGACATGCGGCCGGGCGACCTGATCATCTACTTCGACGACGCGAGCCACGTCGGCATGTACGTGGGCGACGGCGCGATGGTCCACGCCCCGCGCCCCGGCCGCAACGTGACGCTGGCGGGCGCGGGCTCCATGCCGATCAAAGCAGTGGTCCGCCCGGACGCCTGACCCCTCCCGGGCCCGGGGGCCGGCCTCCCCCGGGCCGCGCCCGACGCCCCCCGGCCCGGCAGCCCAGCAGCCCGGCTGCGCCGAAGGGACTTCGCATGCCAGGGCCGGCCCCGCCGGTGGTGTCGCGCCGGGCTGCGTGGGAACGGGGCGGGGGCTGAGTGGCGGGCTCGTCCCGCCCGGCGCCCGGCTCGGGGACGGCAGCGAGCGACCGGCTTTGGGCGGGCGGCGGGCGACCGGCCGGGGCCGGTGCGGGTGGGCCGAGTCGGCGCGGGTGGAGAGGCAACCCCGGGGCTGTGGCACACGTCTCGTCTGGCGGGACGGAACACGGCCCCGCCGTGACCTTTGTCATCCAGTGAGGCCGAGTTTCCCCCGTGATGACGGCATATGACGGAGGCCCGCGCCAAGAACGGCATTCCGTTCGCGGGGCAACGACCGCTAGGGTCTGCCGGACGAGCGCACCCTCGGGGGGAGGGAAGGAACCGGAAACGATGCCCGTACCCGTACCGAGGCAGAGGGACACCCCCGCCACGGAGAGCGGTCAGGCCGTTCTGCACACCGCCGCCCCGCCTGCCTCCATAGGTGCCGGCGTGGCGCAGGCGACCCCTCAGACCACCGCCCTGACCCTCCTGGTCATCGAGGACGACCCCGCCGGCGGGCTCACCGTCCCCGAGATCCTCGACGCCGACGGCCACCGCATCCGGCTCCGCACCGCCCGCAACCTCACCGAGGCCGAGCGGCTGCTCACCCCCGACGTGCACTGCATCCTGCTCGACCTGTCGCTGCCCGGCACCGGCGCCCGCATCCCGCTCACGTCGGCCGGGGCTCCGGGGGCATCCGGCGCGTCCGGGGGGGCCGGGACGGTCACCGCCACGGCCACCGGCACCGTCGACCCGCAGCTCGCGGTCCTCCACCAGGTGCTGCGCCTCGCCCCGCGCCACGCCGTCCTCGTCCTCACCGACGAGGACGACGCCGAGCGCGCCGCCGAGGCCGTCCGCGTCGGCGCCCAGGACTTCCTCTTCCGGGACGAGCTGGACGGCAGGCTGCTGAGCCGCGCCATCCGCTACGCCGTGGAGAGAAAACGGGCCGACATCGCCCAGTACAAGCTTGCAGAATCGAAACTGCGCGCCCAGGAGAACGCCCGCCTGGAGCGCGGCCTGCTCCCCACCCCGCTCCTTGAGGGCTCCGATCTGCGCTTCGCCGCCCGCTACCGCCCCGGCCGCAGCCGGGCCCTCCTCGGCGGCGACTTCTACGACACCGTCCGCACCCCCGACGGCACCGTCCACGCCATGATCGGCGACGTCTGCGGCCACGGCCCCGACGAAGCCGCCCTCGGCGTCGAGCTCCGCATCGCCTGGCGCGCCCTGACCCTGGCGGGCCTGTGCGGCGACGACCTGCTGGCCACCCTCCAGGAGGTGCTGGAGGTGGAGCGTCCCTGCGAGGAGATCTTCGCGACGCTGTGCACCGTCGACATCGCCCCGGACGGCCGCCGCGCGGGCCTGTGCCTGGCCGGACATCCCGCCCCGCTGATCTCCCGGCCGGGCCGCCGCGCACGGCTCCTGCCCTACGAGAACAGCGGTCCGGCCCTCGGACTGCTGCCCCGGGCCCGCTGGCCGCGCCGGCAGGTCGAGCTCGGCGGCACCTGGAGCCTGATGCTCTACACCGACGGGCTCATCGAGGGACGGATCGGCGAGGGCAAGGAACGCCTGGGCCAGGACGGCATGGTCGAGATGATCAACCGCCACCTGGACCGCGGTCTGAGCGGTGAGGGGCTGCTGGAGGCCTCCGTCACCGAAGCGCGCCGCCTCAACGGCGGCGAGCTCACCGACGACGTGGCCGTGGTCCTGCTTTCCCGCTCCGAGGGCTGACCTCCCTCAGCCGACCCCGCCGGACCCCCGCCGTCCCCGGCTACCGTCCGCCGTCCCGGGCTACCGCCGCCGTCCCCGGCTACCGACCCCCGTTGTACGGGCCGTACGGGCCGTCGCTGCTGCTGCCACCGCTGCGACGGCCGCCACCCGAGACCTGCTTGAGGGCCGGTCGTACGTCCACGAAGAACACAATGGTCGCCACCAGGCCCGCGATCTGCAGGAAGAGCATCCCCAGGAAGGCGTCCACGAGCACGGTGATGCCCAGGATGACCAGCCAGAAGGTCTTGCTCTGCTTGTCCGCCGCCCGGTACGCGTCGTCCCGCGCCACCAGCGCGAACCCGAAGGCCACGACGGCGAGCACCAGCATGGCGAGCCCGAGAAGCGGGATCACCCCTCGATCGAACCCGTCCATCAACATCGCTTCGACCGCCTTCTCCTGCTCGCGCTTGGCACTTGCGGTGCCGCCTCACTCCACGCTACCGGCACACGACCCTCCATCAACCACAACGGGCCGGGCCCTTGAAGGGTGCCCGGCCCGTGATCGCCCATGCGGGCGTGCGGCTCAGCTCGCGTCGTCCGCCGTGACGGCGGCCTTCTTGGCCGTGCCCTTGCGCGTGGCGGGCTTCCTGGCGGCGGGCTGCCCGTCGGCGGCGGCCTCGGCCGCCGGCTCCGCGGCCTCCTCGGCCTCCGCCTTCCGCTCCGGACGCGGCTCGACGACGACGGCGATGTCGACGATCTCCTCGGAGACCTCGCCGCGCCAGGCCCGTACGGCCTGCTCACCGTGCTCGGCGACCTTGTCGTAGGTCTCCTTGGCGCGCACCGCGTACTCGGCGGCCACGCCGACACCGCGCAGCGCCAGGTCCTGGGCGGTCTCACCGATCTTCTTCGGGTCGATCGCGCCGAGCACCTCGGCGACCTTGGCGGTGACCGCGTCCTGCACGGCCTTCGGGTCCGTGTTCTTCACGGCCTCGATGCGCGCGGGGGCCTCGGCGCGCAGCTGCTCGATGAGCTCCGGCACCTTCTTCGCCTGCTGCACGGCGAGATCGGCGGTGCCGGCGGCGAAGTAGAGGGGAGTGGGGTCGGTGAGGGTCTTCTTCAGGTCATCGGCGATGGCCATGTGCTGGTCCTCCCGGATCAACTTCAGTCGGTCTTCGACGGCATCTCGTCAGCGGGAACGCCGGGAACGGCGGGCTCGTCGAGTGCGTTCTCCTTGCGGAACGACTCGTAGACCTGGAGCAGCACCTGCTTCTGCCGCTCGCTGATGGAGGGGTCGGCGAGTATGACGGCTCGCGTCTCCACCTCGTCGCGGTCCCGCTCGTCAAGGATCCCGGCCTGCACGTACAGCGTCTCCGCGGAGATCCGCAGCGCCTTGGCCAGCTGCTGGAGGATGTCCGCGCTCGGCTTGCGCAGCCCGCGCTCGATCTGGCTCAGGTACGGATTCGACACCCCCGCGGCGTCGGCCAGCTGCCGCAGCGAGAGCTGCGCCTGCCGCCGTTGCTCACGGAGGTATTCGCCGAGGTTTCCGACGTTGAGCGATGCCATGGTGTCGATCCTGCCCGACGCCGCTAACTTTTGCAAGCAGATGCTTGCAACATCTCCCGCTCGCGCCGCCGACCACGCCGACCACGCCGACCGCCGAGCCGCGGTCAGCCGCTGAAGCCGTCGGAAATCCCTTCGCGGGCCGGCGGTGCGCCGACGGAGACTGGCCGCATGCCGCATCGCTCTGCCTACGTCTGCCTCGACTGCCGTGTGTCCTTCAAGCACTCCGAGTACCGCGAGTACCGCTGCCCCCGCTGCCGCCGGGCCCTCGTCCTCGCCGGGGACGCCTTCGAGGCGCCGCCGCGGCGGGACCGGGACGCCTGGCGGGTCCTGTCCGTACTCCTGCACGCCGGGCTCGACTTCCGGCAGGCCTGCTGCGGATGCGGACCCGGCTACCGGCCGCGGAGCCTGCGCGAGGTGCGCGAGCGGCTCGCGTACGCCCGGCGTACCGGGGTGCCGGTCGCCCGCGCGCTCGCCACCCGGTGACAGCGGAGCGGGCGCGCGCGGGCGACAGCCGGTTCAGGACGTGCCGATCACCACGGTCGCGTACAGCTCCTCCGAGGTGACCGCACGGACCGCGAGGCCCGCGGAGGTCAGCGCCGAGGCCGTCGACGGGGCCTGGCGCGCGCTCGTCTCGATCAGCAGGCGGCCGCCCGGGGCCAGCCAGGGCAGGGCGCCCGCCGCGACCCGGCGGTGGACGTCCAGGCCGTCGGCCCCGCCGTCCAGCGAGACCCGCGGCTCGTGGTCGCGCGCCTCCGACGGCATCAGGCCGATCTCCTCCGTGGGCACGTACGGGGCGTTGACCACCAGCACGTCCACCCGCCCGCGCAGCTCGGGCGGGAGCGCGGCGTACAGATCGCCCTCCCACACCCGGCCACCGTACGGGGCCACGTTGCGCCGCGCGTACGCCAGAGCCGCCGGGTCGATGTCGGCCACGTGCAGCTCCACCCCGCCCGGGGAGTGCGCCGCCACCGCCGCGCCCAGCGCGCCGACGCCGCAGCACAGGTCCAGCACCACCGCGCCCGGCCGGGTCAGCGCCAGCGCCTCCTGCACCAGGAACTCCGTGCGCCTGCGCGGCACGAAGGCACCCGCGCCGACCTGTACGCGCAGTCCGCAGAACTCCGCCCAGCCCACGACGTGTTCGAGCGGTTCGCCGCCGACCCGGCGGGCCAGCAGCCGCGCCAGGTGCGCGTCGTCCCGGGCGGCGCCGCTCAGCAGCTCCGCCTCCTCCTCCGCGAAGACACAGCCGGCCGCGCGCAGGGATTCCACAAGTGACGTCAAAACCTCAGTCCTCTGTCCTTCGTCCTCGGTCCTTCGTCCGCGGTCCGCGACCTCAGAAGATGTCCGGGCACCACGGACGGCGCGCGGTGCGGAACACCGCGTCCGCCAGCGCGACCGCGCCCGGCCGCTCCCCGGTCACCCGCCCGAGCGCGGCCAGCCGTACCGCGGAAGCGTCACCCAGGTACAAGGATCCCAGCGCGGACACGTCCAGCCGTAGGTCCGCCGGCTCCCGCGTGCGCTCGCACACGCCCGCCGCCGCGTCCAGCCGGTAGCGCCCGGCCGCCGGGCCCGCCTGGTCCGTGACCTCCAGTACGAGCACCCCCGGCGCCTCGTACGTCCGCGCGCCTAGGGCGCGAACGACGTCCAGCACCCGCACCCACAGGAAGTCCGCGGACGTCACGACCCGCGCCGACCGCGGGTCGGGCAGCAGCTCGGGGAGCAGGTCGTCGGGGGCCCGGTAGCCCGTGCGGACCTTCTGCACCCAGTCGATCGAGCACAGGAACTGCCACAGCGCCCGCTCGGCCTGCGGGGTGAGCGCCAGCAGGTCCCGCACCTGCACGGTGTTCTGCGGGAGCTTCGCGTCCGTCCAGTGGTCGTCAGCGGTGTAGACGGCGACGCCGGCCACCTCGCCCTCCGCCGTCCGGTACACGGCGTGGAACTTCTCCTTGTACGGCCGGTGCGAGAACTCCTCCAGCCCGGTGGCCAGGTTCCACCAGCGCTCGTCGCGGTTCACCGCCCCAGGAGTGGCCGCCCGCAGCCGGTCGTGGAGCCCCGGGCCGAACCGCCGGAAGTCGGCCGCGTCCACCAGCTCGATCCGCCCGCCGTCCACGGGCGCCGCCAGCCGCCGGTCCAGCCCGGTGCGCGGTACGTCGATCTCCCACTCCACGAGGGATGTGGCGGGCCCGAAGCCGTACCGCCCGTAGATCGGGTACTCGGCGGCGATCAGCGTCGCCAGCGCCTCGCCGCGCGCCGCGGCCGCGGCGAACTCGGCGCGCATCATGCGGGTCAGCAGACCCTGCCGGCGGTGGGTGGGCAGCACGCCCACGTTGGAGACCGCGCTGGAGGGGACGGCCGCGCCGCCGGGCACGGTCAACTCCTGCGCGAAGGAACGGAAGGCGGCCACGCAGCGGCCGCTGTCGGTGTCGAACGCGCCCTGGGTCCGGGCGAGGTCGTTGTACTTGGCGCGCTGGGCGACATCGGAGTCCGTCACCCGGGTCGCGGTCAGAAAACCGGTGTGGACGGCGCGCAGCCAGTCGTGGAGCTCGGATTCGGCGATCGGCCGGACGTCAGCACTCATAGCGGCCCACGCTAATCGCCGGACCGGCGCGGGTCGCCCGAATTTCCTTACACCAGCAGGTCGTCCACCTGCGCTTCTCCCTCCCGGTACCGCCGGGTGATCTCCACACTGCACTCGTCGACCGTGCGCTGGAGCTGCTGTCGGCGCCGAGAGACCTGCTGCTCGTAGCGCACCAGACGCCCCATCCCGTCGTGAAGTTCACCGTCCGTGCGGGCCTCCAGGTCCGACAGCTCGACGTCGGCGAGCATCTCCGCCGCCAGCACCCGGTACTCCTCGCTGTGCGGGGTGCCGAGCGTGACGTGCCGGGCGGAGGCGCTGCGGCTGGAGGGGGCGTCGGCGAGGATCACCGAGAGCCGGTCCACCACCGGCGCCTCGGGGTCGGTGCGCCGGGCGAGCTCGGCGCGCAGGATGTCGATGCGGCCCTGGAGCAGTCTGCGCACGTAGCTCAGGTCGGCTTCGTCGCGCTGCGCGTCGCGGCGCAGCGCGCGCAGTTCGGGCAGCCCGAGCGCGGTGGCCGGGGCCGCCGGGCCCGGCTCCTGCGTCTCGGCCGTGCGCTGCGCGGGCGGTCGTACCGCGGCAGCTGCGACGGAACCGGGTGACGCAGGTACGGCTGTACCAGAAGTATTCATACGAACGAGTCCGTCCCCTCGACCGGTGCGGCGCACCCGCACCGCCTGCGTGCATCGTGCCACTCTCCGTGGCCCCGGTGCAGTCCCACTCCACCCGATCGGCCCCGGACGGGTGCAAGGCTGGTACACAGGGGGTATGCGAGCTGTGGTGCAGAGGGTGGACGGCGCGAGCGTCGTCGTCGGCGGCGAGACCGTGGGCGAGATCGTCGGCGAGGGGCTGTGCGTGCTGGTGGGGGTGACCCACGACGACACGCCGGAGAAGGCGGCGGCGCTGGCGCGCAAGCTGTGGTCCGTGCGGATCCTGGAGGGCGAGAAGTCCTGCAGCGACAACGGCGCACCGCTGCTGGTGATCTCCCAGTTCACGCTCTACGGCGACGCCCGCAAGGGGCGGCGCCCCACGTGGAACGCGGCGGCGCCCGGTCCGGTCGCCGAGCCGCTGGTCGACGAGGTCGTCGCGCAGCTGCGTGCGCTGGGCGCGACCGTGGCGACGGGCCGTTTCGGGGCGGACATGCGGGTGTCGCTGACCAACCACGGCCCGTTCACCATCGTCGTCGACGTGTGAGAGCGGCGCGTCAGGGCGCTACGACGACCTCCTGGGCGGCGGCCGTGCCGCCCACCAGCAGCGGCGCGTCGACCGGGACGTTCCGCTTGACCAGGGCGAGGGCGATCGGGCCCAGCTCGTGGTGGCGGACGGCGGTGGTCACGAAGCCCAGCTGCCGGCCCTCCTCCCCGTCCGCGGCGAGCCGTACCGGGGCGCCGTGCGCCGGGAGGACCACCTCGGAGCCGTCCAGGTGCAGGAAGACCAGGCGGCGCGGGGGCTTGCCGAGGTTGTGGACGCGGGCGACCGTCTCCTGGCCGCGGTAGCAGCCCTTCTGCAGGTGCACGGCAGTGCCGATCCAGCCCAGTTCGTGCGGGATGGTGCGGTGGTCGGTCTCCATGCCGACCCGCGGGCGGTGTCCCTCGACGCGCAGGGCCTCGTGGGCGAGGAGGCCGGCGGCCGGGCCGTGCGCGGCGGCGAAGGCCTCCAGCTCGGCGCGGGGCAGGAAGACGTCACGGCCGTACGCGGTCTCGCGCACGACCAGGTCCTTGGCGATCTCGGCGATGGAGCCCGCCGGAAGGTGCACGACCGCGAACTCCTCGGTGCGGTCGGCGACTTCGACGCGGTAGAAGAACTTCATCGACTCCAGGTAGGCGATCAGCTCGCCCTGGGTGCCGGGCTCCACGTGCGCCCAGGTGGTCTCGCCGTCGTCGACGAGGTAGAGCGCGTGCTCGATGTGGCCGTTGGCGGAGAGGATCAGCGCCTCGGTGGCCTGTCCGGCGGGGAGATCGGTGACGTGCTGGGTGATCAGCAGGTGCAGCCAGCTCAGCCGCTCCGGTCCGGTGACGGAGACGACCCCGCGGTGGGAGAGGTCGACGAAGCCGCGGCCGTCGGCGAGGGCGCGCTGTTCGCCGTACAGCTCGCCGTAGTGGGCGGCGACGCCCTCGTCGCGGCCTTCGGCCGGGACGGCGCCGGGAAGATGGAGCAAGGGGCTGCTGGTCATGCGACCAAGCCTACGACCCTGCTACGCGGACGCGGCACGCTGTTCGGCGGCGCACTTCTCGCACAGTCCGAAGATCGCGAAGTGCTTCATGTCGGTCTCGAAGCCGAAGGTCGTACGGAGCTTCGCGGTGAACTCGGCGGCGATGTCGACGTCCGCCTCGATGACGTCGGCGCAGTCACGGCACACCAGGTGGATGTGGTGGTGCCGGTCGGCCAGGTGGTAGGTGGGGGCCCCGTGCCCGAGGTGGGCGTGCGAGACCAGTCCGAGCTCCTCCAGCAGCTCCAGCGTCCGGTAGACGGTGGAGATGTTGACCCCCGAGGCCGTCTTGCGCACTTCCGCGAGGATCTCGTCCGGCGTGGCGTGCTCCAGCGCGTCGACGGCTTCCAGCACGAGCTGGCGCTGCGGCGTCAGCCGGTACCCGCGCCGGCGCAGGTCGGCCTTCCAGTCGGTGCCCGGGGTTCCTTCGGCGCTCTCGGTGCTCACCACCCCGCCAGTGTATGTGTGCGAAGGGGACCGCGGTCGAGCCCGTGGTCCCCTTTCGCGCACAGCCTGTGGAGGTTGCCGCTCAGCGGAAGAAGGCGATGCCGTCGTCCGGCATGTCCGGGAGGTTGCGCGCCATCTCGGCGACCTCCTCGGGCGTGACGACCTTCTTGAGCTGGGCCGACATGTACGGGCGCAGCTCGACGTCCGGGGTGGCCTTCTCACCGACCCACATGAGGTCGCTCTTCACGTAGCCGTAGAGCCGCTTGCCGCCGCTGTACGGGCCGGAGGCCGCGGTCCGGGCGACCGCGTCGGTGACCAGGTCGATCTGGGGCTTCTGGTCGGCCAGCTCGCCGTACCAGACCTCCACGACACCCTGGTCGCGGACCATGACGATCTCGACCTTGCGGTCCTTGTCGATGCGCCAGTAACCCGCTTCGGACTCCAGCGGCCGCACCTTGTTGCCCTCGGCGTCGAGGACCCAGGTGTGGGAGGCGTACTGCAGGAAGTCCCGGCCGTCGTGGCTGAAGACGACCTCCTGGCCGAAGTTGCACTTCTCCTCACCGGGGAAGTCGAAGACTCCCGCACCCTCCCAGGTGCCGAGGAGGAAGGCGAGGGGGACGAGGCCCGGGTTCAGGTCGGACGGGATCTGGATCATGAATGGCTGCTCAGGCGATCTGTGGGAGGGGTTCCGGGGCGGTCAGCTGAGCCGGTGCTCAGCGCTGACCCTGGTACAGCTTCTTGACGGCCAGGCCGGTGAAGGCCATGACGCCGACGCAGACCAGGACCAGCAGGGAGGTGAAGACTGCCTCAAGCACGGGGTGCTCCTCGGAATCGTTTCGGGGCTGTACGGGGCCGGTCCCCAAGCCTACTGGCCCGGGAACCGGCGCACGGTGTGAGGTGGGCCGTACGGCGCCCGCCCGGTGGTCAGCTCAGCAGCTGGCTCTGCAGGATCACCGTCTGGTGGAAGGGGACGGGCGCCACCTCGCCCTTGCGGGTCTGGATGACCATGCCCAGGACGTCACCCGTCCGGAGGCAGCCGACCTTGGTCTGCTCCTCGCCGGTGATGGGTTTCACCTCCTGGTACACGCTGAGGTCGGTGCCGTCGAAGTTGGCGGCGCCGGGGAAGTCCAGCGCGGTGCTGTTCATCTGGGTGTTCTTGGCCTTGCTCCAGACGTCGTCCAGGTCCAGGGCCGAGACGCCGGTCAGCTGTGCGTTGGTGTCGCAGCCCTTGAAGGCGTCGACGAAGCCCGACGAGTGGAAGCGAAGCAGGTAGACGTGCGTACGCGTGCCGTCCGGCGTCGTCCAGCCCCGGCCGACGACCTGCCGCAGCCCGTCCCATTCGAGGGATGTCCTGAGCTTCTCGCGGGCTTCGGGCGCGTACTCCTCCAGGAAGGAGTCGACCGGCACCGTCCCGTCCTTGTCGGCCTTGACCGCGTCGTCAGCCTTGGCGCCCTGGGGAGCGGGCAGGAGCAGGCCGGTGAGCTGCGCGTAGTGCGTCCCGTCCTTGTTGTCCGGGCCCTGGGGCAGGGGCGCGCCGGCCGGCAGCGCGGGCGGGGACAGCTCCGGGTACGTCCAGCGGCCGTCGCCCTCGGTGGACAGGCCGGGGACGTCGGTGCGCTCCGGCACGGTGATCCCGTACGCGACTCCGGCGCCGACCGCGGCGAAGACGGCGACGGCGGCGGTCCAGCGCAGGGCGGCGCGCAGCGCCCGCCGGTCCTTGGACGGGGCCGCGGCCCCGCCGACGGGCGCGGGGGCGGCTTCGCCCTCGGGCGCCGCTTCGGGCTCGGGCGCCGCTTCGGCCGGCTTCGCCGCTTCGGGCTCGGCCTGCGGCGCGGGCGCGGTCACCGCCTCGTGCTCGCCCTCGGGGGCGGTGGTGTTCTGCTCGCTCACGCGGACTCCCCGGGGGACTTGAGGTGGTCGAGTTGCTGCTTGAACAGGCTCGCGGCGTCCTTCACCGCGAATCCCTTGCTCCCGTACATGCGGAAGGTCACGAGGACGTCCCCCTCGACGGCCACGCAGTCGAGGGCGTCGATCTTCTCCTTGCCGTCCTTCCCGCCCTTGAGCGAGTCGTCCAGCCCGCACTTGGCCTGCGGGTAGCCCTCCACCTGGGGGGCCTCGCCGCCGGCGGCGGTGAGCTCGATGAGCTTCTTGGTGAACTCGCCGAACTTGGCCAGCTGCTGCGCATCGGCCTGGATGAGCCGGATCTCGGCGACCGCGCCGCCGTAGCCCTCGCCGCGGGCGTAGCTGCGCCCGGCCATGCCCTTGAGCTTCAGGTCCGCCAGCGACTTGTCCCGCTCGGCGCGCTCGCTGCTGGAGAGGCCCGTACGGGCGTCCTTGAAGCTCTGCAGCGCCTTGTCGCTCGGGAGGAAGTAGTGGTTGCCCTCGGGGTCGAGGTCGGGGCCCGGCCAGTAGTCGGCGGGCAGCGGCATCAGCTTGCCCGTCAGCTCGTTCGGCGGCACGGACGGGACCGGGGCCGAAGTGCCGCCGGTCGTGTGGTCCTCGGCCACCCAGTACCGCGTGGGCGAGGTCCGGTCGGCGTCCGCGAGCGCGGCCGCGGCGGCGACACCGCCGCCCGCGAGGACGACGACGCCCACGGCCGCCGAGACCAGCGCGAGCGTCCTGCGGTTCCTCTTGCGCACGGGCGCGGCGTCGGGCGTCACCGCGGGCACGGGCTCAGACGTCACCGCGGACGTCACCGCGGACGTCACCGCGGGCGCGGCCGCGGGTGCGGGCGCCGACTCGGGCCCGGTTGCGTTCTGCTGCTCGCTCACAGCCGCTCCATCTGTCGCTTGGCCAGCTCGACCAGGGCCTTCTCGTCGACTTCGCCGCGGTTGTTCGTGTACTCGATGCTCATGACGATGTCGCCGCGCCGGACCACGGCGCGGCCCTGCCGGAGCGGGTGGTAACCGGGCTCCTGATGCGCCTTGGAGTCGATCCACATGTGCCCGAAGTCCGACGGAGCGCCCGGGACGTCCTTGCCCGTGTTGCCCGCGTGGTCCTTCTCGGGCATGTACTGAACGATCTCCGTGTAGAAGTCGTCGGCACCCCCGCGGTCGCGGAACTGGAGCAGGTTGATCTCTACGAAGTTCCGGTCGTTCTCGGACCACCGGGCGGTGGCGAGGCGCTTGGCCTGCCTGATGAGCGAGCCGACCGCCTCGGAGGGCTCGAGGAAGTACTCCGCCGAGAACGTGTCCGTGGACACGGGTCCCGAGAAGCTGTCCTGTACGCCGCCGGGGAGGTCCACCAGCTTCTTGGCCAGGTCCTCGTCCGCCTTGTGCCAGCGGTTGGCGTTGATCGAGCGGCGGCTCGTCGCGTCGTTCATGGCCGCCGGCTTCGGCCCGGCCATCTGCTGCTGGGCCAGCGGCGGCAGCGCCGTGGGCTGCCGCTGGTACTGGACCGCGTAGCCGGTGACCGTGCCGGCGAGGACGCCGAGCACGGCCGCGCCCGCGATCAGGAGCGTCGTGCGCCCCGCGCGTCGGCGCGGGACCGAAGGGCCCGACTCCGGTCCGTTCTCCCCCTCTTTCCGCTGCTCAGGGATGGTCTGTTCGTGTTCCAAAAGGTCCCCCACACAACCGCGAGGCGCGGGCTGGTTACCCGCGCGTACCCCATGACCCGCAGCGGAGGGGAGCAGTTGTACGAAGCTGGATCACGTTCTCGTCTCGCGACCGCTTCAGTCCTCGTGGCGCCGCTTTCCGTCCAGTTCGTCCCACCACTCGTCGGACTTCGGGTCGCCCGAGGGGTCGTCCCACCAGCGGTCGTCCGGGCCTCGCCGGTTCGCGATCATCGCGGCGACGGGCGGGATGACCATCGCGACCACGCACATGGCCACCGCGGCCTCGACCGACCACAGGCGCACGAAGGCCCAGGCGGAGACGAAGAGGAACAGGCATCCGCCCATCAGCAGGAAGTAGGCGCGCCGGCGCCGGGCGTACATGCTTCCAGGGTAGGGCGGCACGCCCGGACCGGGAACGGCACGAAGGGCCGCACCCCGTTCCAGTGGCGTCCAACCCCCGGGGGTGCGGCCCTTCGGCCGTTCGATCAGGCGATCACATGCGCGGTGCTCAGACCGCGATCGCCACGTCCGTCACGCCGCCGGCCTCGGCGACCACGACGGCACGGTCCGCCTGGGCACCCGGGACGAGCGCCCGCAGCGTCCAGGAGCCGGTGGCGGCGTAGAAGCGGAACTGGCCGGTGGCCGAGGTCGGGACCTCGGCGGTGAACTCGCCGGTCGAGTCCAGCAGCCGCACGTAACCGCTGACGGGCTCGCCGTCCTTGGTCACCTGGCCCTGGATGGCGGTCTCACCGGGCTTGAGGGTCGCGAGGTCGGGCCCGCCGATCTGTGCTCCACACATGTTCTCTGTCCTGTCCTGGAGGGGTCGTACTACGAGGGCGTCGCGTGCCCGGGGATTACTTGTTGGGGCCGAGCTCGATCGGCACGCCGACCAGCGAGCCGTACTCGGTCCACGAGCCGTCGTAGTTCTTGACGTTCTCCTGGCCCAGGAGCTCGTGCAGCACGAACCACGTGAGCGCGGAGCGCTCACCGATGCGGCAGTAGGCGATGGTGTCCTTCGCCAGGTCGACCTGCTCGGCCTCGTAGAGGGCCTTGAGCTCGTCGTCCGACTTGAAGGTGCCGTCGTCGTTGGCGTTCTTCGACCACGGGATGTTGCGGGCGCTCGGCACGTGGCCGGGGCGCTGCGACTGCTCCTGCGGGAGGTGCGCCGGGGCGAGCAGCTTGCCCGAGAACTCGTCGGGGGACCGGACGTCGACCAGGTTCAGGGAGCCGATCGCGGCCACGACGTCGTCACGGAAGGCGCGGATCGAGGTGTCCTGGGCCTTGGCCTTGTACTCGGTGGCCGGGCGGTTCGGGACGTCCTTGCCGTCGACGAGGTCGCGGGAGTCGAGCTCCCACTTCTTGCGGCCGCCGTCGAGGAGCTTGACGTCCTGGTGGCCGTAGAGCTTGAAGTACCAGTAGGCGTAGGACGCGAACCAGTTGTTGTTGCCGCCGTAAAGAACGACGGTGTCGTCGTTGGAGATGCCCTTGGCGGAGAGGAGCTTCTCGAAGCCCTCCTGGTCCACGAAGTCGCGGCGCACCGGGTCCTGGAGGTCGCTCTTCCAGTCGATCCGGACGGCGTTGGTGATGTGGTTCTTGTCGTAGGCGGACGTGTCCTCGTCCACCTCGACGATGACGACGTTGGCGTCGTTCAGGTGGGCCTCGACCCAGTCGGCGTCTACGAGGACGTCGCTGCGGCTCATGGTGTTCTCCTCCGGGGCAGTGTGCGGCGGGGCGGTGCGGGTTGCGCTGTGCTGCGTGCCTGCGGGTGCGCTCGGTTTCCTGCGCGGGGAGGCGTCAGGGTTCAGGAGGCGGTTGCGGTCACGCGGGAAGGGCCTGTCGGGGCCGTCGTCCGGCTGATGGAGCGGATGCGCTCACACGTCACATGGATCGACAGAGCATGGCGGCGACGCGACACAGGTCTACTGCCCGTCGCTTCGTGAGGTCCGCCTGCTGATGCTTCATAGCCATGGATCGTAGGGACGAATCAGCCGCCCTGTCACCGGTGTGTCATATTCCGAGACAGGATCGTCCGTATGGTGGGACGCGAAGCCTCGTTCCGGGTGCCGCGGCGCCCCTCCGGCCCGCCGGGCGGCCCGTCCTTCTGCGGATCGGACCACTCCGTCTCACGATCCGGCCATCACCACGTTCGAGCCGCCCAGCGTGAGGTGCACACCCGCCTCGTCCGAGGTCAGCGCCGAGAGCTGCAGCCCGGCCGGAAGGCCGGTGCCGAGATCGCGGTCGAAGTCGGTCCGCTTGCGCACCTGGCGCTCCAGCCCGGGGATGCCCTCACCCGGCACCTCTTCGGCGTGCACTCGGACGATCTTGCCGCCCTTGGAGTCCGGCGCGTCCACGAGCGTGATCGTCGAGATCACGCTGCGCGAGAGCGTCCTGCCGACGATGTCCACCGACGCGGTGACCTTCACCTTGCCGGGCGCGCCGCCGTACGAGAGGGTCGCGCCGGTCTGCGAGGCGGCGGTCAGGTCGGCGTAGGTGATGAGCGCGGTGCCGGTGGCCCGCTCGGCCGTGCCGCCGCTGTAGTCACCGTTCAGCTTCACGCCGTGGAAGCTCGCGTCGAGCTCCGCGAGCCGCGTCTTGCGGCCGTCCGCCATGACCTCGACGCCCCGCAGGCCGAGGTCGACCCGGTCCAGGTCGTGGCTGAGCGCCTGGGTGAGGAAGGGGAACCCGTGGATCTCCACCTCGGCGGTACCGGCCAGTCCCTGGCGGGCCTGTATCCGCTCGGCCAGCCGGTTCTCGGCATAGCCGGCCGCCCACCGGTCCACTCCGGCGAACAGGGCCGCCAGCACCACTCCGACGATCACAACGACACGCAGAACCCGCACGCGCCCTCCCCCTACTAATCGGTACGTGCGTTCTAGTGGACCATGCTCCGTGTCGGACGGGTATCAGCCCACCACCCGTCCCATCAGGTACACGGCGGGAGCGGCGGCCGCGAGCGGCAGCGCGACACCGGCCGTCATGTGCACGAACTTCGACGGGTAGTCGTACGCCGCCACGCGCAGTCCGACCAGCGCGCACACCCCCGCGGCAAGGCCCAGCAGCGCCCCGCCCACTCCGACGGAGGTGAGCCCGCCGACCGCGACGCCCACGCCGGCGGCCGAGGCCAGCGCGACGCCGACCGAGGTGGCGGTGGGCAGCGGCAGCGCGCGCACGAAGACGGCGACCGCGACGGCGGCGGCACCGACCGTGACGGCGGCGGTGTCGGCGGCCAGGTAGCCGGTGCAGATGACGGCGAGGGCGGCCGAGGCCACCGAGGCCATCAGCCCGTACATCCGCTCGTCGGGGTCCGCGTGGCTGCGCAGCTGGAGGACGAGGGTGAGCAGCACCCAGGCACCGAGGGTGCCGACGATCGCGCCGGCCCCGTACGCGTCCTCCACCGCGAGCACGGCCGCGTCGGCGACCAGGGCTCCGGCGAAGGCGAGGGCGATGCCCTGCCGGGCGGGCCACATGCCGTTGAGGCGGAACCAGCCGGCCGCGGTGAGGCCCTGGAGTGCGATCAGCGGCATGAGCAGGGCGAACTGCCCGAGGACGGCGGCCGCGGAGAGCAGCAGCCCGAGGGCGGCGGTCAATATGGCCGACTGCGGGCCGGGGTCGATGATCGGCGACCGGCCTTCGGCGCGGGCCTGGGCCGGGTCCACGGCGCGCACGGTGTTCCCGCCGAGGGTGGGCGGGGACCAGTCGGCGGCGGCCTCCGGCGCCTCGGCGGCGTTGCCGTCCGCGGCCTGGGCCCGGGCCCCAGCCGGCTCGGCGGCCGTCTGGGGCGGCAGGTACGCGGTCTGCTCGGCGGCGCCCGCGGCGGGCTCCTGCCGGTGCGGCTCGGGGCCGGGGAAGCGCGGCAGGTACGCGGTCTGCTCGGCGGCCGCGCCCTGCTCCGGCCCGGGACCCGGGTACGGCGGCAGATACGCCGTCTCGGCCGCCGGGACGGCCGTCCCGGCCCCCTGCGACCAGTCCTGCGCGGGTGCCGGCGCGACCGGCGCCGGCGCCTCGTCCCGGAACCAGCCCTCCGGAGCGACGGCCTGCTGCGCCGGACCGGGGTAGGGCGGCAGGTACGCGGTCTGCTCCGCGGCGGCGCCCTGCTCCGGCCCGGGACCCGGGTACGGCGGCAGATACGCCGTCTCGGCGGCGGACGCGGGCGCGGCCGGCGCCGGGGCCTCGTCCCGGAACCATCCCTCCGGAGCCGGAAGCTGGGACTGGGGCGGCAGCTGGGGCTGGGAGGGGGCCTGGTACGACGGGTAGGCCTCGGCGTGACCGGGCACGGCCACCGCACCCGGACCGCCCTGCGACCAGTCCTGCGACCAGTCCTGCGCCGGAGCGGGCTCGGCGGGAGCCGCGGCCTCGTCCCGGAACCAGCCCTCGGGTGCGACGGGCTGCCCCGGCACCGCGCCCAGTGGCGGGTGCACCGGCTGGTACCCGGTGTCCCAGGTGTCGGCCTGCCAGGTCTGGGTCCCGTACGGATCCTGCTGCTGCGGCTGCTGCTGTGGCTGCTGCTCTGACTGCTGCTGCGCGTACTGCCGGCGCTGCTGTTCCTCAGGCGTGCTCATCGGCTCCCGCTCACCCGCCCGCGAACGGCGGGAGCACCTCGACGGTGCCCCCCTCGGTCAGCGGTACGCAATCGTGCGGGCGCTTGCCCACAGGTTCTTCGTTCACGAGGAAGGAGCAGCGCAGCAGGACCCGGGTCAGCTCCCCGGGGTGGCGTTCCCGCACGCCCTCGAGCGCCTCGGCCAGTGTCCCCGCCGAGTACGGCTCCTCCGCAGTCCCGGCCGCGGCCTTGGCCGCCGCCCAGTAGCGGATGGTTCCGGTTGCCACTGCAGCTCCTATCGTCGGCTCTCTACCGTCGGCCTCCATGATGGCCCCTCGCGCCGCCGCCCCCGGCGTGCCCCGACGCGCCGTGTGTGCGCCGGGGCGGGCGACCGGCGCCGCCGCGCATGCCCCCGATCCGGTGAAACCGGTGCATACGCAGGGCGGAAACGTGGCAGGAGGGTGGCAGGAACCACAGAAGACGGAGTGGAAGAGCCTCGGCCCCGAAACGGCGGGTGGGCTATTCTGCTGGCGAGAGGATCCGGGCAATGTGGCCCCCGGGTCCTTTTGTGCTTTCAGCACGTTGAACGAACCGAGAACAGCGGTGTCCGAGCGGACTCCCCGGGGCGCGGGGCCGCGAGGGCACCAGGCGACACGTACGAAGCAGTACCGCGCACGTCCTCGACGGGACCGAGGAGGAACCGACGTGATGGACCAGCGATCCGTGCACCACCGTCCGGCCAGGGCAGGTGGTCGGTCATGAGCTCGCTCCTGCTGCTCACCAACGCACTGCAGCCGTCCACCGAAGTGCTGCCCGCACTCGGCCTGCTGCTGCACAACGTCCGGGTGGCGCCGGCCGAGGGCCCGGCCCTCGTGGACACCCCCGGCGCCGACGTCATCCTCGTCGACGGCCGCCGCGACCTGCCACAGGTCCGGTCACTGTGCCAGCTGCTGCGCTCCACCGGCCCCGGCTGCCCGCTGATCCTGGTCGTCACCGAGGGCGGCCTTGCGGCCGTCACCGCCGACTGGGGCATCGACGACGTGCTCCTGGACACCGCCGGCCCCGCCGAGGTCGAGGCGCGACTGCGGCTGGCCACCGGCCGTCAGCAGCTCGGCTCGGACGACTCCCCCATGGAGATCCGCAACGGCGACCTGTCGGTGGACGAGGCCACGTACTCCGCCAAGCTCAAGGGGCGGGTGCTGGACCTCACCTTCAAGGAGTTCGAGCTGCTCAAGTACCTCGCGCAGCACCCGGGCCGGGTCTTCACCCGCGCCCAGCTGCTCCAGGAGGTCTGGGGCTACGACTACTTCGGCGGCACCCGGACGGTCGACGTGCACGTACGCCGGCTGCGGGCGAAACTCGGCCCCGAGCACGAGTCGCTGATCGGTACGGTCCGCAACGTCGGCTACCGCTTCGTCACACCGGAGAAGGTCGAGCGGGCGGCCGCGGAGGCGGCGGCCCAGGCGGCGGCCAAGGTCGCCGCGGAGGCGGCCGCGGAGGGCCCCGTCCCGGCGTCCGGGGCCGCCACCCGGTCGGCCTGAAGGGCCGGTGATCGTCCGGTCTTCAGGATGCCCTGCCCAGAGGTAGGTCACCCCGCGTAGACTGCCGCGCGTGGCCAAGGTGACGCGGGATGACGTAGCGCGACTTGCGGGTACTTCTACCGCCGTCGTGAGCTACGTCATCAACAACGGACCCCGGCCGGTCGCCCCGGCCACGCGCGAGCGTGTCCTCGCCGCGATCAAGGACCTGGGCTACCGCCCGGACCGGGTCGCCCAGGCGATGGCGTCGCGGCGCACCGACCTCATAGGCATGATCGTCCCCGATGCCCGCCAGCCGTTCTTCGCGGAGATGGCCCACGCGGTCGAGCAGGCCGCCGCCGAGCGCGGAAAGATGGTCCTGGTCGGCAACTCCGACTACCGCACCGAGCGCGAGGTCCACTACCTGCGGGCCTTCCTCGGGATGCGGGTCTCGGGCCTGATCCTGGTCAGCCAGGGCATGAGCGAGCAGGCCGCCAGTGAGATCGAGGCCTGGGACGCCCGCGTGGTGCTCCTGCACGAGCGCCCGGAGGCGATCGACGACGTCGCGGTCGTCACGGACGACATCGGCGGCGCCCAGCTCGCCACCCGGCACCTGCTGGAGCACGGGCACGAGTACGTCGCCTGTATCGGCGGGATCGAGAACACCCCGTCGGTCGGCGACCCGGTCGCCGACCACGTCGAGGGCTGGCGCCGGGCCATGCTGGAGGCGGGCCGCTCGATCGAGGGCCGGCTGATCGAGGCCCCGTACAACCGCTACGACGCCTACACGGTCGCCCTGGAGGTCCTGGCGCGGCCGGACCGGCCGACCGCCATCTTCTGCGCCACGGACGACCAGGCGATCGGTGTACTGCGCGCCGCGCGCGAGCTGCGGATCGACGTGCCCGGGGAACTCGCCGTGGCGGGCTTCGACGACGTCAAGGAGGCGGCCCTCACGGACCCGCCGCTGACCACGATCGCCTCCGACCGCCCGGCGATGGCCCGCGCGGCGGTGGACCTCGTCCTGGACGACGGGCTGCGCGTGGCCGGCTCGCGCCGGGAACGCCTCAAGCAGTTCCCGTCGGCCCTGGTGATCCGCCGCTCCTGCGGTTGCCGTTAGGCCGTCTCTCCTCAGTACGGGGAGATGCAGAAGGCCGCCACGAAGAACACCGGCGGCAGCACCGCGGCCAGCGCCACCGACGTGCCGTCCGGGGGGTTGTCGCGATCCGCGACGGAGGCGGCCAGCAGCAGGAACGAGGCCGGGACGACGGGCCCGAGGCCGAACTTCGCCCCGAGCAGCGACACCCACAGCAGCACCATCCCGGCGAGCAGGCAGGCACGGCAGAAGGACGCCGGGGCGGTGCGCCTGAGCAGCGGCAGGGCGACGACGGCCAGGACCACCAGGTGGACGGCGCCCGGCACGTGCCCCGTCCCCACGGTCACCGCGCACACCGCCGCGACGGCCGTCACGGCGACCGCTGCCACCGCCAGCCTCCACGGCACGCCGGACACCTTCCGCCGCACGACCTCGTCCATCCCCGACCCCCGGTCCGTATTTGAACACGTTCACTTGAACATGTTCAAGATAGCGGAAAGGGGAGCCGTCGGGGAAGTGTCTTTACATGGGGCATACGCGGTTCTGTCGGGCTTCTCAGGCCGGGCTCAGGAAGCTCTCATCAACGACGGGGAGAGTCGTGTCATGACCGAGAGCTTCCGCCGCGAAGGCGAGTACCCGCAGGAGCACCGCCCCCGCCACGCACCGTTCGGCGAGGACCGGCAGCGCGGACGCGACCGGCCGGCGCACGAGCCGGGAGCCGGAACCGGGACCGGGACCGGGGCGTATCCGCCGCCGCCCTCCTACCCGCCGGCCGCGCCCGGCCGGCACGAGGTGCACCGGCCGCTGGTCATCGCGGGCGAGACCGTCCCGGCGGCCGGCGGCGAGGGCGGCGCCGGCACCCGGCAGGGGCCGGCTCACGCCGCACCCGACCGGCGCGCGAAGAAGCCCGCCGCCCTGCTGACCGCCGTCGCGCTCGCCGCCGCCCTGGTCGGCGGCGGCACCGCGGCGGCCGTGCAGCAGCTGATGGACCGGCAGGCCGGCACGACCGGCGGGGTCAACGGCACGAACGTCTCGCAGTCCAGCACCGGCACCGTCTCCGGCATCGCCGAACAGCTCAGCCCCTCGGTCGTCCGCATCGACACCCGCACCGGCTCCGGCCAGGGCACCGGCTCCGGCATCGTGCTCACCGCCGACGGCGAGATCGCCACCAACAACCACGTCGTGGACGGCGCCACCGAGATCCGGGTGACGATGAGTGACGGCAAGAAGTACCCCGCCGAGATCGTCGGTACCGACCCCGACAAGGACCTGGCCCTGATCAAGCTCCAGGGCGCCGGCGGTCTGAAGCCTGCCGCACTCGGCGACTCCGGCAGCGTCAAGGTCGGCGACCAGGTCGTCGCCATCGGCTCCCCCGACGGCCTCACCGGCACCGTGACCAGCGGCATCGTCTCCGCCTTGAACCGCGAGGTGAAGGTGCCCAAGTCGGAGCAGGGTTCCCCGCAGGGCCGGCAGCGGGGCGAGGACGGCTGGCCCTTCTCCTTCGGCGGCCGCCAGTTCAACGGGAACACCGGCTCGGACACCACCTCGTACAAGGCCCTCCAGACGGACGCCTCCCTCAATCCCGGCAACTCCGGCGGCGCCCTGGTCAACATGAACGGCGAGATCGTGGGCATGCCCTCCGCGATCTACTCCCCCTCCTCGGACGGCTCCGCCGCCGGCAGCGTCGGCCTCGGCTTCGCCATCCCGGTCGACACGATCAAGGCCGACCTGGACTCCCTGCGCAAGGGCGGCCCCGGCGGCAAGGGATCCTCCGCCAACCCCGGGGACTCCGGCGGCGACTCCTTCGCCAACGGCTTCGGCACCTCTTTCTAGCCGTCCGGCCCGTGCGAGGCTGGAGGCGCCCTCATCATCGGAGCCACCGGCCGACCACCACACCTGGGAGACCCATCCATGAACCCCGCCGAAGGCGAAGCGCGGATCCTCGTCGTCGACGACGAACCGGCCGTACGCGAGGCCCTGCGCCGCAGCCTCGCCTTCGAGGGGTACGCCGTACAGACCGCCGTCGACGGCCTCGACGCCCTCGACAAAGCGGCCTCGTACGCCCCCGGCCTGATCGTGCTGGACATCCAGATGCCGCGGATGGACGGGCTCACGGCGGCGCGTCGGCTGCGCGCCTCCGGCAGCGTCACCCCCATCCTGATGCTCACCGCCCGCGACACCGTCGGCGACCGCGTCACCGGCCTCGACGCGGGCGCCGACGACTACCTCGTCAAGCCCTTCGAGCTCGACGAGCTCTTCGCCCGCGTCCGCGCCCTGCTGCGCCGCAGCGCCTACGCCGCCCCGCAGGCCGGCGCCGACGCGCACGAGGACGCCCTGACCTTCGGCGACCTGCGCATGGACCTCGCGACCCGTGAGGTCACCCGGGCCGGGCGGCCGGTGGAGCTGACCCGCACCGAGTTCACGCTGCTGGAGATGTTCCTCGCGCACCCGCGCCAGGTCCTGACCCGCGAACAGATCCTCAAGACCGTGTGGGGCTTCGACTTCGAGCCCAGTTCCAACTCCCTGGACGTGTACGTGATGTACCTGCGCCGCAAGACCGAGGCGGGCGGCGAGCCGCGCCTGGTCCACACCGTGCGCGGGGTGGGCTACGTACTGCGCGCCGGCGACGGCGGGCCCGAGTGAGCCCGGTCGCCCGCTTCCGCGCCCTTCCGCTGCGCTCGCGGCTGGCCCTGCTGGTCACGGTGGCGGTGGCCCTCGCCGTGGCCACGGTGTCCGCGGTGTCCTGGGTGATGGTGCGCGCCCAGCTGCGCGAGCAGCTCGACCGCTCCCTGGTGGCGACGAACGTCGGCGCCGAGGTGAACCGCATCGTGATTCAGAACGACTGTCTCCCGCCCCCGCAGCAGCCCCGGCAGCAGACCGCCGGAAACCTGGGCGCGACCGTCCAGATCGTCCTCCCCGACGGCCGCCACTGCTGGGTCGCCGGGCCGACCGCCCTGCCGGTGACCGAGGCCGACAAGGAGATCGCGGCGGGCCGGCGGGGCAAGACCCTGCAGACCGTGACGACCTCCGCCGGCATCGAGATGCGCGTCTTCACGATCCCGGTGGTGGCCCCGGACACCGGCCAGGTCTTCGGCGGCGTCTCCATCGCCAAACCGCTCGCCGACATCGACAAGCCCCTGTCCACCCTGGCCTGGGTGCTGCTCCTCGTCTCCGGCATCGGGGTCGTCGGCGCCGGCGTGGCCGGCCTGTGGGTGGCCCGTACCGGGCTGCAGCCCGTCGACGAGCTGACCGACGCCGTCGAGCACATCGCCCGTACCGAGGACCTGACCGTCCGGATCCCCGACGAGGGCGACGACGAGATCGCCCGCCTGTCGCGGTCCTTCAACGCGATGACGGCGGCCCTGTCCTCCTCCCAGGAGCGGCAGGCCCAGCTGATCGCGGACGCGGGTCACGAGCTGCGCACTCCGCTGACCTCGCTGCGCACCAACATCGAGCTCCTCGCGCGCAGTGAGGAGACCGGCCGGGCCATCCCGCCCGACGACCGGCGGGAGCTGCTGGCCTCGGTCAAGGCGCAGATGACGGAACTGGCCTCGCTGATCGGGGACCTGCAGGAGCTGTCCCGGCCGGACGCGGCCGCCCCGGGCCGGCTCGGGGTGGTCGCCCTGCACGAGATCGCCGCGGCCGCGCTGTCGCGGGCCCGGCTGCGGGGTCCGGAGCTGGCCTTCGCGTCGGACCTGGAGCCCTGGTACGTACGGGGCGAGGCGGCGGCGCTGGAGCGTGCCGTGGTCAACGTCCTGGACAACGCGGTGAAGTTCAGCCCGCCGGGCGGCGCGGTCGAGGTGACGCTGCGGGCGGGCGAGCTGACCGTACGGGACCACGGGCCGGGCATCCCGGCCGAGGACCTGCCGCACGTCTTCGAGCGGTTCTGGCGCTCCCCGTCCGCCCGCGCCCTGCCCGGCAGCGGGCTGGGCCTGTCGATCGTGGCCCGTACGGCGGCCCGCGCGGGCGGCAGCGCCGAGCTGCGGGCGGCGGCGGACGGCGGTGGGGGCACGGAGGCGGTGCTCCGCATCCCGGGCGCGCCGACCCCGCCGCCCTCCGAGCCGTCAGTTGTGCCGGATCAGTGAGGCGACCAGGCCCGAGCGGGTGTTGGGGAAGTCCATGGGGACGATGCCGAGCCCGGTCCGGCCGGCCATCTCCCCGCCGTCGACGAACGAGTGCACCTGCGGGTTGAGCCGGTCGGAGTTCCAGCGCGGCGGCATGTAGGCGGAGGTGCTGACGTAGTTCACGAAGAGCTTGCCGGGCTGTTGGACGGCCTTGCGGAAGTGGTTCTCGATCTTCCCGCGTTTGGCGAAGGGTTCGGCGTTCCAGTCGTCCTGGATGTCGAAGACGTTGCCGTCGCCGTAGCGCAGGCCCGGCAGGCCGCCGTTGTCCGCGAGCAGGACCACCTTCCCGCGGGCCTGCCCCAGCGCGGGCAGGGTGTCGGCGATCCGGAACAGCGGACGCCAGCCGCGGTGGTCGAGGTAGTCGTCGAAGACGGCGCGGAAGGTGGCGTCGCTCTCCCCGGAGTATTCCTGCTTGACCCGCATCAGGACGGTCTCGCCGGGGTGCGCGGAGAGGAAGTTCCAGCAGGCGACGAGGACGTCCCCGAACATCAGGTCCTGGAAGAAGGACCCGTGGTGGATCGCGAAGGATCCGCCGGTGACCCGGCAGCGGACGTCGAGGAAGCGGATGCCGGAGTCGAGCTGCTGGGCGATCGAAGTGTTCTGGCAGGCGACGTAGAGGCCGCCCTTGGCCGCCCCGGAGTCGTGCGTGCCGGGGATGGTCATCCGCTGGAGGGGGGTGGAGTCGCCGAGGCCGGACATCCAGTCCTGCGTGCCCAGGGCCGCCGCGGCGGCCGGGGCGGGTGCGGCCCCCAGTCCGGCGGCCGCTCCCGCGGCCAGCGCTCCGGCCAGGAACGCCCGCCGGCCCATGCCCATGCCCGTGCTCGTGACCGTGCCCATGCCCGCCCCTTCGCCGACCCGGTGATGGCCGGATTATGGCGTGCACACGTCACAGTTGCCACCTGTCGGCAGCGGTCAGTCTTCGAGCAGCCCGACCATCTCGCGCAGCCCCCGGAGCAGCTCCCGGCCGTCCGGAGCCTGCTCCGGATCGGTCAGGGTCTGCACCATCACCCCGCTCAGCAGCGCGATGTGCATCGAGCCGAGGGCACGCACGTCCTCCTGCGACACCTCGGACTCCGGCACCCCGCGCAGCGCGGCGGCCACCATCCGGCGGTTCCGGCGCTGCCCCTCGGCCAGGATCGCGAGGAGCTCGGGCGAGGACTGCGCGTGCACGAAGGCCTCCACGGAGGCCAGCCACAGCCAGCGAGTCTCGCCGAAGTCCCGGATCTTGCGGTCCCAGGTGTCGGCGTAGCGCTCCCCCGCGGTCTCACCCTCTCCGGCGAGCCTGCCGGATCCCGCGGCCCACTCCTCCATCGCGGCGAACAGCGCCTGGTTGAGCAGCGCCTCGCGCGACCCGAAGTGGTATCCGATCGCCGCCATGCTCACCTCCGCGGCCGTGGCGATGTCGCGCACGGTGGTGCGCAGGTAGCCCTTCTCCTCCAGGCAGCGCCGGGCTCCGGCCAGCAGGTCCTCGCGATTTCCCATGCCGGGATCGTATCCACCGCCGTTTTGGGCAAGCGCGCAATACAAGCGTATTGCGCGCTTGCGCAACTCCTGGCAGGGTGGAGCCGTCGGAAAGATCCACAAGCCCTCGGGAGGCAAGAACATGCGCCACGAGCTGAAGATCGAGAACCGGACCCTCTCCTACCTGGACTTCGGCGGCACCGGCCGACCACTCCTCGCCCTGCACGGCGGCATGTCCGAGGCCGTCGCCTTCACCGGCCTCGCCGCCGCCCTCGGCGACAGCTGGCGGGTCATCGCCCCCGACCAGCGCGGCCACGGCGCGTCGGACCGGGCGCCCGACTACCGCCGCGAGGGCTACGTCCGCGACGCCCTCGCCCTCCTCGACCACCTCGCCCTGGACGCCCCCCTACCGCTCCTCGGCTACTCCCTGGGCGGAACCAACGCCTACCACCTGGCCGCCACCCACCCGGAGCGGATCTCCGCGCTCGTCGGCGTCGACGCCACCGTCGACATCCGCATCCCCGACGGACCGAACTGGTTCGACTTCCTGGGCGGCCTCCCCTACACCGCCCCCACCCGCGAGGAACTCCTCGCCGCCGCCGGACCGGCCGCATCGCCCTTCGTCGCCGACGGGCTGCGCCCCCTGCCCGACGGCAGCGGCTGGCGCCTGGCCTACCACCCGCAGGACATGCTCGACTCCATCCACGCCTGCGCCGGCGACCACTGGGACGCCTGGCTCGCGAGCACCTGCCCGGCCCTGCTGATCCACGGCACCCGGAGCCAGGCGCTCACGCAGCCCGTCGCCGACGCGATGGTCGCCCGGCGCCCGAAGACCTCGTACGCGCCCCTCGACGGCGACCACTTCGTACCGTTCACCGACCCGGACGGCTTCCACCGGGCCGTCGGGGCCTTCCTGGCGGCCCTCTGACCCGCGGGTCCCCCGCGCCACGGGGGTGCGCGGGGAAACGCCGGAGGGGCGGCGGGCCGACAGGCCCGCCGCCCCTCCGGGCGCGCTGTGCGCGGGTGCTACTTGATGACGGTGATCCGGTTCGCCGCCGGCGGGGCGATCGGCGCGGACGCCGAGGAGTTCTTCGTCAGGTAGGCGTTGAAGCAGTCCAGGTCGGACGCGCCGACCAGCTTGTTCTTGTGCTCCTTCAGGACGGTGAAGCCGTCACCGCCGCCCGCGAGGAACTCGTTCATCGCGACGCGGTAGGTCTTGGCGGGGTCGATCGCGACACCGTTCAGCTTGACCGAGTCCACGACGATGCGGTCCGCGCCCGCCTTCGTCATGTCGAGGGTGTAGGTGAAGCCCTTCGACACCTGCAGAATCTTCGGGTTCGTCCCGTTGACCGGCCCGCTCACCTGCTGCTGGAGCGCGGTGATCAGCTGCGCGCCGGTCAGGTCCACGACGTTCATCATGTTGGTGAACGGCTGCACCGTGAAGGACTCGCCGTACGTCACCACGCCGTCGCCCTCGGCGCCCGAGGCCTTGTAGGCGAGGTCCGAGCGGATGCCGCCCGGGTTCATGACGGCCAGCTGCGCGCCGCCCTTGTCCGCCGGGGCGAGCGCCTCCAGCTGGGCGTCGGCGATCAGGTCGCCGAGCGGCTTCTCGTGCTCCGCCGATCCGCGGCCCGGAATGTCCGCCGAGATGAAGCCCTGCGGGCGGTTGGCGATCGGGGCGGCCAGGGCGTTCCAGCGCTGGATCAGCTCGGTCATGTCCGGGGCCTTGGGCTGCTCCCGGGTGACGACCTTGTTGACCGGCTTGGGCGAGGCGACCGGCGTACGGACGATGTCCTTGGTCTGCCGGTCGTAGGTGAGCGTGGTGTCCGTGAACAGACGGCCGATCGAGGCCGCCGAGGTCACCGCGCGCGGGTTGCCCGCCGGGTCGGGGATGTTGCAGGCGTAGGCCTGGTGCGTGTGGCCCGTGACCAGCGCGTCGACCTTGGCGTCGACGTTCTTGGCGATGTCCACGATCGCGCCCGAGATGCCGGCGCCGGCGCCCGGGACGTCACAGTCGTAGTTGTACGCGCCGTTCGCGGGCAGACCGCCCTCGTGGATCAGCGCGACGATCGACTTCACGCCCTGCTTGTTCAGCTCGGCGGCGTACTTGTTGATCGTCTCGATCTCGTCGCCGAACTTGAGGCCCTTGACGCCCTCGGCGGTCACGACGTCCGGAGTGCCCTCCAGGGTGACGCCGATGAAGCCGATCTTCACGTCGCCCTTCTTCCACACGTAGGTGGGCGACATCAGGGGGCGCTTGGTCTTCTCGTCCGTGACGTTCGCGGCGAGGTACTGGAAGGTGGAGCCCGTGAACTCCTTGCCGAACTCGTAGCAGCCCTCGACCGGGTGGCAGCCGCCGTACGCCATGCGGCGCAGCTCGGTCCCACCCTCGTCGAACTCGTGGTTGCCGACGCTGGAGACGTTCAGGCCCAGCTTGTTCAGCGCCTCGATGCTCGGCTCGTCGTGGAAGAGCCCCGACAGCATCGGGCTGCCGCCGATCATGTCGCCGGCCGCTGCGGTGACGGAGTACTCGTGGCCCTTGCGGGCCTCGCGCAGGCTGGTCGCGAGGTACTCGACCCCGCCCGCGGGTATGGCCTTGGTGGTGCCGTCGGCCTGACGTTCGGTCACGGTGCCGGAGGAGCCCTGCGGGGGCTCCAGGGTGCCGTGGAAGTCGTTGAACGACAGCATCTGCACGTCGACGGTCCGGCTCTTGGCCGCACCGCCACCACTCGCGGCACCGGCCGGCAGTGCGGCCGCGACCAGCGCTCCGGCCCCGGCCGTGACGGCGAAGGCGGCGAAGGTCAACCGGCGGTTTCGGCGGTGCCGTTGTGGCGTCGCTGACATTTAGTCCCCTTTGTGGACAGCGATACTGCTTGGGAGGTCCGCCGAAGCCTATGGTCAACGCGCGTAGCTCTACCAGGGGGTAACGGGTATCGCGTTGGTTACGCGCAGAAGAAGGACCGACCCTGCGCCCGCACTCCACCCCGGCGGCCGGGACGGTCGTAGGCTCGTTCCATGACTGACGCAGCAGCGGCCCTGGAGCCGGGACGGCAGATTCAGACCCTCGACGAGCTGACGGGGGAACAGGCCGACGCCGTCCTCGACCTGATCGAGGACGCGGCGCGTACGGACGGCACCACCGCCGTGTCCGAACAGGGAAGGCTCCAGCTGCGCGGAGGGCCGCGCGCGGGAATCCGGCACTTCCTGCTCACCGACGGCGGCCGGCTCGCCGCGTACGGACAACTGGAGGACACCGACCCGGTGGAGGCCCCGGCAGCCGAACTCCTCGTGCACCCCGCCCTGCGCGGCCGCGGCCACGGGCGCGTCATGGGGATGGCCCTGCTGGCCGCCTCCGGCAAGCGGCTGCGGGTATGGGCCCACGGCGGCAAGTCCGCCGCCCGGCACCTCGCCCAGGTGCTCGGCCTGACCCTCTTCCGCGAGCTGCGCCAGCTGCGCCGGCCCCTGGCCGAGGGGGCCCCGCTGCCCGACCCGGTACTCCCGCCGGGCGTGACCGTACGGACCTTCCAGCCCGGCACCGACGACGCGGCCTGGCTCGCGGCGAACGCGGCGGCCTTCGCCCACCACCCCGAGCAGGGCTCGCTCACCCAGCGCGACCTCGACGACCGCATCGCGCAGCCGTGGTTCGACGCCAAGGGGTTCTTCCTCGCCGAGCGCGACGGCGAGCTCGTCGGCTTCCACTGGACGAAGGTCCACGCGGCGGAGCAGCTGGGCGAGGTCTACGTGGTCGGCGTCCTCCCCGGCGCCCAGGGCGGCGGCCTCGGCAAGGCCCTCACCGCGATCGGCCTGCAGCACCTGGCGGCCCAGGGCCTGCCGACGGCCATGCTCTACGTCGACGCCGACAACCCGGCGGCCCTCGCCGTCTACGAGGGCCTCGGCTTCACCACCCACGAGGTCGACCTGATGTACCGCACGGAGAGCTGACCCCCCGGCCCCCGCCGCACAACCCGGCCCCGCCGGCGCTTGGGGCGCAGGGCCGGGGCGGAGCCCCGATCCTTGCGCCCCGCCGGCGAGGCGCGGGTCCGGGCGGGGACACGCCCGGCGGGGCCAAGGGTGCAGCCCACCCGGCCCGGCACCGCACGCGGCACGCCGGGCCGTACGCCCCGCCCCCGCCACCTTCGCCACCCCCGCCGGGAGGCGACTCGTGGGCCGGCCGGAGCCGGGAAGCCATGCGCCATTAACCGGGCATTCAGAAGCGCTTGCGACTCTCCCCCAATGCAGCCCCGACTCCGACTGACGGCCGACACGTCCGACGCGCCTGTCCTGCCGCTTGCGCGGAAGAATGGAGTCATGAGCCACAAGCCCAGCGCCGGTCCCACCGAGGTCCCCGCCCAGCACCCGTCCCACCCGTCCGCGTCCGCCGCCGGCAAGGCCGGCAAGGACACCGGCAAGGACACCGGCAACGCCGCCGGGCAGGCGCCCGCCGCCGCGGCCCACGCCCGCATAGGCTCCATCGCAGCGCACCGCCCGCACGTCGATTTCGACCCCGATCTCGACGCCGACCTGGACGCCTACGACGACAAGGACGGCGGGGAACTCCCCCCGGGCCGCTTCCTCGACCGGGAGCGCAGCTGGCTCGCCTTCAACGAGCGGGTGCTGGAGCTCGCCGAGGACCCCACGACCCCGCTCCTGGAGCGCGCCAACTTCCTGGCGATCTTCGCGAGCAACCTCGACGAGTTCTTCATGGTCCGCGTGGCCGGCCTCAAACGGCGCATCGCGACGGGCGTCGCCACCCGATCGGCCTCCGGCCTGCAGCCCCGCGAGGTGCTGGACCTCATCTGGACGCGCTCGCGCGAGCTCATGGCCCGCCACGCCGCCTGCTTCCAGCAGGACATCTCCCCGGCGCTGGCCGAGGAGGGCATCCACCTGATCCGCTGGCCCGACCTCACCGAGAAGGAGCAGGCCCGCCTCTTCACGCTGTTCCGGAACCACATCTTCCCGGTGCTGACCCCGCTGGCCGTGGACCCCGCGCACCCCTTCCCGTACATCTCCGGCCTCTCCCTCAACCTGGCCGTGGTCGTGCGCAACCCCGTCAGCGGCCACCGCCACTTCGCCCGCGTCAAGGTGCCGCCGATCCTCTCCCGCTTCCTGGAGGCCTCCCCGCAGCGCTACGTCCCGCTGGAGGACGTCATCGCCGCGCACCTGGAGGAGCTGTTCCCGGGCATGGAGGTGCTCGCGCACCACATGTTCCGCGTGACCCGCAACGAGGACCTGGAGGTGGAGGAGGACGACGCCGAGAACCTTCTCCAGGCCCTGGAGAAGGAGCTCATGCGGCGCCGTTTCGGCCCGCCCGTGCGCCTGGAGGTCGAGGAGTCCATCGACCCCGGCGTCCTGGACCTCCTGGTGCAGGAGCTGAACGTCAACGCCTCCGAGGTGTACCCGCTGCCCGGGCCCCTCGACCTGACCGCCCTCTTCGGGATCGCCTCCCTGGACCGGCCCGAGCTCAAGTACCCGAAGTTCGTCGCCGGCACCCACCGGGACCTCGCCGAGGTCGAGTCCGCGCACGCGCCCGACGTCTTCGCCGCCCTGCGCGAGCGCGACGTCCTGCTGCACCACCCGTACGACTCCTTCTCCACCTCGGTGCAGAGGTTCCTGGAGCAGGCCGCGGCCGACCCCGACGTCCTCGCCATCAAGCAGACGCTCTACCGCACCTCCGGCGACTCCCCCATCGTGGACGCCCTGATCGACGCCGCCGAATCCGGCAAGCAGGTCCTCGTACTCGTCGAGATCAAGGCCCGCTTCGACGAGCAGGCCAACATCAAGTGGGCCCGCAAGCTGGAAGAGGCCGGCTGCCACGTCGTCTACGGGCTCGTCGGCCTCAAGACCCACTGCAAGCTGTCGCTCGTCGTCCGCCAGGAGGGCGACCAGCTGCGCCGCTACGCCCACGTCGGCACCGGCAACTACCACCCGAAGACCGCCCGCCTGTACGAGGACCTCGGCCTGCTCACGGCCGACCCGCAGGTCGGCGCGGACCTCTCCGACCTGTTCAACCGGCTGTCCGGCTACTCGCGCCGCGAGACCTACCGCCGGCTGATGGTCGCCCCCCGCTCGCTGCGGGACGGCCTGATCGCGCGGATCGACAAGGAGGCCGCCCACCACAGGGCCGGCCGCGCCGCGTACGTGCGCCTCAAGATGAACTCGATCGTCGACGAGGCCCTCATCGACTCCCTCTACCGGGCCTCCCAGGCGGGAGTGCCCGTCGACATCTGGGTGCGCGGCATCTGCGCCGTCCGCCCAGGGGTCCCCGGACTCTCGGACAACATCCGGGTCCGCTCGATCCTCGGCCGCTTCCTCGAACACTCCCGGGTCTTCGCCTTCGGCAACGGCGGCGAGCCCGAGGTGTGGATCGGCAGCGCCGACATGATGCACCGCAACCTCGACCGCCGTATCGAGGCACTGGTCAGGGTCGCCGACCCGGCCCACCGCGCGGCACTGGACCGGATGCTGGAAACCGGGATGTCCGACGCCACCTCCTCCTGGCACCTCGGCCCGGACGGCGAATGGACCCGGCACAGCACGGATGCGGACGGCCAGCCGCTGCGGCACGTACAGGAGACGCTCATAGACGCCCGGAGGCGCCGGCGTGGCTCAGCCAAACCATGACCCGATGGCGGACGCGGGGGACGTGCTCGGCACGTACCTGCGCTCCCAGGCCACGGCTTTCCTGCGGGGCCTGCGCCTGCACGAGGAGAGCGGGGCCGCCGCCACCGAAAGCGGCGTCGCGGCGCGCAGCCTGCGGGGGGCCGCGCGCCGCATCAGCGGATCACTGGCCACCTTCCGGGCGGTGACCGAGTCCTCCTGGGCGGACGGGCTGCGCACCGAGCTGGCCTGGCTGTCCTCGACCCTGGCCGACGAGCACGCCTACGCCGCCCGGCTGGCCCGGCTCATGGACGCACTGCACCGGCTGTCGGGGTCCCCGCAGCTCCCGGCGCCGCGCGGCTCGGCCGGCGCGCTGACGGTGGGCTCGGCGCGCGCGGGCGCACTGCTGGACCGCCAGCTGACCCTGGCCCGTACGCGCGCGCACTCGGCCACCCTCCAGGCGCTCGGCTCGTCCCGCTTCCACGCGGTGGCGGACGCGGTGGCACTGCTCGCCTCCGAGGTCCCGCTCGACGCCGTCGCGGCCCGCGGCCGGGTGGGAGAGGTCCTCGTGCCCCTCGCGGCCGTGGCCGAAACCCGACTGTCGGCCGCGGTATCGGCGCTGCCCCCCGTCGGCGGCCGCGAGGCGGCGCCGAGCCCGTACGACGCGGACCACGACGGCCTCTGGCACGAGGTACGCCGCCTCATGCGGGTCCACCGCTACGCGCGGGAGGTCCTCGGCGAGGACGTGACACGCCCGGCGGCCGCGGGCGAGGCCCTGGACCGCCACCGGGACGCCGCCGAGGCCGCCGCCGCCTCCGCCACGGCCGCCCGCACCCCCCGCATCGCCCCGGCGACGGCCTACGCCCTGGGCGTCCTGCACGCCGACCAGCGCCACCAGGTCGAGGCGGCGCGGACCGACTTCCAGCACCTGTGGCTGCGGGAGCCGGCGGCCGCACCGCGATAACGGTGGGATAACGGATGATGGCAAGTGTGTGCGGACGCCCCGGAACGCACCGGGTCGTCCGCCACGGTTCACCGTCCGTTCACTCGGGCCGGTCGGCTGCTTCACCTGTTCCGCCTAATTTCGGTCGTGCACGGATACGGCGGCTCACAGAGCGGGCAGCCGGCCCGCGCGACCCGACGCAGTAGTCCTCTTCGCACGCCGCCCGGTACGAACGAAAAGCGGCCGGCGGCTTCTGGAAGGAAACACCCGAAAGTGAAGCTTCAGCGCAAGAACATGCTTCGTGCCTCCGCCCTCGGTGCGCTTGTCGTGTCCGGCGCCCTGGTCCTCACGGCGTGCGGCTCGGACGACAACACCAAGACCGGCGACGGCGCCACCAAGGCCGCCGCCCCGGCCGCCGGCGACATCAAGTGCGAGGGCGCGAAGGGAAAGCTGCTCGCCTCCGGCTCCTCCGCGCAGAAGAACGCGGTCGACCTGTGGGTGAAGAACTACATGGCCGCCTGCTCCGGCGTCGAGGTGAACTACAAGTCCTCCTCCTCCGGTGAGGGCATCGTCGCCTTCAACCAGGGCACCGTCGGCTTCGCCGGCTCCGACTCGGCGCTGAAGCCGGAGCAGGTCGAGGAGTCGAAGAAGATCTGCACCGGCGGCCAGGGCATCGACCTGCCCATGGTCGGCGGCCCGATCGCCCTCGGTTTCAACATCGCGGGCGTGGACAAGCTGAACCTTGACGCCGCCACGATCGCCAACATCTTCAACGACAAGATCAAGAAGTGGGACGACGAGGCGATCAAGAAGCTGAACCCCGGCGTCACGCTCCCCTCCACCGCGATCCAGCACTTCCACCGCTCCGAGGACTCGGGCACCACCGAGAACCTCGGCAAGTACCTCAAGGCCGCCGCCGGCGACGCGTGGCCGTACGAGGCCGCGAAGAAGTGGCCGGCCCCGGGCGGCCTCGGCGCCTCCGGCTCCTCCGGTGTCGCGACCCAGGTCAAGCAGGTCGACGGTGCCATCGGCTACTTCGAGCTCTCCTACGCCAGCGCCCAGGGCATCAAGACGGTCGACCTGAACACGGGCGCCGCCGCCCCGGTCAAGGCGACCGGCGAGAACGCCTCCAAGGCCATCGCCGCCGCCAAGATCGCCGGCACCGGCTCGGACCTCGCCCTCAAGCTCGACTACACCACCAAGGCCGAGGGCGCGTACCCGATCGTCCTGGTCACCTACGAGATCGTCTGCGACAAGGGCAACAAGGCGGAGACCCTGCCGACCGTCAAGTCCTTCCTCAACTACACCGCGTCCGACGCGGGCCAGAAGATCCTCCTGGAGAACGGCTACGCGCCGATCCCGGCCGAGATCAACGCCAAGGTCCGCGAGGTCGTCAACTCGCTGAGCTAGTCCTGAGCTCCGAGGCCCGGTCCGTCCCCTCCCCCGTCCGGGGACCGGGCGGACCGGCCCCCGGAGCCCCTTCCCCTCCACCCGGGGGAATCCGGTGCACCGCCGCCAGGGGGCCTGCCCCCCACACAGACCGGAAAGACCATGGCTTCCACCACACCCACCCCGATAGACACGGCTCCGCCTGTCTCCCCGAGCAGGGGATCCACCGGCCGCGCCGGCGACAAGATCTTCGCCGCGCTCTCCAAGGGCTCCGGCATCCTGCTCCTGGTGATCATGGCGTCGATCGCCGTCTTCCTCACCTACCGCGCCTCGATCGCCCTGTCGGAGAACGAGGGGAACTTCCTCACCACCTTCGACTGGAACGCGTCGGCCAACCCGCCCGTCTTCGGCATCGCCGTCCTGCTCTTCGGCACCGTCGTCAGCTCGATCATCGCGATGGTCATCGCGGTTCCGATCGCCGTCGGCATCGCCCTCTTCATCTCGCACTACGCACCGCGCAGGCTCGCCGCCCCCCTCGCGTACGTGGTCGACCTGCTGGCCGCCGTGCCGTCGATCATCTACGGCATCTGGGGCGCCCTCTTCCTCGTCCCGCAGCTGGCGGGCCTGAACCTCTGGCTCGACGAGTACATGGGCTGGACCTACGTCTTCGACAAGACCCAGGTCGGCGTGGCGCGTTCCCTCTTCACCGTCGGCATCCTGCTCGCGATCATGATCCTGCCGATCGTGACCAGCGTCAGCCGCGAGGTCTTCCTCCAGGTCCCGCGCATGAACGAGGAGGCCGCACTGGCCCTCGGCGCGACCCGCTGGGAGGTCATCCGGATGTCCGTGCTGCCCTTCGGCCGCTCCGGCGTCATCTCCGCCTCGATGCTCGGCCTCGGCCGCGCCCTCGGCGAGACCATGGCCGTCGCCACCGTCCTCTCGCCGAGCTTCCTGATCTCCGGCCACATCCTCGACCCGGGCGGCGGCACGTTCGCGCAGAACATCGCCGCGAAGTTCGACGAGGCCAACGAGTTCGGCCGCGACGCGCTGATCGCCTCCGGTCTGGTCCTCTTCCTGCTCACCCTGCTGGTCAACGGTGCAGCTCGCCTGATCATCGCTCGCCGCAAGGACTTCTCGGGGGCGAACGCCTGATGAGCCACGCACTCAAGGACCAGCGGCCCACCCGGGCCCCCCGGTCCGCCGCTCCCGCCAGCCTCACCCGAGGCGGCCTGCCCCGCTGGGCCCCGGCCGGCATCGCCGTCCTCTCGATCACCCTCGGCAGCGGCATCGGCATCGTCTTCGACCTCCACAGCAAGATCCAGTGGGGTCTGATCGCCGCCATCCTGTTCGTCGCGATCACGTACACCGCCAGCGCGGTGGTCGAGAACCGCCGCCAGGCCAAGGACCGCATCGCGACCTCCGTCGTGTGGGTCTCCTTCGTCCTCGCCGTCATCCCGCTGCTCTCGCTGATCTGGACCACGATCAGCCGCGGCATCAAGGTCTTCAGCGGTGACTTCCTCAGCCACTCGATGAACGGCGTGACCAGCTTCGAGGAGGGCGGCGGCGTCTACCACGCGCTGCTCGGCACCATCGAGCAGATCGCCCTGGCCACCCTGATCGCGGCCCCGATCGGCCTGCTGACCGCCGTCTACCTCGTCGAGTACGGCAAGGGCACGCTCGCCAAGGCCGTGACCTTCTTCGTCGACGTCATGACCGGCATCCCCTCCATCGTCGCGGGCCTGTTCATCCTGACGACCTGGAACCTGGCGCTCGGCTTCGGCCCCTCCGGATTCGCCGGCGCGATGGCCCTGTCCATCCTGATGATGCCCGTCGTGGTCCGCTCCACCGAGGAGATGCTCAAGCTCGTCCCGAACGAGCTGCGCGAGGCCGCCCTGGCCCTCGGTGTGCCGAAGTGGCGCATGATCCTCAAGGTCGTCCTCCCCACCGCCATCGGCGGCATCGCCACCGGCCTCATGCTGGCCGTCGCCCGCATCGCCGGTGAGACCGCCCCGATCATGCTGCTGGTCTTCGGCACCCAGCTGATCAACGGCAACCCCTTCGAAGGCGCCCAGTCCTCGCTCCCGCTCTACATTTGGGAGCAGTACAAGGTCGGCAGTGACGCCTCCTACGACCGGGCATGGGCCGCAGCGCTCGTCCTGATCGCCTTCGTCATGATCCTCAATCTGGTGGCCCGCGGCATCGCCCGCTGGAAGGCCCCGAAGACCGGTCGCTGACGCGACTGTATGAAAGCGAAGTGACCCCCTCATGGCGAAGCGAATCGACGTCAGCGGACTGTCCGCCTTCTACGGCAGCCACAGGGCCATCGACGACATCTCGATGACCGTCGAACCCCGCTCGGTGACGGCCTTCATCGGTCCCTCCGGCTGCGGCAAGTCCACCTTCCTGCGCACCCTCAACCGCATGCACGAGGTCACCCCCGGCGGCCGCGTCGAGGGCAAGGTCTTGCTGGACGACGAGAACCTCTACGGCGCCGGCGTGGACCCCGTCGCGGTCCGCCGCACGGTCGGCATGGTCTTCCAGCGCCCGAACCCCTTCCCCACCATGTCGATCTTCGACAACGTGGCGGCGGGCCTGCGGCTGAACGGCAACTTCAAGAAGGCCGAGCTCGCCGACATCGTCGAGAGGTCCCTCCAGGGCGCCAACCTCTGGAACGAGGTCAAGGACCGCCTCAGCAAGCCCGGCTCCGGCCTCTCCGGCGGCCAGCAGCAGCGCCTGTGCATCGCCCGCGCCATCGCGGTCGAGCCCCAGGTCCTGCTGATGGACGAGCCCTGCTCGGCCCTGGACCCGATCTCCACCCTGGCGATCGAGGACCTGATCGGCGAGCTGAAGGAGCGCTTCACGATCGTCATCGTGACGCACAACATGCAGCAGGCCGCCCGCGTCTCCGACCGGACCGCCTTCTTCAACCTCTCGGCGGTCGGCCAGCCCGGCAAGCTCATCGAGATCGACGACACGGACCGGATCTTCTCCAACCCGTCCGTGCAGGCGACCGAGGACTACATCTCGGGCCGCTTCGGCTAGAGCGAGATGTGCGAGACGTCCCGCGGTGCTGCATGGCGGTGCCACCGCGGGACGGAAGAAAGAAAGAGGGCCGGCTCCCCCTGGGTGGGGGGAGCCGGCCCGCTCTCGTGTCCGTACGGCCGGACCCGGCCTAGCTAGCCGAAGGCCAGGTTCACGATCCAGAAGCTGACCGCGGCGACCAGCGCCGCGGCGGGCATGGTGATGAACCAGCCCAGGATGATGTTCTTGGCGACGCCCCAGCGCACCGCGTTCACGCGCTTCGTCGCACCCACACCCATGATCGCCGAGGTGATCACGTGGGTGGTGGAGATCGGCGCGTGGAAGAGGTAGGCCGAGCCGAACATGATCGAGGCACCGGTGGTCTCCGCCGCGAAGCCCTGCGGCGGGTCCAGCTCGATGATCTTGCGGCCGAGCGTGCGCATGATGCGCCAGCCGCCCGCGTACGTACCCAGCGACAGCATCACCGCACAGGCGACCTTGACCCACACCGGGATCGCGTCGTCGGCGGACTGGACGTCGGCGATGACCAGGGCCATCACGACGATGCCCATCGTCTTCTGCGCGTCCTGCAGACCGTGGCCGAGCGCCATCGCGGCCGCCGACACCGTCTGCGCGATACGGAAGCCGTGCTTCGCCTTGTGCGGGTTGGCCCGGCGGAACATCCACAGGATGACCACCATCACCAGGTAGCCGACGACCAGACCGACGACCGGCGAGACGAACATCGGAATGACTACCTTGTCGACCACGCCCGACCAGATCACCTCCGTGCCGCCGGCCAGGGCCGCACCCACCATGCCGCCGAAGAGGGCGTGCGAGGAGGACGAGGGCAGGCCGAAGTACCAGGTGATCAGGTTCCAGACGATCGCGCCGACCAGCGCCGCGAAGAGGATCCACATGCCCGTGGCACCGTGGGGCGTCTCGATCAGACCCTGACTGACCGTCTTGGCCACCCCGCTGCCCAGGAAGGCGCCGGCGAGGTTCATCACCGCGGCCATCGCCAGTGCGGCGCGCGGGGTCAGCGCACGCGTCGAGACCGAGGTCGCGATCGCGTTCGCCGAGTCGTGGAAACCGTTCGTATACGTGAAGCCGAGCGCGACACCGATGGTCACGACCAGAGCGAAGGTGTCCACGAGGTTCAGGACTCCTTGACCGCGATGGTCTCCACCGTGTTCGCGACGTGCTCGAACGCGTCGGCCGCCTCTTCGAGCACGTCGACGATCTGCTTGAGCTTCAGCACCTCGATGGCGTCGTACTTGCCGTTGAAGAGGTGCGCGAGCAGCTTGCGGTGGATCTGGTCGGCCTGGTTCTCCAGACGGTTGACCTCGATCCAGTACTCGGTGAGGTTGTCCATCGTCCGCAGGTGCGGCATCGCCTCGGCGGTCAGCTCCGCCGCCCGCGCCAGGACCTCGATCTGCTGCTCGACGCCCTTGGGGAGCTCCTCAACGTTGTAGAGGACGACGAGGTCGACGGCCTCCTCCATGAAGTCCATGATGTCGTCGAGCGACGACGCCAGGGAGTAGATGTCCTCGCGGTCGAACGGCGTGATGAAGGAGGAGTTCAGCTGGTGGAAGATCGCGTGTGTCGCGTCGTCCCCCGCGTGCTCCGCCGCCCGCATCCGTTCCGCGATCTCGGCCCGGGCGGACGAGTCCGCTCCGAGCAGTTCCATCAGGAGCTTGGAGCCCGTGACGATGTTGTCCGCGGATGCGGCGAACATGTCGTAGAAGCTCGTCTCCCTGGGGGTCAGACGAAATCGCACGTGAGGTCCTCGGGGTGCATTGGATTCGGTCAGGCTGATGCTAGGCGCATCCCCCGGCCACGGCTAACCGGCAGTTCCCCAGTGTCCTCCATCAGGCAGAGTGTGGAACACGGGCCCCTGCTCCTCGGGCGCGAGCCCGGTAACCTATACCCATGAGGGGTATACATCCCCTCGTTCGTTCGACCACGGGAGGACGTATGACGACCATCGAGGCGGAGGGCACCGGAGCCGGCACCGGCACGGCGGCCACCCCCGGCACCTCCCACGACGGCGGGGCCGTCCACGGCTACCACCACCAGAAGGAGGAGCACCTCAAGCGGCTGCGCCGGATCGAGGGCCAGATCCGCGGCCTCCAGCGGCTCGTCGACGAGGATGTCTACTGCATCGACATACTCACCCAGGTCTCGGCGAGCACGAAGGCACTCCAGTCCTTCGCGCTCCAGCTGCTGGAGGAGCACCTGCGCCACTGCGTCGCCGACGCGGCGGTCAAGGGCGGAGGCGAGATCGACGCCAAGGTCGAGGAGGCCACCAAGGCCATCGCTCGTCTCCTGCGCACCTGAGCGGTCCGTCCCCGCCCGCCGGCGGCGGGCGGGAGCTACCGGCCCAGCAGTACTTCGTCGATGCGGTCCAGGCTCAGCCGGTCCTCGGCGGCCGCGGACGCGGCGATGATCAGCTCACCGCACAGTTCGATCTCGGCGAGCGCCACGTGGTCCTGCACCGTCGTACCGCCTGCGGGAGTCACGCGTGTCACCTCAATCTGCCACCGGCCACCGGCCGTCGTCGGTCATGCCGCACCACTTGCCGGCGCCCGGCTTCTCAGCGTAGGGAGGACGTCCCTCCCCCCGCATGACACGGATGGACCATTTCCGGATACCCGGCCATGGCCCGATCGCGCCGCTTCCGACCCGCCCGCCCCGCTAGTCGGCGATCTTTCCGGCGTAAATGTCCCCGCTCGCGGGCAATACGACGGTCACCGGTGTCCCGAATCCGTACAGGAGCGTGGTCGACGACACATCGATCACGCCATTGTTGACGTAGGTGAAGCGGTGCCTGACCTTCCGCAGCCGCCCCTCCTCGTCCAGGTAGGCGTCGAAGGGCACCGTGTCCTCGCTGAACCCTTTCGCCGCCGCCTCCAGCGCCCCGCGCATCTCCGCCGGCGCGCTTCGGGCGGCCCGTCCGATGTCGGTGGTCCCCCGGTAGTGCCGCACCTTCGTGCCCGCCACCTCGGTAACCCCCACGTACGTCACCTCCTGCGCGACCCGCAGCAGCTCGGCCGCGACCAGCGGGTCGGTGGCGCCGCCGGTGACCAGGTTCCCGTCGGCGAGGGTCGTCGTGTCGATGCGCACCCACTTGTCGGCGGGGACGCCCGCCCCGCGGTTCTTCATGTAGAGCGCGCCGGGAACGAGGAGCTCGGTGATGGGCCGGTGCTCGTCCTCGCCCTTCACGTCGGCCGGGAGCAGCACCAGGAGCTGCCCCATCCGCTTCTTGAAGTCGACGCCGCCCTCGCCGCGGATGGTGACCCGGGTGCCGCCGGTGGCCATCTCCATGGCCGTACGGGCCCGGGCGCTGCCCGTGCGCGTCAGGGCGTCGGCGGCGCCGCGGACCGCCACCGACGCCTCCGCCGGGGACCGGTCGTCGCTTCCGCCGCCGCCGGCGCACCCGCCCGCCGCCGCGACCACCAGGGTGACTCCGGCGGCGAGCACCACCTCAGCCGCGCGCCCGCGCAGCCGCCTGTGCCGGTGAACCACCATCGCCTGCCAACCCCCAACGCGTGACCGCTGTTTGCCCGAGGTCCCCACCCGCTCCGGTTAACGAGGCCCAGGGTTTCCCGTCACGGGGGCACACCGTGCCCGCATCCCGAGGTCCCCGGGTACCGTGGAGAAGTGGAACCGCACATCGACGCGACCCCGGCCCCTCCGCTCGACGCCGTACCGCCCCCGCGGCCGTGGTCGCAGCCACAGCCGCCGACCGCCCACACCACATCCACCGCCGACCGCGGATCGTTCTGCCTGGCCGTCTGCTCCTGCGGCTGGAAGGGGGCCGCCCGCCGCTCCCGCGACCTGGCCCGCAAGGACGCCACCGGCCACGCGGCCACGGAGGCCACCTAGGGCGGCGTCTCGCCCGTTCGGACGGCCCGGCTGGCCGGGGGGCGCCGCAGCGGATGCCCTGGACTCATGCCAGGTTCCGCAGCCCGCCTCGCGGCCCTCCTCTGGGCCCTGCTCCTCGTGTTCGCCCCGGCCGCCGCGGCAGCCGCGGCGTGGGCCAGGCCCGTGGGCTCGGCGGACGGCCCGGCCGACGTGGCCCTGGCCATCGGGCTCACCTCCGCCGCCGCCGTGGCCACCGGCCTGTGGCTGCGCTCCCGCCACCGCCGCGAGGGCGACACCGACGCGGGCGACCAGTGACCTCCCGGCCCCGCCCGCGGGCGGTCCTGGTGTGCTTCGGGGTGGCAGCGCTGTGCCTGCTGACGGCTGCGCTGCTCGCCGTGTGGGACTCGTACGGGACGGGCTGATACGGGAGGACAGGCCGATACGGGACGGGCCGATCGGGACAGGCCGATACGGTACGGGCCGCGCAGCCCTGGGAGGCCGCAGGCCCTGCGTCAGGCGGCGAGGTCGCTGTCCTGCGTGCGCCGGCCCGCCGGCGGGGTCTGCGGCTGGGCGAGGCCGACCGGCAGGGGACGCGCCCGCTCCCCGGCCCGCACGAGCCGGCCGAAGCGCGGGGAGGCGGCCACCGCCCGGACGGCCGGGTTCAGCAGCGCCAGCGCGAGCGGCGCGAGGACGAGGGCGACGGCGGTGCCGAGCGCGAGGCCGCCGATCACGTCGGTCGGGTAGTGGACGCCCATGTAGACGCGGCTGAGGCCTTCGAGGAGGGCCAGCCCGATCCCGACGAGCCCTAGCTTGCGGTTGGCGACGAACAGCCCTACGCCCAGGGCCATCGCGACGGTGGTGTGACCGCTGACGAAGGAGTATTCGGTGTTGCCGAGTCCCGCGCCCCAACCGGGGTCGAGGACCTGCAGCCCCTCGTGCTGGCGGAACGGCCTCTGTCGCCCGACCAGTTCACGCAGGGGAACGTTCACGAGCAGGGCCAGACCGGCGGCGAGGGGGGCCCACACGAGCGCGGTGAAGGTCTCGGCGGCCGCGGTCTCGTCCTGCCGGCGGGCGCCGCGCCAGCACCACAGCACCAGGAGCACCAGGGCCAGCAGGATCCCGTACTCGCCGGCCAGGCTCACGGCCGTGTCCAGCCACGACGGGGCGCGTCGGGCCGCGCCGTTGACCTCGTACAGCAGGCTGACATCCACGTTCGGCCCACCTGTTGTGAGTCCAGCCATGGTGACGCGGCCCCTTGCTCTTGCCGTGGTTCCCCTGCGGGCGCACCCGGGTGTGCGCCCCTTCGACACCCACTTGATCAACCCCCGCGTTCATGGAACGCCCGTTCTGGCGACCGGGTTCCACTCTCCACCGAATGATCACGGCAACGTTATCGAAGAGTGACTGGTCGTCGCAGCTCAGGGCCTTTGCATCACGGAGAGTTGCTACGCCGGCCGGCCGGCGGCCGACCGCCCCGGAAGGGCTTCCGCCCCGTCCTTCGTCACGCGGGTCGCTCCGAAGTAGTCGGGCGTGTCGATCTTGTCGAAGCGGATGACCGCCCCGGTGTAGGGCGCGTTGATCATGTATCCGCCGCCCACGTAGAGCCCGACGTGCCGGATCTCCCGGGAGTTCGTCAGATCATCGGAGAAGAACACCAGGTCTCCGGGCAGGAGTTCGGCACGCGAGGGATGCGAACCGGCGTTGTACTGGTCGTTGGCCACGCGCGGCAGCTCGATCCCGACCGTCTCGTACGCGGCCTTGGTCAGCCCCGAGCAGTCGAACCGCCCGCCCTGGTCGGGCGTACCGTTGCCGCCCCACAGGTACGGCGTGCCGAGCTGCTTCTGCGCGAAGTAGATGGCCCCGGCGGCCTGTTGCGAGGGCGCCACCCGGCCCACGGGCCGCGCGAAGCTCTTCGCCAGCGTCGTGATCGCCTTCACGTACCCCTGGGTCTCCTTGTACGGCGGCACTCCTCCGTACTTGATGACCGCGTAGGCGCCGGCGTTGTAGGCGGCCAGCATGTTCGACGTCGCGTCACCGGGCACGCTCCGCACGTCCTTGGCCAGCTCACAGTCGTACGAAGCCGCCGAGGGGATCGCGTCGTTCGGGTCCCAGATGTCCCGGTCCCCGTCCCCGTCCCCGTCGATTCCGTGGCCGGCCCAGGTACCCGGGATGAACTGCGCGATGCCCCGCGCGTCCGCCGGGCTGACGGCACTCGGGTTCCAGCCGCTCTCGGAGTACAGCTGCGCGGCGAGCAGCGGCGGGCTGATGGCCGCGCAGAGACTGCCCCACTTCTCCACCAGCGCCTGGTACTTCGCGGGCACCGCCCCCTTGGTCAGGCCCACGGCACGGCCGCCGGCGCCCGATCCGGCGAGCCCCGCCGCCGCGGAGTACGTCCCCACGACGAGGAGCGCCACAAAGGTCAGACACAGCCCGATCCCGATCCCGCCGGCCATCCAGAATCTGCGCACCCGTCAACCCTCCCCCATGCCCGTCGCTTTCACGTGCGAATCGCCCGTGTCGCCGGATCCGCTACTCCACTTACTCCACTCACTCCACTCGAAAGCCCGTGCAGTGGATGCTCGCGTACTTCGTAGGGTCATCCTCGACGTGGTAGAAGACCAGCGTCCAGTCCCCCGGGTCGTTGGCCAGGGGCACGCCGGGGTACGTCTTGCCGTTCACGTGCTCCGCGAAGTCGTCCGGGTACGTGAGCGTCAGGTATTCGCCCGTCTTCCACTTGCCGTAGATGTCGACGGGCTTGCTGGTGAAGCCCACGGACCGGTTGTCCATCGGGAACGGCCGACCCGTCTGCGGGTCGAGGTCGTGCGGGGCCCTGACCGCCACCGACACGTAGTACGGATCGGGTTTGGCCGGGCTGTTCTCGGCGTACTTGACGCGCATGCTGATCTTCACGGACTTGCCCGAAACCTCGGCGCCCGCCTGGAAGTCCGCACCCGGCGGCTTCTGCTCCGTCCCCAGGTTGCACGCGCCGGTGTCGTGCGCCGCGCGCTCCGGGTCGGTGGAAGGCAGCCAGAAGTAGTGCGAGATCTGGTTGCCCTCGATGTACTCGGCCGGCGGCTTGCCGGCGGCGCCCCCGGACGCAGAAGGCGCCGCGCCGACGCCTCCCGCGCCCGGAGTCCGGGCGGGCGTGCCCGCGGCACCCGCCGTGGCGTCCTCGCCCCGGCCGGCCCCACCGTCCTGTCCGCCGAACGGGACCAGCTTCCAGGCGGCCAGCGACAGGGCCGCGGCCACCGCCACGGCCGCCACCCACACGCCCGCCCGCCCACGCCCCGCCGTGGCCGGAGCCGGGGCCGCGTGGTCGGTCGGCGTGTAGCCGTACGGGAGTCCCGGCCCCTGCGTCCGCATCTCGTGCACCGGCACGGCCTCACCCAGCGCGCCCAGCCCCACGTACACGGGATCGTCGATCAGCGCGTCCCGTACCCCGCACCGGGCGATGACCTCCGGCAGGCCGGGCCGGGCCGCCGGGTCCTTCGCCACGCAGGCCTCGATCAGCGCCGCCAGGCCCGGCTCCACCCCGGCCACGTCGACCGGCTCGTGCACGGCCCGGTAGCTCACGCTCGTAGCGGCGCCCGTGCCGAACGGCGGCCGCCCGGTCGCCGCGTACGCGAGCGTCGCGCCCAGCGCGAAGACGTCCGCGGCGGCCCCCGCCTCGGCCCCGAGCAGCACCTCGGGCGCGGTGTACCCCGGCGTTCCGGGGGCCTGGCCGTCCTGGGTGAGGGCCGTCTCGCCCACGCCGCGCGCGATGCCGAAGTCGATGAGCTGCGGGCCCTGCGCGCCCAGGATGACGTTCTGCGGCTTGAGGTCCCGGTGCGTCACCCCGTACGCGTGGACGCTCGCCAGCCCCTCCGCGAGGGCCGCGAACAGCCGGCGGCAGGTGTCCGCGGGCAGACCGCCGCGCCGCCCCACCGCATGACCGAGCGTGGGGCCCGCGACGTACTCCGTCGCCAGCCAGAACGGCGGCGCCGCCAGCGAGGCGTCGATCAGGTTCGCCGTGTACGCCGACCGCACGGCGCGCACGGTCTCGGCCTCCCGCCGGAACCGGGTCAGGGCCTCGGGGTGGCCCGTGATCTCGTCCCGGATCACCTTCACCGCGACCAGGCGCCCGCCGGGCGAGCGCCCGAGGTACACCTGCCCCATCCCTCCGGCGCCGAGCCGGGCCAACAGCGCGTGTGCCCCGATCCGGGCGGGGTCGACGTCTCTCAGGGGCTCCATTGGCACGAGCCTGCCATACCGACTCCCGTGCCCGGGCGCCGGGTTGAGACGGAAAACGGCCGCGGCGCCGCCAGCCCCCGAGGGCTGTCCCGTAATCCCCGGAGCATCAGCGCGGACAGCCCTCAGCCGCGGGGCGCGACGTACAGGCTCTGCGCGCTGCGCCCGATCGGACCCTTCTCGTCGTGGAGCTGCGCGTCGGCCAGGCCGATGCCGGCCGCGTCCACGCTCGTACGGGCCTGCACGCACGCCCATTCGCCCGCCGGGTGGCGGTGCAGGTGGACGGTCAGGTCGCTGTTGATGAAGACGTAGCGCCCGAAGTCCATCACCGCGCTGATCCCGTTGCCCGAGTCGGCGGCGATCAGCACCCGGTCCAGCGGCCTGGTCTCCTCCCCGCAGATCAGCGGCACCCTCATCCGCATCCAGCAGGTGCCGGGACCCGGTTCGACGAAGGCGCCCTCGGTGAACCGGGTCTCCATGGCCGAGTGGTAGCCGGTCTCCCACGGCACCGGGAAGAACGGCGTCACCTCCACCTCGCCCGGCGTCGGCAGCTGCGGCCCGCTCACCACGGCCGGTACGGACTCCTCGGCGACCCGGATCCGCAGGGCCCGCGCCAGCATCACGGGCGCGGCGCCCACCGGGCCGAGCGCCGCCTCGACCACCTCGGTGCTGCGCCCGGAGCGCAGCACGCTGGTGGTGACCTCCAGCTCACCGATCGGCACCGGACGCAGGATCTCGTACGTGATCCGGGCGATCCGCATGTCGGCGCGCGCACCCGGCCGCTCCTCGACGGCCCGCCCGAGCAGCGCGGCCGGCGGACCGGCGTGCTGCGAGCCCGCGTCCCACGGCCCGCGCGTGTACTCGGTGGCCCGGAACCGCCCGGGGCCGACCCGCTCGAAGAACCCCTCGCACCCCTCGGCAGTACCCATACCCGTCACGCTACCGACTGGTAACCACGTCCACCAGCCCTCCGCGAAGGGTCACCGGGCCAGCCCCAACCCCACCCCCAGTCCCACCAGCACCGACCCGATGGCCCGGTTCAGCGCCTTCTGCGCCTTCAGCATCCGCTCGCGCAGACTGGAGACGGAGAAGAACACCGCCACCGCCCCGAACCACCCCAGGTGCGCCGCCGACATGAACAGCCCGTAGCCGGCCTGCTGCCACAGCGGCGTCCCCGGATCGACCACCTGCGTGAACGTCGACACCACGAACAACGTCGTCTTCGGGTTCAGCACATTGGTCAGGAACCCCGACCGCATCGCCCCCAGCCGGGTCAGCTGCGGCTTCGACTCCAGGTCCACGGTCACCTCCGCCCGCGCCCGGAAGGTCCTTATCCCGATCCACACCAGGTACGCCGCACCCGCCAGCTTGATCACGGTGAACAGCGCGGTGGAGGAGGCGATCAGCAGACCGACCCCCAGCATCGTGTACGAGACGTGGACCAGCACCCCGGCCGCGACCCCGGCGGCGGCGAACAGCCCCGTGGGCCGCCCGTAGAGATAGCTGTTGCGCACCACCATGGCGAAGTCCGCACCCGGACTGATCACGGCGAGCAGGGTGATGACGGCGACTGCGATCACTTCTGTCATACGGCGATGCTCGCCGCCCCCTCCTTCTCGATCAACCCCCTTCCCCCGGGAGACACTTGAGACAAGATCTGCCACGGCCCCTCGCCCTGCGCCCCTTCCACCCGGCCGCCGACGCCCCCGCGCTGCGCAGCCGGATCTCGGGTCCCACCGACCTCATGACCTGGGCCGGTGCGCACTTCCGGCGGCCTTTGGAAGACGCCCAGCTCACCGCGTACGCCGCCGAACCCGGCCGCCGCGTGTGAACCGGGGTGTCCCCGGACGGCACCCCGCTCGGGCACGTATCCCTCGGCTTTTGACGAGCTGGCCCTCCCGGAGATCGGCCTGGGCGTGTGGACGCACAACACGGCGGCGCTGCGCATCTACGAGAAGCTCGGCTTCCGTACGACGGTGACCCCCGAAGCGGTCGATAGGGTCGACGGCGTGCCCTGGAGCGCCCACCAGATGCGCCTCACCGCGTCCGACCGGCGACAATGAAGGCGTGTCCCACAGCCTCCCCCTCCTGCGAGCCGACTGCGCGAACTGCTTCGCACTCTGCTGCGTCGCCCTGCCGTTCGCCAAGTCCACCGACTTCGCGGTGAACAAGCCCGCCGGAACCCCCTGCAAGAACCTCCGGCAGGACTTCCGTTGCGGCATCCACACCCGGCTGCGCGACCAGGGCTTCCCGGGCTGCACCGTCTTCGACTGCTTCGGCGCGGGCCAGCAGGTCTCCCAGGTCACCTTCGGCGGCCGCGACTGGCGCACCCACCCCGAGACCCGCGAGCAGATGTTCGACGTCTTCCCGGTGATGCGACAGCTGCACGAGCTGCTCTTCTACGTGGACCAGGCGCTGGCCCTCCCCGACGCCGCCCCGGTCCATCCCGAGCTGCGGGGCGTGCTCGCCGAGACGGAGGAGTGGACGCGCGCCGACGCCGGCGCCCTCGCGGACCTGGACGTCACGGCCCTGCGCGGACGGATCAACACGCTGCTCCTGAAGACCAGCGAACTGGTCCGCGCCAAAGTCCCGGGCCGCAAGAAGAACCACCGCGGCGCCGACCTGATGGGCGCCCGCCTCTGCGGAGCGAACCTGCGCGGGGCGAACCTCCGCGGCGCCTACCTGATCGCCGCCGACCTCTCCCGCGCCGACCTCCGTAGGGCCGACCTGATCGGCGCGGACCTCCGCGACGCGAACCTGCGCGGCGCTGACCTCCGCGGAGCCGTCTTCCTCACCCAGCCCCAACTGAACGCGGCCCACGGCGACCCCGAAACCCGCATCCCCCCGTCCCTGACCCGCCCCTCCCACTGGACCTGACACCGCTCCCAGCCCGCCCGGCGGGTCCCGGGGCACGAAGCCCCGATCTCAAGCCCGCCGGCCCCCTCAGCCGCAGCCGCTTCCCCCAGACCCGCCGGCGTTCGAGGCGCGGGGGCCCGGGGGCAGCGCCCCCGCGACGGCGCCGCACCCGGCAGAGCAACAGAAGGCCCCCGCATCCGCCGAGGCCCGCAGCATGCGAAGGGTCAGCCGGCCGACCCCGGAATCTCCTTCATCCGGTCGACCACGGTCCGGTTCACCACGGCACTGGTCGACACGACCGTGCCCGGCTTGATCAGCCCCTCCTCACCGGCCTCACCCTGCACCTGGACGACCCGCTCGCCGAGGAACGCGAGCGTCTGCCGGTCGAAGATCCACTCTTCCCGCTGCCCGGTCTTCTCCTCCAGCCGGGCGACCGCGATCCCGTGGCGGCCCGCGGCGTCGACCGCGTCGTCCACGGTCACCACACCGGGGATCTTCGCCGCGGCCTTGTAGAGCGCGGCCGTGAGCTCGGCCGGGGGATAGCTGGCGCGCAGGAGGTCGCCGATCGTGGTGAAGGCCTCCTGATCGGGTCCGGTGCCCATCCCCCGGGTCTCCTCGTAAATCTTCTTCAGGAGCACGTCGGGGTCGGTGGGCAGCCCCGAGAGGTAGTTGTGGGTCGGCGCGTTGAGGTACGGCGTCGGGGTCTCGCCCTTCTCGTCCTTCCCCGCCAGGGTCACACCCGCCGGGCCGGTGTTGCCGGGCTCGATCAGCCAGCCGTCGAGGCCGTCCGGGGAGTTCCACTGGTGGCGCATGTGCAGCTCTTCGCTGACCAGGGTGCTCTTGTCCCCGACGGTCTTCACGTAGGTGGTGGCCGTCTTGCTCCCGATGTAGATGAACTGGTCCGCGCGCACCTTCGGCGCGCCGCCGGTCGTGGCGGCCGCCAGGGAGATGCGGTCCAGGAGCTGCGGCGTGCCCTGGGCGTCGGCGGTGCCGATCCGCGTGGTCATCGCCGGACGCGTGGCCGTCGTGGAGCCGGTTCCGTCCGCGCCGCCCCGGTCCACGTAGGTGAGGAAGCCGGCGGCGAGCGCGCCCGCCAGGGCGAAGGCCCCGGCGGGCACGAGGATCACACTGCGCAGGAAAGAGTTGCGCGCCCTTGTCCTACGAACGGTCGCGGGGCCGGCGTCGGCGGCTCGGAGGTCTTCGTGGATCTGGGCCATCAGTCGCTCCTTGTGGAACTGGTGGCGGCCCGCGGGAAGTTCCCGTTCGGCGAACGGCAGGGGGAGCGAGTTCTCCGCCCGGCCGGCCGGGCGGCGCCGGAAGAGGTCGGCGTTCATCAGATTCCCTCCTGTGCGGACCGGACCGCCTTCGCGCGGTCCTCATATGTCTGTCGGGACCGGGCCGCGAGTTCCCGTCCGTTCTTCTTCAGTTCCGCGTCGGCGAGCCTGCGCAGCTTCGTACGGGCCCGCGACAGCCTGGACCGTACGGTTCCCACCGGAATGCCGAGGACCCGGGCGGCTTCGGCGTACTCAAGGCCCTCGCACAGGCACAGCAGCAGGACTTCACGCTCGGGCCGGCGCAGTGCGCTCAACTGCGTCAGCGTGGCCGCGATCTGCAGCCGGTCGTCCAGCCGCCCGGCCACCTCGTCGGCGTGATCGGGCACGGCCGCGGAACCGGCCGCCGCCGCGGCCACCGCGGCGGCGGCCCGGAAGCGGCGGTTGCTGCGGCAGTGGTTGCGGGCGATGTTGGTGGTGATCCCCAGGAGCCAGGGCCGGAGGGAGCCGCCCTCGGGATCGACGGTGCCGCGCAGCCGCCACGCCTCCAGGAAGGCCGCCGACATGACGTCCTCCGCGACGGCCCAGTCCCCGGTCATCCGGAAGGCATGGTTGTAGAGGGTGCGGGAGTAGCTGTCGAACAGCTCCGCATAGGCGTCCGGATCACCGGACCGCACCCGGGCTCGCATCTCTGTGGTCACTCCTGTCGGCTGTCCGGCACCCCGGACGCAGTTCCCGTGACCCGCGTCACAGCCGCCGGACCGCGGCCCGTACGGGCGTGTTCTTCTCCGACGGTGGCACCGGCCCGCTCGCCGTCATGCGCGAGAACGGCCGTGAGATCCAGTTGAGCCGCCGGGCAAGCTGCCCGCACCGAAGCTCTCCGGGACACCGCCGTGTTCCGGGAAGTGCTGCCGGGCGTCGACCTCGCGGCCCAGGAGCAGCACCCTACGAACCACACGCCGGCCGACCGCCCCCAGGCCCGGGCGGGGCACGCCACAACCAGGCCGCCACCCCGGCGCCCCGCGATCACCCGCCCGCAGCCCGGCGGCCAAGCCCCCACGCCATCACACAGCCGTTCCCCTCCCCACCCGCGCCAGAAAGCCCCGCACGGCGGCGAAGTACCCCTCCGGGTCCCCCACCCGCACCGCGTGCCCCGCCGGCAACTCCACCAGCCGCACCCCCGCCCTCCGCACCGTCATCTCCCGCGCGTGCTCCGCCGACAGCACCCCGCTCCGGTCCCCCCGCACCAGCAGCGTCGGCGTCCGCACCCGCAGCCAGTCCCCCCAGTGGTCACCGTTCAGCCCCTGCTGGGACTCGACCATGTCCTCCACCTCGAACGCGGCCCCCCACCCGTCCGGGTACTCCCTGACCGCCCCCTCCAGATACGGCGCGGAACTCCCCACCCCCGCCAGGAACCCGGCCCGGGTCGTGGCCCGCCGCGGCCAGGACCGCGCGAACGACAGGTCGCCGTCGACCACCGCCCCGATGTCCTCGACCACCACCGCCCGCACGAGGTCCGGCCGCCGCGCAGCCAGCTGATAGGCGTTGACCCCGCCCAGCGAATGCCCCAGTACCACCGCCGGCCCCAGCCCCACGTGCTCCAGCAGCGCGGCCGCGTCCGCGACGTACCCCTCCCGCGTGTACTCCCCCGCCCGGTCGGAATCCCCCTGCCCGCGCTGGTCCAGGGCGATCACCCGCCACGCGGGGCCCACCTCGCGGGCCAGCCGCTCGAAGTCCGCCCCCGAGCCGAAGTGCCCGTGCAGCGCCAGCAGCGGCGCCCCCGGCCCGCCGAAATCCGTATAGGCCAGGCGCCGCCCGTCCCGCGCCACCATCACCCCGGGCAGCGGCCCCAGCTTGTCGATCACGCGCTGCCGCAGCAGCTGGTACTCCTCCCACCGCCGCTTCAGCCGCCCGCCCGGCCGCTTCACCGACCGCCCGGGCGTGACCGTCTCACCCCGCCGGAACTGCTCCCGCGTCAGATCGACGCGGATGCCCCCGGGCAGCAGGTTCCACCAGTGGTAGCCCTCCTGCCGCCCCTCGTGGAACACCTCCCCCAGCACCAGGTCCCCGCCCACGAGGTCCTGCACGACCAGGGCCGTGATGTCACATTGCCCCCAGGCCGGATTCTCCGGAGTCCAGGGCACCCGGCTGATGTCGGCCGGCTCGGCGGTCTCGGCGGACCATCCCGCCCGAATGGCCGCCTCGAGATCAGCAAGAGTCCAGGTAGTCGTCATCCCCTCAGCGTGCCGCACCCCACTGACAACGCGGCGCCTTCACGGATTGATGACCGCGGCCCGACCCCGGGTCCAGGTCAGCGCCAGTGTGCACGAGGTCTCGAAGACGGCCCCGGCCGTGGTGAGCACCTTCACGCAGACCCGGTCGGCGACCTTGACGGCCGCCCCGCAGGCGTTCCGCGGATACCCCGGCGTCTGCCGGTTGCTGGTCAGGTCCTTCCATGCACAGGCACCGGTCGGCCTCCGGTAGCCGACGTACGTCCGGCCCCGGCTCAGCGCCGCGCTGTACTCGGCACCCGACATCGACCCCGGCACCCCGGCCGTGTCGATGTCCACTCACGGCCCCGGCGGCCCCGGCGGCCCTGCCTGACCCCGCTCGGCCTTCGGTGTCGTCCCCCCGCGCTGCGCGGGACAGACCGTACCCCGGCCACCCGGCGCCCCCGTCCGCTTGCCCTTCGCGGCAGCGGACCCGGTCTTCCCGCACACCCCGACCGGGCCCGTGCGCCGAACCGCCCTGCACGCGGAACCCATCGATCGCTCCCTGCGTCGTCCTACCTGACGACGTGGAGCTTCACCCGCAAAACGGCGTACAGATGGAATACTGACGGAATGTCGGACTTATGTCAGCGGCTCGGCCCAACGACACGCGACCCGCTGCTCCGAACGGCGGCCCCTCGCCCCGCCCCCCGTACGCCGAGAGGACAATCATTGCCCGGCGTCACCCCCCGTGATACACAGAGTGACCGCACGTTCTTGCGGATGGACGGCAGCCCGGCCCAGGTCAGAGCGCGGAAGCCGGTCGCGGGCCGCGAGATCGGGTAAAGAGAGCCGACAAGTCGACGACGGCGGCGGTTTCATCAGCGAAGATAGTGCGTGGCCCCTGCCGTCGGGCAGCGGGCCTCCGGAACTACCCATACAGGGGCGGTGAGTTACATGATCCTGGCAGCCGAAAAGGGCGACATCACCACCATCATCGGCGGAATCGCCCCGAACTGGGGGCCGTTCGGCAGTCTCGGCAACGAAGCGAAGGTCATGATCGAGGTGGTCATGGCCGTGGCGATCCTCCTCTGCCTCGGCATCGCCATCTGGGGCGCGGCCAAACAGCGCATCGGCGCGACCGCCCTGCGCGACACGTTCAGCGCGGAACAGGGCAAGGGCCTGATCGTGGCCGGCCTCACGGGCGTCTTCATCATCGGCTCCCTCGGCACGCTCTTCACGATCGTCTACGGAATGGCCGTCTAGCCCGACCGACCACCGGTGGCCCCGACCTGATGAGGACTCACCACACCGCATCCACGCGGGAACCAGCGCTACCGTCGTACGACGCGGAGGGGGCGGAAACGGAATGAGCAACGACGACCAGTACGGCGGCGCCGACTACGGCGAGGTCGGCGGCACGGGCCAGACCCGCACCCGCCTCCCGGACGCCCCCGCCGACCCGTACGGCCCCGCCCGCCGCACCTCCCGCGCCTCCCGCAGCCTGGTCACCGTGGTCGGCGTGGTGGTCCTCCTGATCGCCGCCATCGCGTTCGCGAACCAGGCCCCGGACACCCCCGACGCCAAACCCTCGGACGACACCCCGTCCGCCACCTCCACCACCCCCACCGGCACCGATCCCGTGAAGGGCAGGCACGGCGGCCTGCCTTCCGGCTTCGCCCAGGACCAGCAGGGTGCGCAGTCGGCCGCAGCCAACTACGCGGTGGCACTGGGCTCTGACGGCATGTTCAACCCTGCGCGGCGCCACTCGATCGTGGACGCCATGGCGGACGAGAACAGCCGCACAAGACTCCAGGCGGCCTTCGACGCGGACTATTCGGCGGGCCTGCTCGCCCAGATCGGCCTCACCAAGGACGGCTTGGCGCCGACCGGCGCCACTTTCGTCAACCGCACCGTCCCGGCCGGAGCAAAGGTGAAGAACTTCTCCGGTGGGTCCGCGTCAGTCGATGTGTGGTGCATCGGCATGTTCGGCTTGACCGGGGACAAGTCCACGCGCCCCGTCACCAGCAGCTGGTTCACGATCTCAATGGCCCTCAAGTGGAACGGATCGGACTGGAAGGTGGTCGAAACCTCGCAGAAGGACGGCCCCACACCGGTCACCGGTGACGTCCCCGTCTCCACCTCCGACGAGATCGGCAGCGCGGTCACCGAATTCGGAGGGTTCACCTATGCCCGGTAGCAACCGGCCCTCGCTCCGAAGGATCAGCGCGATCACCGCTGCTGTCCAGACCGCGGTCGTTCTCTTCGCGGCGCGGGCGATGGCCGCGCCGGACCCGACGCCGACTCCTGCGCCGAGCGCGAGCAAGGACCCCTGCTCACTGATCGCCGGTCCTGCCAGGGAATACTGCGAGCGTGGCGAAGGCGGCGGAGCCCCCCGCACCGGCCTCGCGCCCAGCGACCCGGCCGACGCCCTCAACCCCCTCGCCTCCCTCGCCAAGGGCTGCGCCGACGCCGCAGCCTGGATCGTCACCAAGCTCAGCGAAGCGGTCAAGGGCAGCGCCAACGTCGACTTCACCAACGCCACCTTCCTCAAGCAGTACGCCGTCGTCTTCGCCGCATCCACCATCCTCACGCTCGTCCTGTGGCTCTTCGCCGTCGCCAAGCGAGCCGTCCGCGGCGTCCCCCTCACCACCGCCATCTCCGAAGCCATCGGCTTCCTCTGGCTCACCGTCCTGGCCTCCGCGTTCACCCCCCTGATCCTCTACACCGTCGTCTCCGCCACCGACGGCGTCACCGAGGTCATCGCCTCCGCCACCGGCGGCCAGACCGACGTCTTCTTCGGCTCCTTCTCCGAAGCCCTCAAAAAGGGCGACGACATCGGCGGCGGCCCGATCATGCTGATCGTCGTCGCCCTCGTCACCGTTCTCGCCGCCGGCATCCTCTTCCTCGAACTCTTCATCCGGGCCGCCCTCCTCTACGTGGGCGCCCTCCTCGGCGTCGTCGTCTACTCCGGGCTCGTCGACCGCAACCTCTGGGGCCACGTCCGCCGCTGGGCCGGCATCATGATCGCCGTCATCCTCGTGAAGCCGGTCATCGTCATCGTCCTCGGCCTCGCCGGAGCCCTCACCGGCGAACAAGGGCCCAACGCCTTCTCCGCCGTCGTCACCGGCCTCTCCATCATCCTCCTGGCGATCTTCGCCTCGGCGATGATCTACCGCTTCGTCCCCGGCTTCGGCGACGAGATCGCCTCCGCCCGCGCGGGCCGCAGCAAGGCCACCGACGGAGCCCAGGCCGCCGCCGTCATCAGCTCCCCGGCCTCCCTCGTCTCCCAGGGCATCAAGACCCACAGCAGCCGCGGCGCCCACCGCGGAGGCGACGGCGGCGGCAGCGCGCCCCGCCCCGCCAACCCCCTCTCCGGAGGCGTGGCCGCCCACAGCAGCCGCCCCACCTCCGGCGGCGGGGCCGGCGGCGGATCTGTCCCCTCCGCCGCACCCCCGCCCCGCACGAGCTCGAGCACGAGGAACACAGGAGGTGACGGGCGTTGACGACCCAGTCCCACCAGCTGCACCCGGTCGCGCCCCGCCGCACGTATCTCATCGGCCGCGCCCGGCCGAACGCGATCGTCGGCAAGAACCGCGAGACCGGCGAGATCGCCCTCATCATCACCGGGGCGTTCTTCGGCATGATGAGCGGACTGCTCGTCCCCGACCTCACCCTGCGCATCGTCAGTCTCGTCGGCTTCCCGCTCCTCGCGCTCGCCGCCGTCTACGTCCCGTACAAGGGCCGCACCTTCTACCGCTGGTTCGAGATCAGCCGCAGCTACAAGCGCATTCTGCGCCGCGGCACCACCTACCGCTCCGGCGCCATGGAAGCCGGCATCCGCGCCGCCGACGGCCGCGAGGTCGAAGTCGGCCCGCCCCCCGGCATCGGCCGCATCAACTGGCTCGCCGCCCCCTTCGGCCCCGACGAGATCGCCGTACTCCTCCACGCCGACCGCCGCACCGTCACCGCCGCCATCGAAATCGAGGGCCCCGGCGTAGGCCTGCGCGACAGCGAGGACCAAGAAGCCCTCGTCGACCGCTTCGGCACCCTGCTCAAGCACGTCGCCAACGGCGACGGCTTCGTCACCCGCCTCCAGATGCTCGCCCGCACCCTGCCCGCCGACCCCGACGCCCACGCCAAGGACGTCGCCCAACGCGGTGACACCCGGGCCCCCGTCTGGCTGCGCGACTCCTACGACCAGCTCCAGTCGATGGTGTCCACCTCCTCCGAACAGCACCGCGCGTACCTCGTCGCCTGCATGCACTACACCCGCGACCTGGCCGCCGAAGCCGTCACCATCGCCCGCGCGACCACCCCCCACAAGGGCCGCAAGCTCGACCGCGACGCCGGCCTCGCCATCGTCATGGCCCGCGAGCTCACCGACATCTGCGCCCGCCTCGCCGAAGCCGACATCCGCGTCCGCCAGCCCCTCGGCCAGGGCCGCCTCGCCTCCCTCGTGCACTCCATGTACGACCCGGACCACCCCATCGACCACATCCAGGCCATGACCAAACGCAACGCCTGGCCGGCCGAGCTCGACGCGGTGGAACCCACCTTCCTCCAGGCCAAGACCCGCGAGTCCTCCACCCGCGCCCCCTGGTGCCACGCCACCGCCTGGGTCAAGGAATGGCCCATGACCCCCGTCGGCGTGAACTTCCTCGCCCCGCTCCTCGTCCACACCCCCGACGTCATCCGCACCGTCGCCGTCACCATGGACCTGGAACCCACCGAGGTCGCCATCGAGCGCATGCTCACCGAGAAGACCAACGACGAGGCCGACGCCTCCCGCGCCGCCAAGATGAACCGCACCGTCGACCCCCGCGACATCGCCGCCCACGGCAGGCTCGACCAGAGGGGTGAAGATCTCGCCAGCGGCGCTGCCGGAGTCAACCTGGTCGGGTACATCACGGTGTCCTCGCGTTCACCGGAGGCCCTCGCCCGCGACAAGCGGACCATCCGCGCCTCGGCCGGCAAGTCCTACCTGAAGCTGGAATGGTGCGACCGCGAGCACCACCGCGCCTTCGTCAACACCCTGCCGTTCGCCACCGGCATCCGACGCTAGCTGGAGGGAAGACCCGCCCATGCGAGATCCCATGACAGCGCTCACGGACGCCTTCACCAGCTTCCTCTTCGGCAAAGTCGAAACCACGCGCCTGCCCGTACGCACCTCCACCGGGCAGGCGCAAGCCGTCTACCTCCCCACCGCCGCCCCCGGCCTCGGCGACTCCGGCGTCATCATCGGCCGCGAGGTCTACAGCGGCAAGGGCTACATCTACGACCCCTTCCAGCTGTACGGACAGCAGCTCCCCGCCCCCCACTGGCTGGTCCTCGGCGAATCCGGCAACGGCAAGTCCGCCCTGGAGAAGACCTACGTCCTGCGCCAGCTCCGCTTCAAAGACCGCCAGGTCGTCGTCCTCGACGCCCAGGGCGAAGACGGCGTCGGCGAATGGAACCTCATCGCCCAGCAGCTGGGGATAACCCCCATCCGCCTGGACCCCATCGCCGCCAACGACTCCGGGATCCGCCTCAACCCCCTCGACCCGGCCATCACCGCGACCGGCCAGCTCGCCCTGCTCCGGACCATCATCGAAGTCGCCATGGGCCACGGCCTCGACGAACGCGCCGGCTTCGCCCTGAAGGTCGCCCACGCCTACGTCGTCGACACCATCCGCGACCGCCAGCCCGTCCTCACCGACATCGTCGAGCAACTGCGCCACCCCGAAGCCGAATCCGCGCTCGCCATGAACGTCGACATAGACGATGTCCGGGCCTGGGGCCTCGACGTCGCGCTCGTCATCGACCGCCTCGTCGACGGCGACCTGCGCGGCATGTTCGACGGCCCCACGACCGTCGGCATCGACCTCGACGCCCCACTGATCGTCTTCGACCTCTCCCACATCGACCGCAACTCCATCGCCATGCCCATCCTCATGGCGATCGTCGGTGTCTGGCTGGAGCACACCTGGATCCGGCCCGACCGCAAGAAGCGCATCTTCCTCGTCGAAGAGGCCTGGCACATCATCAACAGCCCCTTCGTCGCACAGCTGTTCCAGCGCCTCCTGAAGTTCGGCCGCCGCCTCGGCCTGTCCTTCGTCGCCGTCGTCCACCACCTCTCCGACGTCGTCGACGGCGCCGCCGCACGCGAAGCCGCGGCCATCCTCAAGATGGCCTCCACCCGCACGATCTACGCCCAGAAAGCCGACGAGGCCCGCGCCACGGGCCGCGTACTCGGCCTGCCCCGCTGGGCCGTCGAGATCATCCCCACCCTCACCCCGGGCATCGCCGTCTGGGACGTCAACGGCAACGTCCAGGTCGTCAAACACCTGATCACCGAAGCCGAACGCCCCCTGGTCTTCACCGACCGCGCCATGACCGAGTCCTCCACCCCGCCCCGCCTCCCCGCCGACCTCCTCGCCGCCGAACTGGAAGCGGAGGAACGCGCCCTGTCCATCGAACGCAGCCGCGGCAGCGGCAGCCCCGGATCCGCGACCACGGTGGCCTGACCATGCACGACGCACGACGTACGGATCCCTCCGCGCGCGGCGGCGGCGTCCCGGACGGCCTGCTGGTCGCCCTCCTGGCCTTCCTCCTCGGCCTGGCCGTCCTCGTCTGGACGGCCACCGGCTTGGCCGCGCTCTTCGCCAAGGGCTCCTGGCCCGCAACCGTCACCTTCACCCGCACCCCGGCGGCCGTCCGCGCCCTGATAGCGCAGCCCCACGACCTCCCGGGAGCCTGGCAGGACACCGACCCGGCGGCCCTCTCCGGCTGGGGCCTCTTCTGGGGCCTGTTCGTCAGCCAGCTGCTGATCCTCTTCGTCCTGACGGTCTTCGCGATCGGCGTGGTGGCCCGCACCAAGTCCCGCCGCGCCCTGGCGAAGCAGCCGGCTCCAGCCCCCGCACCGGCGCCGGCCGATCCCGCCCCGCCCGTGCCCCGTCCGGCCACGCCGGCGTTCGAGGCGCGGGGGCCCGGGAGCAGCGCCCCCGGCAGCCTCCTCGCCTCATCCGTTCCCGTTCCCGCCCCGGCCGTTCCCGCCCCGGCGGCGCCCGCCGATCCAGCCCCGCCGGCATTCGAGGCACGGGAGTCCGGGGGCAGCGCCCCCGGCAACCCCCACCACGACGCCTACCGCTACGGCTTCGGCTACGCCCCCGCGCACGGGCCGGCAACCACCACCGTCACCCCTGCACCGACCCCCGCCCCGCACGGGCTCATGTACGGCGGCCCCGACGACCGCCTGCGCGCCGCAGCCCAGCGCATCGGCGAGGCGGAGGGCGCCGCCCTGGTCGTGACGTCCTCCCCCACCCTCTGGACCGAGACCAAGGACGCCCGCGCCAAACTCGGCCCGGTGCTCCTCTACGACCCCTCCCACTTGTGCGACACCCCGGCCCGCATGCACTGGAACCCCGCCGACGGCTGCGCCGACCGTGATACCGCCGCCGCCCGCGCGATCGCCCTGCTGGCGCCCGTACGCCCACAGGCCCGGATGGACGAAGCCGTGGCCGACACCGCCGAGACACTCCTGCGCAGCTGGCTCCAGGCCGCCGCCCTCGATGACCGCCCGTTCAAGCAGCTCCACCGCTGGGCCCAGGGCAACAGCGGCCAGGACCCCGTACGCATCCTGCGCACCCACCCCCAGGCCGCCGCGGGCGCGGCGGGCGAACTGGAGAGTGCCCTCACCGCGCACCCGGAACGCCGCGAGCTCGCCCTGAACCTGACGGCCCGTGCCCTCTCCTGCCTGACCTCGATCCACATCCGCGAGGCCTGCAATCCGAACCGAACAGATGCCCTCACCTTGGCATCGTTCGTCGCCGAAGGGGGAACCCTTTACCTGGTGGGTGAAGCTCTGGAGGATCCCCGCACCCACCCGGGTGCGATGCCGTTGCTGACCGCACTCGCCTCTCACGTGGTCGAGCACGGCCGTCGCGTGGCCGCACGGTCATCCCACGGTCGGCTCGACCCACCACTGTCCCTCGTGCTGGACGACGTGGCAGCCGTGGCCCCGATCCCCCAGCTCCCCGAGCTGCTGACCGGGGACACGCTCCCCCTCCTCGCCCTGTGCCGCAGCCGCGAACAGGCCCGCTCCCGCTGGCCCGGAGCCGGCCTCTAGCCTGCGGGCCGCCGGAGCACGTACTCCAGCTCCATGGCACCCGGGTTCCCCGGCACCGGTATCACGACGCCGGTCGGCTCGAAGCCGTACTTCCGGTAGAAGGCGCCGGCCCGGCCGTTGTCCTCGTGCACGAAGAGCCGTACGCGCTCCAGGACCGGCTCCTGCAGCGCCCAGGCCCAGTCCAGGGCGGCCGCGAAAAGGGCCTCCGTCAGCCCGGTCCCGCGCTGCTCGGGCCGTACGAACACCCCGACCACATGGCCCTGCGTCCGCTCGACGTCCTGATCGAAGAAGTCGACGGTCCCGCCCTCCTCGACGAGCACGGTCACCGAGCCGTCCCACCGCCCGTCGGCGGCCTCGGCAACGAACTGCCGGGCCGCCCGACCGTGCGACGCCCCCTCGGCCCGCCCCTGCCAGAACTCGTCGGGGTGCCCCTCGGCCTGCTCGACCGTCTCGAGGAAAGCGACCGGAGCCGCTGGGTCCTTAAGCCCGACGATCCGCAGTTCCTTGACCTTCTCCCATTCATCGGCGCGCACCGCACGTATCACATGCTGGAGTTCGTTCATGACCGGTGATCCTAACCGTGCAGCGGTCGGCCGGGAGAGCGCGCGGTGACGTGGGCGATGACTCTGATGTGCGGATTCATGGATGAAGTCTCGCTGATGGGAGGACGGCGTGTACCGCTCCCAGTTCGTCACGGCCACGGGCCACGGCAGCAGTCACACCACCCCTGAAACGCAGAAAAGCCCCGCACCAGAAGGTGCGGGGCTTTCCCACAATGATTGTTCGGCGGCGTCCTACTCTCCCACAGGGTCCCCCCTGCAGTACC
>NZ_JBVHJO010000022.1:0-103355 GCF_055559995.1 Streptomyces sp. NPDC023541
GGAGCCGTCCTCGCCGTCGTCGCCCGCCTCGCCGGACCCGACCTCCTCGCCCGCATCCTCCACCAGCTCCCCGACGGCTACGCCCTCCTCTTCGGGCAAGCAGACCTGCGCCCGCAGCAGCACGCTGCCTGACCGACCCGAGCGTCCCGGGCTGCCCGGCTCCGGGCACCCCGGGACCGGCGCGGGTCGCTCCCGCCCGAAAATCGGGCGGGAGCGCATCGAACCAGCCGATCATGGCGAGGTGAGACGACATGGACTTCCGCATGCCGATGAGGCGCTACGGGCCGACCGTGCACCTCACCCCTGCCGGTGAGCTCGACCTGCACACCCGATCCGCTCTCGACGAGACGCTGGCCGACCTCGACGACGGCGTCACCGTCGTGGCCTGCGACATGCGGCGCCTGAGCTTCATCGACGTCACCGGCCTGGACGGCCTCCTCGAATTCGCCCGCCGTCTCAACGGACGCGGCATCGCGTTCTTCGCCTACAACTGGCAGCCACAGCCCCGCCGCCTCCTCGACCTCATCGACGGCCTGTACCCGCCCCCCGACATCAACGGGAAACCGCGCTGCACATCCACCAGCCTGCTGCGCCGCAGCCTGCAGGATCGGGCCGCAGCCCGCCGAACCGCCGGGGTACGGGCCGGGGGAAGCCCCGTGGGCCGGACAGCCGCCGCATCACGATCGCGGTAGACCCGCGGCAGCCGTCCGGCACACCTGTCCACGATGCGCTCGGCTCGGTCCTGAGCTGCTGGAGCTGCCGGCCGACGAGTTCCGTCCGGTCTCTGGCGGCCGACGCTACTTCGACGACACTCCCTGGCCAGGAGCTCGGTGGCGGTCGTGACGGCGAGGTCCTGGGCCGGCCTTCGCGAGCTGCCGGGCGACATCATCGCTGGGGCCGAACGCACCACCTCGCCGGGCGTTCGTCCCGGTCGAGGGTCAGAGCCCGTCTGTGTCCTGCTGTTCCAGCGGGTGGAGTGCGGGACCCTGGAGGACCTCGCCGTCGAGGGCGAACCGGGACCCGTGGCAGGGGCACTCCCACGTCCGCTCTGCATTGTTGAAGGCGACGATGCAGCCGAGGTGCGTGCAGACGGCGGAGACCGCGTGCAGTTCGCCCTGCTCGTCGCGGTGGACGGCCCAGGGCCTGCCGTGGGCGCGTACGACGGTGCCCTCGCCGGGGCGCAGGGCGGCACCCGGGCCGTTCGTGCCGTCTCCCAGGGAGTCGAGGCGGCCTTTCACGAAGTGCTTGCCGGTGTCCCACTGTGCTTTGAGGAATGCGGGGGCGGTCCGGGCGGCCGATCCCAGGCGGCGGGGATCGTAGAACTCGGCCCATGCCGGGCGGGGGGCTGCGGTGATCAAGGAGGCGAGGAGCCGGCCGGCCAGCACGCCTCCGGTCATGCCCCATCCCGCGAACCCGGTGGCGGTGTAGACGTTCTGGTTTCCGGGGCGCATGGGCCCGATCAGGGGGATGGTGTCGGTGGCACTGTTGTCCTGGGCCGCCCACCGATGAGTGGTCTTGAAGCCGGGGAACCGCTGCTCGGCCCAGGACTGGAGACGGGCGTACCGGGCCTCGGTGTCTTCGCCGGCGCCCGGCGTGAAGGCTTCCCCGGTGACGATCAGCAGCCTCTCACCGTCGGGTCCGGGCGCGGTGCGTACGGATCGCTTGCCGTCCTCGCTCGTGATGTACATGCCGGCCGGGTCGAGGCCTGCGGGGACGGGGCCGGCGATGACGAGGTCGCGGTGCTGCGTGAGGCGTGTCGACAGCAGGGCGTGGTCGAAGACGGGGTGGTGCGTTGCGACGACCACGTGCCGGGCAGTGACGGTTTCTCCCGACTCCGTGGTGAGCCGGCAGGGCTCGCCCTCGTCGAGCTCGGTGACACGGGTGCCCTCGTAGATCTGCCCGCCGCGCGCGGTGAGGTCGTCGGCGAGGGCGCGCAGGTACTTCAGAGGGTGGAACTGAGCCTGGCCGTCGACCCTGACGGCACCCGCCACCGGATAGGGCAGGCCGGTAGCGGTGACGAAGTCCGCGCTCAGCCCCGCCTCCCGGGCTGCCTGCGCCTCCGTACGCAGTGCCTGCACTCCCTCGGGGTCCTCGCAATAGGTGAAGGCGGGACGCCGTTCGAGCTCGCAGTCGACATCGAGTTCCGCTGCCACCTCCAGGAGGTGGTGGAGCGCGGCGCTCTGGGAAGTGGCGTAGAGGCCGGCGGCCTCCTCCCCGTGCTGTGAGCGCAGCTGACTGTAGATGCTCGTGTGCAGAGCGGTGACCTTGCCTGTCGTATGACCGGTCACACCGGCCGCGATCCGGCCCGCTTCGAGGACGATGACGTGGCGGCCCGCGCGGGAAAGTTCCCAGGCGGTGCTGAGACCTGCGATACCTGCGCCGATTACGACTACGTCCGCCTGCGTCGGCGCCGCGAGGGACCGAAAGGCGGGCATCTCGACCGTCTGCATCCAGTAGCTGCTCGCATCGGGGAATCGCTTCATGCCCTGCGACTGCCCGCGGAGCAGCCGCGTGATGCACACCGCCGGCTTCCCGCCGTCCTGGCGGGCTTCACCGGCCACAGACCTCTGACGACGCGGTTCTGCCCTCGGATCGGCGAAATGCCGCCGGCCCGGACGCCTCCGCCCACGGCCCCCGGCATGCCGGCGAAGTCGCAGATGTACCGGGAGGGCAGGCGAGCTCCCATCCGGGTGTGGGGCGTCCGCCGTGCGCGTGGACGGCGCCCGGGATGCGGGGCTCCTCTTCGAACGGGCCGTGGCGGAAAGGGATTTCGCGAAGGCGTGCGACCTGCCGGCGCCGGAGACCCGGGCGGCTGTGGAGCAGGACGAGAAGCAGAACTGCGCGAAGGCATTGGAAACCCATGAACTCCCGGCGTCGGACGCGGTGGACGGTGTCGAAGTGTACGGTCGGCAGGCGTTGGCCCGGACTGGCACGCAAACGCTGTTCCTGTCGCTGGCTGACATCCGCCCCGCAGCGGGAACGCGCTCGCTTGTACGCGTCGGTGTTGTGCCCGAGGGCGCAGAACTGCTCCGCCCGTCGGCGCCCGCACGCTCCGCCGGGATGGCGCCGCCGTGCGCCTTCCGCCCGCGCCGTGATCCTCAAAGCGGACCAGGCGGTCCGGAAAGGCTCTGCCGCTATCCGGCGCAGAGCTGGGTAGCCGCCGCGTATGGACGGGGTTCGGGACTGGTCGATGGCGGTCATCGGGTCGCTGGACGAACTGACGGCGCTGCTCACCGGCCGACGGGGACTGTATGTGCGCTGGTCGATGGGCCCGCAACTCGATCTCTCGCGCGAGCCGTCGAGCCGGGACGCGCTCACCGGCATCGAACTGCCCGGCCTGTCGGCGAACCCCATGGACGTCGAGGACTGGTGGGGAGAGCGGCCGCTGCGCACATGGGCCGCGCGACGCCTGTACGACTACTCGCACTTGCCGCGTGTCAAGGACACCCGGGTCAGGCCCTGGCTGCTTGTGGGCACCGAGGCCGGGCGCGGACCCGACAACGAGCCTCTCGTGCGGGACGTGGAGCCCCTCGGGTGGGTCGATCAGAAGGTGATCACGGAGGCGGAGGAGGAGATCCACCAGCAGCAGGGCGTATGGGGGCCGCTCAACCGCAGGTGAGAGGCCGCTTTCGGTCGCCCGGCGCACCGCGGACTGCCCCGCCGGCCACCCGGAACCGGCTGGACCGGCGGTTGGTGCATGAGACGCGCGGGAGAGGAAAGCCGCCGGGTATGACACATACACCGAAACGAGAGCCCGGCGGCACCCCCCGGCCGCGGGGGACGGATCGGACCGAGGGCGCGGGACCGGACGGGCAGGTGGAAGAGCGGGCTCCGGACCGGTTGTCGGACATGCCCAAACACTCGTGGACGGCGACGCTGCGCGGCACGCTGAAGGAGTTCAAGGACGACGAGCTGGCCGACCGGGCCGCCGCCTTGACCTACTACGGGGTGCTTGCCCTCTTCCCGGCGCTGCTGGTGCTGGTATCGCTGCTGGGTATCGCCGGAGAGTCGGCGACCAAGCAGGTGCTGGACAACCTGCAGAAGCTGACGCCCGGCTCCGCACGCGATGTGATCAGCAATGCGGTCCAGCAGCTGCAGGGGAACGCCGGTATCGGCTCGCTCGTGGCGATCGTCGGCCTGGCCGTGGCGATCTGGTCGGCCTCCGGTTACGTCGCCGCGTTCATCCGCACCTCGAACGCCGTCTACGACATGCCCGAGGGCCGGCCGGTGTGGAAGGTCCTGCCGCTACGGCTGGCGCTGACGATCACACTGATGATCCTCGCGGTGGCCAGTGCACTGATCGTGATCTTCACCGGCACTCTGGCCCGGCAGGCGGGAGCCGCTCTCGGGGTCGGTGACACGGCGATGACGGCGTGGTCGATCGCGAAGTGGCCGGTCCTGGTCCTGCTTGTCACGATCATGATTGCGATCCTGTACTGGGCGGCGCCGAACGCCAAGGGCCGCGGCTTCAAGTGGATCACCCCCGGGAGCTTCCTGGCACTGGTGATCTGGATGATCGCCTCCGCGGGCTTCGCGTTCTACGTGGCCAACTTCGGCTCGTACAACAAGACGTACGGCACCCTCGCCGGAGTGATCGTCTTCTTGATCTGGCTGTGGATCACCAACCTGGCCATCCTCCTCGGCCTGGAGTTCGACGCCGAGATGGTCCGCCAGCGCGCCATCGCCGGCGGCCACCCCGAGGACGAGGAGCCCTACGTCGAGCCCCGCGACACCCGCAAGTGGAGTGACGAGGACCGCCGCCGCCTGGCATGAGCGGGGCGTGCGACGCCGCAGGTGGGGGAAGCCTGGGGAACATGGACATCCTGGCGTCGCTGCGCGGCGCCGATCATCGCCTGACCCAACGGATGGCCGCATGGGACTCCGCCTGGGCGCGCCGGCTCCTGCCTCCGGTCGAGGAGGCGGTCGAGCACACGAAGCTGTGGTGGGCGGCCGCGGGGGTGATGGCGGCCGGCGGGGGCCGGCGCGGCCGCAAGGCGGCCGCCGCCGGGATCACGGCCATGGCGTTGGCGGAGCTGCTGTCCAACGGAGTGGCGAAACAGCTCATCGAGCGCCGCCGCCCACCCAAGGAGTGGATCCCGCACTCGGACGTCCAGGACCGCCCTGACAGCTCCTCCTTCCCCTCCGGCCACACCGCCGCCGCCGTGGCGTTCACCGCGGCCATCGCGCCCACATGGCCGTGGGCGGGCGCCGCATGCTGCGTACCGACCGTGATGGTGGCGGTCGAGAGGGTGCACAGCGGCGCGCACTACCCCACCGACGTCGCGGCCGGGGCAGCCATCGGGCTGGCCGCGGCCGCGCTCCTGCGGGCAACGCCCCGCCTGCTCCTCCACGGCCTGCGCTGACCCCGGGTGGCCGGGCGGGTGACCGGTCGGTCTCGGAGGCATCGGCGTACCCCCGGCGAATGCACCGGCCGGTACGAATGGAAGTGCACGCCCTCTGTCCTTCTTCAGCGCCGGGCCCGGGCTGCAGCTTCCCGGGTGATGTCGGCGTAGAGGCGGAAGAGGGCCGGGCGGGCCTCGCCGCCCTCTCGTTCGTGCAGGACCGCCCAGCACCGGGCCACGAGCTCCCGGGCCCGGGTGCCGGGCCAGGGCCGGGGCAGGAGCTGAGGCGGCAACAGCGGGTCGGGCTCCATGGCGCGGGTCAGTTCAGCGGCAAGCTCGACCGCGATGGTGAGGAGTGCGGGCGGGGAGAGTTGGACACGGCCGGTGAGCCGGGCCAGGCGGGGCCGGGTGATGCGGCTGAGACGGTGGTAGCGGTCGGCGATCTCCTGCAGGGGCCACAGGCGGCGGGCGAGTTCGACGGGCTCTCGGGCGTCGCCCTTGCGCAGGTCGGTCGTGGTGAGAAGGGTGAGCGCGCCATGGGCGCCGAGGCGGTGGGCCGCTTCTTCGACGTACGGCTCCCAGGCGTTGGCGCAGACGTACAGTCCGCCCTGGAGCGGGGCGCCGCCGAGGTGGACGAGCGTCTCACGCAGTGCGTCCCGGGCCGTGCGCGCCGATTCGGGCACCGCGAAGGCGGCCAGGTGCCAGACACCGTTCCAGGGCGCGAGCCCGGCGTCCTGCCGGAAAGCGTGCCGGAGGAAGTCCGCACGGGGAGCCAGGGCACGCGTGGTGTCCGCGGTCGCGTGCAACTGCGCCTTGCGGCCGCGGCCCTCGTGGGTGAACCGGCCCTCGGCCACGAGGCGTTTGACGCACAGCCGCACCTGCTGGTCGCTCATGCCCAGGGTGTTGGCGACGGTGTAGAGCTCGTCCGCGCCGACGGTGCCGTCCTCGCGGATCAGCGCGTGGACGAGCATGCGGGTGGGGACCTCGACGGGGTCCGCCTCGGCGCTCACAGTTCTCTCGCCCTTCCCGTTCCCACGGCGCGACGCATGGTGGTCACCGCGCCGAACCCCAGCAGCCCGCGCAGGTACGGCGTGCGTTCGGTCCGCGTGGCCGTGAAGCCGCGTCGCTCGTACAGGGCCCGGGCGCGCGGATTGGTGTCGATCACATCCAGTCTGATCTCCCGGCAATGTTGCTCCGCCGCGACGGCGGCCACTTCCTCGATGAGCAGACTGCCGACGCCACGCCCGCGCATGCCCGGGTCCACGGCGATGCCGTCCATGACGAGCTGGCCGGGGGCCGCGTGGCGTTCGAACAGGGCGAGCAGCAGAAGTCTGGGCAGCCCCCGCAGGTGTCCGTAGGCGCGCAGTACGGCGCAGGCCGACCCCCCGGTGAGGGCACGGCCGCCGAGCTGGTAGCCGGCGAGGCCGACGAGCTGCCCGTCCAGGAGCGCGCACACCGCTCGGTCGGCGTTCAGGTGGGCGGCGATGAAGGGCACCGCCTTGTCCGGCGGATTCAGCGCAGGGCCGAGCTTGCGGCCGAAGGCGTCCCAGTACATCTCGGCCGCCCGCCGCTCGGCGCCGGCCGGAAGGCCCCGCCTGACCACCACCGGTCCGGCGCCGGTGTCCGTCGTGTCCACTCCCATGCCGTGCCCTCCTTCGTCACTGCAACCCGAGCTCAAAACTATCATTCTTCCAACGACCGTGCTTGTGCTGATAGTTTCTGGGCTCATCCGAACAGAGGCGGTCAGTCCCATGCATCCACAGCTCCAGCCCCGACGGCGCGGGCTCCGCACAGCCGTGTGGTCACTGGTCACCACCCTGGTCGTGGCCACCGGTCTCGTCGGTGTGGTGCTGTGGCAGCACTCCTACGCCATGGACGAGCAGCGGGTGTCGATCCGCCACGGCGGCCACACCCTCAACGCAGTACTGGCCACCCCCAAGGACGGCCGCAAGCACCACGGCCTGGTCGTGTACGTCCACGGCGACGGCCCCGTCGACGCCACCCATGACGACGGGTACAAACCCCTGTGGGAAGCGAACGCCAAAGCCGGCTACGCCTCCCTGTCCTGGGACAAGCCCGGCGTCGCGGGCGCGCCGGGGAACTGGCTCGGCCAGTCCATGGACGACCGGGCCGACGAGGCGGCCGCCGCCATCGCCTGGGCGCGCGCCCGCCCCGACATCGACGGCGACCGGATCGGGCTCTGGGGCGCCAGCCAGGCAGGCTGGGTCCTGCCGAAGGTCGCAGCCAAGACGCCCGTGAGCTTCGTCATCGCCGTCTCGCCCGCGATCAACTGGCTCCGGCAGGGCCGCTACCACCTCCTCGCCGAACTGCGCGCCGACGGAGCGTCAGCGAGCCGTACCGGCGCGGCGATCGCCAAGAGCGACACCACCCGACGGCTGCTGGAACGCCACGCGACCTTCGAGGAGTACGTCAGGGCCATGGACGGCGACGCGGACGGCATGACCGCCGATCGCTGGGGCTTCATCTCCAAGAACTACACCGCGGACGCCACGCAGGACCTCCGCGCCCTGCGCGGCGTACCGGTGCTGCTGGCCCTCGCGGGTCATGACATGAACGTGGACACCGCCGACACGGAGCGCGTCTACCGCGAGGTGCTGGACCCGGGCGGTGTATTGACCGCCGAGCGCTACCCGGACGCGACCCATTCATTTCTCAAGCAGTCCATCGAGCGGTCGGACCTCAAGATCACGCTCACTGCGCTCTTCACGCCCCGCTCGCTCTTCGCGGACGGATTCCTGGACGGCCAACGGCAGTTCCTCAAGGATCTCGGCTCGGGCGGGGTGGTGCGTTCACGGTGAGTGCGCGAGCCGCTGCCGCATCGGATGTGCTCGGAGCCGGGGTGAGGTGAGCTTCAGAGCCCGGTTGTCCTGTCCGGCAGCCATGTGGTCGAGCCATCGTTCATACCAGGCGAGGAAGTCCGGGGCCGAAGAGACGTTCGGGCCCCAGAAGCCGTCGGCGCTGCCGATGAGCATGCGCCCGGTGAGGGGGCCGGTGGTGGGCGAGCTGCTCCTGCTTGTGCATCAGCAGCCGGGAGCGTCGCATGTGGTCAACGGCCCGCCGCTTGGCGGTGGTCGTCAGCCAGGCGCCGGGGTTCTCCGGGACGCCCGCGGCGGGCCACTGCTCGAGCGCGGCGACGAGCGCGTCCTGGGCCAACTCCTCGGCGAGACCGACGTCGTGCACCATCCGCGTGAGCCCGGCGATGATCTTTGCCGACTCGAGTTTCCAGACCGCGTCGATCGTGCGACGGGTATCCGGCACAGCCATGATCACAGCACCTGCCCCAGCCCGCCCGCAAGCCGGGGCCCGCGCTCCTCGCCGCTCAGGGTCCGAAGGCCTGCTGCACCACGCTTTCGCCGTCACCGACGATCCGGCGGAAGCGGCGGGCCAGCTCGATCGCCTCCTCCTTGGACCGGACCTCGATCAGCGCAAAGCCGGCCACGGCTTCCTTGGCCTCGGCGAACGGCCCGTCCGTCACCGTGATGTCGCCGCCCGCGCAGCTCACCAGTACTCCGCCCGGCTCCAGGCCCCCGGTGGCCAGCAGCACACCTGCCGCCGTCAGCTCCTCGACGAACCTGCCCATCTCCACGTACAGCTTCTCGTCGGGAGCGGTGTCGGTAGGCCGGGTCGTCATCAGGTAACGCATGGGGTTTCCCTCGTCTCGTCGTACGGATCTTCTGCCTCTACGTCGAACAGGAGCATGTGACAGGGAACGTCCCGCATTCCCTGTCACATCGGCTGATCGACGTGTCACCGAGAGCGAACACGACGAACCCGAGAGGCACACCGTGCCCCCCCAGACCACCACCGCCGCTTCCACCGCCACCCCGCGCTGCCGCCACCACCCCCGCCCTCCTCACTTTCGACATCACCCGCCACCCGCTGAGCGCACTGAGCAACGGCTCCCTGGGCTGGCTCCAGATCGCCAACTTCCTGGTAGCCGGAGCCCTGCTCGCCGTCGGCGCGACCGGCCTGCGCCGCGCCCTGCGCGGCACCCCCGGAAGCACCTGGGCGCCACGGCTGGTGAGGATCAGCGGCGTCGGCATGGTCGCTGCGGGACTGTTCGTCATGGACCCGGCAGACGGCTTCCCCTCCGGCACCCCCTACGGGCCGCCCGCCGCACTCACCTGGCACAGCTACGCCCACTTCGCAGCGGGGTCGATCACTTTCACCTCGCTGATCGCCGCCTGCTACGTCCTGGGCCGCCACTTCAGCCGCATCGGAAACCGCAGGCACGCGATCGCCTCCCGCGCCGCCGGCACCGCCCTGCTGCTCGGCAACGGCTGGGCGATGACCGGCGGCAGGGCCGGCACCCTCACGCTGGCCGTCGGAGCCATCACCGCGATGCTTTGGGTCGCCACCACCGCGCACCACTACCGCCGCGCCCGCTGAAGAACCACCCACGTCCCGTCCCGGTTCCCGCCCTCCTCGGGCACAATGACGCGTCAATCCCCTCCAGCTGGCAGCGCCGCTTGCCCGACAGCGCCCGGGCTGCGCCTGACCAGGCAGGTGCGGCCCGGCCGAGGCCGCGGTCTGCGCCTACGGCGCGGGGATCGCTCCGCCGCCGGCGGCCTCCTCAGATCCGCGCCCGGGGCGGTCCGCCCCGGCGCAGCTGGATCTGTCGATCGACCCGTCGGCGCCGCTGGAATTCGCAGCCCTGCACCCACCCGCCGCCCGGGGGGCGTGAACGGCGTCACCGGGCGTACGGCGGCGTGAGGGTGCGGGGCCCGCCGAGCCGCGTCACTCCGCCTTCCGCGCTGCGTTCCGGTAGCGCGAGGGCGAGATCCCGAACCGGCGTGTGAACGCCTGCCGCATCGCCTCCGCGCTGCCGAACCCGCATCGGTCCGCCACGGCCTCCAGCGGCAGGGCGGTGGAAGCGAGCAACTGCGCCGCGACCTCCGCCCGGGCGAGACGGACGTAGCGGGCCGGTGTCTGCCCCAGATGATGCGTGAACAGCCGGGTGAGATGCCGTGGTGTCACCCCTGCCCGCGCGGCCAGCGCCTTCGTACTCAAATCGGCGCCCGGGTGCGCCGCGATGTGCTCCACAAGTCCCCTGGTCACCTCGTCACGCGGAACGGGGGCGGACGTGAACAGGCTCATCTGCGCTTGACTGCCGGGCCGTTGCAGGTAGACGACCAGGTCCCGGGCCACCTGTCGGGCCAGGTCCGGTCCGTGGTCCTCCTCGATGAAGGCCAGCGTGAGGTCCAGGGCGCTGGTGACTCCCGCCGCCGTGTAGACGTTGCCGTCGCGAACGTAGATCGGCGCGGGGTCGAACGTGACCTGCGGGTTCTCGTCGGCGAGTGCACGCGCATACCGCCAGTGCGTGGTCGCCCGTCGCCCGTCGAGCAGCCCGGCGGCGGCCAGGACCGCCGCCCCGGTGCACACCGATGCCACGCGGCGGCTCTCCTTCGCCAGCCGGCGCACGTGTGCCACGAGCCGCGAGTCGGCCGCCGCCCGCTCGAAACCGACGCCACCGGAGACGATCAGGGTGTCCAGCGGGCCGACAAGCCGTTCGAGGGCCTCGTCGGCACCCAGCGTGAGCCCCGTACCGCAGACGAGGGGACTGCCGCCCGGCCCGGCCAGGCGCACCCGGTACGGCACAGTCGGCGTACCGATCCCGTTGGCCATGCCCAACGGCGTCGTCACGCAGGCGATGTCCAGCAATTCGGCTGCCTCGTATCCGACCACCACCATCAGCCGCTCCGCCATGCGGTGACCCTATGCCGGAAGGACGGGTACCCCAAGAAGCCGGACATCGTTCCTTCCGGCTCTTCCGCGACGTTCGATCTGCCTGGACGGTGGAGCCGTTGGTGCACCCCCCGCCGAGAGGAACGCGATGAACTCCGCACCTGAGAACGCCACGGGGACCCTGCCGCGCCGGCTGGTGCACCGCTGGCCCACCGTCGCCGCGGTCGCAGTAGTGATCGCAACCTTCGTGGACGGCGTTCCGCCCCTCGCCATGCTCGCCGCTCTGCTCGCGATCATGCCGGTCTGCTATCTGCTCTTCGGGGCGTTCCGCGGAGAACTGCGCGACCTCCGCATTCTGGTCCTTCAGTTGGCAGGCCTTGTCGGCCTGGCCGCCGTGGCCGCGCTGGCCCTTGCACTGGGAGAGACCGTGGGCCTGCACGTGGTGGCCGCAGGCTGGCTGGCTCACGGCGTCTGGGACATCGCCCACCACCGCACGGGCCGGGTTGTCCCAAGGGCCTGGTCCGAATGGTGCGCGGTCGTCGACGTGGGCGGAGCGCTCGCGATCCTGGCTCTCCTGTGACGGCCGGCGGCCAGTGGAAGAACGCTGTCGATGCCTCCGACCGGCGACGGCGTCCTCGGCGGCTGACCGTGACCGAACAGCGGGGGAGCTGTGATGCTCTTCGGCCACAGCCCCACGGAGCTCGGCAAGGCGTTGGCCCTGTACGGCGCGGCCGCCCCGGCCGGCGGCACCGCGGAAGTCCCGGGTGGGATGTTCACCGAGGGGGCCAGCCGGCCGTGGGTGTTCATCATCCATGTCCCGATCGGCATCGCCACCTGCCTGTGGTCCGCGCCCCCCCGGCAGCCGGCTGGGCAACAACCGGTCCGTAGGTCGCCGCGCGAGCAGGATCCGGGAACACCGCCGCCTCTTGCATATACCCCTGGGGGGTATATGGTGGTGCTGTGAGTCCGCGGGGGCGGGGTCACACTGGACGGGATTGGGGATGACGGTCATGGACCACGGCGCACACCACACCAGCACCGCGCACGACCACGCCGCGCACCAGGCGCACGCCGGTCACGCCGGGCATCAGAGGGGCGGGGTGACGTGGGGGGCCGCGGCGAAGGCGACGCTGCACTGCCTGTCCGGCTGTGCGATCGGTGAGATCCTCGGCATGGTCATCGGCACCGCCCTGATGTGGGGCAACGTCCAGACGATGGTCCTGGCGATCACCCTGGCGTTCGTCTTCGGCTACTCGTTCACCTTGTTCGCGGTCCGCAAGGCCGGCCTGGACTTCAAGACGGCCGTGAAGGTGGCGCTGGCCGCTGACACCGTCTCGATCGCGGTGATGGAGCTCGTCGACAACGGGATCATCGCCCTGGTCCCCGGGGCGATGGACGCCCACCTGTCGGACGCGCTGTTCTGGACGGCGCTGCTGGGCGGCTTCGTCGTGGCCTTCGTGGTCACGACGCCGGTGAACAAGTGGATGATCGGCCGCGGCAAGGGCCACGCCGTCGTCCACGCCTACCACTGACCGCAGCCGTGCGGCCCCGCGTCCGGAGGTGTTGGCTGGAGGTACCGGGGGCTTCCATGGAGGCCGCCCCGGATCGCCGGCCCCGCAGGGGAACGGAGGCATCGAGGAGTGCATCGCCTGCGCACAGGCGTGTACGGCGTGCGCCGACGCCTGCCTGTCCGAAGGCATGGCCGGCGATCTCGCCAAGTGCATCCGCACCGACATGGACTGCGCCGACATCTGCACCACCGCCGCCGCGGTCCTCTCCCGCCACACCGGCTACGACGCCAACATCACCGCCGCGATCCTCAAGGCGTGCTCCATGGTCTGCAAGGCGTGCGGCGACGAACGCGGACGCCACGCGGACATGCACGAGCACTGCCGCCTCTGCGCCGAAGCCTGCCGCTCCTGCGAACAGGCGTGCAACGAACTCCTCGACGCACTCGGCTGAGACAGGCCGACCGCGGGGCAGCGCGCCGGCGGGACCTGCCCCGCCGGCGCCGCCGCCCGTAGCGGGTTGTCCCGTGCGCCTTGAGCGCGGCCGCGTCCGCTGCCAGCCGGACGCGCAGGCCCTCCGTCCCACCGCCCGTGAGCGCCGCCCGGGCGGCCGGCTGCATGCGGCACCGTGCCCTCCGGCCCCGGCAGCGCCAAGGCGATCTCCTCATCGACAGCCTCTACCCACCCGCCGACCGCAACGGCAACCACGACGGCCCCACCCAACTGCTGCGCCACCCCCTCCAGGGCTCCGTTGATGCCGCCCGTGCGGGCGGAGCAGCAAGAGCCCGACAGGACACTCCGCGCCGGGCCGAGCCCCCGTCCCGTCAGGCGCCGGGCAGCCGACCGGCAGCTGAGGCAACCCCCGCGCCGGACAGGTACGCCGGTGGCGGTCACCGGCACGGTGAGCGCCGCTGCCGACGCACGGTAGGTGTCACCAGCGGCAGCTGTCGACCTGCGTTGTGGCGTTGGTGAGGCGCCGTAGTTGTCACCGGATGGGCACGCTGCCAGTCGCCGGCAACGGGATCTCGCGCAGAGCAACTGCCCCCGGACACACCATGGGAGGCATCGGAGGACGCCTCCACCGAGCCGGTCGAACACCGGGACGCATTCGCTGTACTCCTGAAGGGTGACGCAGAGCCTTTCCGACCCTCTGTCGCACGTTGGCAGGGAAGGGATCCGCCTGGCCCAACAGATCAGTGGCGACCCGCACGGGCGCCGCACGTCAGAAGTGGAGTCGGCCATGACACCCGTACCGAACGGCACGTACACGATCACCCGCCCTCGCGAGCAGCTGCTCACGCTGCTGGACGGGGCATCGGAGCCCAAGACCCCCGTTGTCCTGCTGCCTCCCACCGGCAACCCCGGCGAGCAGGAGTGGCAGCTGGAGAGACTCGGCAACGGCAACTACACGATCCGCAATCTCCGCAGTGAAACCTATGTCTCCTACGACGGCGAGCCGGAGACGAACAAGCCGGTCGTCGGATACCCCGAGCCGCGCGAGTGGGCGCTCTACCAGTGCGACCAGCCCCACACCTTCCACGTCGTCGTCCCCGGAGGCCCCGTCGACGGCGAGGAGCTGGCCCTGGACCTCAGCGTGCTGCGGATCTTCCCGCCCCGTATCGCCCTGAGGCCACTCGACGTCAACGACCGAAGCCAGGCGTGGACCTTCCAGTTCATGGAGTAGAGGCGTGAACCGGGTGCCCGGGCCGGCAGCCGACCCGGGCACCGCCCCGAGAACGCGGCCACTGTCGTGCTTCGGCTCACTGAAGGGGTATGCCTCCTGCTGCGGGCGGACGCTGGCCGCCTGGAACGACACGTCGATGGAGGCGAGGTCGGTGAATTCGGCTTCGAGCTGGTCGGCGCAGGTGCCGCCGTCTTCGAAGTGGATGTCCTGGAGTCAATCGACGGCCCACGCCATCTGCTGGACGCAGTCGACCTTCGCGAGGCCGGGCGTGGTGCCGAGGCGGAAAGCCCGGGGGAGGGGCTTGCCGGAGGTGGTGCAACGGCAGGAAGTCGAGCGGGGAGGGCCCCGGGCTCGGGTAGACGACTCGGACAGAACACCGAGCGGGTATTGCCCGGTGGCCTTCGCGGTGTTGGCCGTCTTGCGGTGCATGGCGACCCGCGCCGTGGAGATGGCCGCGGCCGGATGTCGGGCCGCCAGGTCGGCCGCTCCAGCACCGGCCGCTTGAGCGCGGCTGGATCGCCGCCCGGGTGATGGGCCGCAGAAGGGCGCCTTCGTGCACGAGACCGGGGGAGCCGGCGGCCGGGCCGTTCTGGGCTCTTGGGCGGGGTCAGGGCGGGGTCAGGGAGGGCCGGCCCGCCCCGTGATGCGCGAGCACGGCGTGCTGGCCGGCACTGTGGGTGTGGTCGGTGTGAACGGTCGCGGCGGTCAGCCGGGGCACCGCGTGGATCAGCGCGTGCTCGGCCGCGACCGCGAGCTCGTGGGCCTGCACGACCGTCAACTGGGGATCGACGACGATGTCGGCCTCCGCGCGCAGGGTGTGTCCGATCCACCGCATCCGCACCTGCCCCAGACCGCGGACGCCGTCCACACTGCGCAGGGCGTGCTCGGCGTTGTCGACGAGGGCGGGGTCGACGGAGTCCATCAGCCGTCGGCAGACCTCCCGGGCCGCGCCGCGCAGCACCGCGAGGATCGCGAGAGTGATGAGCAGGCCGACGAGGGGGTCGGCGTACCTCCAGCCGATGGCAGCGCCACCCGCGCCGAACAGTACGGCGAGCGAGGTGAAGCCGTCGGTGCGGGCGTGCAGTCCGTCGGCGACCAGTGCGGCCGAGCCGATTTTCCGGCCGGTGCGGATCCGGTAGCGGGCCACCCATTCGTTGCCGATGAACCCGACGAGTGCGGCGGCCGCCACCGCCCACAGGTGGGTGATCTCCCGCGGGTTCAGCAGCCGGTCGACGGCCGTGTAGGCGGCCAGGGCGCAGGACGCGGCGATGGTCAGCACGATGGCGACGCCGGCGAGGTCCTCGGCGCGGCCGTAGCCGTAGGTGTAGCGGCGGTTCGCCGCCCGCCGTCCCAGTACGAACGCGATGCCCAGCGGGACGGCGGTCAGCGCGTCGGCCGCGTTGTGGACGGTGTCGCCCAGCAGCGCCACGGATCCCGACAGCGCGACCACCGCCGCCTGGACGACGGTGGTCAGACCCAGGATGCCCAGTGACAGCCACAGGGTGCGCATGCCCTCCTTCGAGGTCTCCATCGCGGAGTCGACCTTGTCGCCCGCCTCGTGGCTGTGCGGGGCCACCAGATGTGCGACGTGATGACGCAGATGACGCAGACGCGACCACCGCGAACCCGCACCGCCATGACCATGGTCATGGCCATGGCGGTCGCGATGCCCGTCGGCAGGGCCGTGGTTGTGATCGTGTTCGTGGTGGGTGCTCACGGCAAAAGCGCCTTCCGGGAGACGAAGGGAGGGCCCAGCCCAGGACCTTGGCGGCTCTGTGCGACACCACCACCATACAAGAACACCTGAACAGGTCTTCATGTGTTGCCGGTAGGATGGGCGCCATGGGCCACGAAACCGACGGCGGACACCGCGCCACCACCCGCGAACGCCTCGACGCCGTCGGGACCGCCGACGTCGCAGCCACCCTCCAGGCCCTGGCCACCCCCTCCCGGCTGCGTATCCTCGCCCGCCTCCAGGAAGGCCCGTGCGCGGTGGCCGTACTCGCCGAAGCCGTCGAGATGGAACCCTCCGCCTGCTCCCACCAGCTGCGCCTCCTGCGCAACCTCGGCCTGGTCGCCGGAGAGCGCCAGGGGCGCTCGATCATCTACGCCCTCTACGACCACCACGTCGCCCAGCTCCTGGACCAAGCCCTCTTCCACGTCGAGCACCTGCGCATGGGCCTGCGCGACACCCCACCCGCCGCCGCGGCACCCGCCGACGCCGCCCTGTAGCGGATCCTCGGCCGGCCCGACGGCTCAGACGCCGGGAAGGCCTACCACGGCTGCGCCCAGTCCGAGGGCCGCGCAGACGCCGAGGGTGCGCAGGACGCTCCAGCGGAGCTTGAAGATCAGCAGCGCCGCGATCACCGCGATCGCGAGGGCGGCAGGGCGCAGTGTGGCCAGGTCGGGCAGGGCGATGTGCACAGGGCCGAAGCTCTTGTCGGCCACGTCTGTGAAGAGGGTGTGTTCGGCGAAGTACAGGGCGAGGTTGGCGATGACGCCGACGACGGCGGCGGTGATGCCGGTCAGGGCGGCGGAAATCCTGCGGTTGCCGCGAAGGCGCTCGATGTAGGGGGCGCCGAGGAGGATGAACAGGAAGCACGGCACGAAGGTGACCCAGGTGGTGAGCAGGGCGCCGAGCAGGGCCGCGGCCCACGGGTCGAGGCTGCCGGGGTCGCGGTAGGCGCCGAGGAACGCGACGAACTGCACCACCATGATCAGCGGACCCGGCGTCGTCTCGGCCAGAGCGAGGCCGCTGACCATCTCCTTGGCGCTGAGCCAGCCGTAGGTCTGCACGGCCTGCTGCGCGACGAAGGCCAGGACGGCGTAGGCGCCGCCGAAGGTCACCAGCGCGGTGCCGGAGAAGAACAGGCCTTGGGCGGTGAACACGCTGTCGGCGCCGGTCAGGAGAGCGACGGCGGCCACCGGGACGGCCCACAGCAGCAGGCCCGCGGTGAGGATGCGCCAGGTGCGCCGACGGCCGGGCTGCTCGTGGTGCAGGGCGTCATCGGGGATCAGCGGCGGCGGCCCGTCACCGGCCCCGTGCCCGGCCGCGGGCTTCAGGGCGCCGGGCCTGAAGTGGCCGATGAGCCACCCGGCGAGAGCGGCGGCGGCGATCACGGCGGGGAACGGCACCGAGAACAACGCCAGCGCCGCGAAGGAGACGGCGGCGAGGGCGACCAGGAGCGGGTGGGTCAGGGAGCGCTTGGCGACCCGGGAGACCGCCTGGACGACGATGGCGGCCACCGCGGGCGCCAGGCCGGCGAACACGCCGGTGACGGCTGCCGTCGAGCCGAAGGAGACGTAGAGCGCGGACAGCGCGAGCAGCGCGAGGACCCCGGGCAGGACGAAGAGGGTGCCGGCGATCAGCCCGCCGCGGGTGCCGTTGAGAAGCCACCCGGTGTAGATCGCCAGCTGCTGGGCCTCCGGTCCCGGCAGGAGCATGCAGTAGCTCAGGGCGTGGTTGAACCGCTGCTGGCCGATCCAGCGCTTGTCCTCCACCAGGGCCCGCTGCATCACCGCGATCTGCCCGGCCGGACCGCCGAACGTCTGCCAGGAGATCGCGAACCACGCGCGGATCGCCTGCCGCAGCGCAATGACATCGCCACCGGCCAGGGCTTGATCGGCTTTGTCCGGGGTGCTCGGGGGCTGGTCGGTGGCGGTCACCGGCACGGTCTCCGTCCTGATGGAGCCGCACGAGACGGCCGGGGGTCCGGACGGCACGGGGGTGCGCGACCGCGCATCCCCACCCGCCCCTGCTGTGCAACCATGGTTACATCAGTCCTCGGGTCGTCGGAAGGGAGATCTCGGGGGATGGACATGAACAGCTCGTTGCAGCCTCTGGACGCGGCCGGAACAGACCCCTCAGGGCACCCGGCGTGAGCAGCCCGGGCATTGAGCAGCAATGGGTGCTGCTCTCCTACCGTCTGCCCCGCGAGCCCTCCACCCCGCGGATCACCGTGTGGCGCAAGCTCAAGCGCCTGGGCGTCGCGCAGATCAGCGACGGCCTCATCGCGCTGCCCGCCGACGCCCGCACCCAGGAGCAGCTGGAGTGGATCGCCGAGGAGGTCACCGACTTCGGCGGCCACGCCACGGTGTGGATCGCCCACCCGGCCGCCGCCGGCCACGAACAGCAGCTCGTCCACGCCATGACCCAGGCCCGGGCCACCGAGTACCAGCAGGTCCTCGCCCGGGCCGAAGCCGCCCACGACACCGGCGACGCCGAACGGCTGCGCACGCTGACCAGACTCCGCGCCGAACTCCGGCGCATCCAGCGCCGCGACTACTACCCCCCACCCGACCGGCTCGCCGCCGAAGCCGCCGTCAACGCCCTGCACCCCGCCAACGCCACCGAGGAGAGCACCCCATGAAGTGGGCCACCCGCGCCGGCATCCACATCGACCGCGCCGCCTGCGCCTGGCTGATCGGCCGCTTCATCGACCCCGCAGCCGAGTTCGTCTTCGTCACCGACCCCGCCCAGGTCCCGAAGGACGCCACCCCCTTCGACATGCGCGGCGCCGAACTCGGCCACCACCACGGCGACTGCAGCTTCGAGACCATCCTGCGCGTCCACCGCCTCACCGACGACCCTGCCCTGCGACGCATCGCACAGATCGTCCACGAAGCCGACATCGACGACGAACGCTTCCACGCCCCCGAGGCCCCCGGCCTCGACGTCGTCCTGCGGGGCCTGTCCATGACCGGCGACGACACCCGCACCATGGCCGTCGCCAACCCCCTCTTCGACGGCCTCCACGAGTACTACCGGCGGGCCGACGCCCTGGGCCGCGAACCCGCCTGACGCCCCCGAAGCCCGCCTCGGCCCCTGCCCGCTCCCGGCCGTACGCGAGAGAGCCCCGCACCGGGAGCGACACCTTCACACCCGTCCTGTGACAGATCGACCATGATGGCCCCCCATCCCGCGCGCGGACGGCCCTGGATCTGCCGAGGGGGCGTCGCAGGCCGTGCACGGAGCCTCCTCACCGCACCCCGGGGAGCGCCATGTCCCGTGACCAAGCCCGCCCCGCCGTGCTCGCCGCCGTGCTGATCGCGGTCCTCGCGGCCTCGGCCGCGCCACGTCGGCGCATGTGGAGGTCGAGGCGGGCGATGCCCGCGCTCTGGCCCGCAACGTCCCCCTGACCTTCGTCGCGGAGTCCGAGTCCGCCTCGGCCGGCATCACGAAGCGCCGACGGCCGCGCCGACGGCTGGATCGAACCGGAGGAGTCCACCGGCGGCGGACACGGCGCCTCGGCTCCCGTCCTCGCTCTGCGGCCGGCCGCGCTCGGAGACCGGTCACCCCCAGCTCCAACCCCGCGGCCGAACCCGCCACCGCGGCCATCGCGGCCATGGCTTCCCACACGGCCTCCTCGTCGCGGTCCGGCACGGGGGTCTCCTCGTGCTGACGACTATGGGGGCTTGGGGAGAAGGGGCGTCCCATCGCTGCCCCCTCCAGAGCGAGGTGGGCCGACGCGGCCGGCGCGATGGTGTGTCAGACCACGGAGAGCCGGTCCACCAGCAGTTCCACCCTCTGCTCGGTGTCCTGCGGCGGCAGTCGTCCGGCTCGGGTCAGGGTGGCCAGCCCGTGCAGGGCCGCCCAGAACGTCTCGGTGAACAGCCCCGGGGCGACGCCGTCCCCGGCGACCTCGCCCAGGTGCTCCAGCAGCGCGGCGAAAGCGTCCTTGAGAGGTTCCGGGGTGTCCTCCTGCGCGTACGCCAGGCCGCCGTCGAGCTGGAAGATGGCGTCGTAGACCGCCGGGTTGCGTGCGGCGAAGTCGAGGTAGGCGCGGGCGAGGGCGGACACCCGTTCGCGCGGGCCGCCTGCGGCGGCGGTCGCGGCACGCACCGCCGCGGCCAGCTCGGCGGCGCCCTCCAGGGCGACGGCGCCGATGATCTCCCGTTTGCCGCGGAAGTGGCTGTAGAGGACGGGCTGGCTGTATTCGATGCGCTCGGCGAGCCGGCGGGTGGTGACCGCGTCCCAGCCCTGCTGCTCGGCGAGTTCGCGGGCCGTCGCCACGATGAGGCGCTCGCGCTTCGCCCGCTCGCGCTCCTTGCGTTCCTGTACCGACATGATTCGATCCTAGCACCGCTAGACAATCAAGCGGCAGCAGCACTAGCGTTGCCCCATCAGCTAGCAACGCTAGATACGAGAGAGGGCCGTCATGCTCAACGCACTTGAGGTCATCACCACCGTGGTCGTCGGCGTGATGGTGGGGGTGGAGTTCTCCGTCGCCTTCGTCATCAACCCGATCCTCAGCGCCCTCCCGGAGGACAGCGGCCAACTCGGCCGCGCCCACGGGGGCCGGATGCTCGGCGCCGTGATGCCCGTCTGGTACATCACCTCGCTCGCCCTCGTCGCGGTCTGGGCCATCGCCGGACGGCACCACCACCCCACCGGCCTCGTCGTCACCGCCGGCGCACTGCTGCTCCTCAGCGTGATCATGTCGATTCTGCTGCTCGTCCCGATCAACAACCGGACCAAGACGTGGACCCCCGAGAACCGGCCCGCCGACTGGAAGGAGCAGATGAACCGCTGGGACCGCTTCCACTACGTCCGCGTCGCCGTCATCATCGCCGCCTTCGCCCTGCTCGTCACAGCCCTCGCCTGAGCCCGCATGCCGGCCCCGCGCCGGGGCGCACGATCCCCGCTCCCCGCCCGGCAGCGGACCCCCCGAACTCCCGACATCCGGGAACCTCTTCATCCTCTGGTTCGGGACGGAATTCATCCTGAGCCCGGAGATGACGACACCGGGCTTCGGCCTGCCGAGCCGGCCGTCCGGCGACGGCGGCCGCGACGCTGATGGTGCTCAACGGCCTGCTGATCATGCGAGAGACCCGCAAGACCGGGGCCGCTCCGGCAACGCCCGCCCCACAGCCCGCCTAACACCACCCCGGCGCGTGTCGGCATTCGCCTGCCAGTGCCCGCCGGGAGGGCGAGCCGCACGACCTCCTTCCAGGGGAGGGCGGCGGCCCGGTCTCGATTCTCCAGGACGGCGCAGCGCGCCCCTGCGGCGTTTCTGCCCGGCGACATGGCCAGGCCCGACCCTGGCCGCCCGGCCCACTCGTGCCCGCCCAGGTAGCCGCACCCAGGCGGAACTCACGGCCCGCCGCCCGGCCTTCGGTTCATGAGTTGCGTACAGCAGATCGATTCGCCCGAAGAAGAGGCTCTCCCCCCGGCCGCGCACCTGACCCTCGACTCCGCCGGCACTTCCGGAGCAAGGCCGACCGGGATCCGGCGCAGCGGCTGCCGCCGTCCGCGGACGCGTTGTGCCGGTCAGTCGTCGTGCCGGGCGAAGTCGCCCGACACGGCGAGCGGTTCGCTCCGCGTCCGGGCGGTGGCCGCGTAGCGGTCGTCCCGGGCGTCCCGGCCGCCGCGGGCGTGGTGGTACTGCCCGGCGAACATCCACTGCCCGGCCGGCACCGTACGGCCCTGCTTGAGCACCCAGGTGTGGACGAGGTAGCCGTCCTTCTCGGCGACCGTCAGCGTGAAGTCGGCCTCGGGCAGCGACCGCCACGCACCGGCGGAGGTGACCCCGCCGGTCTGGGCGATCCGCAACTCGACGGTCAGTGCGGTCAGTACCTCGCGCGTCTTGAGGGTGACGTTGCTCTGCGCCCAGAAGTCGTTGCTGTGCGGGTCCACCGAGCCGTCCGACCACAGCGGCCCGTCCTGCTCGCCGGCGGCGGGCGCGCCGGCATCGGGCGTACGCGGCGGGGAGACGCTCGGCTCGCGGGGCTCGCGGGAGGCGCTCGGTGTCGGACCCGCGGGCGCCGGGTCCGCGGGCGTCGGGTCCACCGGCGAGGGAGTACGGCGCGTCGCGTCCGTCGACGGGGCGGGCGTGGAGGTGGGGGCGGGCGTGGGCGGGACCGCTACCGTCTGCTGCGCAGGCTCGTCGTTCACCACGGAGGCCACGCCGTAGCCGCCGGCGGCGAGGATCCCCGCGACCGCCGCGGTGACGCCCGCCACGCGCACCCAGCCGAACCGGGGAGGGCGGGCCGCGCGGGAGCGGGGCAGGTCCTCCTGCGCCATGCCGCGTTCCAGCCGTGCCAGGATCCGCGCGCGGTCGGGCCGGTGCGCCCCGGCCGCCTCGTGCAGCCGGGTGCGCAGCTCCTCGTGCACGTCCCGCCGCATGCTCATCGGTTCCTTCCTCCGGCATTCCCGGTACGCGCCATCGCCGCGTGCACCTTACGCGGAGCGTCCTGCGTGCCGAGCAGCCGCTGCAGCTCGGCCATCCCCTTCGACGTCTGGCTCTTCACCGTACCGACCGACACGCCCAGGGCCGTCGCGGTGTCCTTCTCGGACAGGTCGAACGCATGGCGCAGCACGACACACGCTCGCTTCCGGAACGGCAGCCTGCGCAGCGCCCCTTGTACGTCGACCACCCCGGCCACGTCCGGATTCTCTGTCTTCTCCTCCCGCTGCGCCCAGAACAGCGCGACACGCCGCCGCTCGCGCACCGCTCTGCGTATCCGCGTCCGGGCCAGATTGGCGACGACGCCCCGCGCGTACGCCACCGGCTGCTCGCTCGCCCGCACTCGGTCCCAGCGGTGCCACAGCGCGAGCAGCGCATCCGCGGCCAGGTCGTCGGCGGCATCCGCTTCGCCGGTCAACAGGTGGGCGAGCCGGGCCAATTCGGCGTGGTGCCGCTCGAAGAAGGCATGGAACTCCACGGAGGCGGCGTCATCGACGACTGCGGCCACGGGCGATGCCTCCTCGCAGCGACCTCGGGGCCCGGAAACCGGGCGCCTGCCTGTCATGTGTGCGACATGTGAATGTCCGGACGGGATTCGCAAGAGTAGCAGTGAGCAAGCGCTTGGTCAGCCACGTGCCTGCCACTTGACGGCACTCCCGGTCTTGACCGGCGCGGCGCAGGTCCCGGCGCGGACGGGCAGGGGGTGCCCGCAGCCGTCAAGGCGATCGGCTGAATCCATGCGCGATCGGACCGGGACCGTGGACGGCGTCTTGGACGCGCATGCAAAGACAGAGGTAGCCACCTCCGACAGCTGTCTGGGGGTGGCGCGATGGGTACCGGCGACCTCTTCGCCCGAATGAGGTTCGGTTGCTGACCCGGCCTGCAAAAAGAGATCCCCGTACGCGGCAACCTTTCACGGGGCGGCGGCCACTGACAGGGCGTAACCCGTTCCTCCCCCGCAAAGGAAGCCCCGTGGCTGCTCGCTCCCACCGCCGGTCCCTCCGCTCCCGTCGTGCCGCCGTCATCTGCACGGCCGTCGTGGCCGCATGCCTCGGCTCTGGTGCTGTCGTGATGAACGCCAACGCCGGGACCGTCGACCTGTACCACCAGACGCTCACCGCGAAGGACGGCTGGGCGGCCTCCGGTACGGGGACCACCGGTGGCACGAACGCCCACGCCGCCCACACCGTCACCGTCTCCACCCGTGCGCAGCTCGTGAAGGCGCTGGGATCGGCCTCCGACACCACGCCCCGCATCATCAAGATCAACGGCATGATCGACGCCAACACCGACGACAGCGGAAAGAAGCTGACCTGCGCCGACTACGCCCTCGGGACCGGCTACTCCCTGCCGGCCTACCTCAAGGCCTACGACCCGGCCACCTACGGCCGCTCCAAGCTGCCCTCCGGCACCCAGGAGACGGCACGTGCCGCCGCCCAGGCCAAGCAGGGCAAGAACATTGTCTTCAAGGTCCCCGCCAACACGACAATCGTGGGCGTCCCCGGCACGAACGCGGGCCTCACCGGGGCCATGCTCCAGATTCAGAACGTGGACAACGTCATCGTCCGCAACCTGACCTTCGCCGCCACCGAGGACTGCTTCCCGCAGTGGGACCCGACCGACGGCGACGACGGCAACTGGAACTCCAACTACGACTCGGTGTCCCTGCGCGGCGCGACCCACGTGTGGGCGGACCACAACACGTTCACCGACGCGCCGCACTTCGACAGCGCCAACCCGAAGTACTTCGGCCGCGAGTACCAGATCCACGACGGCGCCCTCGACATCACCAAGGGATCCGACCTGGTGACCGTCTCGCGCAACCAGTTCACCAACCACGACAAGACGATGCTGATCGGCAGCAGCGACACCGACAGCGTCGGCAAGCTGCGCGTCTCCATCCACCACAACGTGTGGAAGGGCATCATGCAGCGCGCCCCGCTGGCCCGCATCGGCCAGATCCACATCTACAACAACTACTACGACGTCACACCCCTGAACGGGTACACGCCGCAGTACACCATCAACTCCCGCGCCAAGGCCCAGGTCGTCGCGGAGAACAACTACTGGAAGCTGCCGTCCGGCGCGAAGGCCGCCAAGCTCCTCAGCGGTGACGGCACCGGCTCGGTCAAGGGCTCCGGCAACCTCGTCAACGGCACGGTGACCGACCTCGTCGCCGCCTACAACGCCGCCTCGTCCAAGGACCTGAAGACCACGGTCAACTGGACCCCGACCCTGACGACGGGCATGGAGGCCTCGGCGAGCAACCTTCCGACATCGCTGGCGACGACGACGGGGGCGGGCGCGCTCAAGTAACACCCCAGACACGCGAGGGCCGGGACACCACGAGCCCCCGGCCCTCGCGCCCCGCCCCGCGCGGTCCGCTGCCGCGGCCCTGTGAGGGGCCCGGAGCAGTGATGGAACCCGTTCTTCAGGAAATGTCCAGACTCCTGCGCGGCTGGGGCGCCTGTGCCCTGCGTACGGCGTTCAGGCAGCGGGCGGCGTGGGCACGCAGCGCGTCGGCGAGTTCGGGGGGTGCTTTCGTAACAGTGAAGTCGGCGTCGACCGAGGTGATCATCCAGGCGAGGTCACGGGGGTTGTCGGCGCCCAGGTGCAGTAGGCAGCTGCCGTCGTCGACGGGTTCGATGACGCCCATGCCGGGCCAGATGCGGTCGGTGACCGCTGCGGCGGGCTCGTGCAGGGTGATGGTGGCCTGGAACGGCCAGGTCCGCGACGACAGCCGGTGAGCCAGATAGGCGGCCACGTCGGTGTCGGGAAGTTTGCGGGGGGTGAACCGCGGTCCGCCGGGCGTGCGCGGAGTGAGTCTGTCGACACGGAAGGTGCGCCAGTCGGCGCGGTCGGTGTCCCAGGCGACCAGGTACCAGTGGCGGTCGAAGCTGACGAGGCTGTACGGCTCGACCAAGCGCGTGCTGGGGTTGCGGCGAGGGCCGGCGTAGTCGAAACGCAGCCGCTCGCGTCGGCGGCACGCCTCTGCGATGGCCATGAGGGTGTCCGCGCAGACCTTGGGAGCCGGGGCTGCGCCGGCCCGGACGGTAGCCGTGTGCAGGGTGTTCACTCGATACCGCACCCGGGGTGGGAGCATCTGCTCGAGCTTGGTGAGCGCGCGCACCGAGGATTCTTCGATGCCGGCGACCGAGCCACCGGCCGCCGTGCGCAGGCCGACGACGACGGCGACAGCCTCGTCGTCGTCGAGCAGCAGCGGCGGCAGCGTGGCCCCGGCCCCGAGCCGGTAGCCCGCAGTGCCCCGGGTGGCGTTCACCGGGTAGCCGAGCGCGCGCAGCCGCTCCACATCACGGCGCAGGGTGCGTGGGCTGACGCCGAGGCGTTCGGCGAGCTCAACCCCGGACCGGTCGCGGTGGTTCTGCAGCAGGGAGAGCAGCTTCAGCAGCCGCCCGGAGGTCTCCAGCATGCCGTAAGACTGCCGGAAGGTGAGGACCGAAACTGACCTAAGCGAGTCCTAGCGTCGCAGCTATGGCGAACACAACACCCAGCGGTATCCGTTCCTTCCACATCGACATACCGCAGGTCCAGCTCGATGACCTGCAAGCCCGCCTGGCCGCCACCCGCTGGCCGGACGAGCTGCCCGGTGCCGGCTGGAGCCGCGGCGTCCCGGCGGCCTACCTGAAAAACCTGGCCGAGTACTGGCGCACTGCCTACGACTGGCGGGCGCACGAGGCGGAACTCAACACGTTCCCTCACTACATGACCACCATCGACGGGCAGAACATCCACTTCCTGCACGTGCGCTCACCCAGGGCCGATGCCACGCCGCTGATGCTGCTGCACGGCTGGCCGGGCTCGGTGGCGGACTTCCTCGATGTCATCGGGCCGCTGTCCGATCCCGATGCGCACGGCGGTGACCCGGCGGATGCGTTCCACCTGGTCATTCCCTCGCTGCCGGGATTCGCCTTCTCCACCCCGCTGGCCGGGCCCGGCATGGACGCGGCCCGGATGGCCGGGGCGTTCATCCAGCTGATGGCCCGCCTCGGCTACACGCGCTACGGCGTTCAGGGTTACGACACCGGCTCATGGGTCGCCCCGGAGATGGGCAGGCAGGCACCGGACCACGTGATCGGCGTCCACGTCAACGCCATGATCACGTTTCCCGCCGGGGCGGAGGGTGAGATGGACGGCCTGACGGAGGCCGAACAGCGACGATGGCATCGCATGCAGAACTTCAACGACGGTTATCTGCAGTGCAACTCAAAACGTCCACAGACCGTGGCCTACGCCCTCACCGACTCCCCTGCGGGCCAGCTCGCTTGGACCGTGGAGAAATTCAAGGAGCTCACCGCCCCGGAAGACGCACTGCCCGAGGACAGCATCCACCTCGACCGCATCCTGACCGAGGTTTCGCTGTACTGGCTGACCTCCACCGCCGCCTCGGCCGCTCAGGTCTACTACGAGGAGATCTCAGCGAACACCCGGAGCGAAGCCGCAGCCGACGACTGGACTGAACCCGGCGCCGCCCACGGCACCGCGTGGAGCGACGGTCAGGGCGACTGGGCAGCCGGGCCACGGGGGACCGTGCCCACCGCCGTGCTGCTCTCCGCACACGATGTGACCATCCGCCGCTGGGCCGAACGCGACCACCACATCGTGCGGTGGACCGAACTCGACCGCGGCGGCCACTTCCTCGCGATGGAAGCCCCAGAACTGCTCGTCAGCGACCTCCGCGAGTTCTTCGACAAGATGCGCTGAGAGGAAGCGCCCCGAACCCTCAGCCGGCGGGCGGAACAGGGTGGGGATTTCCAAAGGTCCCGATCAACGAGACCACGGCCGTCGCCGCACCGGACGCCACGGCGGCGGGCTCCCCGCGACGCTGCAGCGGTTCGCGACGCACCTGGGGTGCTCGGCCGTTTCCGCGCCAGGGCGCAGCGGCTCCGAAACGGGCTCGGCCCGCGCCCTCCTCCAGGGCACGGGCCGAGCCCGACGGACGACGCAGCGCCATGCCTGTCCCCGGCGCCGGCCGCTGCGCTGTCCCTTCTTGAGAGCAGCCGCCTCAACCCAGCTGGACCCTGCGCATGGCGCGCCGGTCCAGGTATCGCGGCGCAGCCGGACACGCTCACCCAGCTTCGGGAATCCCCGTCTCCCTTCCGTCACACGCCGCCTTTCGGGCGCCTTTGGCCGTATACCGTCTTCGGTGGCCCGGATTGCGGCCCTGGCCTCCCTTCCGGGACGGACTCCGAGTCCCGTCCGCCCATAGGGGGACAACTCGATGACCGCACTGCGCAGGACCCTGACCGCACTCGCCCTCACCGTCCTGGTCGCCATGGGCTCGGCAGGCACCAGCCACGCCTGCGACGGCACCCCGCCCACCGGCGCCGGCGACTTCTACTGCCAGCCCGCCTGATAAGGCCTCGGGGAACGACGCGAAAGCCACGTTCGCCATGAGCACCGGGTCCGGCTCGCCGGCGCGGACGCACTCCCGCGCGGCGGGCCCCCTCCGTGGCCTCGAACGCCTCCGCGGCCGCCGCCTCGATCTCGCCCCGGACGGCTACTGCCGCGCGGCCTTACCGTCGCCGCACATCGCCTGCCCGTACAGCGTCTCCAGCGCGTCGTCGATGGGGTGGTGCTGCGGCTTCCCCGAGGAGTCGGGCGCGTTCCACCTCTGGAGGTTGACCGCGACCGACATCTGACGCTTGCCGTCGGCCCGGGTCAGGGAGATCGTTCCGGCCCCCCAGACCGTGCCGTCGTGGCCCCAGAAGGTGCCGCAATCCGTGATGTCGACCTTGTGCAGACCGAGGCCGTACTGGATCGTCGATCCGTCCAGGGCGATGACCGGGACCGTGCGCTGCATCTGCTCCAGTGACGACCGGTTCACGATCTCGCCGTCGAGCAGCTTGCGGTAGAAACGGTTGAGATCATCCGTGGTCGACACCAGGGCGGCCCCCGTCCCCGTCCAGGACATGTTGTAGACGCTGTAGTCGCGGGGCGGGTCGAGCAGTCCCCACAGGGCCTCGTACATCCGTGAGTGCGGCCCCCGGATCCGCGTCCCGGTCGGGAACCCTGTGTGCCGCAGGCCCGCCCGCTGGATGACGTTCCGGGTGATGTACTCCTCGGCCGGGGTACCGGTCACGTGCTCCAGGAGCTGGCCGAGGAGGAGGTAGTTGGTATTGGAGTACACACCGGTGGGGCCTCCTGGCTCGCCGGCGGGAGGCGCGTTCAGGCCCAACTCGATCAGCTCGGCCGGGCGGAACTGCCTGAACCGGTTGTCGTCCAGGCTCTGGGGCGAGCCGGCCTGGAGGAACGGGAAGGCGTACCGGATGTAATCGGGGATGCCGCTGGTGTTGTTGAGCAGCATCCGCACCGTGATCCTCCGGCCCCGCTCTCCCGGCACCAGCTGCGGCAGGTAGTCGCCGATCGGCGCATCGAGTTCGATCCGGCCCTGCTCGACCTGCTGCATGACCGCGGCGGCCGTGAAGGTCTTGGTGATACTGCCGACGCGCTGCCGCATGTCGGGCGTGACGGGACGGCCGGTGGTGACATCGGCGACCCCGGAAGCGCCCCGCCATGTCCGGCCGCCGTCGCGCACCTCGGCGTACACCCCGGGCACACCCGCGCGGTGGACACCGTCCAGAGCGGACTTCAGCTCGGCGGGGCGGAAGGGGGACGACGGGCTCGCGCCGGCCGTCACGGTATGCGTCCCGCCGGGCGCGGGAGCTGCCGCCACCGTGCCCGCGCAGACGCTCAGCGCGGCCACGGTTCCACACATCGCCAGTCGGATCTTCAAGACGGTCGTCCTTTCGTGATCAATGAGTGCAGGCGGCGGGGACGCTCCCCGTGCCTTACGACGTGCACGGCTCAAGAGGCCAGGGCGCGGCGCAGAGCGGCGCCGAGTTCGGCGTTCTGGCGCTGCGACACCTCGGCGGACAAAAGCGCCTGCGATCCGTGGAAGGTGCCGGGCCACTGGTGGAGCTCGACCGACACGCCCGCCTGCATCAGGCGCAGCGCGTAGGCGATGCCCTCGTCGCGGTTCGGACAGAACTCCGCGGTGGCGATGTAGGCCGGTGGCAGCCCGGACAGATCGGCGGCCCGGGCGGGGGCGGCGTACGGTGTGGCGGGCCGGGAGCCCAGGTAGTGCCGCCACGCTGCGGAAAGCCTGTCGCGGTCGAACCAGGGCGTGTCGGTGAAGTTCCGCGCCGACCACGTCTCCTGCCGGTCGTCGAGCCCCGGCTGGTTGAGCAGTTGGAAGCAGATGGCCGGTCCCTGCTCGTCACGCGCCCGCAACGTCACCGCGGCCGCGAGGTTCGCGCCCACGCTGTGACCGCCGACCGCGATCCGCGCCGGGTCGATACCGAGTTCGCCGGCGTGCTCGGCCGTCCAGGCCAGTGCGGCGTAGGCGTCGTCGAAGGCGGCCGGGAACGGGTCCTCGGGCGCCAGGCGGTAGCCCACCGAGACCACCACAGCCCCGGAAAGGGACGCGACCCGGGCGGCCCACGGATGCTCGGTGTCCAGGTCACCGAAGACTCCGCCGCCGCCGTGCAGCCAGACGACGGCGCCCTGTGCCCGGTGCGGGCGGTAGACCCGGACCGCCACGTCAGGATCGGCGGACACCGTGCGGTCCTCGACCTCCATGTCCGAGGTGTCCGGTGCCGGCGCCGCAGCCGCACGCTCGGCGAAGTCCTTGCGCGCGGTGACCGGTTCGTTCATGTCGAGTTGCGGGAGAAACGGGATGAATGCTTCGAGTTCGGCGTCCATGGCGACCATCCTCACGGTCCTCACCCGGGGGGTCACCCGCCATCCGTCGCGCATCCCGCCCCGATCACGCACCGGTCGGCGCACCCCCGCCCTTCTATCCTTCTGCCATGGAGGCACTGGCGGTTCGGCTGTCGGGACTGGATCCCTATGTCGACGGGGCGATGCGCATCGTGGCGTTCTACGACACCCTGATGCGCCGACGGGTGGATCTCCCGGCGCTCGCCCGGGCCTCGGCGGGACTGGCCGAGTGCGTGGCCGGCATACGGCTCCACGGCGCGGGGCGGGCGACCCGCGTCGCGCCCGACGGCAGGCCCGCCTCCGCCCCGCCGGCGCCCGCGTCCACCACGGCGCCGATCACGCTCGACGAGGAGGAGATCGGCAGGGTGTGGCTGGAACGCCCCGGCCGGCCCAACCCGCTCGACGAAGTGCTCCTCGACAGGCTCGCCATCGCCGCGGCGGCCGTCGCCGAGCGGTACGGCCCTGCCCGCACCACCATGGCCGACCCCGCCCTCGTCGAACTGGCGATCAGCTCGGACGGCGACGACGCGGCCCGAGCCCGGGCCCTTCGGCTCCTGGGCTTCGCTGCCGAACTGCCCCTCCACGTCGTCGCCGTGCGTTCGCAGCTGCCGCTCGACCGGATCGGCGGCCTGATCTGCCCGGCCCGCGCCGTGAAGGCAGCGCCACTCGCCGACGTCGGCGTCATCCTGGCCACCTTCGTGGACCCGGCCCGGTTCCCGGCAGACGTGCGCGCGGGAATCGGCGCCGCCGACAGCCCCGACCGGTCCTGGCGGCAGGCGCGCACCGCCCTCCGCTTCACGACCCCGCGCGAACCCGTCATCCGCCACGCCGACCTGGGCGCGCTGGCGCTCCTGGCCGAGGTGCCCCCGCAGACCGCGCGGGACAACGCCGACGTGGCCGCCATCGCACGCATCGCCGGCAACTCCGAGGATCTGGAGACGCTGGACACCTACTGCACCACCGGATCGCTGCGCCGGGCCGCCGACGTGCTCCACCTGCACCACAGCAGCATCGCTCGCCGCCTCGAACACATCGCGAAAACCCTGGATATCGAACTCACCGAACCTACGGGCCTGACCCGGGCCAGGATCGCGCTCACCGCGTGGCGGCTCCTGGACCCCTGTTTCTGAACCCGGTCGGTTGAGGGGCTGGCGCCCGGCTCTTCGATGAGGTGGTCAGTTGATCGGATGTGTCCGCCCGATTTAGTGATCACTGATGCGGTGCGGGGCCGGATCGAGCCGCTGATGCCGGCCGATCCGGTCCCTGGACGCCGGTGGGCTGATCACCGCCGAAGACTCGAGGCCATCGCGAACCGATCACCGACCACACGGTCCGCACGGGAGCGGCTGGCACCCCCTCCACCTCTTGGGCACCGCGAACGCCGGCCGCCATGACACGCAGCCGCCGCACGGAAATCACGGTCGTCGGAAGACACGACGGTTCCCTTGCCCGGTGCCACGTATGTCCGTTTCAGACCGCTCGGTGAATGGAGGGCGGCGTCGCCTGACGGCGGCGGAAGACGGGGAGGACGGTTCGCAGTCCACCGGTTGCGGTCATGCTCTAATCGCCGGATGGCGAAGATCGAATCAGAGCTGATACGACGTTGGCTGAACGGCTGGACCGCGGCTCGCGACCTGCCCGAGGCCGAGCCGGTCGAGTCCGCCGGGGACGGCCTGCGGTCCAAGTGCGACCAACCCGGCCGCGAGGTCGAGGTCTTCGCGCTGCGCGCGGACGAGGAGCCCGAGTCCGTGGCACGGCTGGCGGCAGCCGTCGCGGCCGCGAGGCAGACCACCTGGCTCACGGTCCCCACACTGCGCCCAGGCACCGTCGAAGCCGTCGTCGGCGCCGCCGGACTGGAGTTGCTCCACCGGTCCGAGTCGTTCATGACGACCGATCTGGCCGAGCACCCGCAGCACGCGCCCGCCGCGCCGTACGAGCGCGAGGTCCGCAGGAAGGGGCCGGTCACGGTCGTCTCCCTCCACGACTCCTCCGGAGAGGTGGCGGCGCGCGGCACCATCGCCGTGGTCGGCGCCGATGCGATCGCCGATCGCATCGAGACGGACGCGGCGCACCGGCGACGCGGCCTGGGCCGCGCCATGATGAGCGCTCTGGCGGAGGCCGCCGTGGCCCAGGGCGCCCGTACCGGTCTCCTCATCGCCAGTGAGGAGGGCCGGCGCCTCTACTCCTGCCTCGGCTGGCGCCACGAAGCCGATGTGCTGATCGCCCGGGGGCCGGTGGCTCCCTCGGCAGGACTGCCGCCACCGGATGGTGGCGGCCTGCCTGCGGCGTCCGGTGCGTGAGGTGTTCGACGAGGGCCAGATTGCGGGCCGGCTGCCGTGCCGGTCGCGGCGTGGCGGTGGGCGAGCGCTCGTCGGCGGTCCACTCAAGGGGCTGGAACGCTGCAGTCGCTGTCCGACACGATTCACGGCCTGCTTGCCAGGCATGCATCCACCACGGTGCGCGCCCTTGACGCACGCAGCCCCGGGTTCGGCCCCGGTGCCGTCTGACGCCCACCCCCGACGCAGATGAGGAGTACAACTTCGCCCCAGGGGCACGACGTCCCGGGCCTCCACTTCGCTGACCTCCCGGCGCAACAACGAGGGAGGTGGCGTCTCACGCCCAGTCCACGCCCAGCTTTCGCGAGGGCGGTGAGCTGCTGGCGGCACTGTGTCCCGTGTACTGGGCAGAGGCTCCCGGAGCCCGGTGAGTAGCGCGACTTCCGAGGGGTAGGCGCGCGTCACTGCCAGCGAGTAGAGGAGGACCCATGTCGGCCCTGTCCGTCCCAGAGCACGGAGTACCGCCTCTACGCGACACCGTCCTGGGCGGCCGTTATCGCCTCCAGGGCCCCATAGGGTCGGGCGGTACGGCGGACGTGTTCCATGGTGTCGACGAGGTGCTGGGCCGTGAGGTGGCCGTCAAGGTGTTCCGCGCGGGCACGGATACGGTCACTGCCGACCGCTTCTGCGACGAGGCCCGCACACTGGCCCGTCTTTCCCATCCCGCCCTTGTCACCGTCTATGACGCCGGCCGACACGGCCAAGGCGCTTTCATGGTCACGGAGTTGATCCGCGGCGTCACCTTGCGCACCCGAATGGACGCGGGCCCCCTGAGCCCCGTCCAGGTCATGCGGATCGGCGCCGACATCTCCTCGGCCATCGACCACGTGCACGCCCACGGCGTCATCCATCACGACGTGAAACCCTCCAACATCCTCCTCGGTGAAGAGGGCTCGCCCCACCTGGCCGACTTCGGGCTGTCACGGACCGTCCACGAGCGCTCCCACAGCGCGCCCGACACCCTCGTCGGCACCCTCGCCTACATGGCCCCGGAACAGTTCCTGGGCGAAGGCGCGAGTACGGCCAGCGACATCTACGCCCTGGGAGTGACTCTCCTGGAGGCTCTCACCGGGCGGCGCGAGTACCAGGGAACTCCCATGGAGATCGGCACCGCCCACCTCCTGCGCCGGCCCCACATACCCGAAGGACTGCCGGAAGACCTCGCCCGCCTGCTCGAAAGGATGACCGACCAGGCTCCTGCGGCACGTCCCGACGCCGCCGCAGTCCACCAATGCCTGCAGGACATGGCGCAAGCACCGCGACCCCGCACCCCAGCCGGCGCCACGCCCAACGGCACCAGCACACATCGCTCCCACTTCTTGCCCTCTGCCGCTGCTGCCGTGCGAACGCCCGATCCGTTTGGGGCTGCCCGAGGGCGCCGTCCGCTCCGGTGGAGCCTTGCGGCGGCGAGCGTCGCGGGCACCTGCGTGCTGGTGATGGGCGGCATCCAAGCGGGCAACAACCCACCCGTCACCGCTCCCACGCATGAGCAGCCCGCGGCATCGAAGAACACCGAGGCGGCAGCCCCGGCAGGATCCTCACCAGCAGGGCCGCCCGCGCCGTCGCTCCCCGCAGCCGCGACGTCCACCCCGCATTCGCCGGCCGCAGCGCCCTCGACTCCACAAGAACTCCAGGCACTCACCAGTACCTCTTCGGCGCGGCAGGTCACAGAACGCCCGTCGAAGGCTCCTGGGGCGGCGAAGGCGGAGGAGATCCCCGGAAAGGCCAAGGGCAAGAAGGACAAGGGGCGGTGATCGACCGCCCCTCCGGGAGCGCACCAACACGAGGAAGTGCTTGGCGGCCACGACTGCTCCTGTGAGGCAGCGACCCGACGGAGCCCGAGGGCGTAGCCGGGGGTGGTGCTGGCCGGCGCGTGGTGCTCGGGCGCCCTGTATCTCCCGCGCCCCGCTCCGTCGGCGCCGGACTGTCCGTCTGCTGATCAGTGCTGCACAGAGGCGTCGTCAGCAGTTCGACCCCAGGCGTGCAGATCAGCAAGGCAACTCACCAGGGGGCCTGGCTCCATAACGGGTATACCGCCGCAAGTGCGGCAGTGGCGGCCATCGCCAGCAGGACGGTCCTGTGAGGTGCCCCCCTTCCGCTTCCCGCGCCTGATCGCCGGGTACGGTTCGTCGGCGCAAAGGAAGGCCACCAGCCCCGCGGTCTTGTTGTGTCGACGAGCCGCTTTTGCACGGCGGCCGGGACGCCCCCCGCCGGCCGCCGCGACCAGGGTCTTGAACTCGGCTCCGTCAAAGCCTTCTTCGCCGGACCCCGGGCCGCCGCGGTTGTCGGCGTAGGCCTGCTCCTCGGTTCCGTGGCGGCGCTGGACGACGTTGTGGCGGACGCCGGGGGAGTCGGCCGCCGCGGTGGGACTGCGCAACTCCGTCCTGCTGCCCGAGCGTTGTTTCCTCGCAGGAACTGCCCTGCAGGCGGCCGGCACCGCCTTGTGGGCCTGCGACAACAACGAAGGAGCACTCCACCTCGCGGGCTACCTCGTCAAGCACCACCGCTCCGTCATGCTGATGGTGGACGCCGACAGCCGCACAAATGAGCACTTCAAGACTGAGAAACTCATCAAAGTCGGCCTCGACCTCACCCGGCAGGTCTCATACGCCGGCGAGAGCGACGGCTACAACGAGCTGGAGGAGCTCTTCAGCGGCGCCCAGCGGGCGGCCGTCGCCAACGCCCACTGGCCCCGCCCCGAGGGCCAGCCCTGGAATTGGCCGACGACTTCACCGAGCACCGGGGCGGCAAATTCAGCGAGCGCATCCTCTACATGATCAAACAGCGGGCCGAGGAGAGCAGCCCCAACGGCAAGGCCGACATGCTCTACGCACTGGTGTCCATGCTCACCACCCCCGAAGAGGTCCCCCAGCCGCGGCGGGCCTTCTGGTGCGAAGTGATGGTTTGGTTCAGTTCTGCTGGCCGGGCGAGCGTACGTAGCTCACGCCGGGCGGGTCTTGAGGGAGGAACCCCTTCGCGCCGTCCTTCTGGGGGAAGACCACGAGGTAGATCTTGCACGGCTTGGCGGTGGCGGGTCCCTGATAGCCGAACCTGATCCCCGGCTTCTCGTCGGGGTAGGTGTCGTAGACCCATGTCGCCGGCCCGGTGTACGAACGACCTGCCGCGTCGGTGGACTGCCCGCAGTCCGGTCCGGGCCGTCTGGCACGTTCCAGGTCCGCAGTACCGTCCGCCCGGACCGTCACCGGCCGCCGACGCCCAACGCCGCGAGTTCGGCGAGCTGCGTCTGGTCGAGCCGGTCGCGGTGGGCTTTCTGGTTGGCGTACCAGATGCCGGTGCGGTGTTCGGCGCGTCGGGCAACCGTTCGACGATGGCGCGCCCCGGCAGCCGGCCCCCGCGCGGTGTACGGCTGCAGTGCCTTCAGGCCTTTCTGGAAGGCCTCCCCGCCCGTGCGCGGCCCGGCGGCCGTGGTCGCCTTCGCCGCCGCCTTGCGGGCCCGTGGGGCCTTGGTCACGTCGAGTTCGCCGAGCCGTTGTTGCTGCTCGGCGCCCGGCCGGTCTCAGTTGCGTCGTTGGGTGCGAGCCACCGTCGGACGTCCTCGCCATGCCGGGGGCTGTCCGAGCGGCACTGCTGCGGGTGGGGACCCTGACCGTGGCGGGGTGCCTTGCAGCTGCCTGGTGCAGGTGTCGGTCAGTTCCGTGGCCTGCTCAGTGCACTGTCGGGGGTGCGTGCTGGGCTGCCTTCGACGATCTCTCGTGCAGCCTTCAGTTTGCTGGGGTGGTCGCCGATCAGTCTGGTGGTGACGAGCACTGCGTGCATGAGGGGGACGCCTTGGTCTTTCAGATGCTGCTGGACGGCGTCCATGTCGATGCCTGCCGCGAGGAGGGCTCTGCATCGATGCGGTCGGCTGCCTGCTGCGCCAGCTCGGGGGAGAGCCCGCTGATTGAGGCGAGCAGTTCTTCTGCGGTGGGACTCGGCATGGTGGGGATCTTCCCAGAGGATCGTCCGCGGGATCCATGAGGTTTCAGCTGTCTTACCTAACGCCCCAGCCCACCCCAGTTCGACGAGGGCGGCGCGCTGGGCGGTAGCAGCGTCTCGGCGGCGTCGCACGCGGTGCAGGCCCTCGTGCCGGGCCGCGCGAGCGCGTCGCCCGTATGGTGCCCAGCGGGTGCGCACGGTCGGAGGCGCCCGGGCGCCCCTCCGCGTGCACCCGGTGGCGACCGCTCGTTGTGTGGAACGGGTCAGCAATTATCTGACTGTGGCCAGCGACGGACCGGCGGGAGCGGGTCGAGCTGATCACCGCGTACCCCTGGACGGCGCCACCCTCTAGCCGCTGATGGCCGTCGCCGAGCAGTGGCCCGACCCGTGGTTCGAGCCCTGGGAACCCGCCGCGCCCGCCGACTGAGGGATACGGGCCGTCAGAAGTTCTGCCTCATCGGCCGAATGGGGTCGAGGCGCTCTTGCGGACCGGTCCTACGCTGGAGGCATGGCCACCGATCCCTTGTTGAGACAAGGCCCCGACTCGACGGAACTGGTCATGCATGCCGGCCCGGCCGGGCCGGCATGGAACGCGCTGACCTCGGCCCAGTCGGCGCTGTTGATTCCGCTAGCTCTGGGCGTGCCGACCCTGCTCGTCGCCTTGTGCATGGCGCTGGCTGGGGCGCGGGCGTCGACCGTGTTCGTGGTGGTGGGGGTGATCGCCGGGCTGGAGTACCTGCTCGGCTGGCTTGCGATGGCCTTTTTCCAGGCCCGGGACATCCTGCGGGTGGAGTTCGCGCCGACAGGGGTGCCCGCGTCCCTGCGGTTGGTCCGGGCCGCCGGGCCGGACGACTGGCTGCCCGTCGACACCCTGCGCGAGGTGCGGCTGACGCACGAGGTGGTGGAGCCGTACCAGGGGGACCGCAAGCCGGCCGTCTCCACGCTCGCGCTGGAACTCGTCCTGCGGGGCGGCCGGGAGCGGCTCGCCCCGCTCCCGTTCGGCGGCGACCCGCAGCGGCTCGCCGACGCACTGGAGGCCCTGCTCGGCCCGGCTGCGGTCGTGGTGGAGCTGCGCACCGAGCGCCGCACGCGCGATCTGCCTCGGTCCCACTCGACCTGGTTCTCCGGCGGTTCGGCCTCGGCCAACTCGGGTGGCGGCTGACCCCGGGCTGCCCGTGGCGCTCCCCGGCCGGGGAGCGCCCGTCGATGCAGCCGGCGGCAGGCGGTGCGGGGCAGCCTGCCGCTACTTGGGCGCGTTGAGCCGCCGGGTCGGCTCGGCCGCAGCCGGGTCCTCCGGCCACGGGTAGCGGCCGCGGAGCTCTCAGGACTTCAAGATCATCCCATTGCCCCTTTGGCGTGTACCTCGGTCACGCCCTCTTCTATGCATCGCAGTTGTCCATCGGCGCCACCTATCGCGCTCCTTACCTTGTTGGCGGGTCTCCCGATCGTACGAAGGACCGTAACCAACCCGCCAACAAGGTAAGGAGCGTTTTAGTTGGCCAGCTGTGTGCGCCTGCCGGAGCACCGGCAGAACCTGTTGCCAGGGGTGTCCACGCGCCTCTGCATTCGTTGATCAAGACATGATGAACATGCGCACCCTGCTTACTTCTTCGGCGCTCGCACCCGGCGCCCTCGCCTTTGCTGCTAGCCCGGCCAACGCGGACGATCAGTCGATCTACCCCGGAGCCACCAACAAGCGCAACCAGCTGAATCAGCTCGGTCAACTGAGCCAGGTGACGGGGGCTCTCGATCCTGTCTTCGGCCTGCTCGCTCCGGTCACCAGCGTCGTGCCCGTCTAAGACCGTGTCCTATGTGGTGAGACGGACGAGGCGTTTGTAGCAGCAGATGGCGGCGGCGAAGCCGAGGAAGGCCAGGTAGTTGCGGGGATGACGCTCGTAGCGGTGGTTGAGCCGGCGGTAGCCGGTCAGCCATGACATGGTCCGCTCGATCACCCACCGACGGCGGCCGAGCCGCTCTGAGGACTCGATGTCCTTGCGGGCGATGCGGACGCCGATGCGCTTGCCGCGCAGCCATTTTCGCAGTTCAGGTGTTCCTCCTTGAGGCAGTACCAGGAGTCGTAGAGCTCCAGGTGCAGGGGGGCTTCTTCCCGGCCCGCTCGATGTCTCCGAGGATCACGGACCTGTCGAACTCGACGTTGTATGCACACACAATCTGTCAGGACGATCTGAGCTTGGCCGTGGCCAGCGCGATACTCGGGGAGGCCTCCCTCACCGCTGGCTTCGGGCCTGGCACCCGTCAGGACCGGTTCACCGACTTGGTCGCGGCCGCCGAGCAACTGCCCGAGGATCTGGTCCTCGATGGCGAGCCCGTCGTCTGGTGCCGGCCCAGCTCATAGCAGGCCCGTGCCAGAGTCGTCTCCAGTTCGATCTTGGTCGAACGGGGTGGCTGTCGGGTGCGGCCAGCCACCCCGTCACAGGTAGATCAGTCGGTGCCGTAGTGGCCGAAGTAGTCGACGATCAGGTCGATGTTCTCCCAGCCCTGGTTCCAGAAGGCGACCATGCCGCCTGGGGCGGGGGGAGCCTGGACGAGGTTCGCGACGGTTGTGCCCGCGGTCCAGTTCAGGTTGGACGAGACCGGACGCGCGGGCGGGGTGGCGGTGCCGTTCTCGTACTGCTCCGGGCTGTTAGGGTCCGGGGCCACGGACAGGAAGCCGTTGCCGCTGGTGTTGGTCACGGTGGTGTTCAGCACGTACGCCTCGACGCCGGGTGAGTGCAGTCGGGGTAGGTAGTTGCGGGCCGCGAGAGGGCTACCGGTCTTGCGGGTGTCGAGGTGCCGTGTCGGGATCGCCGGAGGGGGTACGAAGGCCGCGTTGCTGTCGGGGGTGTAGTAGCCGTTGACGTCGATGACGACGTCGGTGGGCTTCCAGGAGCCGTTGCGGACGGTGATCCGGCCGTCGGGGCCGATGGGGACGATGACGGAGTTGGCGACGGTCTGGCCGGTGGTGAAGTTCAGGTTGGACGCGGTCGGCGTGGGTTGTCCGCTGGGGTGGACGGTCAGGTGTCCTGCCTCGTGAGGGTTGGTGACCGTCAGGTTGAGGGAGACGGCGGTGGCGCCCTTGGGTACCCCGCCCACCCCGGCGATCTGTACTACGACGGAGCTCTGACCTGCTACCTGGCCCTTGGGAGCACCCTTGCCCTCGCGGGTGTCGACGAACCGGGCCGGGGAGAGGGCCTTGTAGCCGCTTGACGGGGTGGAGGTGAAGTAGCCGGTGACGTCGGCGATGAGGTCGACGGACCCCCAGCCGATGTTGTCCAGGTTGACGCGTCCGTCGCTGCCGACGGGCATGATGACCAGGTTGGGGACGGTCTGCCCCGGCCCGTAGTTGACGCTGGACGTTTCCGGCCTGGGCCGGCCAGAGCCATCCCAGGCGATGATGTGGCCGCTGTCGGTGGTGTTGGTGACGGTGAGGTTGAGGACTACGGCGGTGACGTTGTCGGGAATGGTTCCCTGTCCGGTGACCTTGACGCTGGTGTACCCGTTCGCGGGGACCTTGCCCTTCGCGACGCCGGTGCCGTTGCGGGTGTCCAGGAGACGCAGGGGCGCGTGAGGGGTGAAGTCCGAGCCCTTCGTCCTCACGGCGACCTTGTTGGTGGCCTGAGTGTTGCTCACGGGGTCGGTCGCGGTGACGGTGATCGTATACTCGCCGACCTCGGCGTAGGCGTGCTGGCTCTCCAACGGTCTCTCGGTAGTGGCCGTGACGGTGTCGGTGGTCCCGTCGCCCCAGGAGATGGTGACATTGAGGGGGCCATCGAGACCCGTGAAGGTGGAATGCAGAAACATCCCGTGCGCCGTGGTGCCCCAGCTGTGCAGTCTGACCGAGAGGGCGTCGTTGTCGGCGGCGGCCGCTGTCTGGTTCCTGGCGCCCGGTGCCGGGGTGCGGAGTGTGCGGTCCTCAGAGCTGCTGAAGACTTCGGCTCCGGAGGCCTTGGCCTTGACCGGATCCACATCGGGAGCGGCCGCCGTGTGGGGGTCGGGTGCCGCCGGCTGGGCCTGGGCCATGCCGGGTATGAGTCCGACGCCGGCTGCTAGAGCAGTTGCGGCTATGACGAGTCGGCGCTTGGGCACGGGGCTCCTTGGTCTGTGATGGTTGCTTGCACAGGCTGCCGGGCTTGCCGGTATCTGCTCTGTTGGGGCAGTCCCGCAAGGCGTCAGGGCTGCTGGTGTGGCATTGAGCCTAGGGTTTCGGGCTCGCGGCAGAGGGCGGGCCCGCCACCCCGCGTCGGGGGTAGCGGGCCCGTGCTGTGCTCTGCCGATCTTGCGGTTACGGGTTGGAAGTTTCCGGTACCGGAACCGGCAGGGGCAGTGGAGCCGTGCCGAGGCTGGGAATGGTCCAGGTCTGGGCGGGGGAGCCGTTGCAGTCGTAGAGCCAGAGCTGCCGGCCTGGCGTCGTGTCGTAGTTGCCCAGGTCGATGCAGCGCCCGGAGACGGGGTTGTAGATCGCCCCGTTGGCGCGGGTGAGGAACTGCTGGCTCTTGGCGCTCGCATCACACGTGCGCAGTTCGATCAGTGTGGTGTTCGCGGTGCCGGCAGCGGCGGCGTTGAGGCACTTGCCGTGGGTCTGGATCGTGCCGTCGTTACGGATCTGGAACTGCTGGGCGTTGGTGCCGTTGCAGCCGGCGATCTGGATCTTGTTGCCGTCGGTGTCGCGGTCGTAGTCGTTGTCGACGCAGTTGGCTGCTGCGCCGGCCAGGTGGATGGGGCTGGATGCATTGAGGGCGGTGACCGGTGCCGCGTACGGGTAGACAGCGAGGTTGCTGATGCCGCCGACGAACCCGTTGTCCGTTACGTGGGCGGGCGCGCCGTCCTTCTTGAAGCGGCCCATGACGAGCGGACCGGTCGGGGCCTGGCTGGTGGTGGCGGTGTGGTGGCCGGTGCTGGCGAGGGTGCCGTTGACGTAGAGGCGCATCAGGCCGGTGGTGGCGTCGTAGACGGCGGAGATGCGGGTCCACTGGCCGGGGGTGAAGCGGGCCGCGCTGTTGACGGCGAGGTCGGTCCAGTCGTACATCAGGCCGTCGGTGTCACCGCGGGCGATGGCGAAGCGCCATGCTTGACCGTTGAGGTCGGCGTAGAGGAGGAAGGCGCTGCTGCGGGTGCCGTCCTGGCTGGCGATGATGCCGCCGTTGGCCGTATCGGCCTTGGCCCAGGTGGTGATGGTGAAGCTGCCACGCGTGTCGACGGCCTTAGTGGTGCTGGTGATGCTCGAGGCCTTGCCGTTGAACGCCGCGTGGGTGGTCTCGCGGCCGTCGATGGCTTGCTTGGCGAAAGTGACGCCCGCCGGGGTGGCGGGGTTGCTGCCGGCGGGTGCTGTGGCGGCGTCGAAGCCGACCTCGTCACGGACCTTGGTACCGGCCAGGCCGGTGAGACCCCACTGGGCGGAGGGACGGTTCAGGTCGGCCAGGGCGACGGGTGAGATGTCGACACCAGTGACCGTGGGATGCAGAACATCTCGGCCATTGGAACCGATTCCCGTGCCGTTGAACGAGACGAGCTGCTGGTTGGTGTCGACAGCCCACAGGTCGGGGACGCGGTCACCACTGATGTCTCCGTTGGAGCCGATACGGGGGTAGGTCTTCGCATCGACCTTGCCTGCGATCAGTCCTGCCGCGGGGTCGGTGAACCCGGACAGGTCGGTGGTGCTTTTGACGGTGAAGGCGTGCAGGGTGCCGCCGTCTGTCTTGGCGCGGGCCCACAGGGTCGGGAAGGCAGTGCCCTGGGCGCGGCCCGGCGCGATCAGGTCGTAGCCGTCCCACTTGGTGTCGTTCCCGGACAGCAGGATCGCCTGGGGTGCCAGCTTGCTGCCGGTGCCGGCGGTGGCGAGCCACAGGCGTCCGTTCTCGACGAACAGCAGGGAAGTCTGGGGGAGAGACCCGCCGGATTCCCCGGCGAATCCGCCGAACGCCGCGATCTGAGTCACCTTGGCCCAGTCGGTCCCGTAGCCGTTGGTGGCGCAGGGGATAACCGTCGTCTTGTCGGACTTCAGGCAGCCGGTGGGCTTGTCGATCTTGGTGGCAGCCTGGCCGTCGAACCAGCCACCGTTGCCGTCATTGTCGTAGACGTACAGGTACGGGCTGCCGGACTGGTGGGCGAAGAGGTCGTCGACGGTCTTGTAGCCCAGGCTGCCGCGGTGACTGATCTGGATTCCGTTCCAGTTCCCGCTGTTGCCGGGCGCGGTGACCATCTTAGCGCGGGGCGCTCCGTAGGGGTCTTCGCCGCCGCCGATCTTGCGGAGGTCGCCTGCCGTGTCGGGCAGCAGAATGTCGGGCTTGTTGTCTCCGTTGATGTCGCCGAAGACGGGCGTGCCCGCGTCCGGGTTGGAGGGCGCGTAGTAGCTGTAGACGAACGGCTGGGACATGTTGCCCGCGTTGTCCTGGGTTTGCAGGTAGACGAAGTTGGTGCCCCAGCGCGGCGGTGTGATGTTGACGGTCGCCTTGCCGCCGGTCAGCTTGACGATGCCGGCTGCCGTGTCGGTGCATTTCCAGCCGGTGGCCGCTGCCTTGACGGGGTCGGTGGTCCAGCGGGCGCAGGCCAGACCGGAGGTCCGACCGCCGCCTGCCGGGCTGGGGTCGGCGCCGGTGAGGGTGAAGCTGCCGGGTTCTCCCGCACGCTTGGGGTGGGCGCCGATGGTGCCGGAGGCGGGGAAGTCGGTGGAGGTGACGGTCGCGGTCGGCGGGGTGCGGTCGACACGGAAGAAGCACATCTCGGTGTCGGCACTGGTGAGCGTGCCGTCCGTGGTGCGAGCCCCCCAGCCGTACTGATGCCCGTCGGTCAGTGACCCGATGTCGACCGTGACGGCGCCGTAGCTGCTCTGCCATCCGGTCTCGGCGTACTTGGTCTCACCGCCCTTGTCGTCGTCCCAGTACTGGAACGCCGTCCAGAGCTGCTGGCCGGTGGCCGAGTACGTGGACGTGGTGAGGGCGATGTTGTTGTTCGCGCCGACCCAGCCGGGGTTGTCCCACGGGTTGGCGGTGCCAGGAGTGCGGCAGTCGGCGTACGAGGCCGTGTCGGCGAAGCCGGGGGTGGGGCTGGTGCGGGGCCACCACACCGTGGGCTGGATGTCGTACTCGACCACGATGTGAGGGGTGTTGGTGAACCGCTGACGGTAGTACTTGTTGTACTCGTCGTCGGGCGCGAGGCCGAGGGTGATGGTGGGCCACTTGTTCGCGACCGCGGTCTTCACCAGATCCTTGACGCCGAACTGGATGTCGCCGGAGCCGGACATGTTGACGGTGCCGACCTTGCTGCAGCCGCCCATGCGCGAGTTCTTGTCGCAGGGCTGGCGATTCCAGCTGGTCGGGCTGCTGATGTAGCCGGTGGAGTACAGGCCCATCGGGGTGACCGTGCTGGGGCTGGAGGAGGACACGACGTCCGCGTAGAACGTCGCGTTGATGACCTCGGCGCCGTGGAGCCGGGAGTCCATGCCTATCTGGAAGTAGGCGCGGGAGCGGCCTTCCCTGTCACACGGCGGGTTGCCCACGATGTAGCCGCAGTAGCCGGCGGCCGGCTTGTCCTGCCCGTACTGGGTCCCGTTGTACTCGTTCGTGTCGGGGAACGCCTCCTGGACCTGCGCCCAGGCCTGGTTGGCGTTGTCGAGCGTGGGGTTCCAGCCCGGGTCGATGTACCACGGGCCGGTGCCCTGGCCGAGGAGCGCGGCGTCGGGGACGAGCTGGATGCCCTTGGCATCCACGGTGGTGGCGATGCTCTGGATTGTGGCTCCGGTGCCGGGACCGTCGGTGCTCGACGGCGTTGCGGAGGTTTCCGCCAGAGAGGATCGGGCGGCCTGGGTCTGCGCCGACTTTGCGAGCGGAGCAGGGGCAGGGGCGGCCGAGCCGGCCGAGTCCCACATGAGCGGGGTCGGGGCCGAGAAGCGGGTCTTGCCCTGACTGTCGGCGGCCTTCAGGTTGCCCGCTCCGTCCGCGCTGACGGTGAGACCGTCGGCCTCTACCGCAAGCTGCAGCTTCTTGACGGCGGGGTTGGCCGCGGCCTCCGGAGTGCGCACGATCAGGACCTGGCGCCAGCCGCCCAGGGTGGTGGCGCTGAGTTCGAGGTCGACGCCCGGCAGGACGGAGGCGTAAAGGGCGCTGTCGCCGTTGAGAGACGGCTTCGGCAGCGAGAAAGGCGCCTTGAGGGACAGCTTCTTGCCGTCGGCGGTGGTCATGGTGGCCATGGGGCCGGTGCCGCCGCCAGAGAGGCTGAGCCCGGAGGGGACGGCCACCGGAGACACGGTGCCGTCCGCGTTGGCCCGGAGCGTGGCGTCGACCGCCTGCCACTGGCCCGAGGCGGTCTTGACGCGCTGCGGCACCGGCGAGGTGTCGGTGCTGAGCGAGCCGCCCGGCGTAGCGAAAGTCTGCGAGTTGGCCGTCGTCAGGTACTCGATGAGCACGGGCTTGCCGCTGCTCTTGGCCTGGGCCTTCGCGGCGTCGACAGCCGCGGCCTGGGCGGCGTTGGGGTTCGAGCCGGGGACGGGCCACGCACTGTCGGCGGGGCCGTGTCCGCGGACATCTTCCGCGTACGCGGGCGGACTTGCGAGCAGCGTGCCACTGAGGGCGAGCAACACGGCCCCGGCTATGGGGAGCGTGAGCGAGCCGGTGGCTCGCCGTCTGCGTCGGACCCCGGGGCCGGAATGGGATGAACGGATGGCTGGCCTCATGGGCGAGGGTCCTCGCTGTCGGCAGAAATGAACAGAAGTCAGGCGCACATTTGCCTGCCGTTGGCGAGCTTGTCAAAGTGTTGAAGATCAAGATGTCCACATATCGGTGCGACGTGAACCTTGTACCGTGCGTGACATCTCCCACCTCGGAAAATCCTTAAAGATCCCTTACCTTTCACACAAAGCCTTCATAGAGTGCGGCTGATTCGGGCACAACCGTCCCGTTTCGTCCATTTTTGCTCTGTGGGGGATTCTCTTGTTTCATCGGGTTGGCTTTGCCGTGCGTTCGCAGCGCGGCCGGGCGAGAGTCGCGGTAGTCGCCGCACTAGCAGTTGTCATATCAGGCTTGGGGCTTCCCGCCGTCCACGCGGCCGACAAGCCGCCAAAGGTGTGGGTTCCCCCGAAGACGGCTCTGCCGAACGCCAAGGCAGTCAAGGGTTCCAGCGCCAAGAACGCCGCCAAGGAGGCTTCCACCGGCAAGCCGTGGAAGCCCGCCAAGGCATCGAAGACACCCACCGGTTCTCACCGGGTTGAGATCAGCAACCAGCCGGCTGGCCGTCACGCCGAACCGTCGAAGGCAGGGCAGGCAGGCAAGCTGCCCGTCTGGGTCACACCCGGAAAGACGGCAAACCGCTCCAAGCCGCTGTCCGAACTCGCCACCTCCCCGGCCACGCCCAGCACGGGCAGCGTCAACGTCGAGGTGAAGGACGCGAAGACGACCCGCGCCGCCGGTGTAAACGGTGCACTGATCGCCCTCACCGCGCCCGTCGGGGCCGCCACATCCGGCAAGGTCGAGCTCGCAGTCGACGCTTCGACCTGGGCGACCAACGCTGGCGCCAACTGGGGCGACCGTGCCCGCCTGGTCCAGCTGCCCCCCTGTGCGCTGACCACACCGGGCACAGCAGGCTGCACCAGCCGCAAGCCACTCACCACACACCGGGACGCCTCCGGCCGTCTTGTCGCCGAGATCGACATGCCGAAGAGGCCGGCAGCGCACACGTCTAGCCTGACAGCGCAGACCGACGCCAAGGCGGCTCTCGCAGCGGCGCCGCAGATGCTGGCCCCTCAGAACGTCGTCCTGGCTATGGAGCCGGGCCCTTCGAGCAACCTCGGTGACTATTCGGCAACACCGCTCCTGCCGTCAGCCTCGTGGCAGGCGGGAGCGAACGCGGGAAACTTCACGTACGGCTACACGGCCGAGGTTCCGTCGGCCATCGCCGGCGCGGCGCCGAGCGTCGTACTCGGCTATGACTCCTCCTCGATCGACGGCCGCACCGCGTCCACGAACGCGCAGGCCGGTCTGATCGGTGAGGGCTGGGACTGGCACCCCGGCTCTATCTCCCGCTCCTACAAGGGCTGCAAGGACGCCGGCATCAAGGACTCGGGTGACGAGTGCTGGGCCGGCGACATCCTCTCCCTCTCGATGGCAGGCCACGCCGGCCAGATCGTCCGCGACGACACCACCTGCGAGTACCGCCTCCAGGGTGACGACGGCACGAAGATCGAGCGCCTGACCGATCAGCGGAACTCGGCCTGGAAGGGCGAGGCCTTCAAGGTCACCACGACCGACGGCACCCAGTACTACTTCGGCTCCAACCGCCTGCCCGGCGGCGACGGCACCGACCCGCAGGCCGACTCCGTCTCCACCGTCCCGGTCTACTTCAACAGCGGCCAGGACAAGTGCCTGGGCGCGGCCACGCCCGCCAACGGCACCTGGCAGCAGCTGGGCTGGCAGTGGAACCTCGACTACGTCATCGACCCGCACCAGAACCTCACCTCCTACCGCTACGCCCAGGAACACAACTACTACGCACGCGGCGGCGGCCAGAACAACGGCACCGGCAGCCCCACCATCTACCAGCGGGCCTCGTACCCGACCTGGATCGGCTACGGCCAGCGCCTGCCCGACCAGGTCACCGCCAAGGGCACCGCCAATACCGCCGCCCAGATCAAGCTGGGCATCGAAGACCGCTGCTTCGAAGGGGCCACCGCCTGTGACCCCACCAAGCGCAAGACCAACCCGACTGCGTGGGGTGACACCCCGGTCGACCAGGAATGCGCGGCATCGGGCCAGTGCCTGAGCCTGTCGCCCACCTACTTCTCCACCAAGCGCCTGGCGAAGATCGAAACCGAGGTTCTCGGCACCGGCGGCTACCGCAACATCGACACCTACAACCTCAAGCAGCGCCTCGAGCCCTCCGGTGACGGCTCCGCGCCCACGCTGTGGCTGGAGTCCATCCAGCGCAGCGCGACCAACGCCCGGCCCAAGCTCGACGTACCGCCCGTGACTTTCGGGCTGCCGAAGCAGATCCCCAACCGGGTCGACGGTCCGGTCAAGCGTCCCAACGGCACTGAGGCCACCACCTCGCCGTTCCACCGTCCGCGTATCCAGGAGATCACCACCGAGACCGGTGGCCGGATCAACGTCGTCTACAAGGCCCCGGAGTGCTCCCGCGTCAAGGGCACCATGCCCGCCGCCGCGGACACCAACGCGATGGCCTGCATGCCGGTCAAGTGGTACCTGCCCGACCAGTCCTTCCCCGACCCGGTCGACGACTGGTTCCACAAGGTCGTCGTCCAGTCCGTCACCCAGCAGGACATGGTCGCCGGCCAGACCACCGTCGTCACCGACTACGAGTACGGCGGCGGCATCGCCTGGCACCGCAACGACTCCGAGTTCACCGACTCCAAGACCCGCACCTGGGACCAGTTCCGCGGCTACGCCACCGTCACCACCCGCACCGGCAACGGCAACAGCGCCGAGGCACCGCGCACCAAGTCCGTCGCCACGTTCCTGCGCGGCATGGACGGCGACGTCCTCGCCAACGGCACCAAGCGCAGCGTGAACGTCACCGACGCCCACGGCGGCACCATCAAGGACGAGGAACACCTTTCCGGGTTCGTCCGCCAGAGCCAGACCTACGACCGCGACGGCGGCACCGTCATCGCCGACGAGGTCTCCACCCCCTGGACCCGCGAGAAGCCCACCGCCACCCGCGCCCAGTCCGGTGGCATGCCCGCCATCACCGCCCGCGTGATGAACACCGGCAAGGTCACCAGCCGCGCCAAGCTCGCCGACGGCATCACCTGGCGCGTCAGCGAACGCAGCTCCACTTACGATGACACCGCTTTCTCCAGGCCGCTCCAGGTCGACGACAAGAGCGACCTGTCCCGCCCCGACCAGCGGCTGTGCACCACCTTCACCTACGCCGCCGGCCCCAGCAGCGCACTGACGGAGCTTGCCTCACGAACCCTGGTCCTCAAGGGCGCCAGCGGCTGCGCCCAAACGCCCACGGCTGCGAACACGGTCGGTGACACCCGCGCCTACTTCGACGACAAGCCCCTCGGCCAGGCTGGCGCGACCGCCAACCAGACCGGCACCGAGGTCCTGGAGAAGTACGACGCCGCGGGCCAGCCGGTCTACCGGCTGAACATCACCTCCAGCTACGACGTCTACGGGCGCCTGGCGACCAGCACCAACAAGCTCCGCAAAGACACCGCCCACCCCGACGGCGCCGTCACCAAGACCGAGTACAAGTCCCTCCCCAACGCCCTGCCGTACGAGGTCACCCACACCAACCCGCTCGGTTGGAAGACCACCACCACCCTCGACACCGGCCGCGCGCTGCCGATGAAGACCACCGACGAGAACGGTCACGTCGCCGAACGCGGCTACGACTCCCTCGGCCGGGTCACCACCATCTGGCAGCCCGGGCAGGACCGGACCGTCGACCCGCCGGTCCGCAAGTTCTCGTACAGCATGAACGGCGCCAACGCGCCCACGACCGTTCTGAGCCAGACGCTCATGAACGACAACTCCTACATCAACAGCTACACCATCTACGACGGCCTCGGCCGCGTCCGCCAGACCCAGGCCCACACGCCTTCCGGCGCCTACGGCCGGATGATCACCGACGCGCTGTTCGACTCCCACGGCCGGCAGGTCAAGACCAGCGCGCCCTACTACAACGACCAGGCCGCCCCTGGTGGCGTCCTGTTCCTGCCCAACGGCGGAGTCAACCCGGACAGCAAGATTCCGGCGCAGACTGTCTCGGTCTTCGACGGCCTCGGCCGCCCGACCGCGTCCGTCTTCCAGTCCTATGGGATCGAGCAGTGGCGCTCGAAGACTGAGTACCCGGGAGCCGACGAGGTCCGTTCGATCCCGCCCGCAGGCGGCTATGCGACGGCCACCATCACCAACGGCACCACCTCCCTCCTGCGCCAGTACAAGAGCAACACCCCCACCGGCGCCTACGACGAGACCCTCTACGAGACCAACACTCAGGGCCAGGAACTGCGGCGCAAGGACTCCGCCAGCAACGAGTGGACCTTCGAGTACGACCTCCTCGGCCGCATCGTGAAGACCACCGACCCCGACTCGGGCACCGCCACCACGGCCTACGACGACGCCAACAACCTCGTCACCGTCACCGACGCCCGCGGCAAGAGCGCAACCACCGCCAGCGACATGCTCGGCCGCACGGTCGCGACGTACGAGGGCAAGGCCGTCGACCCGGCGAAGCAGGTCGGCGCTTTTATTTACGACACCAAGCCCAAGGCCCTCGGCAAGCCCGCCATCACCACCCGCTATGTAGGCGGTAAGGGGGGCAGTGAGTACACCACCGAGATCACCGGCTACGACAGCGGCTATCGGCCCCTCGGCACTAAGGTCACCATCCCCGCCACCGAGAATCAGCTCGCCGGCACCTACGAATCGAAGAACACCTACGACAAGTACGGGCAGCTTCAGGCGACCGACCTGCCGGCCGTCCCGGCCGCCGGTCTGGCTGCGGAAACGCTGACGTACAACTACAACATCGCGGGCAGCTTCACCTTCCTCGACAGCACGATCAACTCGGTGGTCACGCCGTACGTCGTGGATATGCGCTACGACCCCTACGGCCGTGCCATCCGCACCACCATCGGCAACACCGGCAGGCAGGTCGTCTCCACGATCGACTACGACCAGGCAACCGGCCGGCCTGTCCGCTCCACCTTGGACAAGCAGACCGGGACCCGGGCCAGCGTGGATGTCGTCGACTACACCTACAACCGGGTCGGTCAGCTGACCTCGGTCAGCAATACCCAGGACGGTGCCAGCCGGGACCTGCAGTGCTTCACGCACGACTACCTGGGCCGTCTGACCCAGGCGTGGACCGACACCGGCGCCACGATGACGGCGCCCCAGCCCAGCGTCCGCGGTATTGGGGGCTGCACCAACAGCTCTGCGCCCGCGGTCGACGGCACGGGCAAGCCGAGTGTGGGCGGGCCGGCGCCGTACTGGCACCAGTACGAGTACGACAAGATCGGCAACCGCACCAAGCTGGTGAAGAAGGACGTCACCGGCAACACGGCCAAGGACACGACGGTCACCCAGACCTTCGGCATCGGCCCGAACGTCCCGTCTTCGGACCCGACGACCCGTGGTGGCACGGGCGGCCCGCACGCCCTGATGAAGTCCACCGAGACCAGTGCCTCCGGTACGAAGGTCACCTCGTACACCTACGACGCCAGCGGCAATACCGCCTCCATCACGAGCACGCCGGGCACCAAGACCCTGACCTGGAACGACCAGGGCAAGCTCGACAAGATCACCGGTACCGGCGAGAGCGCCGGCACCAGCTACCTCTACGACACCGGCGGCAACCAGCTCATCCGCCGCGACCCGGGCAAGACCACGCTCAACCTCGGCACCGACCAGATCACCCTGGACACCGCAACCGGCAAGGTCTCAAACGTCCGCACCTACGCCGCCCCCGGCGGCCTGACCATCACCCGCACCACCACCGCAGGAACGTCCAACCTCTCCTACCAGTCCTCGGACCACCACGGCACCAACGGCGTCCAGTTCAACGCCACCGACCTGAACCACATCCGCCGCCCCGCCGACCCCTTCGGCAACGATCGCGGCACCCAGCCCAATCCCGGCACCTGGGCCGGCGACAAGGGCTTCGTCGGCGGCACCAAGGAACAGGCCACCGGCTTCACCCTCCTCGGCGCCCGCGAATACGACCCCACCACCGGCCGCTTCATCAGCCCGGACCCGATCATCGATCCGGGCGACCCGCAGCAGTGGAACGCGTACGCCTACTCCAACAACGACCCGATCAACAAGTCGGACGCGACCGGCCTGAAGGTCTTCTGCGACAACTTCTCCTCCTGCTCCCACAACACCACCACAGGAACGACCAGTAACACCAACGCCTCCCAGTCCGCCAACGGGGGCGGAGGCAGCAGTTCGGGCGATGCCTCGAAGGCGTTGACCGAGGCCAATGGTGAACTGAACAAGGCCAAGAAGCGTCGCGATGCACTGAAGCACGCCGTCATCGATCTGGTCATGGACCTCATCGGCTACAACGACGCCCGCGACTGCTTCACCAAGGGCGACGTCATGGCCTGCATCAGCACCGGCCTCAACGCCGTCCCTGCCGGGAAGATCGCCAAGGCCATCAAGGTCAGCATCGAGGCCTACAAGATCTATAAACAGCTCAACAAGGCCTACTCTGCCATCGATGCGGCCGAATCCAAGGTGAAGCGGGCGATGTCTGCATTCACCAAGGCCAAGAAGGCCGAAGACGAAGCATCCGCAGCAGCAGCTCAAGCACGCAAGTCAGCGGACGAGAAAGCAACGACGGAGACAGCCAGCGATAGCCCGGGCACGCAATCTACTGCGGACAGGGGCGGGACTGACGCCGAAACGAGCGGTGGAGGGGCGGACGCCCGCTCCGGCGACTCAGCAGCACCGGCGTGCGTAAAGCAGAACAGCTTCCCGACCGGCACTCGCGTCCAAACGGCCGACGGGATGAGCAAGGCCATTGAGGACGTCGAGGTAGGCGACAAGGTCCTCGCCACGGACCCCCAGACTGGCGAAACCGCACCCAAGACGGTCACGGCGACCATCACCACCCCCGACGACAAGGAATTCACCGACCTCACCGTCACCGACGACGCCAGCCCCCGCGGCCCGCCAGCCACCCTCACCTCCACCTCCCACCACCCGCATTGGAACGAAACTCGCCGCCAGTGGCTCGACGCGGGTGACTTCGTCCCAGGCGAGCAGCTCCGCAAGCCCGACGGCACCACCCTCACCGTCCAGAACAACCGCAGCTACCCCTACGCCGTCACCACGCACAACCTCACCGTCGACGACTTCCACACGTACTATGTGCTGGCGGGAGCCGCTCCGGTCCTGGTCCATAACTGTGGTGCAACCCAGGTTGAATATGGTGGTGACAACCTCAGCCAGGTCGCCATTCAGGCCCGTAGGGACAACGGCTGGACAACCGGAGGCAGGAATGTCGCAGTGGTCGCCTACGAGAATGCCAACGGGACCATTGACCACATAGTGAGGCGCAGTGCTGGCCGCCATTCCGAACGTTTGGCTGTTGAGGAATGGGCCTCGCTTGGCCTTGATTCAAGCAGCCTGAGGGGTGTTTACACCGAGCTCGCGCCGTGCGGTCCTGACTACCAGAATTGCTCTGCATGGCTTGGGCGGAACGCGCCCGCAGGAGTACCAGTAACATATAGCTTCACGTACGGCCCTGACCGGAACGGGAGGAGATCCGGAATGAACGCGCTGAAGCGCGGACTGACGGCTATCCGGCAGGGGCTGTTGTAGGTTCTCGACGCTCCTGGAGGTATGGCGTGAGTGCAGTTCGATGGTTTCCCTTCAGCGAAGTGGCCCTGCAGCCCTTGAGGCTGACGAGTGAGGATGTAAGGCTCCTGTCCGAGCGCGGGCTGCCGGATGACTCAAACCGGATGTTTGTCCGCAACCCGAGCCGCGAGCTGGAGGTGCAGGAAATTCCCCAAGTGGGGCCTGCGGTATTCCTCGGCGACTTCGAGGACGGGGTCAATAGCTACTGGCTCTCCGTCGATGCGGGATCCGTTTGGATGAAGAAGGGGTACGGGAATTCGGAGGGTAGCTTCACGCGAGTGAATTCATCGCTGCATGCCCTTCAGGAGATCCTGAAGGTCTGGGAAGGATTCATCTTCTCTGGCGTTCATGAAGATGATGACGCCTACGACGCCTTGGTAGAGCGAGTTGTTTCCGAGGCGGGAGATGCCGACCCCGAGGTTTTTGAGAGTGAAGAATCTTGGTGGTCTCGGGTGTTTGAAGAGATCGAGCTAGGGTCTCTCGCTCCCGAATAGTCATGTCCCCTGCGGGTTGCGTGGCTGAAATTCACCACGTGTTCCTGAGGACATTCACAGAAGCCCCACCGGATTTCGGTCCGGTGGGGCTTCTGGCGGTTTGACGGCAGTAGTTGACGGCAACGTCAGCGGACTGGCGACGTGCAAGAGAGCTGAGTGTCGACCGCCTCGGCAGGGTTGTGGAGCGCACGGCCGAGGAGGTCGATGGCGTCGCGCTGGAGGCGGAGCCTTACGTGGGCATAGACGGTGGCGGTGACGCCGATGTGTGCGTGGCCGAGGAGTTCCTTGATCACGACGAGTTCGACACCTTGCTCCAGCAGCAGGGTGGCGGTTGAGTGCCGTAGGTCGTGGAAGCGGATGCGGCGGAGCCCGGCCCGATCGAGGAGGGCACGGAAGTTGCGATTGAAGTTCGCGGGATCGATCGGCCCGCCCGCCAGCGTGGTGAAGACGAGGCCGTTGTCCTTCCAGCCTTCCGCTGCCGCCTCACGTCCTGCTACCTGACCTTCATGGTGTTCCTTCAACGAGTGGATGCACTCGCGCGGGAGGGCGATGCGCCTGTCGGACGCGCGGGTTTTGGTGGGCAGGCTGGTCAGCCCGCCGGTCTGGGTGCGCTGGAGGGTGCGGCGGATGCTGGCAGTGCCGGCACTGAGGTCGACGTCTTCCCACTGGAGGCCGAGAAGCTCGCCCTTGCGGAGGCCGGTGCGGAGGGCGAGTTCGTACAGCGCGTGCAGGCGGTCGTCTCGGGCGGCAGCGAGGAACTGGCGGGCTTCATCTGCCGTGAGCGGTTCGAACCGACGAGGACGCGGTGTACCGGTGCGGACGTTGCGGGCCACGTTTCGCGTGATCTCCTCCTCGCGGACGGCGTGCTCCAGGGCGGACTTGAGGACGGAGTGGATGTACGCCAGCGTCAGCGGGGAGAGCCGCTTGGAGCAGCACGCTCCGGCGGCGCAGCAACGGGGCTGATTACGGCTGGCATCGACGCTGCGGGCGCAGCACTGGCAGGTGGTGCGGAGCTGGTTGAGCCAGGTGCGGACGTCCTTGGCGGTGAGCTTGGCGAGCTTCTTCTTGCCCAGGCCAGGGATGAGGTGCTGGCGGACGCAAGCCGTGTAGCGGGTGTGGGTGTTCTCGCGGAGCTGGTGGACGGCGACGGCCTCCAGCCAGTACGTCAGGTACACAGCCACGCTGCCTTGTGCGGACGGGACGGGAACTCCGCGGTTGCTGGTGGCGATCTTCTCGGTGAGCTTGGCCAGCGCCTCTTTGCGCGTGGCGCCGTAGACGCGGATGCGCTTGCGGGTGTTGCCCGGGGCGAGGACGTAGCCGGCGGCTACCTGCACGCCTACAGGCTGCGGCTGCACACTTGGGCCGACGGCTACCGGGCCCGCGAGTGGCCCGCCCACAGCCCCGAGTACCTGCTGCGCGGCTACTTCCGGCTGGTCCGTGGGGCCGGCGACCTGGACCGGATGTTCGCCTGCGCGGTGGACTCCGCCCGTCACGACCGCATGCTCGATCTGAGCGGCGGCGATGCCGCCGCACTGGAAGAGGTCAACACCACCCTCAATGCCCTTGCTGCCGGGACCCCGCCCGATCTGGTCGCACTCGGCCGGCTCAGCGTGCACAAGGCCGCCCTGTCGGGCCGCAACTGGAACATGCCCCAAGACCTGCCCGGCGTCTGGTGTGCACTGGGCCAGGTGAACCGGGCCGAGGCTCTGTCCTGGGCGATGCCTCTGCACGCGCGAGCGGTGCCGCTGAGCGCCGTGGCGCAGCACAACGCCAGTGCCGGCGACTCCGACCGGGCCACCGTCCTGGCCCGGCAGACCGAAGCGTTCACCCACTTCCCCATGGGTGACCGGTGGCCCGCACTTGCTGCTGCGGCCCGGGCGTATGCCGCGGCCGGCGACCTGGGCCTGGCCCTGCGCATGGCAGAGGAGGCCGAAGAGGCAGCCCACGGCATCCGTTGGGCGATGGTCAAAATCGTCGGTGTTATGTCGTACGTAGGCGCCCTTGAGCGGGCGGAGGCCATCATCTCAGCCCTGGACGATTCCGAGGCCCGGATGGGGGCATTGGTCGAACAAGCACTTTCGCTGGTCGCGGTGGGTGACATGCCGCGCGCCCGAACTGCGGTCGAACGAGCCGTGAATCTCGTGACCAGGTTCGGCGGGGTCATGGACGAGGCGTGGCTGCTGATCACCCTGGCGCAGGCACAGGCAGCCGTGGGCGACTCGATCTCCGCCGTCGCGCGCGCCGAGGCAGCCGAGGCACTGGCTCGCTCCCACGACCCGTTCCAGCGCACGACGGTGCTGGCCGGGGCGGCCCGGGTACTGGCGGCAGCCGGCAATGCCGCCCGGGCCAGCGAGTTGGTAGGGCGGGCGAAGCAGAGCGCCCTGGAGGTGGGCGATTCCCGGAACAGGGCGACTGCGCTCACCCGCGTCGCCCGCGCCATGGCGGATGCGGGGCTCACCGACCGCGCACGCGCGACGGCGGAAGAAGCCGAGGCAACCGCCCGCTCACCCGAGCCCTTGTCACAGGCGGAGACCCTCGCCTGCCTCGCCGTCGGCCTCGTTGCCGCGGGCGCCCCTGACCGTGCCCTGCCGGTGGCGCACAGAGCGGAGAATCTCCTCCTCCAGGCCTCGGACAGGGGTTCGTGGCAGTACTCGACGGCTCAAAAGAGCGTCGTGGTGGCACTGGCCCGGTCCGGTGACATCGAGCGGGCGAACACCTTCGCCGCCACGATCCGGGCAGCGGACAGCCAGGCGCTGGCACTTGCCGGTATTGCCGCCGCTCTCGCCAAGGCCGGCCGCCGCGAGGAGGCCGGCGCCTACACCGCACGCGCCTACGCCTACGACTCCAGACGCAGCGACCGACATGCCGATCTGGAGACCTGGCGGCTCAGCGAGTTGGCAGGTGCGCTCGCGGCGGCCGGCGGGCTCGAGTTTGCCCTGGACATCGGGAACGGGCTGGTGCCCTTCCTGCGGGCAGACATCGTGGCCACCGTCGCACGGATGCTTGCCGACGCCGGCGACACCGGGCGTGCGCGGGCCTTGGCCGAGGAGGCGGCGGCGATCATGGGTTCGGTCGCGGACCGCCATGCCGATGACTGGGTGCGAGCGGACATCGCCGTGGCCATGGCGAGTGCGGGGTGGACCGACCGGGCCGAGGCGCTGGGCGGCTCGCTCACGGATCGGCGCGCCCGAGGTCGGGCGTTGGCCGGGGTCGCCACGGCGCTGGCCCGGGCAGGGCTGACCGAGCCCGCAGGGAAGCTGGCCGACGACATGGACGACCTCGCCCGCTCGATGACCGAGATCGAACATCCCGAAGAGCTGCTGTGCGACCTGGCCATGGGGGTTCAGCCGGAACAGGCGCGCCAGCGCCTCGCCCGGGCCCTGCTGAGCGGCGGATGGCGGACTTGCCTGGAGGCGCTTGCCTGCGTCGACCCTGCCTCGGTCCACGCCATCGCGATGGAGGTCCTGGCACGGCTCGACCGCCATCCCGCCCGCTGACATCGGCGGTACTCCTTTACCGGGCCCACCGTTGCCCCTGCGAGGGCGACCACCCCTTCGTGGCTGGCCCCGACTGTGACGCAGCGGGCGTGGACAGGCTGATCCCCGAAGCGGACGTGGTAGTCACCAAAGCCCTGGCACCGATTGCTGGGCGGCGGAGCCCCAAGACGACGATGCCCGAGGGCCTGGTCCGCGACGCGTTCCTCGCGTTCCTGGCGCGGCCGGACATTGCCGCCGCGATAGGCCGCCTCGATGCCGCCGGGATCGACGTCGCCCGGATCCTCACCGACGCCCACCGCGCCGGGGCGGTGTCGACCAGGCCGTCGCCGCCGTCACCGCGGCCGCCACCAACTCCCCGGCAGCGACTCCCTCGGCGGCCGCTGTTGCCGCCCCGGCCCCGGCCTCCGGCCCCGGCCCCGCTTCCGCTGCCAGCCCCGCCCTGGTGGCCCCCGCGCCTGCGGCGCCCGCCGCCGCAGCTGCCCCCGGGCGCGCCTGCTGCTGCGCCGCAGGTGCGGGAGGCCGCCGATCCGTGGGCCGCGCCCGCGCTTGGGCTTGCGAGTACGGATGCGAAGCGGGCCTGGAGCCCGCTGACGGAGGGCCTGACGGTTCTCCGCGACCTCGACCTCGGCAACCGGCCGCGCGCCCTGAAGCAGTTGGCCCTTCATCGCCGAAGCAGGATGGCCGAGCAGTGACCGAGCGAGGACTGCCGCGCGTTGGACGAGCTTGCCCTCGGGCAACGCCATCGGTAGTCCCCGCACCACGCAGGTGACGCGCGGCGCAGTCCGGCGTTGTTCCTGGCATGGACGTGCTCCTCGACGGGCTCACCGAGCCGCGCCTGAAGCTGATCAGTGAGGACGAAGCGAGGGCCTTGATAGTCCTCCTCGGGCTGCTGGACGATGCCGCACAGCCCGAGGAGGTCCGCCAAGCTGCAGGAAATGCGATTCCGAATCGGATCCCAGCTGGCCCTACCTCTGTAGGAACGGGCCCGTCTACCCAGTGTCGATAAGGACGGTCTCGTCGGTGACGGTGGCGCCAGAACAGTCCTCTGCTAGCCCGAAGGAGCGCTACGCACCCCGGTCGTCGGAGGCCAGACCCCAGCGGAACTTGGTCTCGACCCAGCCAGTCACGTACATGCAGGGCTCGTCGGCTGCCGGAGCCGGTCCAGCTCCCTCCACACGCAGGCCGGACCAAGCAACGCTCAGGGAAAGTCCACTACGCCGTTGGACGAGACAGCGAGTTCGGCGAGGTAGGCGGGCAGGGTCGACGGGGCTTGGGTGGTGGCAGGGGCTTTGCTTCGCCAACGTCGGGTGGGAGTCCGATGGCGTTGCTGAGGTCGACGCCGGTTAGATCGGCGCCGGCCAGAGTTGCGCCTGTGAGGTCGGTGCTGAGCAGGGTGGCTCCGCGGAGATCGGCGCCCGTCAGTAGCGCGCCGGCAAGGTTGGCGTGGCTGAGGTCGGCATTGCGCAGGTCGGCGCCCGTGAGGTTCGCGCCGAGCTTGGCCCTGCCCTCCGGAAGGTCCGGCGGGTACGACAGCTGTGCGTTGTTCAGCCTTGCGTTGCACAGGTTTACGCCACCCAGTTCGGCAGAGGTGAGGTCCGCGTTGCGGAGGTCGGCGCCCGTCAAGTCTGCGTTGAAAAGGTAGGAGCGGGTCAGGTCAGCGTTCTCCATGTGCGCTCCTGCGAGGCGGCCAGCCTGGGCGGGGGTGGAAGCGCTTCCGTCGAGGGAGGAGAAGCGGGTGTCCTTGAGGTCTGCTTCCTCGAGGAACGCGCCGTTCAGGTCGGCACGGACGAACCGGGTTCCCGCGAGCTGCGCATCATTGAGAATCGCCTTCTTTAGTACGGAGTCGCGCACGAGGGCCTTCTCGGCGTGCACCCCCGTCAGGTCCGCGCCGGTGAGGTTCACCCGGGTGAGGGTGGCATGGGCCATACGCGCATCGTTGAGGAAGGCCCTGTTGAGGTCCATATCTCTGAAGTGGGAGCCGCGAAGGTCAGAGTTTTTCAGTCTGGTTCCGCCGAACGGGAGCGGGGGCACCGAGGGAGGTCTCCCCGGCACGTTGCTCTGCGGCGAGAGCTGGAGGCCTCGCAGGTCGCTGCCGGACCAGTCGACATATCCGGAGCCGTCCCGGCCGGGTGGGCGGTCTGCCAGTACCCGGATCACGGCCAGGACGGTGGGCGGGAGGTCAGGGGGCCCGGATCCTGCCTTGAGCACGGCGAAACCACTGGTGGGGACGGGGGAGTGGGACCGGACAAACGCTGAGAGCACCGACACGATGCGCGGCTGGTCACGCGTCGAGTCCTCCATGATCCGCTCCAGCGCGTAAATGCCGCCGAAAGTCAGCTCCTCGTCATCCTCGCCAAGCTGTTCGATGGCTGCGGTGAACCGCTCCGTAATCTGGCCCTGCTCCGCGACCCGTAGCTCGTTGTTGCCCTGCTCCGCGGTGTCGATGCCATGTCTCCACGTGAAGATCAGCGCGACAGCGGCAGCAATGCCCGGCAGGAGCGAGCCAGCAATGAGCCACGGCGACGTCCTTGACGCGTGCCGGCGGCCTTCGCTGGCCCGCGGCCGTGGGCCGTCTCGGCGGAGGCGTGACTGATCTTCTGCCATCTCTCCATGGCACCTGAAGTGGCCTCGTGGCGCATGTCCGAGGAAGGCGGGGTGGGGCGTGGGCAGACTAGGCGTCGACAGCAGTCTGCACTTGCGCCGACCGAGGCTGGTCGTGTGGTGCGGGCTGGGTGCTGATGCTGCTGGAGATCCGGGAAGCCAGTGGATCCCGGATGAGCGCCTCTTCCCTGAGGATCTGACCACCGGCATCGACCGAGGGGCTCAGAACGCGTACGTGTGAGCGCCGTCGGCAGCTGCGGCCCGCGCTTGGTCAGCTTCTGCCGTGGACCTATTTCCGAGGGCTGAATGACGGTTGTGGTGTTCGCAGGAATGCCTGGATCTCGTGGGTTCCGGGCGTGTAGCCGTCCGATGTGTCCACGACGAGGGTCGGGACGTCGAGGCTGATGGCCTTGAACTGCTCGGGGTCGTAGGTGCCGGCTTCCATGTCGGCGAGGAGGGCCTGATCGCCGTGGGCCGCCCGGTGGCTGTCGGTGCGGGCGCGTTCGGTGATGCGTTCGGTGATGGTCGAGGTGGGCGTGACGCATCGGATGATGCGGAGGTCGGCGAGGTCCAGGAGGGGCTCCAGGCCTGGTCGCCAGAGCCGGTCCTGGAAGGCCGCCTCCGCGACGAGGGTGACCCCTGCCTGAAGGAGGACGGTGATGGTCCTGAAGAAGACGTCCAGCGTGGGGATGTTGAGGGGGTCGTCGTCGGCGGTCTGGTGATTTGGGGTGCTCATGACCATGCCCTGTTTGATCTCGTCGCGGATGATCGCCGGACAGCCCAGCTGCACGGCGAGGGCGCGGGCGAGCGTGGTCTTCCCCGTGGCGGGAGGGCCGCTGACTACGACGAGGGTCGGGCGGTTTTGCATGGGCGGCACTCCGATGCAGGCAATCACGATTGGTCAGGACGGAGATCTGGGGCACCTGGCTGCTTGTGAAGCTGGAAGGCGATGAACCCGGGCTGGTGGGCCAGTTTCTCGTACTCGGTCGGGTGGTGGCGGGTCATCGAGTGCGCGGGTCGGTGTTCGACTAGACGGTCGACGGCGAGGCCTGCGGCGGTGAACTCGTCGAACCATGCCTGGAGGGGCTGACGCCAGTAGTGGTGGGTCATGCCGCCGGACCAGGATTCCTTGACGTGGCGGGCGTCGAAGTAGCTGCCGCCGTCTGCGAGCCAGTCCGCGGTGGGGTGGCTGGTGGAGATGATGATCCTCCCGTCGGGCCGTAGGACGCGTGTGAGCTCAGTCAGGGTGCGGACGCGGTCGTGGGCGTAGTGGAGGACCAGGGCGAGCAGGACGATGTCGAAGCTGGCGTCGGCGGCCCAGGTGAGGGGCGCGTCGAGGTCATGCTGGCGGATGTGGGCGAGCGAACCGAGGCGCTCGCGGGCGAGGCGGACCATGTCCGAGCTCTGGTCGATGCCGACGGTGTCGGCTCCGCGCGCGGCGAGCTCGGAGAGGTACAGGCCGGGGCCGCAGCCGCCGTCCAGGATGCGCAGGCCGTTCACGTCGCCGAGGAGACCGAGGACGGTGGGGCGGTCGTAGTGCGCGTTGTTAGGGCTGACGGCGGCCTCGCGGGCGAAGGTGTCGGCGAAGCCGTCGTACGGTGCGTCAGCGGGCTGCATGCACGGCTCCCTTCAGCGGGATGTCTGTCTCAGGCCGTTCGGTCCAGGAGACGAGGCCGTGGGGGAGTAGACGGTCGAGGAGGGCATGGTCGGGCGGGCGGTGTGCGGTGAAGGTGGCGTGCAGGCCGCGGACGGCGTGTTCGTAGACGTGGGCCGGGGCGGGCATGCCCAGGGCGATGCGGGCATCGAGTCGCTGGTCGAAGTGGCGGAACCACTGCCGGTACTCCTCTGCGAGGTCTCCGGCGGTTGGCCAGCGCCGGTAGAGGGTGTCCCGGGCGAGGGTGAAGGGGGTGGGGCTGGTCCGGTAGGCGGAGGCGACCGCGCCGGGGCGGGGGACCTGGTGGTAGACGCTGGTAATGCTGTCGAGGCGGGCGAAGCGATGGCCGGCGGTGTGGTGGAGGGCGAGGAGGAAGTCCCAGTCCTCGCAGTGTTGCAGCGTCTCGTCGAAGCGAACCGGGGAGGCCGCAGGGTTGCGGGCGACGATCGACCCGGTGTGAATGGTGTTCGCGACCCCGAGGAACGTGGCGTCGAAGGGGTAGTCCTTGCGCGGCAGGCCGTGGGTGCCGCGTGGCAGGTCCTCGATCCAGGTGGGGCTGACGAGGGCCTGGCCGTAGACGGTGTCGGCCCGGCCGGTGCGCAGGGCGTCGTCGGCGGCCTGGAGGTGGTGGGGCAGGAAGACATCGTCGTCGTCCAGGAGCGCGACGTTCTCGCCCTGGGCCACGGCCAGAGCGTGGTTGCGGGCATGGGAGACCCCGTGCGGGGTGTCGCCGTCGAGGAGGGTGATGGGCATCTCGCGCTGCCAGCGGGCGATGACCTGCTCGACGGGCATGCCGCCGTCGCGAGCGACGATGACCTCGAAGTGGCGGTAGGTCTGGCGGGCGAGGCTGCGCAGGGCGCGGTGCAGCGGCCCGGGGCGGTCCCGCGTCGGGACGATCACGCTGATCACAGGGCACCCTGGACGCTCTGGTCGACGTGGCAGCTGACCTGGGACTCGGCCAGAGTGCGGGCCTGCCGGTCACCGGCGCCCAGGAAGCCGGCGGAGGGGCGGGGTATGGCGGAGAGGCGGTAGAACTCCGCGCGGGAACGTCCGGCGGACGTGGCGCGGGTTGAGACCTGAATGGTCCACCGCTCGCGGCCGTCGCGGTCTACGATCAGGGCGCGGCCGGCCTGAGCGTCGCTGATGAGGACAGTTCCGTCGTCGAGGCGCTCGCAGCCGCCGGCCATCTCGCAGAACAGGCCCGGCTCGTACTGCCAGGTGATGCCCTGGGTGAGCGGCTCGATCTCCAGGACGCGGGATCGGCCGAGGCCCCGGCCATTGTCGAAGACCAGGATCGTGCCGTCGGGCTGCACGGAGGGCTGGTGCTGGCCGGACAGTTCGCCGGGCCCCCACCACCAGCGCACCGCGCGGGCGCTGAGGTCCAGAACGGCGATCAGGTTCAGGTTGCGCAGCGAGACCAGGACGTTCCCGGCCGTCCACAGCCCGGCGGGGTGGCCGGTGGTAAGGATCTCGACGGTGTTGGTGTGGAGGATGTCGCTGGGCGATCCGGGCCGGGCCCGGAGCAGGCGGGAGATATCGCGGCCGCGCCTCCAGCCGTTCGCTCCTTCCAGCCGCGGGCCGAGGGCGGCAGGGTCCGCGGTCCGTCCAGCCGCCCGATGCTCGTCGATCACGCCGGTGATCAGCGTCTCCAGCCGGGGGTCGGTGGTCAGGATCTCGTACAGGGAGTGCGCGGCCCGCAGCTGCCCGTCCGGACCGAGGACGGTGACGGAGTTGTCCAGCAGGACGTGGGAGCCGCCGGTGCAGGGCACGGGGCGGGGTTCCTCGGTCAGGACGTAGATCTCACCGGCGGGGCTGAGGGCGAGGTCGTGATGGGCGGGGAGATCGGCCCGCCAGGTGAGGGCGGAGTCCGGAGCGAGCTTGAGCAGGGCGTGCAGCGGCACCATCGCGTACAGGCTGCCGTCGGGCCCGACCTCGACGTGGTTCCAGCCCCGCAGGTAGGACGGCGGGCTGGTCTCGATATCGGGCTGGCCTATGGGGCTGGACCAGGCGTGGACGAGCCGGGCCCGCTCGTCGATGACGCATGCGAGCGGGCGGGGGTAGGAAGCCGACGGGGAGAACACGTACAGCTGGTCGCTGGAAGACGTCATCGAAGTGGCTCTCCTTCTGCGAGATGTCCCCGGGCGGGCCCGGGCGGTGTCCGGGGTCACGACGGAAGGGGTGCGGCGAACTCGCGGCGCACGGCGTCGGCGAGCTGTCGGGCGACCTGGTCGGCGACCCGCTCGCCGAGCTCGGCGCCCGCCCCGGCCGCGGTGTAGACGATGCCGCTACTGGTCGCGGTGTCGGCCGGCTGCGGGTACAGGTGGTAGCTGATCCGGCGGGGCTGCTCCATGCCGCCGTCGACGGGTAGCCGGTCGGTGCGGACGGTGCGCGGGCTGATGTGCATGACGAGGCTGGACTCGACCATTCCGGCATGGTGGTCATCCCGGCGGGCAGTGCCGCTCTCGCGGGCGAGGGCGTCACGGAAGTCCTCGCCGACGACGTCCCACCAGTTCACGATCATCACCCGCACCCCAGGGGTCCGTTCGGCCAGGTCGTGGGCGGCCTCGCACAGGAAGCTGATGTTGTCGATGGCCGAGTTGACCAGGACCATGCGGCGGTAGCCGTGACGCGCCAGAGAGGCGAGGACCTCGGTGACCATGGCCGTGAAGGTGGCGCCGCTGATGCTGATGACGCCGGGGAAGGTGCCGCCGAGCCGCTGTGAGGGGGTGGCCACGCCGTAGCCGAGGGTGGGGGCGATGTGGCCGCCGATGTCGTGGGCGAGCCGGTGGGCGAAGTGGTCGCTGATCATGGTGTCGGAGCCGAGCGGCAGGTGCGGGCCGTGCGGTTCAAGGGCGCCGATGGGCACGATGACGTGTTCTTCGGGGCCGGGTTGCAGGTCGGGCCAGGCCAAGTTGCTGATGAGCACGAGAGCGGGCTCCTTCCAGAGCGGGGGCGGTAGATCAGGCGTCGGTCCAGCCGAGGCTGGGGACCGTGTCGGGGCGCAGCGGGGCGGCGATCTGGAGGTTGAGGAAGTCCTCTTTGTTGCCGCAGCCGCCAGCGGCCGCGCACGGGGCCCAGGGGCCGGGGCGCAGCGGCAGCTCGAAGCCGTCGGTCAGGACGCTGCCCAGCGGCGGGCGCTCCTGGGCTGAATAGTTGGAGCAGCGGTAGGCCTGGCCATGGATGTCGATGAACACTGCGTCGTGGCCGGCCCTGCAGGGCATGCCCTGGCAGGACGTCAGTGCGATCAGGGCCGTCTCGGCGAGCGCCCGGTTTCCGCCGAGGCGGGCCAGGGTTTCCAGGGCACTGCCGGCCTTGAGAGCGGGGACCGCGTTGGACGGATCCTGCGGGTCGGTGGCGGCGGTCGGGTCATAGCCGAGGTCGACGTTGAACCGCAGCCCGGCTGCGCGGGCGGCCTCCCGGGCGCGGGCCACAGCGTCCGCGTTGTCCTCGAACAGCAGGGCGTTGACGACGACGAAGCAGCCGAAGGTCTCCTGTGCGAAGGAGGCAGCGGCGATGAACCTGCCAAGGTCGGCCTGGCCATCGTGCCAGGTCAGCCACAGAGAGAGCTTGCCCAAGTTGGCCGCTGCCTCCAGCCTGGGCAGCCGACGGGGCAGCAGGATCGCATTGGAGACCAGCTCGACATGCTCGACGCCGCTCTGCCGGGTCAGCCAGGCCGCCCTCTCCAGGAAGAAGGTGCTCGCGAACGGCTCGCCGAGGGTGCCCAGCCGGACCTTCACCGGGTAGGGGCGTCTCCCGATCCAGGTCACCACCCGCTCGTAGACCTCGCGGTCCTCAGGGTTCTTCCAGTCATGGCGGGAGCTCTTGGCCCAGTCGCCGATGGACACGCAGTAGTCGCAGGCCAGATTGCACAGCCGCTGGCCGGCCACGTACCAGATCCGCACCGGATCACGCATGGGAGCCCTCCCTCTATCCGAAGGTCGCGATTGGCCTGAAGTCCCTGGCGGGGAAGTCGGGAAGCTGGTTGTGGCAGCGTCGACACAGGAAGTCCTCCGGGGACGCATCGACGCCGAATACCTTGCGGCGCAGCGCGACCGCCGGCTCGCCGGACATCAGCTCGTCGATCGAACCGTCCCCGACGTGGCCGAACACCTCTCGCTGGTAGTAGTCGTTGCAGCACAGGAACAAGGCCCCGGTCACGGAGATGTTCACGTGCTGCACCGGCCAGCCGCAGCCAGTCAGCCGCCCTTCCACCCGGACGTCCTGGGCGTACTCGCCGCCCAGCTCACCGGCCCGGTCACCCGTCAGGCTCGGGTACACCTGCGCGCCAAGCGGAACGAAGTGCCGCTCGACCTCTTCGAGGTTGCGCTCCCGACGCGCGCCGACCCCGTTGACGACGACCTGCACCGGCAGCCCCGCGCGCAGGGCAGCCTCAGTGTTGCCCATCGTGTGGTGGTAGCTCCGTGACCCGGTGAGCCCGGCGAACTCGGCCTCGTCGACCGCGGGGATGTTCACGATCAGGTCCTTCAGCACCCCGGTGCGCTTCAGATCCTCGATCTTCGCCGTGGTCAGCGCGGAACCATTCGTGTACAGAGCAAGCGGCATCCCGTGATGGGCCAGGACCTCCAGCCTTTGTGAGAAGTACCGGTCCAGGGTCGGCTCGTTGAAGAACTGGAACGTCACGTACGAGGCGCCGGCCGCGGTGAGCTTGCCGACGATCTCCTCGAACAGGCTCATCGGCATGGTCCGAAGCGGCTTGGGGTCGGTCGCCACCGGGCAGGAGACGCAGCCCCAGTTGCAGTGGGCCGTCACCTCGATCTCCCCGGACTCGATCCGGTACGACCGGCACAGCTCCACGGGATCCTGTAGCCACTCTCGTGCCACCGCCGCCGCCACCCGGCTGGCCCCGAACCGGGCCGAGAGCTCACTGCTGTCGTGGGGGCGTTCGGAGGCGTACCGCAGGAGCTGGAGTACCTCAGCGTCGTCCTGCCACACGATCACCCGGTCCAGACCCACGACCCCGAACACAGTGCTCTCCAGAGGCGGAGAGCCCGTGGGGGCCTTAGGCCCGGCGGTGTCCGACAGATACACCAGGTCGGAGCAGGTGCTCGGACGAACGCTGGAAAGGTACGGGGAGGTCTGCAGCATCGAGGCTGCCGCAGTCCCGTCCGGACAACCGTCGTGCACGAGTGACAAGGCGCCCGAGCGGGCACCAGCGCGAAACGGCATGAGAGGTCCCTTCATCTGCGAGGGGGCGGGGGACAGGTGCCAAGGCCAGGCACCAGGCCGAGCAGATCGTTCGGCCGATCAGAGGATCGAGCTTCGGGCACCAGCACGTCCGATGCGATGGCCAGACGGGGGTCCCGCGGGGGTCCCGCCCCCTGGAACGGCCCCTTGGAAACCACAGGGAGTGCTTGACTGATTACGTGACCGAGCATTCGCATCCGCTGGCTTACCGGCGCGCGCTCAAAGGCCTGACCCGGGTCGACTTGGCGAACCTCATCGCCGCGGCGGCGCAGCGCCGGGGACTGCGCTCGGGCACCGACAAGCACCGGGTCCGCAAGTGGGAAGTTCTAGGGGTCACCCCGGAACCCGAAACGCAGATCTACATCGCTGAAGCGCTGGGGCTACCCGTCGAGCTGGTCGACCCCGGCAACTGGCCGAACTGGCTGCCCGGCAGCGACGGAGGCGTCGTCCCCCTCGGCCCGTCCAGCACCGTCACCGCCCTGCGAGAGGCCCTCAACACCGCCATGGAACGCCGCACCTTCCTCACCATCTCCGGCACCGCCCTCACCACACTGGCCGCCGCCTGGGCCACCAGCGGAGGGATCGCGCTCGCCGCACAGTCGGAGGGCAGCAAACTCGTCGGCGAGGACACGGTCACCCTGCTGGAGGACACCAGCCGACAGCTCAACAGCCTAGTCACCGAGCAACGGCAGCACGTGTCAGCCCTGCTGGACGCCCACCTCACGACCGTCACAGAACTCATCGCCCACAGCCGCTACGACCGCACCACCGGACTGCGCCTCCACATCCTGGCCACAACCCTTGCCCAGACCGTCGCCTGGCACCGCTTCGACCACGGCCACCACACCGCGGCCAGCAAACTCTGGATCGCCGGCCTCCACAGCGCCCACGCCACCGACGACCCCGACCTCGGCGCCGCCATGCTCGGCGACCTCGCCTATCAAGCCGCCTGGCGCAAGGACCACACCACAGCCGCCGGAATCCTCCAGCACGCCCTCAAACGCACCCAGCACCCCGCCGCCCGCTCCCTCCTCCACCTCCGCCTCGCCCGCACCCTTGCCGCGCAGGGAGAGAAGCAGCCCGCCCTGCGTGCCCTCGCCGCAGCTGAGCGCCACCTCGGCGCATCGTCCGGCCTGCCTGTGCCCGCATGGTGCGCGTGGATGTCCGAAGCCGACCTCGCCGTCGACTCCGGCCAAGCCCTCCTCGACCTCGGGGACCCCTCCCGCGCCCACCAGCTCATCGGCGAGGGCCAAGCCCTTCTGCCTACCACCCGTGACAAGACCCGAGGAGTCTTCCTCGCCTACCAGGCAGCCAGCCACCTGAAGCTCAAGCAACCCGAACTGGCAGCCCACACCGCCGGAGAAGCCATCCGACTCTCACGCCGAATCGGTGCCCCGCGCTGCGAACGACTCGTCCAGGAGCTCGTGCCCGAATTCCAGCCCTACCGCACCGCAGCCGGAGTCCCAGAACTCCTGGCCCTCGCCGCAGCATGACAGCGGTGCCAAGGCAACGAACGCAGGCCATCAGCCGGAAGCCTGCTGCGGCACTGGAGGGTGTCGAGGGCTTCACCGGTGCCCCACGAGAGCTGTCACCGGGCGTGACGCGAAGGTCTCGCGACGAGGTCACAACAGGCAGGCCCGGTCATGTTCTCCTCCGGGACGGCCAGGACCGGAGGAGGAGGCCCCGGGGTCGGCGGTCGTTGGTGACACTCGGGGCGGGGCCAGTGCAGGGGCTCAGCCCGGATCTCGTACAAGTCACCTGGGCTGGTGTGGGGCGGGCTGCAGTTTCCGGCGGCGCCGGTGCTCGCGCTGGGCTTGGGCGCGGGCGCATTCACGGGTGCAGTACTTGACGCCGGTGGTGCGGTTCTGGCCGTACTCAGCGCGTCCGCGTTGGCGGACGAAGGGCCGCCGACAGTTCTCGTTGGCGCATTCGCGGATGGTGGCGTCCTCGGCGAGGTGGTTGTACAGCTGGAGGAACACCACGGCCAAGAGGGTGGGGTAGCGGTCTTCGAGGCCGCCGATGCCGATGCTGAAGGGCTCCAGGGCCGCGTTGAGGGTGCTGGCCAGGTCGCTGACCTTCAGCGCCAGCAGCTCCTCGCGCATGTGGTCCAGGTCGCGCGGCCACGTCTCCGCCTTGTCGCTGTTGGCGGCCTGCCACCGGGCGAGCTCTTCTTCGGTGGCCTCGGCTTCGACGAGTGCGTCCAGTCCGCCCTCGTGACGCAGAGCCAGCCAGGTGGCGATGGCGTCCTGGGCCTCGGAGACGAACAGCGTCGCCAGCTCGCCGTGAAGGGCGAACGGGCCGCGCTCGGGGTGGAGGCTGTCCGCCAGCGCGGTGAAGTGCTCGTGTTCCTCGATGTCGAGGCTCAACGACCCCACGCTGCCCCCCAGATGCCCGTAGGAGCGCATCATGACGGCGACCGCCTCGAGGTCGGCGGGGTCGAGATCCATGAATTCGCGCAGGTAGAAGTCCTCGGGCAGTGACACAGTGCCGTCGCCGGGGGAGCGGAGCCGGGGGCTCCAGACGATCCACTCGCCATCGACCCGCGCGTCGGTGAGGGGGCTCAACTGCGGGGTGGGAACGGGTGTCCCGGGCCATAGCGTGGGACGAAACCGTGGGTCAACGTATGCCGCCATGTGCGGCATCATAGCCAGAGATGAGGGAATACGAAAAGGTAGCTGTTCGTATCACGCATGCGGAACTCGTCGGAGGGGGAACCACCGTGACGCAGTGGCAGCAACGCAAGGCTGTCGGGGACTTGCACGAACAGCGAGTCGCCGCCGCCTTGCGCGCCAGAGGCTGGACCGTCCATCCCTGCGGACAGGGCACCTACCCCCACGCTATCCGCGAAGCCCTGCGCCGGACCCGCTCCGCCCTGCGGCAGTTCCCCGACCTGATCGCCGCCCGCGGCAGCGAACTCGTCACCATCGACGCGAAAGACCACATGCCCAGCACCGACACCAGCCGCTATTCGATCAGTACCACCACCATCAACGCCGGCCTCCACTTCACCGCCATCCACTCCCCGACCCCGCTCTACTACGTCTTCGGCGACCTCAAAGTCCTCACCCCCGCCGAAGTTCTCCACTACACCGACCACGCCCTGCGCCACTCAAGCGGCGCCTACCACCTGGTCAGCACCCACCGCGCCCACTCCTTCGACAACGTTTTCGGCCCGGCCGTGGCCCGAGCAGCCTGACCAGGCATGGCCCCGGTCGAGGGGGCAGATGGACGACGCTGGCGGGCGCCCGCGTCACCGCAGCACCCCGTGGCCCCTGGGAGCCCGGCTGGTCCGACACACCGCAAGACGCTGTAGCCCTCGAACGATGCTCTTGTGCTGCCCGTTGCGCCGTCGACCGTCCCGTCCGCGATGACAGCGGGAGTGGAATCGTCGGCGTCGCGTCGGACGACCCTGGCGGGGGCGACCCGTGTGCGCCCGCGCCGTCGAGCCGACCTGCCCCACCCTGGAACATGATCGTTTCCCCTGCCCACCGCGGTCGCCCTCGCCTACAAGCCGTAGACCGCCCTGGCTGGCTGGCTGGCTGGCTGGCTGGTTCGGCGAGGACGCCGCCACCATCACCGTCCTGACCGACCGGGCTTGGCTCACCCTCTGCCAGCACACCGACTGGCACGGGACCACGGGGCTCATCACGACCGCCCTGCGCTGCCAGGCCGCCCGATACCGCGCCGAGGCCGACACGATCCGCACAGCCCGCAACGCTCATGCCTGCTGGCACCTGCTCCGCAAGGAGTCCCAGGAGAGGGCAGCCGACCTCGCCGGCCAGCTGGCCGACAGGCTGGCCATTCTCGGCGAGGACTGCCGCCGCGACGACGTCCTCGCCTGGGCCCAGGCGGCGGCGGATCACTGTCTGAACTCGGGCCAGGGTCCAGCGCTGATCGTCGAAGCCGTGCACTGCCGGGCCCTTGCCGAGTTCTTCCTCGAGCACGGTGAACTGGGCATCGGTGACGGTCGGGGAGTTCGCCGGGCCGGCGGACCTCAAGGCCTCCAGGCCGCCCTCGCGCCAGCATGACGCCAGCGTTCCACCGACCGCACGCTCACCCGCAGCTCTTTCGCGATCACCGCGGTCTTCTCACCCGCCGCGAACCTCTCGCCAGCCTGAAGCCGGATCCCCTCACGAAACGCCCGCCGTTCAGCGGTCAGGCCCCCACCCTCCGGATATCTCACCCCACCGGCATACCGCAGGGATCATGAACCGTCACCACCCGACGACAGACTGGCAACCTCAGTAGGCACGGCGCGAGGTCGCCGGGAGATCCGCTCAGGGGCTACGGTTGATTCACAGGAGATTACGGAACCGTCCCCCTGGGGACGGTTACGCTCTCCGGCCGAAAGCGTTCTTAGCTCAGCGGCTGAGCCTTTCAGCTCAAGCAGGGCGAGCACCGTGCTACGGACACGGGTGTCATCGGTTCAAATCCGATAGGACGCCGCAGGCGGGCTTCCTTCCGCGTTCGGCAACGAGGGAAGCCCAGCGCCCTTCACAAGAGGTGATCGCGGGTGTTCCTGGCAACACAATTCCCGATCGCCGACCTGCGCCCTCTCCTGGCCCAGGAGACCCGCCGACTCGACGTTCCATGCTGGCCGTTGGCGCAGTCGGGCGAGTTCGTCAGGTCGACCGGACCGGTACGCCGCCGGAAACTGGGCGGCTTGGTCCCCTGGATCGGTGAGGGTGTCTTCTGCGATGCCGCGAGCGTGTTCCGCTTCCCTCCGAGTTTCTCGGCATTCCCCCTCCTGCCTGGGGACGAGCGCACCTCCGGTTTCGCGTGCGCCTACCGGCGGCTGATCACAGACGGGTTCGTCACTACCCGGTTCGAGCTAGCCATCGCGGGCGGAAGATCAGGACGACAGGGGCGGGCAGGACTGGCCAGCCAGGACTTCATCGCACTCCTGATCAACTGGCTCGATATTCCCATCGCCATCACGTCCTGCGGTGATGGCGACCGACGGAGCACCTGTCATCTCGGACAGTCCGGAAAGCCGCTCACGGCGCACATACTCCGGGCGACCACCAGATTCCCCACCTCCACCCCCGCAGTCGACCGCTCCTGGCTACAGCCCGGCCGGCCGCTGCTGCTGGCCGACTACACGTCCAAGGAGGCCGAGCGGCCTCCGGACGCCAAGGTCGTGGACCTGCAGCAGGACATCGGGGTGGTGCTGGCGCACTGCTGGGTGAGCTTCCGCGGAACGCTGGTCGGCGTCTGGCTGCTCGAACGGAAGGTCCCGAGTCCGGACAAGGACGCCCTGCGCCGGCTCCGGATCCATCTGTTCCGTCTCCACACGGAGTACGAGTGCGTGCGACTCGTACTCCGCTTCCTCACCAGATCGGCGCAGGACGGCAGGAGCCCCGAGGCGGTGGCGCGGTCCCTGAACCGAGGACTCGACCTGCTGTCTAGCCCGCGGAAGTACGGATTCGACCAGGATCCGCTCCTGGCTGCCGCATACGAGGCAGAGCAGCTCGTGACCGCGGACGAATGGCGGACCGTAATGCACATGCTGAGCGAGAAGCGGGCGGACGAGCTGGCGCACATCGACAACGTCACTGGCTGGTTGGGCCGCTGGGACAGCGACAATCTGGCGTTCGGCGGTTCTCAGCCGGTCTTTATCGCGGACCGGATCGTGATGGCAGGGAGAGGCGGGACCGTGAACGAGTTCCACACACACGCAGGCGGAGACATCCACGGCGTCATCGGCAGCGGAAACATCGTGACGAGCAGTTTCAACCGGATAGACAGCTCGAACCTGCCCGACGAAGCCAAGGCATTGCTGAAGCAGCTCACGGAAGCCGTCGCACTGACGACGAGCAGGCTGCCCGCCGCGGAGGCCGAGCAAGTGAACAGGGACCTCACCGCTTTCCAGGAGGAAGCGCTGTCCGGCACACCGCGCAGGAACGTGCTCCAGGTCTTCGGCGATTCGCTCCAGAAGACGGCCGACTTCGTCGGCGACGTCGGCGCCCCGATCGCGAACCTCGTCACCGCTGTGATCGGTTTGATCGCGTAAGTTCCGCCCTTGGGGCGGTGCCCGCCGCGGCGCTGCGGGTGAGGTCCATTCGTCCAGTTGAGTTCCCAGGTGCGGCCGCCCAATCCAGGGAGGGCACCGACCCCGTGGTGGTCAAGCGTGATTTCCCTGGGCTCGAGGAGCGGCTGGAGGACAGCACGTCCAACGCGAACTACGACGGCCACTATCGAACGCCGACGATCAGCCACCGGGCCGGCCGCGGAGCGCTGGGGGACTCGGTGCTGTTCCTGGACTGGCACGGCATCGTGCCCAGCGGATGCGCGCGGTCGGTGGCGCTCGGGCAGCCCTCGGCATGAACGGTGGCCGGGCGTCCGTGGACGCGGCCGTCGAGCAGCCACGCCCACCGGGCCGGCGCCAGGCACGGGTACGGCGGTGGGCCGGGATGCGATCGAGGTCGACCCCGGGCAGCGGGCGCAGCTGCTCGGCGGTGACCCACGTGCCGTACTCGGCCGGCTCGACTCCGCCCCCGGCGGCTGTCTGCCAGAGGGGGACGCCGATGCGGTACATCCACAGTCCGGAGTCGAGCTGCTGGCGCTCGTAGAGCCGTACCCGCTCGATGGCCTGTCCGTCGGGAAGGAGCAGCGCGATCGGTGCAGGTGGTGGCGGGGGTTCGGTCACGGTCAGGGGCGGGTGAACTGCTTCTGCCGGGCCTGCCGGCACGACGTGCAGAGCGGGTTCCCACCCACCCCGTAGCGGCACGTCGAGGTGTGGCACCGGGCGCAGGGGCCGGTCTGGCTGGGAGCCCAGGTGACGACCTGCGGGCGGGGCTTGGTGGTGGTCTGCTCGCTCATGCTGCTGCCTCCCTTTCCGCCGGGGCGGAGGTGAGGGTGCGGGCGGCGCGCCGCAGCTCGGCGCTGCCGGCCCGCCAGGCGGCGGGAGCCGCCCAGTAGGGGTGGGTGCACAAGGTTCCGGAGAGGACGATCAGCCGGCGCCGCAGCGCGGTCGTACCGGCCCCGGCGGGAGCCTGCGCGAGCTCGGCGTACGTCTGCTGCCACGCCCTTTGGAGCGTGATCAGGTTCTCGGGGAAGCGGAACGGTGGTCTTACATCCCCAGTAAAACACGTGTTCGATTTTCTCCGCGAACGCCACGTTCCGATCATCGGCCGTAGGTCTGGTGGCAGAGCGCGGCCACGGCAGGGCTGGTGACGCCGTGTGCGGCGCGGCACAGCTCCGCCATGTCCGCAGTCCCCGCCGCTGGGGCTCGGACCGGACGGTGGGGTGCGGGCGTACGGTTCGGCCGCTTCACCTTCCTGGGCTTGGGTTTGGCGGCGGGGCGTACGGCAGGCCGGGGCGGGGTCGTCCGGCGCAGCCGTACCGGGCCTTCGGCCCTGAGGTCGGGAGCCCGCCGGGCGGGCTGAGTCTCGCCGGAAGCCTTTCGGGCCGCGGGCGCGGGACGGGCCGGCGCGGGAGCACGGCCGGCCTCGGGAACGGCGCCGGCCGGAGGCGCGGCCGCAGACTCGGGCATGGGGGAGAGGGGCAGCGCCGCCCCCGTGTCCGGCCGTGCGGGCCGAGGGCCGACGGGGTGCTTGTGGTCCTCCGAGACCGCGACGGGCGAGGCCTCGGCGGGCCGGGTAGGGACGGGGTGGACGGTGACGCATCCCGAGGCCGCGAGCAGCGCGGTAAGGAGCAGGGGCAGGGACCAGCGGCGCATGCCGTCACCGTCCCGCACCCGCCCGGCAGGGCGCCCCTGACGGCCCCGTGACGCCCCTCGGATGGATGACGCGACCACCGGCCTGCAGAGCCGCATACGCCGGGCGTGGCCGACCCTGGAAGAGGGGCCGGCAACCGCTGAGGGAGACCCTGGTGACGCTGAGGCCGCCGGTGGAGCCGATGCTGGCGCAGGCCGCGGAGGCCGTGCCGGGCCCGGCCGCTTTGCGGGCGGGGGTGGCGTACGAGCAGAAGCTGGACGGCCACCGGGCGCTCCTCTTCACCGCCGCTGGCCCGGGCGGCACGGTGGTGGTGCAGACCCGGCGCGGGGCGCTGGTGCGGCGAACTGGTCGTCTGGGATACCGAAGAGAACCGGCTGTCGTTCGAGGCGTTGCAGCGCCGGGCCGCCGCCCGCGCCCGCGGCGCCCGGACCCTCGCCGCGCGGTGGCTGGCCTACTTCGTCGCCTTCGACCTCTTGCAGCACGACGGCCAGGAGCTCCTCGCCCGCCCGTACGTCGAGCGGCGCGCCCTACTGGAGAACCTGTTCTCCGACCATGCCCTCACGGCCCCGTGGACGCTGGTCCCGCAGACGACGGACCTGGCCAAGGCGCGGGAGTGGCTGGAGTCCTGGACGGAGGTTTCCGGGGTGGAGGGGATCCTGGTCAAGCCCCTGAACGGCCGCTACCTACCCGGTTACCGGGGCTGGACCAAGATCAGAAGACGGGACACCACGGAGGCGATCGTCGGGGCGATCACCGGTACCCTGACCCGTCCGCAGCTTCTCGTCCTCGGCCGCCACGACACCCACGGCCGCCTCCGCGCGGTCGGCCGGACCGTACCGCTGCGCCCGGACGCCGCCCGGCAGGTCGCCGAGCAGCTCACCGCGGCCGCGCCCGGACATCCGTGGACGGGGGCGAAGTTCTCGGCGACGTGGGGGAGCCGCGACGTCCTCGACACCACCCTCGTCCACCCCGCCCTCGTCGCCGAGGTCAGCGCCGACCGCGCCATCGACCACGGCGGCGTATTCCGCCACCCGCTCCGGTTCCAGCGGCTGCGCCTGGATGTGGGTGCGGCGGACGTACCCCGATGCGGCGAGGGACCGACCGCGGCCGCCGGGTGACCTACGCGGGAGTGTGCAGTGGCGTTTCGTCGGTGAACCGGCGCGCTCGGGCGGGTGAACCCGGTCCATAGGGCCTGTTGCTGATGGTGCGGGGGCCGGTACAACCGCCCCATGATGATCATGAAGCGGTCCGCTGTCGCGGCCGCCGCGTTCGCACTCGCCCTGTCCCTGCCCACGCCCGCCCACGCGGCGGCACAACCTGATGCCCCGGCCCTGGGCCCGGCGGCTGCCGTCGTGCCGCAGGTCCTGCCGATCGGGGTCGCGGTGTTGGCCCTGCCGCTGGCGGTGGAGGACCGGACCGGCTATCAGCGCACCTCGTTCCGGCACTGGAACGCGGGCGATGTTCCGGCCGACGGCTGCAACACCCGCGCCGAGGTCCTCCTGGCCGAGGCGATCGTGTACCCGGAGATCGGACCGGGCTGCACCCTGACCGGGGGCGTGTGGTGGTCGTACTACGACCTACGACGACCGCGAAGTCACCCCGGCCGGCGCGCTCGACATCGACCACATGGTCCCGCTCGCCGAGGCCTGGGACTCCGGGGCGTCGTCGTGGACGCCTGCTCGGCGGGAGGCATACGCGAACGACCAGGGACAGCCGACATCGCTGGTGGCGGTGACGGCCCGCTCGAACCGGAGCAAGGCGGACCAGGACCCGGCGGAGTGGCTGCCGCCGTCCGCGGACGCGCTGTGCCGGTACGGCGCCGAGTGGACCGCGACGAAACTCCGGTGGGGCCTCGCGGTCGATGAGGCGGAGCGCGACCGGCTGCTCGACATCGCGGCCGGCTGCGGCGGCACGGACGTGGAGTTCACGCCCGCCCCGTAGAGATCGGTCTTGGACCGCCGGCGGGCGCCGAGCACGTTCAGGACGCCGCTGGTCGGCGGCGAAGGGCTGCTCGACGGCGTCACGGATCTGCTCTACGGAGGTGGCGGCCGGTTCCGCTCGGGTTCCAGCGAGACCGCGTTCCCCGGCGCGGTCGACGCGACCCGGCCGCCTCCAACGCGGCGGTGATCGAGTGTGGCTAGGCCGGCCCCCATCTGACCAGGGCCGATACCGAGTTCACGGCCTGGCCGCAAACCTGCGCCATCTATGGCCTTTGCTTCACCTTCTGTATATCGAGCATGGGCTGAGGATTTTTTTCCGGATACTTCATGCGGGGCCAAGGCGGTCAACTTGCCGTCCAGTCGTGAACTTTGATCCGGAGTCGGCGTGTACCCGGCCCTTCGTGTTCCCGGCAACGCCTGCCCGCCCAGGTAGAGTTATGACATCTCCACGGATGGCCGAGGAAGACCAGGAGCGCGTTGCTTCTGGCGCCTGGGCTTCCCAGGTCCACCCGAAGGAGACCGCATGTCGGATACACCGGACCCCCTTGGCCACAAGCCGAAGGAGGAGCCGCCCGAGCCGGAGAACTCCGGAACGGAGCGGTCGGTCGAATCCAAGAACGAGAGCGGGCCGAAGCGGCTCGGGGGAAGCTTCCTCAACGGCATGGCCGAGGGGGTGGGGACGGTTGTGGGCACGCTGCTCGCTGCCGCCATCATCGCCGGCCTTGTCGCCGGAGGAGTCATCTCCGAAACGCAGAACGGCCCGCACCAGGAAGGTGGGGCCGCTGTAACTCACTGCTAGTTGTAACCGAGAAGCCGTCCGGTCAAGGTTGGTCGCCAGGTGCCGGGCGGTTTTCTCATGTGCGGAGACTGCTCTCCACACGGGTCGAGTCAGCCCAATAGTGGCGGCTTTCCCAGCCCTTGATGCCTATTAAGGCTAACACCGGCTGACTGTGGCGCAGGTCACATTGACAACATGGGCCCTCCTCCTGTCGTCCTCCGACAGCGCCTCGTTCAGATTGTCTTTTCGCGAGTTCGTCCTGAAGGTGCACGGCGGATGCGATCTTGCTTGTGATCACTGCTACGTCTACGAACACGCGAACCGGAGCTGGCGGACCCGACCCAATGTGATCTCCCCTCAGGTCGTCCGCCTGTCGTGCCCGCCCTGCAAGGCGACCCCCATCGGTCGTGCGGACCGCAGTGCGAGAAGGAAGTGCGGGGACAAAGCCATGGATCTGCGCCGTGTCCGCGCGGCGGCAGGTCAGGGGTGAAGGTAGTCGTTGAGGTAGGTACGGGCTGCGGCTGCGCTTGTGCCGAGGGCTGAAGCCACGTCTTCGATCGGCACGCCCCGGTCGGCGATCTCGTATGCCGCCTCCTGGCCAGTCAAGGTGATGGCGTGCCGCAGGTCGGCCAGGGCCTTCCACGCGACTAGCGGCTCCTCGGTGGCCAGGTCGCAGAGCTGCCGCACGAGTTCGGCCAGAAGCCGGGCGAGTCCCTCGGGGAGGGGAACGGCTCCGTCGCGGATGACCGACAGGTGCGCCTCGTAGTCCGCGATCGGCCCGGACAGGTCGACATCCGCCTCGTAGAGCGGTGTGTCGGCGGGGAGCGCGGTCCAGTCGAGCGGGTACTCAGCAGCACCCCGCCATCCGCACGAGCAGCTGCCCCTCAGGAGAGCGGCCCGGGGGCGGCCGCGGCGGCCGTCGTAGGCGTGCCACTTGGTCGACGACGGCATGTTCAGGCCGCTGCCGACGTCGAAGTAGACGGGGCCCGGCTCGCTTCCGGCGGCCAGCAGTACCCCCACCGTCCCCTCGTGTGCGGCTGCCAACGCCCCCAGCACCCTGTCCATGACGGCCATCCCCTCCCCGGCGTGTACGCGGCCGGCCGACCCGCAGGCCGGGCCTGTGACTCAGGCTGCCGTGCCCCGGGGGCTGGCGTACGGGGGTCCACCGAAAGCGGTACGAGACATGCCCCGCGATGTGCGGTGAGCCTGCCGCAGTGCGTGACACATGCGCTAATTGAGCACAAGAGTGCGAAGAAGTCTGCAGAACGGCTGTTACTTGATCCACTGGCCCGGCCGGGTGATGCGGCGGGGAAGTGCGCCCCGTGGTGCGCCGGAGCGTGTGAACCGGAGTTGCGGCTTCCGAGGTGGATCGGTGTAACGGTCTGTGAATGCCAGGGGCACGCTCGGGCGGAATGCGTGCATCCGGAAGTCGACTGTGACGGATATGTCCGTGTCTGGTAACCGGCGTCGGCGGGGGCTGCCGCGGGGGTCGTGTCGGGTCGAGAGTGTGGGTCCTCGGCTCAACCGGGCCGACACCGCAAAGGCCTTCACCGACCTGTTTCGGCTGGTGGAGCGCTGTTCTTGAGGGAGCGCCACCCATGTCTTCTGCTTCTTCCTCCGTACGCCGTATCGCTGCCACGGTCCTGGCCGCGGGCGCCATCGTCTCCGCCGCCGCACTGCCGGCGGCCGCGCACGACGGCGACCGCCACCACCAGCGGCACCCGCGGGTGGAGATCAGCCGGGTCCAGGCCGACAGCCCCGGACGCGAGGACCGCTCGAACCGCTCCCTGAACGCGGAGTGGGTGGAGATCCGCAACACCACCCGCAACCCGATCAACCTCCGCGGGTGGACCCTGCGCGACAGCGACGGCAACCGCTACCGCTTCGACAACGTCCGCATCGGCGGCCGCGACACCATCCGCATCCACACCGGCAACGGCCGCGACACCCGCACCGACCTCTTCCAGGACCGCCGCGACTACGTCTGGGACAACCGCTCCGACACCGCCACCCTGCGCGACGACCGCGGCCGCACGGTCGACACCGAGTCCTGGGGTCGCCGCCGCTAACCCCCGCGCGCAGGCGGCACCCATGCCGAGAGCCTGCGCGAGGACCCACCCGTAGCCGGACCAGGCGGCCACCGCCGCTGACCGGCCGCGAGCACGGGCCGTCGCCCCACCGGGCGGCGGCCCGTACTGCTGTAGAGAGGGCAGCGGGTGTGCAGTGGCGTTTCACCGGTGAACCGCCGTGCGCGGGCGGGTGAATCGGGTCCGCGCGGCCTGTCGCTGACGGCGTGGATGCCGGTAGAACCGGCCCATGATGATCATGAAGCGGTCCGCTGCTGCGGCAGCCGCTGCCCTCGCAATGGCTCTTTCCTTCCCGGCCCCCGCCCAGGCGAGCGGACCCCCGGCCGCTCCGGCCGCAGTTGTGCCGCAGGTCTTGCCGATCGGGGTCGCGGTCTCCGCGCTCCCGCTCGCGGTGGAGGACCGGACCGGCTACCAGCGCACCTCCTTCCGGCACTGGAACGCCGGCGACGTTCCGGCAGACGGCTGCAACACCCGCGCCGAAGTCCTTCTGGCCGAGGCGATCGTGTACCCGGAGATCGGCCCGGGCTGCACCCTGACGGGCGGGGTGTGGTGGTCGTACTACGACGAGCGGGAGGTCACGCCAGCCGGTGCGCTCGACATCGACCACATGGTCCCGCTCGCCGAGGCCTGGGATTCTGGAGCGGCGGAATGGACGCCCGCGCGTCGGGAGGCGTACGCGAACGACCAGGGCCAGCCCGCCTCCCTGGTGGCGGTGACAGCCCGCTCGAACCGCAGCAAGGCGGACCAGGACCCGGCGGAGTGGCTGCCCCCGGCGCCGGACGCGCTGTGCCGGTACGGCGCGGAGTGGACCGCGACGAAGCTCCGTTGGGGCCTCGCGGTCGACGAGATGGAGCGGGACCGGCTGCTGGACATCGCGGCCGGCTGCGGCGGCACCGACGTGGAGTTCACCCCCGCCCCGTAGGGCAGCCGGGGGCGAGGGCCGCCACCTCGACAGGTGGCGGCCCTTTGCTGTGCCTGGCCAACTACGTGCGTTGTTGGGCCGGCGGGGGTGTGGGTGGTCGTGCGTGCGGGGCAGGGTGGTCGGCGGGAATGTGCGGGGGAGGGTGGTGTGCTGGTGGAGTGGGACTGGTGGACGGTGGAGTTCGGGGACGCGCACGCGGGCGTGGTGGGTGTCCTTGTCGGTGGTGGTGAGCCGGGGCCGGTGTACTTCGACGTCGGGAGCGGCTCGGACGTGCCGTCGACCTCGCACTGGTCGGCCTACGACGGCCGGGCCGGCCGCCCGCGTGCCGAGGCGCTCCGGGCGGGGTGCGCGTGCGGATGGCGCGGCGCCGCCGAGTACCCGCTGGGCCGGGCGACGGCCGGAGACCGGCCGCTGTACGCGGTGGACGTCGACCTCGCCGGGCCGCTTGCGGACTGGACTGCGCACCTGTCCCTCGTCCGCGACAACGCGGTACCACTGCCCGAGCCCCTGGCCGCCCTCCTCGCCGAGATCACCGAGCAGCTGACCGCCAGGACCGCGGACACACCCCTGGCTGCGCTGCGCGCCGTCGGGGTGCTGGAGCGGATCGCCACCCGCGTCGGGCGGGAAGCCGCGGGCGCGCTGGCGGAAGACGGCGTGTCCGCCGAGACGGTGGCCGCCGGGCTCGGGACCACCAACTCCAAGGCCTTGATGCTGCTCCTGACCGCACAGAACAGGTAACAGCACCAGGCATCGGTCTCTTGTCGGCCTTCGGCTACCCGTAGTCCGCCATCCGGGCCGTCACCCCTTGGGCGACGGCCCTTTCGCATGCCCGGTATCGGCTCCCCGGCAGCCCGCCCGGGGGCGCTACAGGCCGGTTCCGCCTGGATGCCCCGTGGCTCGGCCTCGCCGACGACATCGAGGGCACCGACCGACTGTCGGGCTGGGTCGCCGACGATCCGGACGCCGACGCGCTGGCCGCCCGGGCGGCCGGGTATGTCGGAGCCACACTCACCCGGCTCACCGCACCGGCTGCAGGCCCCCTCGCGGTGCTCGGGGACGTCCGGGTGACCGACCGGTTCCGCTCGGGGTCGGGCGGGCTGCGCATCACGCTGGAATGGCCGGCCCGCCTGCGCGGCACCGCCTCGCCAACCGGCGGTGGTGTGGTCCGCCACGGCGTCCCGCAGACGAGGACCGGCGAGGACTGCGTGTGCGCGCGGCATGGCTGCGGCGGACTGGACCCGGTCCTGTGGTGCGACGAACACGGCGGCGAGGCGCTCCCGGTGCTGGATGTGGCACGCGGGCGGCGGCCTGGGCTGCGGGCAGCTCGCGCGCGGCAGGGCGGCAAGCGCGTAGGGGCTCGTCGGCTGCGGGTGGTCCTGGCGCACCCTCGGATGAGCCGGGGCCGGTCAGGCCCGGATTTCACCGTCCGGGGTGCTGGCGGCGCGCTGGTACCAGGCTTCTGCCTCGGTCTCGCGGCCAGTGTTCCGCAGCAGCACTGCGAGGTTGTTCATGGCGTTGGTGTGTCCGGTGTTGGCGGCGCGCTGGAACCAGGCCTCTGCCTCGGTCTCGCGGCCGGTGTTTACCAGCAGCAGTGCGAGGTTGTTCATGGCTTCGGGGTGTCCGGCGTCGGCGGCGCGCTGGTACCAGGGTTCCGCCTCGGTCTCGCGGCCAGTGTCTACCAGCAGCACCCCGAGGTTGTTCATGGCTCTGGTGTTTCCGGCGTCGGCGGCGCGCTGGTACCAGGGTTGCGCCTCGGTCTCGCGGCCAGTGTTTACCAGCAGCACCCCGAGGTTGGCCATGGCTCTGGTGTTTCCGGCGTCGGCGGCGCGCTGGTACCAGGGTTGCGCCTCGGTCTCGCGGCCAGTGTTCTGCAGCAGCAGTCCGAGGTTGTTCATGGCGTTGGTGTTTCCGGCGTCGGCGGCGCGCTGGTACCAGGGTTCCGCCTCGGTCTCGCGGCCAGTGTTCTGCAGCAGCAGTCCGAGGTCGTTCATGGCGTTGGTGTGTCCGGCGTCGGCGGCGCGCTGGTACCAGGGTTCCGCCTCGGTCTCGCGGCCAGTGTTCTGCAGCAGCAGTCCGAGGTTGATCATGGCGTTGGTGTGTCCGGCGTCGGCGGCGCGCTGGTACCAGGCTTCTGCCTCGGTCTCGCGGCCAGTGTTCTGCAGCAGCAGTCCGAGGTTGATCATGGCTTCGGTGTGTCCGGCGTCGGTGGCTTTTCGGTACCAGGTTTCTGCCTCGTTGGTGCGGCCGGCGTCCTCCAGCAGCACGCCGAGGTTGTTCATGGCTTCGGTGTGTCCGGCGTCGGTGGCTTTTCGGTACCAGGTTTCTGCCTCGTTGGTGCGGCCGGCGTCCTCCAGCAGCAGTCCGAGGTTGGTCATGGCACCGGTGTGCCCGGTCTCGGTGGCTTTTCGGTACCAGGTTTCTGCCTCGTTGGTGCGGCCGGCGTCCTCCAGCAGCACGCCGAGGTTGTTCATGGCGCTGATGTGTCCGGCGTCGGTGGCCTTCCGGTACCAGGTTTCCGCCTCGTCGATGCGGTCAGCCTCTTTCAGCAGCCGCGCGAGGCTGAACATGGCGTCAAAGTCTCCGGCTTCGGCGGCCCGTCTGTGGCGCTGCTCGTCGGTTTCCGATGCCTCCGCTGCCGGCACGGGGGTGGGCCCCGGTGCGAGATGGGCGGTGCGCAGGCGTGCAGCGACGTCCTTGGCGGTGAGGGGACGGCCGGCGGGGTCTTTGGCAATAAGGGAGGTGATGAGGTTGTCGATGTCGGGCGGGATTGCCGGCTGGTGGGTGCTGGGCGGTTCGGGAATGGTGGACAGATGCATGGCGATGACGGCGTACGCGGAGTCCGCGGTGAACAGGGGGCGCCCGGTGAGGAGCTCGTAGAGGCTGACGCCCAGGGCGTACAGGTCGGACGAGTGCGTCGGTGTCTGTCCGCTGAGCTGCTCGGGAGCCATGTACTGAGGGCTGCCGAGCAGCGCTCCGGTCATGGTCAGGCCGATCGTGCCGTCCTGGACCTGGGCGATCCCGAAGTCGCAGATCTTGACGGTGCCGTCGTCGAGCAGCATGAGGTTGGCCGGCTTGATGTCGCGGTGGACGATGTTCCGCGTGTGGGCGGCGGCCAGCCCGTCGCACACCTGGGCGCCGTACTCCACTACCTGCTCCAGGGGGAGCCCGCCGGGGTGGTCCTCGCGCAGGACCGTCGCGAGATCACGCCCTTCCAGGAACTCCATGACGAGGAACGGAGCGACTTCCACGCACCCGTCGGCGCTCGTCTCCTGGTGCTCGCCCAGGTCGTGGACGACGGCGATGTTGCGGTGGTTCAGCCGGGCGGCTGCTTCGCCCTCACGGCGGAAACGGGCCAGGACCTGGGCAGCGAGCCGGTCGTCACGCAGATGGGAGGTGAGCACCATCTTGATCGCGACGGTACGGCGCAGCCTCAGATCGGACGCCGCCCACACCTCGCCCATGCCGCCGCGCCCCAACCGGCTCTCGAGCCGGTAGCGGCCCGCTAGCTCCATCCCCCTGTACATGCAGGTCAACGTATGCGACTCACCCGCGATGCGACAAGAATCCTCCGAACCTGGGCGGGGTCTTCCGGCCGCATCCGCCGGCCCGCTGCCAGGAGTACGAGCACCGCCGCGACACCGTGACCGGTCCGCTGCGCGGGTCGGCCGCGGGCGGTCCCGACGCACCCTCGGATGCGCCGGGGGCCGGTCAGGCCCGGATCTCGTTGACCAGCATCCGCAGGGTCAGGCTGTGCTCCTCCGGCGGCAGGGCATCCATCGCTGCGGTGGCGTGCGCGACACCGCCGACCCGGTCGCCGGACCGGGCGAGCATCAGGCCGCGGTGGAGCTCCAAGTGGGTGGCGAAGCGCGGCAGGCTCGTGGGGAGTTCCGTGAGGGCCTGGTCCTGCGCCTCGGTGGCGGCCTTCTCGTCGCCGAGACGGGCGAGGAGCAGGGGCCTCGGCCTCGACCGTGATCTCCGCGGCATGGGGGTCGGGGTACGGCCGGTCGGCGCCTTCCCACCCCACCCACTGCGCAAGGGCCGTCAGGCTCCGGTGGAATGCCTGCTGCGTCTTGCTCGGCCTCCCCTTCGTCAGTACGCCCGGCCCCCCGGGGCCGGTGGCGGTGCCTGGGCGGGCTCCACGCCCAGTGCGGTCAGCCGTGTCTGCTGCTCAGGCAGGAGCCGTGCCCAGGTGGCCGGCTGCTTCTACTGCTGGAGCCACACTTGCCGATGTCGTCGCCGTCCACGAGCACGCCGGGGGCGATGCCGTGCAGCCGGCCGTCGGCGTCGACCAGGTCGCTAGCGGCTGGCCCTGCTGCCCCACCGATCGAGAAGTATGCTCGCGGGCGCACAGGTACGGAGGCCCGCCAGGAATACCGCTCGGTTCGAATGACGCTCCCCGCCGGCCGGGGCGGCGGAATGGACGCCCGCGCGGCGTGAGGCGTACGCCAACGACCAGGGCCAGCCCGCCTCCCTGGTCGCGGTGACGGCACGCTCGAACCGAAGCAAGGCGGACCAGGACCCGGCGGAGTGGCTGCCGCCGGCGCCGGACGCGTTGTGCCGGTACGGCGCCGAGTGGACCGCGACGAAACTCCGCTGGGGCCTCGCGGTCGACGAGATGGAGCGGGACCGGCTGCTGGACATCGCAGCCGGCTGCGGCGGCACCGACGTGGAATTCACCCCCGCCCCGTAGCGGGGCGGTCGAGGCCGGGCCGAGGCGTGTTGTCGGTGGTGGCGGTGACCATGGGGAGATGAGCGCCGGTATAGCGCCCGACGGCCCGCACGCGGGGATCGCCGGGCTGTGTGAGCAGATCCGGGGCGCCCTGGCAGGGTGGGCGCCCAGGGTGCTCGGCGTTCACGTCCACGGGACGTTGTCCGGTCCGGCGGAGCTGGCGCGGCTGGTGGCGACGGTCGCGGACGCGGCCGAGGTCACGGTGCTCCCCGGTGATGGTGCGGCCGCGCGGGCCGAACTGCACGCGGCAGCCGATCGGGCGGCTGTGGCCGCCGGCGAGCGGCGGGGGTCGGACGTACGGGCGGACTTGGCCGCCGTGCGGGCGGGTTGTCGGCGTGCGGCTGTCGCGGTCGGCGAGCGCGTGGCCGTCGTCTTCTGAACCAGGGCCTGTGTCGAGGCTGTCGGTCGGGTTCATCGGCGTGCGCGCCAGGTGCCGTAGAGGGCGGCGACGGCGCTGATGACGCCGGCGAAGCCGGCTTCGCCGACGGTGAGGTAGATGCCGGCGCAGGTGGCGAGGAGCGCGAGCAGGACCACGGCGTCGGGGACGCGCCGCTCCCCGGCTGCCGGGTCGCGGTTGGCCGGGAGCTGGGCGGGATCGGGATTGGTGTTGGGCGTCTGCGGGGTGCTGCCGGTGCTGGTCATGACTCCAGCAGAGCGCCCCGCGGCCCTGGTTCCCAGTGATCCGTACGGGCCCGCCCGGACCCGGATGATCTTGTGTTTCTGCCGTCGGGGACCGGAGCGGTTTCGGACGCGGGGACGCGGCCGGGAGTGTTCGGCGCAATCCGCATACGTACGGCTTCACCGCCCTCTAGCGTGGCTTTTCCGCACAGGCAGGGGGGTTTGATGGCAACCGAAGCACCCGGGGTCGAGCAGCAGGACCGTGAGGCGATCGACGCCTACGAGGCCGCGCTGCACGCTTTCGCCGAGAAGCTGAACCTGGTCCACATATCCGGCGGGACCCCCTCCTACGCCACGGTCGCCGCCGCGTCGGTGCGGCCGCGCCTGACCACGACCGGCCTGAACGAAATGCTTACCGGCAAGCGACTGCCAACCCTTGAGGCGCTCCTGGAATACCTCCGGGTCGTCACCACCCCCAGCGGCCTGGACAAGCCGGCCGCCGCGAGGTTCCGCGCCGACGCCGCCCTCGTTCAGCAGTGGCGCGGGCACTGGCAGGACGCCAAGCTGCTCCAGCGCCGGGCCCAGGCCGCGAACAGAAGGGTGCGGGCCGCGGCCCGCCAGGTCCACGACGACGCCGGCCGTGACGCCGAGGCCCTGCGCACGGAAGCGCACGCGGAAGCCGAACGGATCCGTACGAGCGCGCACGCCGATGCCGAGGACATCCGCGCGCGGGCCCGCCGCGACGCCGACGAGCTCCTCGACCGGGCACGCGAGACGACGGCCGCCACCACGCTGGACAGGTCCGAAGCCCGACTTTCCGGCAGCAGAGTTGTACGCGTCGGGTTGCTGGCGGGCCTGGGCAGGGTGCCCGGGTTACGCCCCGCGGCCGTGGGGCTGGGGGTTGTCGTCGTGGCGGTGGCCACGATTCTGGTGGGCGACTCCTTCACCGGGACACCCAGCGGCTGCAGGGACGGCCGTACCCAGGCCGCCGGGCTGAACGCCGACGCTGTCTCGTTCCACGACCTCGGGAGCGTCCGGCCGGTGGCGTTCGCTGCCGAGCCGGCCGCCTGGATCACTGTTCCCGCCGGGCATCCGCTGCTCCGCGGCTTCCCGACGCCGTCCACCACCTCCACGACGGGGGAGTCGCCGAGGCCGGATGCCTCCCCGACACCGGAGGTGTCGCCGACGCCGAGCCCGTCCGCCACCCCGACACCGACCCCCGCGCCGAGCCAGTCGGCGCGCTGCAAGAACCGCAGCGGCTGACGCACCTCACCACCCAACCGCCAGACGGGCACCGGGCCAGCCTCCCCGCCAGCCCCCATCGCACGGGGCGACATCCTGTGAGGCACCAAGGCCCGGCTGCCGACCAAGTGACTCCGGCGTGCAGCCGGGCGTTGGTGTCTGCATGGACGAAATGTTGGACGTGCTCCTCGACGGGGCGACCGAGCCCCGCCTGAAGCTGATCAGCGGGGACGAGGCCCGGGCCCTGATGGTGCTTCTCGGGGTGCTGGAGGACGACACGTACTCCGAGGAGATCCGCTACGCGGCCAGCGAGATGCGTTTCCGCCTCGGTCCCCGACTGGCCCTGCCCGTATAGACCAGCGCTTCCACGGCGCGGCCGGGACGTTGCCGCTGGTGATGGACCGGGCCGGCCGGGGCGGGATCAGTGGTGGAGGTAGCTGTTGAGGTAGGTGCGGGCCGCGGTCTCGCTGGTGCCGAGCCCGGTCGCGATCTTCTCGATCGGCACCTGCTGGGCGGTGAGTTCGTAGGCCGCGTCCTGGCCCAATTCGGCGATGACGTGCCGCAGGTCCGCGAGCGCCTTCAACGCCACCAGCGGCTCCTCGCCGGCGAGGACGCCGAGCTGGCGGACCAGCTCGGTGAGGATCCCGGTCAGTTCCGCGGGCAGCTGCACGGCGGCGTCCCGGATCACAGACAGGTGGGCGCCGTAGTCCGCGATCGGCCCGGAGAGGTCGACATTCGCCTCATACAACGGCCGGTCCGGAGGCAGGACGGTCCAGTCGAGCGGGTACTCGGCCATCCCCCGCCACCCGCACGTGCAGCTGCCCCGCAAGGCGGCGGCACGGGGCCGGTTGAACCGGCCGTCATAGGCGTGCCACTCCGTCGTTGACGGCACGTGCGCGCCGCTGCCCACGTCGTAGTAGACGGGGCCGGGCTCGGTGCCGTCATCAAGCAGCACCCCCACCGACCCTTCGTGCGCGGCCTTCAGCGTGTTGAGGACCCTGTCCACCACGATCACCTGCTTCCGGCAGTCCGGTCGGCCGCCCATCGGCCGAACCGCGACGTCCAGGCTGCCCAGCTCGGCCCGGCCGCGTATGGGAATCCACTGAAGGGATGACCGCCGCGCTCGGGTCCAGCCGCTCCTCGGGCCGCCGCAGGTCTGCCCGATCGGGCCGGTGCGGACCCTCCCGCACCAAGGACCCGTCCGGGGGCGGGGCGGCGGTGTCTACCGCTCGGATGCGGGCGGCCTCTCGGGTGGGGTCCGCCGGGACTCTCCGCCGCTCGGACGGTGGTGCCAGGCCGCGTAGAGGCCTGCGAGGGCGGAGGCGTAGCCGGCGAGGGCTTCGGGGGAGACACGGCCGACGAGGATGAGGACGACGCCGGTGGTCAGGATCGCCAGGAATACGGCGAGATCTACGGGAAAGCGGCCACGCGGGGCACGACTGCTCGGCACGATGGTTCTCCTCAGGACATGGAAGGTCATAGGACGTCACCCCCCCCGGTGCGCGCCGCTGGAGCGGCAGCGCGGCGGGGTGTGGTCCGAGAGTCATGTCGTGGCAGCCGGTGCGCCAAGGGCAACGATCTTCTTTCCGCAACTGTCAATTGGGGGGAACGGCCATGACGGGTGTTGCCGAGGAGGGAACCGGCGGCAAGGCAGCCGACGGCGCAGAGACCCGGCCGGCCCGCCGACCGCTCAACCCCTTGAAGCCCGAGGTCTTCAAGAACCGACCGCACAAGCTGGCGCTCGTCGCGCACCTCCGGTCCCTGATCGAGGCCGCGGACCTGGCCAGCAAGCACGTCGCACCGGGCGTGGCCCTGAGTGCCTCGGCCCTGTCGAAGAACCTTTCGGGAGACCGGCTGCCCCACCGTTCCACGGTCGAGGCGATCATCCAGCTCTGCGGAGCGAGCGAGGAGGTCAGGGCCCTGTCGCTGCGCCTGCACACCGCGGCCCTGGGGGAGGCGCACCCGCCGTTCGCCGAACGCCTGGTGATGGCCGACGCCTACGAGGAGACCGTCCTCCTCCACGACCGCGTCCAGGCCCGGCTGGAGGAAGCCCTCGGCGAGCACCGCCGTCAGCAGACCGACTACGACGACCTCCTGGCCCGGCACGAGACCACGAGACTGGCCCTCGCCGCCGCCGAGGACGCACTCCGCACACAACGACAGGACCACCAACGCGAGACCGCCCGCCTGAACACCCTGATCGAAGAGGAACAGGACGCCCGCCGACGCGACCGAACCGCCTTCGACGCCCAGCTCGACCGGGCGCGAGCCGAACACGAGAGGCAGGTGCGGGCCCGGAAGGAGGAGGAAGCGCGCCTCCGCCAGGAGCTGCGCACGCAGGAGAACAGGATCCAGTCCCTCCGCGGTCTGCTGGAGGACTCGGCCACCGAGGCGACCTCCCTGCGGCAGGAACGCGACCGGATCCGCGTGGAAGCCGCCCGGCTGCGCGAGGACCTGGTGGGCCTCCAGGTGGAACTCGCGGCAGCAGAAGCCGGCCAGGACACCCATCGCGAGGACGTGATGCTCGCCCCGGCGCTGCATGCCGTCGGCCAGGTCCTCGACCGCCACCCCTCCCCACAGGAGAACAGCGAAAACGCCGGCAGGCCTCAAGTTGCCCTGGGCGCAACCCCGCTCGACGGCGGCATCATCGACCCGGTTTCGCCGTCGGCCGCGGCCCAGCCGGAGCCGGATCCGACGGACAGCCCCGACGGGCTGAAGCGGGCATTCGCGGCCACCGCCGCACTCGGCATGCTGCTCCTGCTGACCGGGCTGTTCATGCACACCGGTGGCCCGGTGTCGCGAGCCCGCCCGACAACCGGGGTGGGGTGGTGCCTCGGCGTCGGAGTCTTTCTGTTCGTGACCGGGCTCATCCTCCTGGCAGCGCGCGGCGTGCAGAGCGCCCCCACCGTCGATCCGGACGACGACGACACGTTCCACTACACGTGCGGCTTCCCTCCCCTGATGTGAGCGCCTCCGAGGGCAGCGGTTCGGTCCACCGGCTCCCGCGTTGTCGCTGGTCTGGGGCCGGTCCTTGTCGGGGATTGGCCGATTCTGAGGGACTTCTCGACGAGGTGGTGCTCGAACACCGCCGCCCGGCACGCTCGAAGGCGTCACCGGGCAGCGTGGCGTCGTGGACGCAGCAGGTGCTGTTTTCCAGCTACGAACGGGGTTGGTGAGTTCCGCTGTTCCGGTTGCGGGCCCTGCTCCGGATCTTCTTGGCTAGGTATCCGATTCCGGCGACGAGGCCGGCGGCGAGGACGTCGCCGAGGAGGTCGTGGCCCAGGAATGCGTACAGCGTGGACAGGCTCATGGCGTTCTCCCCTGGTGGCAGAGCCGGTTGCGGTGGGGAGAGATTCACCGCACCGGGACTGTCCATGGGGTGAGGAGAAGGCGTTGTGCCTGGTGGGAGGGGGTTCGGGCGTGGTCAACGGATGGTCAGGGTTGGACGGCAGGGTGGGAGAGGGGCGCGGTGTCCCCGCAACGTGAGATCGACGAGGAGACGGCGGCCGGCCGGCTCGCCCTGTATGTGGTGGCGTTGACCCGGGGTACAACGGTGCGGGACCTGGCCGACCGGTTCGGCAGGAGCAGCTCCAGTTGGGGCAACTATCTCAACGGCGCGCAGCTCATCCCCAAGCCCCTGCTCGGGAAGCTGGTGGAGGCCTTCACCTCGCCCGGCATCAGCCGGAGCACCGCTTCGGTCCAGGCGCTCGAGTTGTGGAACGCGGCCGCCGCCGAACGTCACACCGGCCGGTCACCGGGTGGCGGTGAGCTGGTGCGCCAGCACCAGCGGCGCGACGACGCACTCCAGCAGGTCATCAAGTACCAGGCGCTCGCCGCGAACGCGGAGAAGCACCTCGCCGAGCTGCGGCCCATGCTCGCCTACACCCAGAGCCGGCTGGAGAACGCCGAGCTTCAGCTGAAGCTCGGCGGAGATCGCGAGCGGGCCCGGGTGGAGCGACAGCTCGGGCAGGCCAAGGAGCGCCTCAGCCGGGTCCACGTGCAGCAGGAGCGGGCCCGCACCCGCCGGATGACGGCGGAGGAGCAGCAGGAGTTCTGGATGGCCGAAGCCCTTGTCGCGCAGGAGGAGATCAGCCGGCTGGAACGCGAGGCACAGGATTTCGTGGTCGTCGCCCCCGGCTCCCTCGAACCGGTCCGCACCGGAACCGCCGAGGCGGTGGACGACTCCGACTTCGAAGCGCGCCTGGAGCACATCACCGCCGAAGGCCTGCACGACGAGGCGCTCATCGAGGAAGACCTCCAACCCACCCCCACGAGCCCCGACGACGCCGCACCACAGGAACTCCTCGTCGCCGAGAACCCTGTCCAACCGCTGTCCAACACCGAGCAGGCCGTCTCGCAGACCGCGGAGCACCCCACCGGCCACGACGAGGCCGCCTTCGGTGTCCCCGACTCCCCGGACAGCGTCCAACTCGTGTCCAAATTGGTGTTGGACAAGCCTCTCACCAGCAGTGACGCAGAGCAGACCGCCCCGGACACTCCAACGCGATCACCGCAATCCCGGGCCCCGCGATCGGGACCCCGGAGCGAAGCAGCTGACGCAACACGCGCAGCTCCGGCCACCCGGGACCTCTGGTGGGGCACCCGGGCGGCCCTCTGGCTCGGGCTGGTGGAGTTCAAAACGGCGACACCCACCACGGCCGTCGGCGCATCCATGGTGCGCGCTCCGGCACCGGCGGACCTCTGGTTCAGGCATTACTTCAAGACGCCATTAGCGGAGACCCTTTCCGCATACGCCAGAGCCTGGCGCCGGTTCACCCGCGCAATGCGCAGGACGTACCCGGAGTTCAAGTTCACGGTGGGGATGATCTTGCTGGGGATGAGCGTCCTCATGTACTTGATCGGACAGCGCGCAGCCGCCTCACATGAGGCGGGCACCGCGCGGCTTGCCGACGTGGCTGTCGGGCTTCCGTTCTGCCTCGCGCCGCTGTACGGGGGCTTGCGGCTGGTGACGATGGCGAATACGCCCGCATGGGTCCTGGCCGGCGCCGTCCACCTGGTCTGGTCGGTTCTGCTGGTCTTCGACCTGTTTCCGTGGCCCGCAATCGGCATCGGAACCAAGTAACGGCTGCTCTTCTGGCCGCCGCTCCAGCAGCTGCGAGCAGCAGCCAGAGGAACCGTTCTCAACGTGCGCTGGCGGAAAAGGCGCGGCTGGTGGCAGTCCCCCCGCCGGCCGCGGCGCGCCTCGACCGGCCCCCCGGCCGGCCGGGGCTGCTCCCTCATCACCCGCAGCCGACGTCTCCGCCACCACCCCGGCTCTGACCGGCCCGACACCGCGCCGCCCCGGCTGTACGGCGGGCGGCCGCGCTGACGAGCCAGGCCCCCCCGCGGGGGCGCCGCAGCTCACAGCAGGCGGGTGCCGACGAGGACGGCGAGGAGTGCAAGAGTCGGTACTGCTCCCGCCCTGGACCGCAGGGGAGCAGCGTTGTTGTTCGCCCGGGCCTGGGTCGGCCGCTCCCCTCCGTCCACCCGGTGAGGGAGCCGCTCGGGCGAGGTGGTCGAGGTGTCCAAGGGCGGTTCGGCGTCCACCGGGGCAAGGGCAGCGGCCTGCCCTTCGTAACCCCGGACGTCATAGGAGCTCGTGGCGTAGAAGGCAGCCGCCCAGGCTTCGTAGCCGTATGGGTCGGATTGCCGGTAGGGGTGCGTGGCCGCGTCGTCGTGGTAGCCCTGCGGGGCGGGCTGGGTGCTCGTGGTGTTGTACGCAAACAGTGCGTCGTAGGAGAGCTGCTCGGGGTGCGAGTACACAGAGCCGTACGACTCGTACCCGTACTGATCTTGCTCGGGACAGGGAGCCGTCGTCCCGTACACCTCGGTCGGCCTGACGCTCGGCAGTTCCTGCGGAGGACCGGGCCACTGGGGAGAGCTTGCCGCCCTGGTACTTTCCGCGGCCGCCGTCGCTGTCTCAACGGCGAGCCCAGGAACCGGGATGTAGACGTACTGCGGCGCGTCCGCATGGCTGTCCTGCGTTGCCGGGGCGGGAACGGCGGCCTGCTCCTCGACGAGCCGCCGGTTCTGCTCGCCCAGGACGGCGTTCTCCGTACCGAGGAGGCTGGCCTGCTCCTTGTGGTGTGCGAGCTCGGCTTCGACGTTGTGGATGTAGCACGTGGCTTTAAGGAGCTTCTGGTCCTGCACGCTCACACGCGCCTGGAGGATCCGGCGTGTACGCTCCGCGCGCTGCGCGCGGGCCAGGACCTGCCGGAGGTCTTCGGCGAGGCGGTCCGCCCGCTGTTCCAGCCCGTGCAGCTGCTTTTCGGCGATCCACCGGGCCTGCTGGTGCTCGGCGCACGCGCGAGCCAGCTCTTCCTCGAGATGGTCACGCTGGACGATGGGGCAATCGCTGGCGAGGTGTGCCTGGCCGCACAGATCCTCTAGCTCGGCCCAGACCTCGTCGGGGCAGGGGAAGCCCTGCGCTTCGAGGTAGGCCTTGATGGCACGCAGCTGCTTCCGCGGGGTGATCCGCTTCCCCTGCAGGTGCCGCGTGACGCTGGTCGGGGATGTGCCGATGGCTTTGGCGAGATCCTTCTGGGTGCCGCCGTCGGCGAGGTAGCCGTCCAAGGCCTTTCGCAGTGCAGCCGCGTACGCGGACACGGCCTTCCCCTCGCGTGCTCCCATCGCCTGCCCCTCATCCGGAAATGCGCCATCCACCAGCGCGATTGCCCGATTGTCACGCAGGCGATACCCCCCTCTGGAACGCCTTGCCGCGGCGGTCGGATCCACGCCGGCTGAGATGTAACATCCGTGCCCTCTCCCGCAAGATCACCAGCTCCACGAGGCTGAAACCGGCTCGCGGATCCGACCGTGAGCTGCCGCCCGCGGACCGCCCGCGGGCCCTCACGGGAGGGAACCCCTATGCCCGCCAACACCCCACAGCACCAGCCCCAGCCGCAGCCCGAGCCCCAGACTCCAGCGCAGCAGCCGCCCGCGGGAAACCCGGGCGCAGACCCGCTTGTCCTGCTGCTCCTGGCCCTCGTCGTCGTCGTGCTCCTGGGCGTCGTCGGATACGCAGTTGCTGCGCACCCGAATCTGGCCAAGCCCGTCATGGCCGTCGCGGCAGTCGCCGGCCCGCTCGCGGCTGTTCTGATCGCGGTACTCCTGCGCCGCCGTTGACGACGCCCGGCACAAGAGCCGAGGGGGCGCGCCGCACGCGGTGCCCCCGCCCCTGCGCGCTCGTCACGGAGTCCACAGCTCACCAGCAGAAACGGCGCGGATCGCTACCGCTGGCGGCCCGCGCCGACGCACGTCTTGGCCTGCCCATTCAAATCAGCCGAACGAGTGAACATCGTCCTCGCGTACGCGTAGGCGGCTTGTGCAGTGCGTCTCCAACTCGCCCCGGAATTACGACTATTGACACCAATCGGGATCTTTCGGCATGTTTCGGGCGCGGTCCGGTGGTCGGGTCGCTGTGGTGTGGATCGGGGTGTGTTCCGTGGGGCGTGTGATGCGTGAGGTGTTCGGCGAGTCCGAGGCGGCGGGCTGGCTGCGGGTGCCGCTGGCGGCGTGGCGGTGGGCGACGGGTTCGGGTCTGGTCCCGGCGGCGGACGTCGGGCCGGGCCGTTGGTCGCGTGCGGTGGTGGAGGCCGCCGACCCGGAAGCGGTCCGCGCCGCGCTGCGGGGCCCGGTGGGGGCGGGGTGGGCGGCGGACCGGTTGACGGAGGCCCTCGGGGTGCCGCTCCCGGTCCTTCGGCCGCGGGTGACTGCCTCGGCTGTCGGCCACCTCGTCAAGGCCGGCCTCCTGGTCTACCTCGGCGGGGAGCCCCGGTTCCCTGTCGTCCACCCGGACCAGGTGGCCGCGCTCTGCCGCCGCCGGGACCTGCCCGCCCTCCTCGACAAGCACGTCCCCCTCGGCCCGGACCAGGCCGCGGTGCGCCTCGGCGTGCGCCGTACCGACTTCGACCAGGTGGTGCGGCTCGGGTGGCTGGCCCCGATCGGCTCCGTGGACATCGACTACAAGCACCACGGCGGGGTGACCACGGTCCCCCTGTACGACGCCCGGGACGTCGCGCTCCTGGAGGTGGTCCGCCCGTCCGTGGACTGGCGGGCCGTGCGCACCATCCGCGCCGGCCGCCGCTCCCCGCTCGCCGCTCTCGACCCGGCCGACCCGGGTGGTGACCGGGTGTTGTTGGCGGCGGTGGCGCGGATCGCCAGGGTGGGCCGGGCCTCGGTGGTGCACTGGCGCCGCCGGCACCCAGACTTCCCCGACCCGGTGGCCGGTACGGACGTGCACCCGCAGTTCGACCGCCGCGCGGTCGTGGCCTGGCTCCTCGCCCACGACAAGATCGAAGTACCTGTGGGGCCGACGATCGCCGCCCTGGTGCTGGCCGGGGCCAAAGGCGCCACGCACCGGTTCCGCCTCGATGACCCGTGGCTGTCCCTGGCCGACGACGCGGCCGGCGAAGACACGTTGTCCGGCTGGTCCACCGACGAGGACGCCGACGCGCTGGCCGCCCTGGCCGGGGGGGGGGGGGAGTTCGGGGCGTCGCTGCGCCGGCTGACCGCGCCCGGTACCGGCCCGTTGGCGGTGCCGGGAGAGGTGCGGGTGATCGAACGGTTCCGGTCGGGATCGGGGGGCCTGCGCCTGACGCTGGCATGGCCAGCCGGCCTGCGCGGCACCGCCGCGTCAGGGCCGGCGGGCGGGGTGGTCCGCCACGGGATCGCGTACGCGGGTCCGGGCGAGGGGTGCGTGTGCAGGCGGTACGACTGCGGCGGCGTGGTCCCCGTCTCCTGGTGCCCCGAGCACGGCGACGCTGTGGGGCCGGTGTTGGAATGGCACCCCGGCGGCGGGGTCCGCTGCACCGACCTGTCTCGCGGGGGCCGGCGGCCGCACGTCCACGTCGAGTCGGGCAGCCTGCCGGCATGAAGGACGACGAAAGGCGGACGTCCTGGTCTGGCTCGGCTAAATCCTGGCTACCGCGCCGAAGCTGCGGACGATGCGCAGCACGCCCGCATCACATCTCTCGCGGACGCGCACGACGGCGGCAAGTTCTAGTTCCTGAACCTGTTGCCGGAGTTCGAGGACTACACGGGCATAGGTAGCCCGGCAGGAAGTTCGGCGTCATGCCGTACGTCTCCAACATCGTCGACACCGAGAGCAAGATCAACAACGTTCGCGAGTACCTCGCCACATGCTTGGGGTGATGCCGGGCTGCACCCGGAAGTGCAAGAAGGGGCAGACAGGCGCGCCTTTGGGAACGGTCGCTGTCGAACGGGACCACGTCCGCGTGAGGGGCTGGAAGACACCAGCATCACCGATTAGGTGCATGGCCGCCCCGACCTGCGAACAGGTCGACAATCGGGACCGCCGCAACGTGACCAGGACGCCGTTCGCGCACTTGAAGGTGCGTTTCATCGTGTTCGGCGTCTTGCTCATCTACGACACCGACAAGAACCTCAAGAAAGTCGAGCCCGCCTTCGGTATGACGGAGTGCCTGGTCAACGCCGTGGGCGTGGTGCTGGCACGCGCCGGGCCGTCGTGTCGTCGGCTTTCGAGGGGCGACCGTACCTGTCGGTGCCCCTGATGTGTCAGCAGGGGTCGGTACTCTAATCGCAACCCATCCGGGTGCTGTGCAGCTTCTGGGGGGCCGGGTTTTGACGGACCGTCGCCCCGGCCTTCCGGTTGATGCGCGGCGGTCCTGATTGGGGGGCTCCCATGCCGGAGAGCGACAAGCCGACGTCCGACGATTTCGAGGACGAAGGCCGACCGCCTGTCCGGGGTGAGAGTCGCACCACTGCTCGCGAGGTGCTGCTTGTCGGCGTCGTCCAGGCCTTGATGGCTGGCGTTGCCGACGAGACTGCGCACTGGTTCCATCGGTGCCTGGTGTGGCTGTACGAGATGCTGGTCAGCCGCCTGTAAAACGCGACGCGCCCCCTGGTGTCCTACCACCAAGAGGCGCGAGGTGCGGATTTACACCCGCGGCGGTCTCTGTCCCTGCTTCGCAGGCCGGGCAGAGGCCGCCGTACTGCGTGACCTCAGTCTGCCGCGCGCCACTGACAATGCCGAGAAGCATGATCAACTTACTTGCGTGCGCGCAAGTCCCGCAGGCTCCACTGTAGCGAGTTGCCCACGAGGGTGGACATCCCGTCCACCCTGCGCCACTCGACCAGTTTGCTACGGGGGCCGAAGGCCGGAGGCGTTCTCCAGTCTCACCTCCTGGTGGAAGAGCGTGCTATCCGAGGACACCTAGTTCTACGGTGGCCGGTAGCACCCGCCGCGAGGAGGAGCCGATGAGCGCCCAGCCCGATCACACCCCCGTACCCGCCGCGGCGTACGCGCCCGCACCGGGCGCGCCGGCCGAACTCCTGGCCATGCTGCGCGCCGATCGGCGGGCGGAGCGGTGGGTGCCGGCGTTCGAGGAGGAGTGGGCGCAGGCGCTGGAGGAGTCGCGGCGGACGTTCTCTTTGGACACCCTGTACGAGGTCGTCCACGTCTGGCAGGCCCGTCTGGCCTCCGCCCCCGCGGTCGACGCGTTCACCGCTTCCGGCCGCGACGAGGCCGGGTTCGTGGACATGGCTGAGCTCCGCGGCCGGCGGCGCCGGTGAGCCTGCAGCCGTACGCGGTCCGCCTCTCGACCCCGGCCGCGAAGGTCCTCGCCGAACTCCCCGAGCATGCCGAAGAGACGGTCTGGGACCTGCTCGACGCCGCCGCGGCCGACCCGTGGGGCTTCCGCCAGTGGGACCCCGCCGACCCGGAAGGCGAAGACGTCCGGATCGCGTCCGCCGGCCGCCTGTCCGTCATCTACTTCGCCAACCGTCCGCTACGGCACCTGTCCGTACTGGACATTGTCTGGCTCGGCTAGCCGCCCGATTAACGCGCCGCTTCTGGTATGCCGCAGGTCTCGGGCTGGCTTTCAGAACAGGATCAGCGGTTCGGGGTCGCGGGGGAGTACGCGGGTCTCGGTGCGGATCCTGTCGCGCAAATCGGTCGCGCTGACGTGCCGGGCATTGAAGGTTTCGGTCCATCCGTTGGGCAGCTCGGCGGCGGTCAGGAAGGGCTTGTGGCCGGCGGTGCGTAGGCGACGCAGGATCGCCTGTTCGACAGCGAGGGCATCGTCTCCGGTGGAGAGGTAGTGCTCGTAGAACAGTGTCCATCCGAAGCGGCCGTGCTGGGCGATGCGGTCGTTTCGCTGGCTGGCGCCGGCGACACCGATCTTGACGGCCAGGTGTCCGGCGTGGGTGAGGACGTAGACGCGCGCCGGTGCGGCGCGGTCGAAGCCGTGGCGGGCACAGTACTTGCATCTGCGGCCGGAGCGGATCTTGGCCAGGGTGGGTGTGGAGGTTCGGCCGCAGGTGGTGCAGCGGCACCGCCAGGGCCTCATGGCCCCCGTGTACGGCTCGAGGGGTTCGAGGCCGGCCTCGCGCATCGAGGCGGCTGCCCGCTCCGGGTCCTCCCGGCGCGCGGCGGCGGCGCGTAGGTCGGCGCAGCGGCGGCACCCGCTTTGCCCAGCCAGGATCGATCCGAAGGTGGGCGAGGTGATCGTCCCGCATCCGTGGCACAGGCAGCGCCACGGGGACTTCACGCCGCGGTAGGGCTCTTGGGGTTCGAACCCGTGCTCGCGCATCTCCTCGACCGCCAGGCTCTCGTCGTGTCGCTGAGCGATGCCGTGCGCCTTGTCGGCGCACGGCTTGCACCCGGGGCGGCGGCTCCCGGCCGCCATGGAACCCAGACGTGGGGAGACCACGGCATCGCACCGGGTGCAGCGGCTCTTCCACGGGAACGCGCTGCCCGGGTACGGCTCCAGCGGCTCCAGGCCCGCCGCGCGCATCGCCGCGACCGCCTCGTCGGCATCGTTGCGCATCGCCGCGTTGGCCTTGCGCCGCCCGCACGGCCGACAACCTCCCTGCCCCCGCCGGATGGAGCCCAACGTGGGCGTGCCGTGCGTCCCGCAGTCCGTGCAGCGCACCGGCCACGGGGTATCCACGCCCGGGTAGGGCACGAGGGGCTCAAGACCTGCCGCGCGCATGTCGGCCGCCGCGACCTCCAGGTCGACAGGAGCGTTCGGCGCGCACCACCGGCAGGGGCCGGCCCCGGAGTTGATCCGGACGTAGGTGGGGGTGACCTCGCGCCCGCAGGCCAGATGCCGGCAGCGCCAGTGCCGGGAGCTGCCCGGGTACGGTTCCAGCGGTTCCAGGCCGGCCGCCCGCATCACCGCGGCCGCCGCCTCCGGCTCGATCCGAGCCAGTCCCGCGCAGTACACGCAACCCCCCTGCCCCTTCGCGACGTTACTCATGCGGGGGGTGACCTCGCGCCCGCACGCCAGATGCCGACAACGCCACGGCACGCCGGTGCCCGGGTAGGGCACCAGGGGCTCCAGGCCCGCCGCGCGCATGATTTCCGCTGGCTCCCGTGGGTCCTTGCGTGGACGGCCGCGTGTCATCGTCATCTCCCACCCGACGGTGCAGGGGAGCTACCCCCGCGCTGCGGCGCAGCGTAGGGGGCGCCACTGACATTTCGGACGCTCGCAGCGAGCCGGTACCCCTCTCCTCCACCCAAAATGGTTGTCGATTTGAGCATGTCATATGCGGGATTGGTATTGAATGAGCTAGACTTGCATCATGATGGGTGTTGAGGATCTCCTCAGGCTCACGGTTGCAGCACTGATGACGCGCACCGGTGAGCGCCAGAACGATCTCGCCGACGGGCTCGGCCTGTCGCAGGCGCAGGTTTCACGCAAACAGTCGGGGCGTCAGCACTGGTCGCTGGAGGACGTCGACTTGCTCGCCAAACACTTCGGTCTGCACGTTCTCGACCTGCTGGCCGGGCCCACGCACGCGGTCGGCGTGCTCCACGGCTCGATCCCGGGCCTGCGCCCCTCCGACGCCGTCGCACCCGCGGCCGCCGTACAGCCAGTTCCCGCTGCCCTGTTCCCCGTGGAGCCCGCCGTGGCTGCGCCGGTGGGGTTGTGTGTGCTGTGCGGGCAGCCGTGCAGCGGCGAGATCGACGGGTTCCCGCAGCACTTCAGCGCCGAGGAGTGCGCGGCCGCCGTAGCCGCCGCGAACCCCGCCCCCGCCCCGGTTGCGGCCTCGGCGACCCCGGCGGAAGCGCCGATCGTGTTGCCGCCCCAGCCCGAGCAGCCGCCTGCTGCGCCTCGGGAGCCGGCGCCAGAGTCCCTGGCCCCTGAGAGGCCGCAGAGCCCGCGTGCGTACGCCTCGGACGACCTGATCGGCCAGATCACCGGCCGGGTCCAGGAGGTCCTCGCCGAGCACGCCGGCGACGTCGACGCCGCGCAGGCCGAACTCATCAAGGGCGCGATCCCGGACGTGATGGCCCTGCTGAAGTCCTCCCGGGTCGGGGGCCGGTACGAGCACTCCGAGTTCCCGCCCACTGCGGAGATCCTGCGCAAGCGCTCCCAGAAGGGCGCGGACGAGATCTGGGAGGGCCGCCCGAAGTGGCGCAACGCCGAAGCGGTGGCGGCGGCGAAGGCCGGCGCGCAGCTGGAGGTGACGGCCCTGGACATGAACGCCGCCTACCTGTCCGCCCTCAAGTGCTGGCTCCCGATCGGTCAGCTCCGCGAGTCCACCACCGGTGTGCACGATCCGAAGAAGGCCGGCGTCCACCTCATCACCCCGGCCGAGTGGGAACACCTTGATCTGCCCAACCCGTTGGGCAACCGAATGGAGCCGGGCGAGTTGTGGGTGAGCGAATCCACCCTCCGCCTCCTCCTCGACTGCGCCCGCCAAGGCCTCGCCGACGCCCCCACAATTCACCGCTCCCTCGTCTCCGGAGCGACCGAGGGACTGCTGGAAAAACTCCGCCGCGCTCTGGCCGAAACCCGGAAAACCGCATTGGCAGAAGGTGACGAACTGACCGTCGCCTACGTCAAATCCATGTATTCTAAATTGGTATCGACGGTCGGTGAATCCACCGCGAACCGTGAACTCCGCCGCCCGGACTGGATGCACATCATCCGTGCAAAAGCGTTCGCGAATCTCTGGATGAAGGCCAACAAGGCGCACAAGGCAGGACTTCAGGTCGTGGAAATCTCCGGCACGGATGAACTGCACGTCGTCGGTGACTGGCGTTCGGTGTTCTCCGAGGGCCGGGACCTGAACCAGGTGAAGGAAAAGAACACCTACATGCTCGGGGGTAAGCGCTGATGGCCGGATCCGAGGACCTGTGGGCCCGCTGGGGCGACTGGCGCAAGCACGACGCCCGCGGCATGAAGGGAGGCGAGGCCCTCATCCTGGAGCTCAACCGGATCGTCCATTCCTCTGGCATCGCCTCGCCCGTCACGTCCCACCGTGGCCTGGCCGCCCGCCTGCGCTACCTCGACAGCCCGGCGGGCCGCGAGGCACTGGCCGAACAGGGCGTCACAGCCCGCTCCCTGCGCTCCTGGGCGCGCGGCAGGGCCACCCCCTCCCCGGCGAGCCGGGAACGGATCGACGCCGCGTACTGGGAGCGCCGGCGCGAGAACCTGATCCGCTCCGGCTGGCTGGCCCGCCACCTCGACAACAACGGCCGCGGCCGCCGCATGGAGATCTACCCCGTCGACCAAAGCCAGGTCGATTCCAAGTACAGCCGGCCCCTGAGTGACCGGTCTATCACCGTCCGGTACATCTGGACCGATCTGGTAACTGCGTGGGGCGCTCGGGATGAGGCGCTGGTGGATGAAATCTGGGACGACGTCATTTCCGACCTTGATTCCGAATATGCCGCCTATGCATACGTCTCTTCTGTCGGTATCGGAGCCTGACCCACCCCACTGCCTCTCTGTGCCCCTGACCCGAACAGGCCAGGGGCACAGCTGTGCGCAGGCGTCGCGAGAGTTGTGTTCTCGGATTCGTATGGTGACTGGCTTGCCTGTTGGCGCTGGGCTGCCTCGTGCAGCCGACCGGAGGTGAAGTGGGTCCGGTCGGCCGTGTAGGAGCCGGGATCAGCGGCGCGTGCGCCAGGTGCCGTAGAGGGCGGCGACGGCGCTGATGACGCCGGCGAACCCAGCTTCGCCGACGGTGAGGTAGATGCCGGCGCAGGCGGCGAGGAGGACTACCAGCACCACTGCGTCGGGGGCTGGCCCCTTGCGTGTCCTTGGCATCATGTCCGGGTCCTGGCGGGAGAGGGACTGGGCAGGGTCGGGGGCCTGCTGGGCGGTGCTGTCCGTGTTCGTCATGGCTCCAGCAGACCGCCTTCAAAGCCGTCTTCCCAGTGATCTGTCCGGGTCCGAACGGACCCGGACAACTCCCCACAGCACCCGGCGAAGATTGGCCCGACCCCGGATGGGACGAGGCGTCCGGATCTGTTCGAGGCAATCTGCATACGCACGCCGTCACCGGCCTCTACCGTGGCTTTTCCTTGACAGACAGGGGGATCTGATGACGGGCGAAGAACCTGCGGTGGATCAGCAGGACAACGACACGGCTGAGACGTTTGAGGCCGCACTGGCTGCCTTCGCCGAGGAGCTCAGCCTGTTCCACATTGCCTGCGGTTCCCCCTCATACGCGACCATCGCCTCCGCGTCGGTACGACCGCGGCTGACGAAGTCCGGTCTCACTGAGATGCTCACCGGGAAACGGTTGCCCTCCCTGGAGACGCTCCTGGAGTTCGTCCGAGTCGTCACCACACCGAGCGGGCTGGATAAGGCGGCTGCGGGGAACTTCCGGCCGAACCCCGAGACGCTCGAGGAGTGGCGCGGCCGATGGCAGCACGTCAAGGTGCTGCAACGCCGGTTCCATCGCGCGAACAAGCGGCCGCCTACGACGGTCGAGCCGATCCACGACGATGTCGTCCGCGAACCTGAAGCCCTGCATGCGAAAGCCGACCGCATGGCGAGCGCAGCCGCTAGCAGCGAACGCATCCGCACACAGGCCCAGCAGGAAGACGCAGACGAAGTATCGGCCAAGGAATACGTCCGGATCGTCGAAGCCACGTTCGATACCACCATTCCGAAGGAGGCGCGCCAGACGGGATGGTTAGCGGGAAGCCTTACAGCCCTTGTAGCGGTCGGCGCCGTCGTTTTGTCCTGGGCGGACAAGACCGAGCTGATAGTGAAGATCACTTACTCCGTGATGATTCCGCTCATGCTCTGGTCAGCCGTGCTGGCGGACATCACCAACCGGAGGCGCGTGCTGGACAGGGGGCGGTTGGTCGTTCTGATGTACCTCATGGCTGCCTTCACGATGGGTGCACCCGTGATGTCCTATCTGGGGAACCTTCCAGCCCAAGACGAACAGCTAACGGCTCGAATCGCTGTCTACGCGGTGATGCTGTTCCTCATCGTCACGCCGCTGGGACTGCTGAGCGCTGCCGTCGACGGGATCGTCCCGCAGCTGGAGGATGAAGTGAAGGACCTCGTAAGGGCGGACCGAGCGAGATTTCAGCAACTCAATCAGGACAAACAGAAGGCGATTCAGCGTGCCCGCAGCTGGCGCCGCTACTACGAGATGCAGGGCGAGCCTCTGGATCAGCCGTCGGAACCAGGCCCGTTATAACTTGCCTGCTTTCTAGGATTCCTACACGGTGATGCATAACGTGGTGCGCCCCGGCCGCACAGGCCGGGGCGCACCGTCGCGTGTAGGCACTTTCTATGATGGCTTGCGACTTTGGTATGTGGGGTTGCAAGATGGGCGGTTTTGGCGGGGCGTTGAGGGGGGTTGTATTTTTGGTATTTGGTCAGGGGGTGTTTCGGTTTTGCTATTTGACGTTGGGTCGGTTTGTGTGGGTCGGGAATTGGTGGTTTCCCTTTTGTTGGCGATCTTTTTGGTGTAGACCACTCGCTGGTGCTTGTTCGGGGTTGTTGTTACGTTCTGTAGTGTGTCGGGGGAGGGGCCGGCGGGGTGGACACTCCGCGGGACCGTGTGCATACTGCTACTGAGAGGGAGCGCGCAGCGCGAGCGGTAAGCCCTCGGCCCCGCAGGGGCCACACCCCGATATTCGGTCCTGAGACACCGTTACAGACAACCTGAGATCCCATCAAAATCCCTTTGACCTGCTTCAATTAAGCCGAAGAACCCCGCGGCAGGCCCTCCCTCCGTTGCCAGCCGGCCACCGCGGACCCGCGGTCCCCGAACAACCGGGACCACCCCGCCATCACCGCAGGTGATGGCCCCTCGGGCCACACTCCGCCCGGCGTCGCGCAGCGACGCAGCCCCCTTGGGAGTGACGCAGTCACTCCGCGTCGTGTCTCCGCAGGAGACCGCGCGC
>NZ_JBVHJO010000023.1:0-100172 GCF_055559995.1 Streptomyces sp. NPDC023541
TTTCCCGACACCGTGTGCGGGGCCGCCCCCACCCCGCCCCCCGGCCCCCGTCCGTCGGGCCCCGGGGCGCCCCCCCCCCCCCCGCGCGGGGGGGGGCCCCCCCCCCCCCCGGGGGGGGGGCCGCCCCCACCGCCGTGCTCCCTCGGGCCGGTCAGTGCACCGGCACCGGTCCGGGTGCGGCCCCCGAGGCCGCGCCCTTCCTGGCTCCGAGGTGGTTGAAGGCCAGGTTCAGCACGATGGCCACCACGCAGCCGGTGCTGATGCCGGAGTCGAGGACGACCAACAGGTCCTTCGGGAAGGCGTGGTAGAAGTCCGGCGCGGCGATCGGGATCAGGCCGATGCCCACGGAGGCGGCGACGATCAGGGCGTTCTCGCCCTTCTCCATGGCCGCCCCGGCCAGGGTCTGGATGCCGCTGGCGGCCACCGAACCGAACAGGACGATGCCGGCGCCGCCGAGGACGGGCAGCGGGACCACTCCGATGACGGAGGCCGCCATCGGACACAGGCCCAGCAGGATCAGGATGCCGCCGCCCGCGGCGACGACGAAGCGGCTGCGCACCTTGGTCATGGCGACCAGGCCGATGTTCTGGGCGAAGGCGCTGCACATGAACCCGTTGAAGAGCGGGCTGACCGCGCTGCCGAGGGTGTCGGCGCGCAGGCCTCCCGCGATGGCCTTCTCGTCCGCCGGCCGCCCGACGATCTTGCCCAGTGCCAGGATGTCCGCGGTGGACTCGGTCATGCAGACGAGCATGACGATGCACATGGAGATGATCGCGGCGACCTGGAACTGCGGGGCGCCGAAGTGGAACGGGGTGGGGAAGCCCACCAGGGACGCGTTCCTGACGGCGTCGAAGCTCGTCATGCCGAGCGGCAGGGCGATGAGCGTGCCCGCGACCAGGCCGAGCAGGATCGAGATCTGCTGGAGGAAGCCGCGCAGGAACTTGCGCATGAGCAGGACGATCACCAGGGTGACGGCGGCCATGCCGATGTTCTGCATCGAGCCGTAGTCGGCGGCGGTGCGGTTGCCGCCCTGCGACCAGTTGAAGGCGACGGGCAGCAGTGAGACGCCGATCAGGGTGATGACCGTGCCCGTGACGACGGGCGGGAAGAAGCGGACGAGCTTGCCGAAGTACGGGGCGGCCAGGAAGCCGATGACCCCGGCGACGATGATCGCCCCGAAGATGACGGGGAGGGCGTCCGCACCCTCCCCCTTGCCTATCGCGATCATCGGGGTCACTCCGGCGAAGGAAACGCCGTTCACGAAGGGGAGTTTGGCGCCGATCTTCCAGAAGCCGAGGGTCTGGAGGAGGGTGGCCAGGCCGGCCGTGAAGAGCGAGGCGCCCATCAGGAAGGCGGTCTCGGTGGCGGAGAGCCCCACGGCAGGGCCGACGATCATCGGCGGGGCGACGACACCCGCGTACATGGCGGCCACGTGCTGGAGACCGCTGGTGAACATTTTCAGCGGAGGCAGGGTCTCGTCGACCGGGTGTTTCTCCGCGGAGACCTGCGGTACTGCGACTGCGTCTTTGCGAAACCTGGGCATTGCGGCCACGGCTTCCTCCGGTCGGGTAACACGTCGGCAGGGACGTGGGTGTCTTGGAGGTGGTGCGAAAGGAGTGCAAGTCGAGCCTGTATGGAGTTGTGGGTGGTGCGACTGCATGTCCCAAGGGGTGCAGAAACGATTCGCCCAAAACCGGTTCCGCTGTGGTCCCTGCCGCGGGGCTGGAGGTGCCGTGGCCATGGCGCGATGCGCGCGCGGGAGCGCAGTGGCACGAGTCACCGCCCCCGGGGGCGCCCTCGGATCACCTCGGGCGCTACCCCGGGAACGGCTGCCGCGGACCCCGCTCGGGTCCGCGGCCGCCGGCCGGAGGCCGTCCCCCCCGGCCGGACTTCTGGGGCCCCTCCCAGCGGTGGTGGCTGGGCGGAGATCAGGCCTGCGCGGAGAGCCGCGCGAGGCGCTGGGCCTCTTCCCGCGTGGACACCGCGATGGCGTCCTCGTCGGCGAAGAGCAGCCGGTTGTTCTCCACGATCTGCTTGCCGTTGACGAACGAGGCCGTCACCGGGGCGGCCGCACCGAAGACCAGGGCGGTCACCGGGTCGGCGATCGAGGAGTGCAGGAAGGTGTTCAGGTTCCACAGGACCAGGTCGGCGCACTTGCCGACTTCCAGCGAACCGATGTTGCCGGCGCGGCCGAGGACCTGGGCGCCGCCGTAGGTGCCGAGGCGCAGGGCCTGGCGGGCGTTGAGCGCGGCCTCCCGGTGCACCGGGTTCAGACGGTTGATCAGCAGCGCGTTGCGCAGTTCGGTGTGGAGCTCACCGGACTCGTTGGAGGCGGTGCCGTCCACGCCGAGGCCGACCGGGACGCCGGCGGCCAGCATGTCCGGGACGCGGGCGATGCCGGCGGCCAGACGGGCGTTGGAGGACGGGCAGTGCGCGACACCGGTCCTGGTGCGGGCGAACGCGGCGATGTCGGAGTCGTTCATGTGGACGCTGTGCGCCATCCACACGTCCTCGCCGAGCCAGCCGGTCGACTCGAAGTAGTCGGTGGGGCCCATGCCGAAGAGCTCGTGGCAGAACTTCTCCTCCTCGACGGTCTCGCTGCCGTGGGTGTGCATGCGCACACCGAGGCGGCGGGCCAGCTCGGCGCCCTGCTTGAGCAGCTCGGTGGAGACCGAGAAGGGGGAGCAGGGGGCGACGGCGACCTGGGTCATCGAGTCGAAGGAGGCGTCGTGGAACTTCTTGACCGTCGCCTCGGTGTCGGCCAGCGCGCCTTCGAGGGTCTCGACGGCGTGGTCCGGCGGCAGGCCGCCGTCCTTCTCGCTGCGGTCCATGGAGCCCCGGGCAAGGGTGAAGCGGACGCCCATCTCGGACGCGGCGCGGATGATCGAGCCGGAGAGGTCGCCGGAGCCCTTGGGGAAGACGTAGTGGTGGTCCATCGCGGTGGTCACACCGCCCTTGGCCATCGCGGCGAGGGAGCCCTGCGCGGCCGTGTACGTCATCTGCTCGTCGATGCGCGCCCACGTCGGGTACAGGGCGACGAGCCAGTTGAAGAGGTTGTGGTCGGTGGCCAGGCCACGCGTGATCCACTGGTAGAAGTGGTGGTGCGTGTTGACCAGACCGGGGGTCACGAGGTGCCCGGTGCCGTCGATCCGGCGGACCACGTTCTCGAGGTTCTCGGGGGCCTTGCCCGCACCGATGAACTCGATCTTGTTGCCTGCGACGACGATGTGGCCCGAGGCGTACTCGGTGTCATTGGCGTCGACGGTCGCGATCGCACAGTTCTCGATGACGATGCGCTCGACGGCGCTGTCATGGGCTGCCGATGCTGCCATGGGACTTCCTCGTGCTTTCAGTGGCGGTGCGGGCACGGCAGGACCCAGGGGATTTGAGTGCCGGAGCCGGGGCCTTGGCAGCTGACAGTACTGCCGCCCCGTGTGGTGCGTCCGGGTGCCGATTCAGGAAGTTGGGTCGTGTTGCGCGGTCCCGGGGCCACTGCGGGGAGCCCCGGGACGCGCGTGCCGCGCTCTCAGAGGTTGGTCATGTCCACCGGGATGCGCGCGTCGGCGCCGTCCCGCAGGATCGTGGCCTCGATCAGACCGTACGGACGGTCCGCGGCGAAGTACACCTCGTTGTCGTTCTTGAGGCCGAAGGGCTCCAGGTCGACGAGGAAGTGGTGCTTGTTCGGGAGCGAGAAGCGGACCTCGTCGATCTCCGAACGGTGGTTGATGATGCGCGAACCCATCTGGTACAGCGTCTGCTGCAGCGACAGGGAGTAGGTCTCCGCGAAGGCCTGCAGCATGTGCTTGCGGGTCTCGGCGTAGGACTTCTCCCAGTTGGGCATCCGCTGCTCGTCGTCCGACCAGTTGAAGCGCCAGCGGCTCGACACCTGGGTGGCCAGGATGCGGTCGTAAGCCTCCTGCAGGGTCGTGTACTTGTCCTTCACGTAACCCCAGAACTCGGAGTTCGTGGAGTTCATGACGACCAGGTCCTTGAGGCCGGAGATGACCTCCCAGTTCTGGCCGTCGTACGTGATCTGGGTGACACGGGTCTCCTGGCCCTGGCGGACGAAGGAGTGCTTCACCTCGTCGGCGCCGATGAACTTGGAGTTGGCGTCGGACGTGGCGATCCGGTCCCAGCCGTACTCCTCGATGCGGATGCGCGCGCGCTGGATCGGCTCCTGGCTGTTCACGAACCAGCGCGCCAGGTGGATGCCGAACTGCTCGGCGGACTCGATGCCGTACTCCTTGGCGAACGCGTACACCGTGTTCTTGGTGGTGTCCGTCGGCAGGACGTTGGCGTTCGAGCCGGAGTAGTGGACGTCGTCCATGTCGCCGGAGAGGGCGACCGAGACGTTCAGGTCCTTGATGTGGTGGGTGTCGCCGTCCCGCGTGATCTTGACGACGCGGTTCTCTGCTTTGCCGTACTGGTTCTGGCCCAGAATCGTGGCCATGCTAGCTCCCTCGGTAAACGGAGTAGCCGAACGGGTTGAGCAGCAGCGGTACGTGGTAGTGCTCGCCCGGGTGCACCGCGAACGTGATGGTGACCTCGGGGAAGAACGTAGCGCTGTCCCTTACGCGGGGGGCGTCCTGCTGCGCCTCGGCTTGCTTCTTTGAGAAGTACGTCTCGGTCTCGAAGTCGAGACGTACGTGGGTGGTGCCCTCCGGCAGCGCCGGCAGGTCCTTGCAGCGCCCGTCCGCATCGGTGGCGGATCCGCCCAGGGCCGCCCACTCCCCGTCGAGTCCCGCACGGGCCGACAGGGAGACGGCGACGCCCTCGGCGGGCTTGCCGATGCTGGTGTCCAGGATGTGCGTGGACACCGACGCGGTGGTCTCGGTGCTCATGGTCGGTCTCACTCTCCTTCTACGAGGCGGGTCAGGCGGATCCGGTTGATCTTGACGAGCTCACCGCGGGCGGTTTCCCGCTCCTGCTCCGGCGAGTTGCCGATCCGGACCTTGACCGCGTCCCGCATGAACTCACCGGTCGCACCGGTGGCGCAGATGAGGAAGACGTGGCCGAACTTCTCCTGGTAGGCCAGGTTCAGTTCGAGGAGTTCGTTCTTGAGCTCCTCGGAGGCACCGGCCATACCGCGCTGCTCGCGGGCGGAGGTCGGGTCTCCCGGCTTCGGCCGGCCGATCGGCGCGTGGCCTGCCATCGCTTCGGCCAGGTCCTCCGCGGTGAGTTCCGCCATGGCGGTCTCGTTCGCGGCGAACAGGGATTCCGCGGTGGCGAAGGGGCGCTGGGCGAGCATCTTGCTCCCCCACGCCGAGCTGGCGCACACCTCGTGCAGTTCGGCCGTGGCCGCACTGTCGTCCAAGGTGTTGATCCGGGTGAGACCCGGGGTCGGACTCGAAGTCACGGTAGGCCTCCGTGGCCTGTTGTTGCTTTGACGGGCTGCGCATAGCTAACGCTCTCCACCACACGGCGTCAACACTTTGTTGAAACTTCCCGTACACAAAAGCCGCCGCCCGGGTGAATTGGGCGACGGCTCGTCACTGTGGGTCAGAAGATGTTTACGCTTGGCTGTTTCTGCTGGGATTTTCCCTGTTCAGGTAGTTGTAAACCGTGAAGCGGCTGACCCCCAGGGCGCCCGCGACCGTCTCCACACCGTGCCGGACGGAGAAGGCGCCGCGCGCCTCCAGTATCCGCACGACGTCCTGCTTGGACTTCCGGTCGAGCTGTGACAACGGTACGCCGTGCCGGCGCTCCAGCGCGGCGAGGATGTGGTCCAGCGAGTCCGAGAGTTGGGGCAGGCGCACCGCGAGCAGGTCCTGACCCTCCCAGCTGAGCACGACGTCGTCGGGCGTGGCCTGGGCCGGGTCCATCAGTTCGCCGCCCATGGCGTCCACGAGCGGCTTGACCGCGGTGACGAACGGGTGGTCGCGGGGCTCGGTCATGGCGTCTCCTCGCCGATCACGTTGACCTGGAGGGTGACGCGCGTGGCCCCGGCCTCCAGGGAGTCGCGCAGCAGCGCGGTCACCGCGGACAGCACCCGGTCGGCCTCACCCTCCGCGGTGTTGCCGAACGGGCCGACGTCCACCGCCTCCAGCTGGGCCTTCTGGATGACCTCGCGGGCCGCCACGGCGTGGTCGGGGGCCTCTTCGAGATCGAAGGGCTCGGTCGTGAACTCCACTCTCAATCGCACGCGGTCAAGCTACCGCGCTGTCTCGATTTTTCGGGAGTCCGCACTTGACATCCGCGCGGAACCCCATGCAGTCTTCCATCAAGCAGAAAATAACTTCCGCAATACGGAAGGAGCGCACACCCCTCATGGGATACACGGACCAGCGCTTCGATGTGAACCTGTCGATCCTCTTCACGGAACTCCCGCTCCTGGAGCGCCCCGCGGCCGCCGCCGCAGCGGGCTTCACGGCGGTCGAGCTGTGGTGGCCCTGGATCGAGACCCCCACCCCCGCTCAGGAGGAGCTCGACGCCCTCAAGAAAGCCCTTGAGGACGCCGGCACCCAGCTGGTGGGCCTGAACTTCTACGCCGGCCGGCTGCCGGGCCCGGACCGCGGCGCGGTCTCGGTACCCGGTGAGGAGTCGGACCGCTTCAACGCCAACATCAACGTGGCCGCGGACTTCGCCGCCTCGGTCGGCTGCAAGGCGCTGAACGCCCTCTACGGCAACCGCGTCGAAGGCGTGGACGCGGCCGTGCAGGACGAGCTGGCCCTCAAGAACCTGGTCGTGGCCGCACAGGCCGCCGACCGCGTGGGTGCGGTCCTCCTGATCGAGACCCTCAACAAGCCCGAGTCGCCGCTCTACCCGCTGGTGAGCGCCCCGGCCGGCATCGAGGTGGTGGACAAGGTGAACGAGGCCACCGGCCTCGGCAACGCCAAGTTCCTGCTCGACCTGTACCACCTGGCGATGAACGATGAGGACCTCTCCGAGGTCATCGAAAAGTACGCCGCCAAGACCGGGCACGTCCAGATCGCGGACAAGCCGGGACGAGGTGCTCCGGGCACCGGCGAGCTGCCCCTGGAGGAGCTGCTCGACCAGCTGAAGAAGGCCGGATACGAGGGCTACGTAGGCCTCGAGTACAAGGCCGCCGACGCTGCCGCCTCCTTCGCATGGCTGCCGGCCGAGGCCCGCGCCGCCAAGTAGGAGGACCAAGTACGGGCGATCAGCCAGGCACCTCACGCACTTTTCGTACGAAGCATTAAGAGAAGGACCCTCATCATGAGCAACCCCGCTGCGCTCCCGAAGATTGCCTGGATCGGTCTCGGAATCATGGGCTCCCCGATGGCCGAGAACCTCCTGAAGGCCGGCTACTCGGTCACCGGCTTCACCCTGGAGCAGGACAAGCTTGACCGCCTGGCGGCCGCCGGCGGCACCGCGGCCGGCTCGATCGCCGAGGCCGTCAAGGACGCCGACGTGATCATCACGATGGTGCCCGCCTCCCCCCAGGTCGAGGCCATCAACTACGGCCCCGAGGGCATCCTGGAGAACGCCAGGTCCGGCGCGCTGATCGTCGACATGTCCTCGATCACCCCGCAGACCTCCGTGGACCTGGCGAAGAACGCCGCCGAGAAGGGCATCCGCGTCCTCGACGCCCCGGTGTCCGGCGGCGAGGCCGGCGCCATCGAGGCCGTCCTGTCGATCATGGTGGGCGGCGAGAAGGCCGACTTCGACGCGGCCCTGCCGATCCTCGAGGCCCTCGGCAAGACCATCGTCCTGTGCGGCCCGCACGGCTCCGGCCAGACGGTGAAGGCCGCCAACCAGCTCATCGTCGCGGTGAACATCCAGGCGTGTGCCGAGGCCGTCGTCTTCCTCGAGAAGTCGGGCGTGGACCTCCAGGCCGCCCTCGACGTCCTCAACGGCGGTCTGGCCGGCTCCACGGTCCTGACCCGCAAGAAGGACAACTTCCTGAACCGCGACTTCAAGCCCGGCTTCCGGATCGACCTGCACCACAAGGACATGGGCATCGTCACCGACGCCGCCCGCAACGTCGGTGCGGCCCTCCCGGTCGGCGCGGTCGTCGCCCAGCTGGTCGCCTCCCTGCGCGCCCAGGGTGACGGCGGCCTGGACCACTCGGCCCTGCTGCGCGCCGTCGAGCGCCTCTCCGGCGCCCAGGTCTGAGTCCCCCCGCCGGGCCCTCGCAGGGCCCGGCCCGTCCCCTCCCCGAGGGGGCACTGAGTCTCCGGACGGTGCCGGTGCTGACACCTGTCCTGTCGCGCCCAAGCGCCGGCACCGTCCGGGTCATCTCTCCTCACAACTTCGTTCAACAAACTGTTGACGTTTAGTTCTCGCCGAATTTAGGCTGTTCCGCATGACGGAAGACGCTTTCCGTCAGCAGTTACCCGTACGGAAGGTCACCATGTCGAAGCGCACGCTGACGACCGAGTCCGGCGCCCCGGTCGCCGACAACCAGAACTCCGCCACCGCCGGCGTCGGTGGCCCGCTCCTGATCCAGGACCAGCAGCTCCTGGAGAAGCTCGCCCGCTTCAACCGCGAGCGCATCCCGGAGCGCGTGGTGCACGCCCGCGGCTCGGCCGCCTACGGCTACTTCGAGGTGACCGACGACGTCACCGCGTACACCAGCGCCGCCTTCCTGAACACGGTCGGCAAGAAGACCGAGACCTTCCTGCGGTTCTCCACCGTCGCCGACTCCCTCGGCGGCGCGGACGCGGTGCGCGACCCCCGCGGCTTCGCGCTGAAGTTCTACACCGAAGAGGGCAACTACGACCTCGTCGGCAACAACACCCCGGTGTTCTTCATCAAGGACCCGATCAAGTTCCCCGACTTCATCCACTCCCAGAAGCGCGACCCCTTCACGGGCAAGCAGGAGCCGGACAACGTCTGGGACTTCTGGGCGCACGCCCCCGAGGCCACGCACCAGATCACCTGGCTGATGGGTGACCGCGGCATCCCGGCGTCGTACCGCCACATGAACGGCTACGGCTCGCACACCTACCAGTGGACGAACGAGCAGGGCGAGGCCTTCTTCGTCAAGTACCACTTCAAGACGAACCAGGGCATCCGCTGCCTGTCGAGCGAGCAGGCCGCCGAGCTCGTCGGCAAGGACGCCAACTCGCACCAGACCGACCTGCTCCAGGCGATCGAGCGCGGTGTGAACCCGAGCTGGACCCTCTACGTCCAGATCATGCCGGCCGCCGAGGCCGCGGACTACCGCTTCAACCCGTTCGACCTCACCAAGGTGTGGCCGCACGCCGACTACCCGCTGCAGCGCGTGGGCCGCCTGGTCCTCGACCGCAACCCGGACAACGTCTTCGCCGAGGTCGAGCAGTCCGCGTTCTCCCCGAACAACTTCGTCCCGGGCATCACCGCCTCGCCGGACAAGATGCTCCAGGGACGCCTGTTCGCCTACGCCGACGCGCAGCGCTACCGCCTCGGTGTGAACCACACCCAGCTGCCGGTCAACGCCCCGAAGGCGACGAAGGCCGACAACTACGGCCGCGACGGCGTCATGGCGCTGCGCAACGGCTCGCGCCACGACAAGAACTACGAGCCCAACTCGTACCAGGGCCCGGCCGAGACCGGTCTGGCGCTGGGCGCCCCGAAGGCCGTCTCCGGCTACACGGGCACCCACGAGGCCCCGGCCCACACCAAGGACGACGACTTCTTCCAGGCCGGTGAGCTCTACCGCCTGATGTCGGAGGCCGAGAAGCAGCGTCTGGTGGCGAACATCGCCGGCGGCCTGTCTCAGGTCACCCTCGAGGACGTCATCGAGAAGAACCTGGCTCACTTCCACGCCGCCGACGCCGACTACGGCCGTCGCGTCGAGGAGGCCGTCCGCGCCCTGCGCGACGCCTGAGCCGCACCGATGTACCGGGGGCCTGACGGGAGGTCAGGCCCCGGGTGCTGAGCCCGACCCGTGGACCCGGATGAGGGGTGGTACGCGGAGAGGGCAGACTGCGCCAGTCCATGCGGCTGGCGCCGCGTGAGGACCGTGGCGAGCGTGCGAGCCAGTGCGGTGGTAATGGGTTCCGAGGCCCGTCTCTTGACCTGAGGGAGACGATGCCGGAGTTCTCGTCGCCCGCCCGCCACGGTCCCCAGCCACTCCTCTTCTCACAGGGCCACGCACAGAGTCCCCTGCGAGAAGAGGAGACTCCTCCCCACACACTCCGCCCGGCGGTGCGAACGTCCTGTCGCGCCAGCCTCGCACCGTCGGGCGGTAAAAACCAGAGCGCCGAGTCACGGACGGTCCCGTGACTCGGCGCTTTGTCGTACCAGGCGGTCAGCGTGCCGGTGGAACGGAGGTGGGCCGCAGTGCGGGCGGCTGGTCGGACTCCCGCCCGAACACCTGGAGGGAAGCGCGCGATCGGCGCACCCTGCATGTGCAGACCATGCCGGGATCGGGCCGCCGAAGCACGGAAACGGCCGCCGCCGCGGTCCGGGCGTCGGGCACGTCCTCGCGGAATGCGGGCAGACCGGCGCTCGGGGGGCGCTGGCGACCTGGTCGGCCGGCTCGCGGCGCACGGCGAGCACCTCGTCGCGGGCGGCCCCCACCAGTCGGTGTCGGAGCCGGGTTCGGTGTCCAGGGCCTCGCGGTCGAACAGCAGGATGCCGAGGAAGAACAGCCCTCCCGGGACGAACAGCGCCAGCAGCGTCCGGGGCTGCGCGCAGACCGCGCCGCGGCCGGCAGTTCGAGGCCGCCGAGGTCGAAGGCTCTCTGCCGGCGGCCCGGCCGGAGGCGCACGGCCAGATGGACCACGGTCGTTGCCCCATGAATGAGGGCCGGCAGACCGGCAGCGCCGTGATCGGCTCCAGCAGTACCGCGCCGGGCAGCGCGACCGCCGCCACCGGCCCCGGCCCCGGCCGGTAGCGGCCGACGCTCGGGAGGGAGCCCCGAACGGACGCGGCGGGCGGGCCCGTACGGCGGCGGAACGCGGAGCGACCCCCGCCCTCCTCGCGGAGGGACGGGGGTCGCCGCGTACGGCCGGGGCCGTGGATCAGACCTGCAGGGCCTTGATCGCGGTGGGGGCGTGACCGGGCTCGGTCGCGAGCTCCTCGAACTCGGTGACGTCGCTCATGTCGACGGTCTTGCTCATCGAGATGTTGGTGACGCGCTCCAGGATGGCCTCGACGACGACCGGGACCTGGAACTCCTGGGCCAGCTTCTTGGCCTGCTCGAAGGCGGCGCCCAGCTCGTTCGGGTCGGTGACGCGGATGGCCTTGACGCCCAGGCCCTCGGCGACCTTGACGTGGTCGACGCCGTAGACGCCGATCTCCGGGGTGTTGACGTTCTCGAATTCGAGGTTCACCTCGAAGTTGATGCCGAGGCCGCCCTGCGCCTGACGGATCAGGCCAAGGTAGGCGTTGTTCACGAGGACGTGGACGTAGGGGACCTTGTGCTGGGCGGCGACCGCCAGCTCCTCGATCATGAACTGGAAGTCGTAGTCGCCCGAGAGCGCGACGATCGGGGTCTCCGGGTCCGCGGTGGCGGCACCGATGGCGGCCGGGATGGTCCAGCCGAGCGGGCCGGCCTGGCCGCAGTTGATCCAGTGGCGCGGCTTGTAGACGTGCAGCATCTGCGCGCCGGCGATCTGGGAGAGGCCGATGGTGGTGACGTAGCGGGTCTCGGGGCCGAACGCCTTGTTCATCTCCTCGTAGACGCGCTGCGGCTTCATGGGGATGTTGTCGAAGTGCGTGCGGCGCTGGAGGGTGGCCTTGCGCTCCTGGGCGGAGGCGGCCCAGGCGGAGAAGTCCGGCAGCTTGCCCTCGGCCTTGAGCTCCTTGGCGACCTCGATGAAGAGCTCCAGCGCGGCCTTGGCGTCGGAGGCGATGCCGAAGTCCGGGGCGAAGATCTTGCCGATCTGGGTGGGCTCGATGTCGACGTGGACGAACTTGCGGTCGCCCAGGTACGCGTCCAGGTTGTAACCGGTGTGACGGTTGGCCCAGCGGTTGCCGATGCCGAGGACGACGTCCGACTCCAGGAAGGTCGCGTTGCCGTAGCGGTGCGAGGTCTGGACGCCGACCATGCCGGCCGCCAGCTCGTGGTCGTCCGGGATGACGCCCCAGCCCATGAGGGTGGAGATGACCGGGATGTTGGTCAGCTCGGCGAACTCGACGAGCAGGTCTGAGGCGTCGGCGTTGATGATGCCGCCGCCGGCGACGATCAGCGGGCGCTCGGACTCCAGCAGGAAGCTCAGGGCCTTCTCGGCCTGGGCGCGGCTGGCCTGCGGCTTGTAGACCGGCAGCGGCTGGTAGGTCGCCGGGTCGAACTCGATCTCGGTCAGCTGGACGTCGATCGGCAGGTCGATGAGGACCGGGCCGGGGCGGCCGGAGCGCATGAGGTGGAACGCCTGCTGGAAGACGCCGGGAACCTGCGCCGCCTCCAGGACCGTAGTGGCGGCCTTGGTGACCGGCTTGGCGATCGAGGCGATGTCGACAGCCTGGAAGTCCTCCTTGTGGAGCTTCGAGACCGGAGCCTGACCGGTGATGCACAGGATCGGGACGGAGTCCGCGATGGCGGAGTACAGGCCGGTGATCATGTCGGTGCCGGCCGGGCCCGAGGTACCGATGCAGACGCCGATGTTGCCCGCCTTGGCGCGCGTGTACCCCTCGGCCATGTGCGAGGCGCCCTCGACGTGGCGGGCGAGCGTGTGGTTGATGCCGCCCACGTTCTTGAGCTCGCGGTAGAAGGGGTTGATCGCAGCACCGGGAACACCGAACGCTTGTTCGACACCCTCGAGCTTGAGGATCTCAACTGCAGCAGCGGCGGCTGTCATACGAGGCATCAGGTTCTCCTGCGGGTCTGGCGGTCAGGCTTTTCCGTAATCCGGAAGTTTTGTTCTGCTATACGGAACAAGCTAAGCGGCGTCTTCTTCGGCGTCAAGGCGGTTGCGGACCCCGGAAGCCACCAAAAGCGGCACCTCGCTCGGTGACTTGCACAAATCCCCGATCCGCCCGGCGGGAACGGGGCCGAAATGGCGCGCACCCTCGCCCCGGCGGTCGCCGGTGGTGGAGCATGGACCTACGCAGGGCGACGGAGGGGGTCAGGGGTCATGGCGGAAGCGGTACCGGTGCGCTGCCCGGCATGCCTGCGCGAGAACGGCTACACCGCGCCGGTCTTCCCCTGCGCCTGCGGGAGCCCGGTCAATCCCCCGCTGGACCTGTCGGCGCCACCGGTGCCGCTGACCCACCGCACCTGGTCGGACAGCTGGGTGGCGGTGCGGTGCACGACGTGCGGGCGGGAGAGCGAGTGGCCGCACCCCGAGCTGGGGTGCGGATCGTGCGGCACGGTGGTGCGGCTCCCGGTGCATCCGCCGGAGCGCTCGCAGGCACCGCAGGCCGGTACGGGGCCGGGCGCCGGGCCCGGTGCCGCGGCGGATCCCGCGGGCGCGGCGGGCCCGGCGGATCCGCCGGACCCGCGCGGCGATGCCCCGGCGGACGCCCGGGCCGACGCCCCGTCCGACGCACGGGCAGAGACTGCGGCGGACGACGCCCCGGGCGATCTCCGGGGCGACGGGCGCACGGGCAGGCCCGGGAGCGGCCGCGGCCCGGCGGCGGCGCGGCCCGAGGTGAACCCGGCGCACGTACCGCTGCCGCCGACCGCGGCGGTGCCCCGGCCCGCGTTCCGGCCGGTGACCATCCGTACGGCCCGGGACGCGGTGGCCACCGCCGCGCTGTACCTGCGCTGGCTCGGCTTCCAGGACGTACGCCAGCCCGACGGCCGGCCGATCCCGTCGGCGGCGGTGGACCTGCGGGCTCCGGGGCTGGTGGCGCAGGTGGACCCGACCACCGCGCCGGCCGGGCTGCGGGCGGTGGAGTGCGTCTGGCTCAACGGACTCACCGCTTCGGCGACCAGCGTCTACTTCTCCCTCGCCGGGTACACGGCGGACGCCCGCAGCCGCGCGGACGATCTCGGGATACCGCTGTTCGTCATGGACCTCACCGGCATGCCGCAGCCGGTCAACGACCCGGCGGACGAACTGGTCGGATCGGGGGCCTGACCGGCGGGGCACCCCCTGACCACCCTTTAGGCTCGTGGCACTACCCGCTGCCTGCCGAGGAGAGTCCCGTGAGCCTGTACGACATCCCGCTGACCACCCTGTCCGACGAGCCCACCAGCCTGGCGGCGCACAAGGGCAAGGCGATCCTCCTGGTGAACACCGCGTCGCAGTGCGGGCTCACCCCGCAGTACTCGGGACTGGCCCGCCTGCAGTTCAAGTACGAGGAGAAGGGCTTCACGGTCATCGGCGTGCCCTGTAACCAGTTCGGCGGGCAGGAGCCCGGCAACGCCGACGACATCCAGACCTTCTGCGCGGCGGGCTTCGGCGTCACCTTCCCGATGCTAGAGAAGTCCGAGGTCAACGGCGACAACCGGCACGCCCTGTACCAGGAGCTGGTGAAGACCCCCGACGCGGAGGGCGAGGCGGGGGACATCCAGTGGAACTTCGAGAAGTTCCTGATCTCCCCCGCCGGTGAGGTCGTGGCACGCTTCCGTCCGCGCACCGAGCCGGAGGCGCCGGAGGTCATCGCCGCGATCGAGGCGCACCTGCCCGCGTAAGACGCGTAAGGAGCCGGGCGGGCGCGGGGCGGGTGCGGGGGCGGGGCGGCCCGGGGCGGGTGCGGGAGCGCGCGTACGGGCGCCGCGCAGGCCGGCCCCGCCGGCCGGCCGCCTCAGCCCAGGTCGGCCTCCCGGTATTCGGCGGCGGAGCCCGCCGCCGTGAGCTCCCGTAGCTCCACCCGCCGGATCTTGCCGGACACGGTCTTCGGCAGCTCGGCGAACTCGATGCACCGGATCCTCTTGTACGGGGACAGCACGGCGCGGGCGTGCTCGAACAGCACCCGGGCGGTCTCCGGCCCGGGATCCCATCCGGCCGCGAGGGTGACGTACGCCTTCGGTACCGCCAGCCGCAGCTCGTCCGGGGCGGGGACGACGGCGGCCTCGGCGACCGCGTCGTGCTCCAGCAGGGCGCTCTCCAGCTCGAACGGACTGATCTTGTAGTCGGAGGCCTTGAAGACGTCGTCGGAGCGCCCGACGTAGGTGAGGTACCCGTCGGCGTCCCGGGCGGCGATGTCGCCGGTGCGGTAGAGCCCCTCCGCCATGGCCTCGGCGGTGCGCCCCGGGTCGTCCCGGTAGCCGGTCATCACCCCGGCCGGCCGGACGCGCAGGTCCACGCACAGTTCGCCCTCGTCGGCGGACTCCTTGCCGGTGACCGGGTCCAGCAGGACGATCTCGTAGCCGGGCGCCGGCCGGCCCATGGAGCCCGGCTTGACGGGGACCCCGGGGAAGTTGCCGACCTGGAGAGTGGTCTCGGTCTGGCCGAAACCGTCGCGGACGGTGACGCCCCAGGCCTCTCGGACCTTCTCGATGACCTCGGGATTGAGCGGCTCGCCGGCGGCGACGGCCTCCCGCGGGGGCCTGGCCAGCCGGGTGAGATCGGACTGGATGAGCATCCGCCACACGGTGGGCGGGGCGCAGAAGGTGGTCACGCCGTGCCGGTCCATCTCGGCCATCAGCCGCTCGGCGTCGAAGCGGGCGTAGTTGTGGACGAAGACGGTCGCGCCGGCGTTCCAGGGAGCGAAGAGGTTGGACCAGGCGTGCTTGGCCCAGCCGGGCGAGGCGATGTTGAGGTGCACGTCGCCGGGGCGCAGTCCGAGCCAGTACATGGTGGAGAGGTGCCCGACGGGGTACGAGGCGTGGGTGTGCTCGACGAGCTTGGGGCGGTCGGTGGTGCCGGAGGTGAAGTAGAGCATCAGGGGGTCGGTGGCGAGGGTCTCCCCGTCGGGGGTGAAGCCGCCGACGGCGTCCGGGGCGTCGGCGAGCCGCAGCCAGCCGGAGGGGACCTGGTCGACCTGGTCCCCGGCGGCGATCCGGGTGTAGTCGCCCGGCACCTCGTCGAACTTGGCCGTGTCCTCGATCCGCGCGACGACGTGGCGCACGTGGCCGCGCTCGACGCGGTCGCGCAGGTCGGCCGGGCCGAGGAGGGGGGTGGCGGGGATGACGACGGCGCGCAGTTTCATCGCGCCGAGCATCACCTCCCACAGTTCGCGCTGGTTGCCGAGCATGACGAGGATCCGGTCGCCGGGCGCGACGCCCTGGCCGCGCAGCCAGGTGGCGGTCGCGTCGGACCGTACGGCGAGCTGTGCGAAGGAGAGGGCCTCGCTGGTGCCGTCCTCCTCGACGATGCGCAGGGCGTCGGCGTCGTTGCCGGCGGCGATGTGGTCGAACCAGTCGAGGGCCCAGTTGAAGCGGTGGGGGCGGGGCCAGGTGAATCCGGTGCGGGCGGCTTCGTAGTCACCGCGCCGCTCCAGCAGGAAATCGCGCGCGGCGAGGAACTGGGCGGTGGGGTCGGCGGCGTCGCCGGGGGCGCTGCTGCGGGGGCTTTCGGTCGTCATGGCAGGTATCGTGCCGCGTTCGGTGTACGGACCACCAGGGTGACGGCAGCCGCGAGTTGACCGTTTGCGGGGCCGGGCTGCGGGGCTTGCCCGGGGGTCGGCGGCCCGTCGGCCCGGCGCGGCTCAGCGGCGGATCGGCGCGAACCGTACGGCGGACTCGGCGGACTCGGCAGGCAGCCCGCCCATGTCGGCGATCAGCTTCTCCCCCTCGGCGACGATCTCCTCCCGCACGGCCTTCGGCACGCTGCCGAACAGCTCCACGGTGAGCACCCCGCCCTCCAGCCTCCACAGCCCGGCCAGGAACCCGTCGACGAGCAGGGTGCAGTGGGCCTGGTTCCCCGTCCAGCTGCGCCCCTTGACCTCGGGCGGGACCACGCGGGTGCGGTCGGCGTGCGACAGCAGGAGGTTGTCGAACTCCGGGAGGAAGCGGGGCGGCGCGGGGGTGCCGGCATCGGGGCGGGGCGCGTCGGGCAGGTCGAAGAGCTCCGCGCCGTTCTCGTCGCGGAAGACGGCGAGCCCCGGCCGCAGCCGTTCGAAGGCCTCGCGCAGCCGGGTCACCCCCGCCCAGGTCTGCATGTCCTTGACGGAGGCGGGTCCGAACGCGGCGAGGTAGCGCAGCACCACGTCGTCCACGGGCTGCGCCGCCCCGACGGGCTCCCCGAGCCAGTTCTCGACGGTGGTGAGACGTACCTGCCCACTGCGTCCCCACACCCCGCGCGGCGTGACCTGGACCAGCGGCAACAGGCAGCGCGCCGCGACGGAAAGGGACTGCGGGTCGGCGTCGGGCCACTGCTGGAGCAGGTCCTCGCGGATCTCGGCCATGGTGCGCGGCTCGCCCTCGACGAAGGCGCGGGCCCGCTGCGCCAGCCGGTCGAGGTCCACGCCGGCGAGACCCTTGCGGAAGTAGTTGACCTCGCGGTCCCGGGCGGGCTGGACGAGGGGACGCAGGGTGAGGGCGTCGTGCGCGGTGTGCGTGTGGATCGTCGACCGCATGGTGACCATCCGTACGACCTCGCGGGACTCCATGAGCCCGGCCAGTTCGGCGGGCTCGAAGCCGGCGAGGCGGGCGTACAGCTGGAAGTACGGGGGCTTGACGTTCTGCGCCTGCAGCCCGAGGAGATGGGCGACGGCGTCCCCCGCGGACATCTCGGCGCGGCTCAGCAACAGCTGGCGGGCGAGCGTGGCACGGTTCAGTGCGCGGGTGTCGAGTACGGGATGTGTCGTCCTGGAGGCCATGACAGCAAGCTAGCCCTCCTTGCGGACACCCTCTGTCCGCAACTCCACACCGAAGGTCGGCGGGAACTCGACCGCGCCCGCACCCGTCGTCTTTTCCCCCTATATCCTGCCCCTTGCCCGTAAACACACGTTCGACCGGGAGCTGACCTGCGATGCCGGAGCGCCCTCACCGCCGCCCCTCGCCGCCGTCCGGCGCGAAGCGCTCGGGATGGCGGCGCCCCGCCTCCCCGGCCGCGGCGCCGCCCTCCGTACCGCCGTCCGCACCGCGGCCGGCTCCGGCCGCCCCCAACCCCCCGGACCACCGCAGCGTGATCGACTCGGCCGTCTACCGCGACGGCCGCCGGGTCGCCTCCCCGGCCACCCTGGCCGAGACCTTCCGGCAGCTGCGCGAGGAGCCCGACGGGATGGCCTGGATCGGCCTGCACCGGCCGACGGAACCCGAACTGCACTCTCTCGCGACCGAGTTCAACCTCCACGAACTCGCCGTCGAGGACGCCCTCGAAGCCCACCAGCGCCCCAAGCTGGAGCGCTACGGCGACACCCTCTTCGTCGTCCTGCGCGCCGCCCGATACCTGGACGCCCAGGAGGAGGTCGAGTTCGCCGAGCTCCACGTCTTCGTCGGCCCCGACTTCCTCATCACGGTCCGCCACGGCAGCGCCCCGGACCTCTCGGCGGTACGCCGCCGCATGGAGGCGAACCCGCAACTGCTCTCCCTGGGCCCGGAGGCCGCCCTGTACGCCATCCTGGACGCGGTGGTCGACGGCTACGCCCCGGTCGTGGAAGGCGTCCAGACGGACATCGACGAGATCGAGACGGAGGTCTTCCGCGGCGACCCGGCGGTCTCCCGCCGCATCTACGAACTCTCCCGCGAGATGGTCGAGTTCCAACGCGCGACCCGCCCCCTGGTCGGCATGCTCCACGGCCTGATGGCGGGCTTCGCGAAGTACGGCACGGACGAGGAACTCCAGCGCTACCTCCGCGACGTGGCGGACCACGTCACACACACGAGCGAACGCGTCGACGGCTTCCGCCAGGCCCTGACCGAAATCCTCACGGTGAACGCCACCCTGGTCTCCCAGCAACAGAACGCGGAAATGCGCGCCCTGGCCGAAGCCGGCTTCGAGCAGAACGAGGAGATCAAGAAGATCTCTTCCTGGGCCGCCATCCTCTTTGCACCCACCTTGGTCGGCACGATCTACGGCATGAACTTCGAAACCATGCCGGAACTGAAGTGGGCCGCCGGCTACCCCTTCGCGATCCTCCTGATGGCGGCAGTTTGCATCAGCTTGTACCTCGTCTTCAAACGTCGGGACTGGCTCTAGACCAAGCAACCAATCGCGTCGCCCGCCTATTGGATTTGCATCTGTACCGTCAAGCATCGTCGCCTGCAGCTGCACGCGCCCGACGGGCTCCCCACGGGACGGCCAAGCGGCCTCGATGGTGAAGCCTCGACGCGTGTCCTGGGCCAGCCAGCGATGTACGGCCTGCTCGTTGTGCGTGATGACCTGCTGGGAGGCGCGGTCGGGACGGGTGGCAGAACGGGTACGTAAGGGAGATCATCAGTCGATGGTGAAGCCCCAGAAGATGCCGACTTCCGTGGCGGAGACAGCGATCACACCACAATCCATTACGTGGCTGGTGAATCCCTCATAGGCACCCTCGCGACGGAACATGTCGGTATGGGGATTCTCTCGCGCCGTCGCCGCATTGGTAAAAAACAGCGCGTCTTCTCCGAATCTTTCCAGGATCGTCCTCGCGTGCGAGGTCAGCTCGGCCTCCCGCGCATCGAAATCCGGAATGTCATCCGTTTTGAACCACTCACCCTGGAGAGTGACCAGGATTTGTTCGGCGCCCCTCCTCGACACAGGGAAGGCCGTGCTGAAGTCTCCTGACGTGACAGCACTGAACGGGCTGTCCGGGCCGGTGCCGTAATCGCCCCCTCCCGGTGCCGCGGCAACCTTCGACCAGCCACGCGGATCGTCCGTCCGCAGCTGCATGACGTCGAGGGCGTCCAGGCGCCAGTCATCGCGCCATCGCGCCCCCACGGCCGCGAACATGTGCTCCCCGAAAAGGGCCCGCAGAGCACGGCTCCACGATGTGGCGTCAATCTGATGCACGGGCCCTACCCCAGTTCTCCAAGTGCGCGCGGCGGTGTCGCCCCGGTCCCACGACCTTCCCACGACATCGTTCGCCATCAAGACGTACTACGTACGACAAGGTGCGCATGGTGCCCGCTCGGCCGCCGGCGCGGCGCTGGAGAACCTTCGTCGGTACCTCGATTCGAGTGACGCGGCAGCCGACGGCCACCACGGCTGGGCCTCCGCGGCAGCGTTGAAGCGGTGCGCGACCGCCTGGGAGGACCACATGGTCGACCTGGGGAAGCAGATGAACACCATGGCCGACAGCCCGCACACCACGGCGAACGCGTACGACACCACGGACGCCCGGGCGAGGGACGCCTTCAACCGGCTCCAGAGCGGTCTCGCCGACTTCGGGAGGAACTGACCCGTGGTCACCTGCCACGACCTGTACGCCTCCCGCGTGGACCAGTGGCAGAAGGCCGCGGACGACTGGGTCGACCTCGCCCGGCGCTCGTCCTCCACCTGCGAGGACATCCGCGCGCAGGGCGAGAAGCCGCTCGACGACCACTGGGCGGACGCCACGGGCAAACCGCCGGTAAGCGCCTGGAAGACCTCGCCGACCGCCTTGAGTCCGGCGGGGACATCATGAAGGGCGTCGCCATGGTCCTCGACGCCCTCGCGCATTCCATGGGCTACGCCCAACGCGCCCTCTCCCACGCCATCGAGCTGGCGAACGAGAACGGGCTGAGCATCCAGGACGGCCGCGCCATCGGCGCCTACACCGGCGCCGTGCCCACCGGACCGAACGTCCCGCAGGACGTGAGCGATGCCTACCCAAGGAGCAAGGGCACATATGCACGGTCAACGCACTCATCGGTGTTGACCGAGAGCCGCACCCGGCGGTGTCAGAGCTTGCGGAGGGCGGGGAGCAGGGTCGACTGGGCCCAGGTGAGGAAGGGCTGCTGTTGGTCGCCGCCTATCTGGATCAGGGCGACCTCGGTGAAGCCGGCGTCCGCGTAGCCGCGGACCGCTTCGGTGACGGCCGCCACGTCGTCGCCGCACGGCACGGTCTCCGCGACGTCCTCCGGCCGGACGTGCCGGGTCGCCTCGGCGAACGCGGCCGTATTCGGGAGCTCGGCGTTGACGTGCCAGCCGCCCAGTGCCCAGCGGAACTGTTCGTGGGCCCTGCGTACTGCCGTCTCCCGGTCGGGGTCGTAGCTGATGGGCAGTTGTCCGATGCACGGCTTCCCGGAGCCGCCGTGTTCGCCGAACGCGGTCACCAGGTCGCGTTCCGGCGCGACCGCGACGAGGGCGTCGCCGAGGCGGCCGGCCAGTGCGCAGGAGGCGGGGCCCGACGCCGCGATGCCGATCGGCGGCGGTACGTCGGGCAGGTCCCACAGTCTGGCGTCCTCGACGTCGAAGTGGGTGCCGTGGTGGTTGACGTGGTCGCCGGCCAGGAGGGAGCGGACGATGCCCACCGCCTCTTCGAGCCGTTCCAGGCGTACGTGGGCAGCCGGCCAACCCGGGCCGACGACGTGCTCGTTCAGGTTCTCGCCGGAGCCGAGCCCGAGCCGGAACCGCCCCTGCGACAGGAGCTGCACCGTGGCGGCCTTCTGCGCGACCACCGCGGGGTGGTAGCGGAACGTCGGGCACGTCACGTACGTCATCAGCGGGATCCGGGTGGTGGCCTGCGCGGCGGCGCCCAGCACGCTCCACGCGTAGGGGGCGTGGCCCTGGGAGTCCAGCCAGGGGAAGTAGTGGTCCGAGACGACAGAGAAGTCGAACCCCGCACGCTCGGCCCCGACCACGTGGTCCACCAGGTCCCGGGGGCCCGCCTGCTCGGTCATCATCGTGTATCCGATGCGCACCATGTCCCGGCGCCTAACCGCTGCCGCCGCGCCGAAACCTGCCGGCTCACGGCGGGCAGGCATGCGGCCGGCGTTCCGGGGGAGCCGCACCGTAGGAAGGCGGTGAGCTGCCATGGCACACGTGAGCGTGGAGGGGGCCGAGGTCGTCGTGCGGCTGGGGCTGCGCGAGGGCCTGGCCGCGCGGCGGCGGCAGGTACGCGTACCCGTGTCGGCGCTGCGGGAGGTACGCGTGGAGAAGAGCTGGTGGCGCGTGCTGCGCGGCCGGGCCGGTCACGGCACGTGGTCCCCGGGACGGTGTTCGGGGATTCGCAGCAGGCCCGACGGCGAGGACTTCGTCGCGGTGAAGGCCAAGAGCACCGTGCTCTGCCTGGAGCTGGACGACGGGGCGCCCTACCGCCGGGTGGCGGTGTCCGTGCCCGATCCGGAGCGGGCCGAGCGGGCGGTGCGCGCGGCCATGCCCGCGGGCGGGCCTGACGAGCCGCCCGACCCGCCGGATCCGCCGGACCCGGCCGACTCCCCGCCGCACCGGCCGCCGCTCCAGCACGAGGGCGGTACGGCCGACGACCACGGCAGGCTCCCGGGAGTCACCTCCCGGACCGGGAGCGGGCCGGGGCAGCCGCCGCTCGACGACGAACGGGCACTGCGTGCCAATGCGGACCGGGTGCGGCGGGAACACGTCGTCCGCCGCCGCCGGCCGGACGGCCGCGAAGACGCGTAGTTCACGCCGCCCGGGACGGAGAGGCCAGGGCCTCGGCCAGTTCGGCGCGGGTCATGGTGGAGCGGCCGGGGATGCCGGCGGCCGTCGCCCGCTCGTACAGCTGGGCCTTGGTCAGCGAGTCCAGGGAGTCCTGCGAGTCCAGGGAGTCCTGCGAGTCCCGGGAGTCCCGCGCCTTGCCGGACGTCGGGCCTGCCTTGCGCCGGCCGCCCCCGCGGGCCCGTTCGACGCTCGCCCGCAGGGCCTCCGTGAGGTCGACGACGTTCGTGGCCTCCGCCGCGGGCTCGGCCTTCTCCACGGTCTCCCCCGCCCCCTTGGCCTTGATCAGGGCGGACACCTTGTCCTGGTAGGTGTCGTGGAAGTCCTCGGGCTCCCAGCGCATGCCGAGCGCCGTGATCAGCTGCTCGGCCAACTTCATCTCCTTCGCCCCGGCCCTCGTGCCCGACGCGGCCGGCAGGTCGGGTATCTCCTCGCGCGGGTTCCGGATCTCGTCGGCCCAGTGCAGGGTGTGGAGGGTCAGGATGCCGTCCTCCGCCTTGAGGGCGACGAGGTACTCGCGGCCGCGCATGACGAAGGTGGCGACGCCGGCCCGTTCCGCCTTCGCGAGGGCCTCCTCCAGCAGGGCGTAGACCTTGGTGTACTCCTTGCCCTTGGGACCGAGGTAGTAGGTGCGGTCGAAGAAGATCGGGGCGATCTCGGCGAGGTCCACGAAGCCGCTGATCTCCAGGGACTTCGAGCGGCCCGGTGCGATGTCGTCCAGCTCGGCCGGTTCGACCAGGACGTACTCCTCGCCGGTGTCATAGGCCTTGACGATGTCGTCGAGGGCCACCTCCTCGCCGGTGCGCTCGTTGACGCGCCGGTTGCGGATCCGGTCGGAGGTGCCGCGCTGCAGCTGGTGGAAGTGGATGGTGTGGCTGTCGGTCGCGGTGTAGATGCCGATGGGGATGCTCACCAGCCCGAAGCTCAGTACGCCGGTCCACACCGGTCTGGCCATGCTGATCACCGCCTCGGCGCGCCTGGTCCCCCTCGCCCCCGGGCGCCTGCCCGCAGGGCAGCGCCGGAAACGGCCACCGCCGCGCGGCGGCGACCTGCGCGTTTGGGCGGCTCCGGAGGGGTAGCCGCAAGGGCGGGACCGGCACGCACGGAAAGGAGTGTGAACGGTCATGAGTGGCGGCAGCACAAGGGACGACGGCATGCAGGACGCGGGCCGTACACCGGGCAGGGAGCGCGACGAGCGCCTCCGCGGCCGGTCGCCGGACCCGGAGCGGATGAGGACGGGCGGCCGCCCGCGCACCCCCGACGAGATCGCGCACGAGCGGGGCCGCGAGGACGCGACCATGCGGGACGTGATGCGGGACCTGGACGAGCAGGACCTGGACGACATGCGCGACGACCGCTGACCGTTGCGCCCACGCGGCCCCCGGACCGCGTGGGCGGGCCGTCAGCAGATGCGCGGCAGCTGCTCGCCGATCGGCAGGTCGACGACGCGGGTGCCGCCGAGGGCCGTACGGGCGACCACCAGTCCCGGGTGGGCGTCCACGGCCTCGCCGATCACCGTCGCGCCCCGGCCCAGCGGGTGGGCGCGCATGGCATCCAGTACGGCGTCGGCGTGCTCGCGCGGGACGAACGCGACCAGCTTGCCCTCGTTCGCGACGTACAGCGGGTCGAGGCCGAGGATCGCGCAGGCGTTGGCGACGGCCGCGGGGACCGGGACGCTGCGCTCGTGGATGACGACTCCGGTGCCCGAGGCGGCCGCGATCTCGTTCAGCGAGGCCGCGAGGCCGCCCCGGGTGGGATCGCGCAGGACGTGCAGGTCGGGGGTGACGGCGAGCATGGTCTGTACGAGACCGCCGAGGGCCGCGCAGTCGCTCTCGACGTCCACGCCGAACTCCAGGCCCTCCCGGACGCTCATGATCGCCACTCCGTGGAGTCCGATCCCACCGCTGACGATCACGACGTCGCCCGGCACGACCCGCTGCGGGCGCAGGTCCACTCCGTCGGGGATGATCCCGATGCCGGCCGTGTTGATGTAGACGCCGTCACCGTGGCCCGACTCCACGACCTTGGTGTCGCCGGTCGCGATCTCCACGCCCGCCGTGCGTGCGGCGGCGCCCATGGTCTCGGCGACGCGCGCCACCACGGACATCTCGACGCCCTCCTCCAGGATGAAGCCGCAGGACAGGTACGCCGCGCGCGCCCCGCTCATGGCCAGGTCGTTCACGGTGCCGTTGACCGCCAGGTCGCCGATGCCGCCGCCCGGGAAGAACAGCGGGCGCACCACGTAGGAGTCGGTGGAGAAGGCCAGCCGGACGCCGCCGAGGGAGATGGCCGCCGAGTCCCCCAGCTGGGCCAGCACCTCACCGCCGAAGGCCGGGGCGAACAGGTGCTGGACCAGCTCGGCGGAGAGTGCGCCACCGCCTCCGTGGCCCATCACCACGCGCGGGCGGTCGCGCAGCGGCGCCGGGCAGGTCCAGCCCGTGATGTCGAGGGTGGTACCGGCGTCAGACAACGGGGCTCGCCTCCTGCGGGGTGGTCGCGGCGGGTACGGTCTTCAGCTCCAGCCGCCGGTAGAGGTAGTACGCGGCGCAGGCCCCCTCGCTGGAGACCATGGTGGCGCCGAGCGGGCTGCGCGGGGTGCACAGGGTGCCGAAGGCCTCGCACTCGTGCGGTTTCAGCAGCCCCTGGAGCACCTCGCCGCTACGGCACTCCGCGGGCTCCCGGGTGTTGATGCCGCTGACCGAGAAGCGGTGTTCGGCGTCGAAGTCGCGGTAGCGGGCGGACAGCCGCCACCCGCTGTCCGGGATGACGCCGATGCCGCGCCAGGCCCGGTCGGTGACCTCGAAGACGTCCTCCAGCATGGCGAGGGCCGCCGGGTTGCCCTCCGGGCGGACGGCGCGCGCGTAGGCGTTGTCGACGGTGTGCTCGCCGCGTTCCAGCTGCCGCACGGCCCGGCGTACGCCCTCCAGGATGTCCAGCGGTTCGAATCCCGTGACGACGATGGGTACGCGGTGGCGCGCGGCCAGCTCGGGGTACTCGCTCACGCCCATCACGCTGCACACGTGCCCGGCGGCCAGGAAGCCCTGGACGCGGCAGCTCGGCGACCGCATGATCGCCTCGATCGCCGGGGGCACCCGGACGTGGGAGACCAGCAGGCTGAAGTTGTGGATGCCGAGCTTCTTCGCCTGGTGGACGGTCATGGCGTTGGGCGGGGCGGTGGTCTCGAAGCCGATGCCGAAGAACACCACCTGGCGCTGCGGGTTCTCCTGGGCGATCCGCAGGGCGTCGAGCGGGGAGTAGACGACGCGTACGTCGCCGCCCTCGCTGCGCACCTGGAACAGGTCCCGGCCGGTGCCGGGCACCCGCAGCATGTCTCCGAAGGAGCAGAAGATCACGTCGGGGCGGGAGGCGATCTCCAGTGCCTTGTCGATGACCTCCAGCGGGGTGACGCACACCGGGCAGCCCGGCCCGTGGATCAATTCAACCTGTTCGGGGAGGAGTTGGTCGATGCCGTGCCGGATGATCGTGTGGGTCTGGCCGCCGCACACCTCCATCAGCGCCCACGGGCGGGTGACGGTGGCGTGGATGTCGTCGAGCAGCCTGCGCGCGAGGGCGGGGTCCTGGAACTCTTCGATGTACTTCACTGCCGGCCTTCCTGGGCTGTCCGGGCTTCCTGGGGTGCGGTGGCCTCTCCCGCGTCCGGCCCGTCGGCGAACGGCCCGTCGGCGAAGGGCCACGGGGAGTCGGCGCCGGCCTGGGCGGCCGCCTGCTCCCACGGATCGCCGAACTCCTCCTGGAGCATGCCGAGTTCCTCGAAGAGCGCGAGGGTCTGGCGGGCCGACTCCTCGTCGAGGCGCTGGAGGGCGAAACCGACGTGGACGATGGCGTACTCGCCGACCTGGAGGTCCGGCAGGTACTCCAGGCACACCTCCTTCTGCACGCCGCCGAAGTCGACGGTAGCCATGCGGGTGCCGTCCTTCTCCCCGATGTCAAGCACTCTGCCGGGTACCGCCAGGCACATGGGTTTCTCCTTGCTGTGGGTGGTGCTCCGGGGTGGCGGCCGCCGCCACCATGAGCTGGCCGAGGGACAGCCCGCCGTCGTTCGGGGGGACCCGGCCGTGGCGCAGGACGGTGAACCCGGCCGCCCGCAGGGTGCGGGCGCACGCCGAGGACAGCAGGGTGTTGGCGAAGACGCCGCCGGTCAGCGCGACGGTGTCCAGGCCGTGCCGCTCTCGCGCGAGCCCGCAGAGCTCAGCGACGAGGGCGGCGACGCAGGTGTGGAAGCCGGCGGCGATCAGCCCCGGGGCGGTGCCCGCGCGTACGTCGGCCACGACGGCCGCGAGCAGCGGCGCCGGATCGGCGACGACCGGTGCGGAGGCGGCCGGTCCTGCGGCGGACGGGCCGGCGGCGGGGTGCGGCGGGACGCGCAGCCGGAAGGCGTAGTCGGGACCGGTTCCGCCCGCGCGGAGGGCCGCCGCCTCCAGTTCGATCGCCGCCTGGGCCTCGTAGCCGGCGTGGTGGCAGACGCCCGCCAGCGAGGAGACGGCGTCGAAGAGCCGCCCCATGCTGGAGGTCGGGACGCAGTTCAGGCCTCGCTCCAACTGCCTCTCCAGGACACGCAGTTCATCTGCCGGGCAGACTGCGACGCAGGGCAGGTCCGGGGTCCGGTCCAGACCGGCCGCCCGCAGATGGGCCAGGGCCATCCGGTACGGGCGGTGCACGGCGGCGTCACCGCCGGGCAGCGGTACGTAGCCGAGGTGGGCGAACCGGGTGTACCCGGCGTAGTCGGCGAGGAGGACCTCGCCGCCCCACACCGCGCCGTCGTCGCCGTAGCCGGTGCCGTCGAAGGCGACGCCGATCACCGGGCGTTCGCCGTCCAGGCCGTGTTCCGCCATGGCGGAGGCGATGTGCGCGTGGTGGTGCTGGACGCGGACGAGCGGCCGGGATCCGGCGGCGCGCCGCGCCCACTGGGCGGAGCGGTAGCCCGGGTGCCGGTCCGCCGCGAGCAGTCCGGGGCTGACACCGGTGATGGACTCCAGCTGCCGCTCGGCGCGTTCGAGGGCGTACTGGGTGGCGAGGTCGTCCATGTCGCCGATGTGGGCGGACAGCCAGGCCCGGCGGCCCTCGCCGAGGCAGAAGGTGTTCTTCAGGTCGCCGCCCGCGGCGAGGGTCGCGGGGACCGGTACGGGCAGGGTGATCGGCAACGGGGCGTAGCCGCGGGCGCGGCGTACGGTCAGCGTCTCGCCGTCGCAGACCCGCACCACGGAGTCGTCGCACGGCACGTGGATGGGGCGGTCGTGGGTGAGCCAGGCGTCGGCGAGGCCGGCGAGCCGCTCCAGGGCCTCGTCGTCGTCGGTGACGATGGGCTCTCCCGCGAGGTTCCCGCTGGTCATGACGAGCAGCCGGGGGCCGGGCGGGTCGCCGGGCAGCCCGAGGAGCAGGTGGTGGACGGGGGTGTACGGGAGCATCACGCCGAGGTCGGGACAGCGCGGGGCCACACCGTCGGCGAGTACGGCGCCCGGCGCGCCGGCGGCGGCCGCGGGGGCCGTCCCGTCACGGCCGTCGCGGCGGCGCAGCAACACGATGGGCCGTACGCCGCCCTGCAGCAGGGCGCGTTCCTCGGGGCCGATGTGCGCGAGCCGCTCGGCGTCGCCGATGCCGCGGGCCATCAGGGCGAAGGGCTTGTCGCCGCGGGCCTTGCGGCGGCGCAGCTCGGCCACGGCGCCCGGGTGCGTGGCGTCGCAGGCCAGGTGGTAGCCGCCGAGGCCCTTGACGGCGAGGATCGCCCCGGCCGCCAGGAGCCGGCGGGCCGCGGCGATCGGGTCGGTGCCGCCGTCCGGGGTCTCGCGGGGCGGCCGCCCGGTGAGCAGGGCCAGCCGGGGGCCGCAGGCCGGGCAGGCGACCGGCTGCGCGTGGAAGCGCCGGTCTGCGGGATCACCGTACTCGCGGGCGCAGTCGGGGCACATGGGGAAGCGGGCCATGGTGGTGTGCGCTCGGTCGTACGGCAGCCCGGTGACGATGGTGAACCGCGGTCCGCAGTGGGTGCAGGTGATGAAGGGGTGCCGGTGGCGCCGGTCGGCCGGGTCCGCGAGTTCGGCGAGGCAGTCGGCGCAGGTCGCCACGTCCGGGGAGACGAGCGTCCGGGCGGGGCCGCCGCCCCGCGAGGCGGTGATCGTGAATCCGGCGCCGCCCGCGACGGGGACCTCGTGGTGGTCGACGGCGTCCACGACGGCCAGCGGCGGTGCGTCCGCCGCGAGGTGCTCGCAGAACCGCGAGACGGCGGCCGGGGCGCCCTCGACCTCGGCGACGACTCCCTCGGGGGTGTTGGTGACGTGCCCGGCGAGGCCGAGTCCGGTGGCGCGCGTGTAGACGTAGGGGCGGAAGCCGACGCCCTGGACCACGCCGCGGACGGTGACCCGGCGGCGCTGCACCGGCTCCATCAGCGGGTCTGGGCGGCGGGCCGGACCTGCGGGTGCCCGTCGTCGTGCTGGTGATCGTGGTCGTGCCGGTGATCGTGGTCGTGATCGGCGCCGTGGGCAGGGGTGTGGTCGCGGGTGTGGCCGGGCCCGTGGTGGTGGTCGGACCCGTGATCGCAACCGTGGTCGTGGCCGTGCAGGTGCCCGTGGTCGTGGCCGTGCAGGTGCCCGTGGTCGTGGCCGTGCAGGTGCCCGTGGTCGTGGCCGTCCACGGCTCCGTGGTCGTGGCCGGTCGCCTGCTGCCGGCGGGCCATCACCGGGGTGTGCGTCCCGGCCCCCGCCCCCGCCGCCAGCGCCCGGTCCAGCAGGAGGCCCAGGCCCTCGCCCTTGCGGGCCGAGGTCATGACGATCTCCACACCGGGATTGACCCGTTCGACGTTGGCGCGGAAGGCGGCCTCGTCGAACTCGACGGCCTGCGCGATGTCGGTCTTGGTGACGACCACCAGCTGCGCCAGTCCGAAGGCGGACGGGTACTTGAACGGCTTGTCCTCGCCCTCGGTCACCGAGGCGAGCACCACCCGCAGCGACTCCCCCAGGTCGTAGCCGGCCGGGCAGACCAGGTTGCCCACGTTCTCCACGAAGAGCAGCCGGGTGTCCTCGGGCAGCCAGCCGTCCAGGTGCCGGCCGAGCATCCCGGCCTCCAGGTGGCACAGTCCGTCCGTGAGCACCTGCTTGACGGGTACGCCCGAACGGGCCAGCCGCAGCGCGTCGTTCTCGGTGGCCAGGTCCGCCGTGAGCGCGGCGACCGGTACCGATCGTTCGCGTGCCAGGAGCAGCTCGCGCTCCAGGAGCGCCGTCTTCCCGCTGCCGGGGCTGGAGAGCAGGTTGACCACCGTCGTCCCGCGGGCGGTGAGTTCTTCGCGCAGGGCTTGGGCGACGCCGTCGTTCTTGGCGAGTACCGCCTGCCGCAGATCGACCACTCGGCACATGGTTCAGGCCTCCTCGGGAATCGGTTCGCGGGTACGGGCGCCGGCGGGGCCGTCTTCCCAGCGGACGCTGAGGATCTGCAGCTCGCGGCCCGACAGCAGTTCCACGTCCGTGGCCCTGCCGCAGGCCGGGCAGCACAGCTCGGGGGGCATCCCGACGGCCCAGGTGCCGGGGCAGGTCCCGCAGCGGGCGCGGGCGGCCACGGTTTCGGTGACGAGCTCCGCGCCGTCGAGTACGGTCCCGGCACAGGCCAGTTCGAAGCAGAAGGCCAGCGCGTCGGGCACCACGCCCGCCAGCTCTCCCACTTGGAGCCGTACGGACGTGACGGCGTGCGCGCCGCCCGCCCTGGCGGCTTCTTCCACCTGGCCCACGACGGCCATGGCGATCGACATCTCGTGCATCGGACTCCGTCCTGCCGGGGCTCATTACACCGGCGGGACGGGGGTGCGGCGGTCGGGCACGCCGGTGCGCCGCATCCCCCGTACGCCGTTCGGCGGGGGGTGCGGCGGCAGCGGGGTCACATCCGGCGCATGCGCAGGTAGCGCCTGATGTCGGGGGCGACCATGAGCATGACGGCGGTGAGGGCGGCGACGGCGGCCCCGCCGATGATGGCTTTCTTCATGGGGTTCTCCTCAGTTCGCGGCGGGGTGCGCCGGCTTCGTCGGTGGCCGGACGTTCGAGCAGGTCCAGGGCCATGCGGACGGCTTCGGGTACGGCGGCGGCGACGGGGGCGCTCAGTCCGATCCCCTCCTCGACGCAGGCTGGTTCGCAGCCGAGGACCAGCGTGCGCCGCGGCGGGGTGGCGCCGGTTCCGGCGCACAGGGCGTCCAGGAGCGCGAGCACGGTGTCGGGCGACATGTGGTGGCCGTCCAGCACGGGGCCCTCACCGGGGCCGGCGGCGGTCTGTGGGCCGGCGCCCGCACCCGCGGCCGCGCCCGATTCCGCCTCGATGAGGTAGAGCGTGCCCGGTGCGCCGCCGCGGGCGGTGGCGTCGACCAGCACGAGCGTGTCGTAGCCGTCGAGGAGCTGGTAGGCGAGGTGGACCCCGCGCACGCCGAAGTCCACCACCTCGACCCCGTCGGGCAACCGGTGCGCGGACAGGGCCCGTACGGTCTCCACGCCGAAGCCGTCGTCACCGAGGAAGACGTTGCCGATGCCCGCGATCAGGACCTTGGGGTTCACGCGCCCTCCAGCAGGGTGACCTCGTCGGGCTGGAAGTAGAGGAAGCGGCCCTGTTCCCGCCGGATGTCCGCGCCGGGGTCGTCGTCCACCGTGACGGCGAGGTGCACTCCCCCGTCGACGTCGTGGAGCACGGCTTCGACCAGGGCCGCGCGGCCGTGGAGGAAGAGGTCCTGGGCGTCGGTGCGGCGCGGTCCGGGGCGGAGCAGGACGCGACTGCCCGGTCCGACGGGGGCGCCGTCGATGGTGATCCGGTCGCGGGCCGGATCGGCGGTGTCCGCGCCGGCGGGGTCCCACCAGGGTGTGTCCGGCCTGAACACCGCTTCTTCGTCCGGGATTTCGGTGATCTGCTCCGGCCCGTCCGGGCCGGTGACCTCCCGCAGGGAGCGTACGGCGCCGTGCAGGCGCTCCAGCACCTCGGGAGGCAGGGAGTCGGCGAGGTCGATGACGGCGGCCGCCCGGGCGTCGGTGCCGCGCGCCTCGCGCTTCTCCTGGTCGGTCAGGGCCGCCGTCCGCAGGGCGAGGATCTCGTCGATCTCGGTGGCGTCGTACATGGCGCCCGCACTCTCGGGCGCGATGGCCGGGTGGTCCTCCAGGATGATCGGGGAGGACAGGACCACGTCGGCGCGGCCCGCCCCGCCTGCGAGCACCGGCCAGGTGTGGAGGTTCTGGCAGGCGGCGACGGCCTCCCTGGCCCATTCGGGCGGGTCGGTCATGGACAGGAAGGAGCCGGAGTCGAGGCCCAGCAGGAGGTGGGCGGCGACCAGCGAACGGGGCAGGGCCGCCTCCCGGTCGGCGGGGACGGCGTCGGTTACGGGTCCGGCGTCGGCTCCGGGGGCCCACGGGCTGGTGTTCTCCACGACGGCCGTGAGCCTGAACACCCGGTAGGCGCCGTCGAGTTCCACGGCCCGCAGCCGCAGTACTCCCTCGATCTCCTCGGTGCGGCGGACCAGCCGGCCCGCCGTCCGCCCGTCGGCGCCGAGGACGGTCTCGATGTCGTCGCGGGCGGGGCGGGTGAACGGGACGGTGATGCCATCACCCGTCAACTCGGCGACAGCCACCTTCAGTTCGACGTGCTCCTCGGTCCCTTCGTCCCAGGGGACGAGGACCCGGTCGGCCAGGTGCAGCTCGTCGACCTCGGCGAAGCCCCCGCCGTCCAGGGCCTGCTGGACCGTACGCCGCTGCGCGTGCAGGAAGCGCAGCTCCAGGGCGAGGCTCGCGTCGCCCTTCGGCTCCATCAGGACCTCGGTCTGCTGGAAGGCGTGCTCGCCGTGGGCGGGCCCCCACGCGGGGGGTACCAGGACCCCGAACTGCCAGCGCAGCCGGTTCTTGGCCGCGGAGGCGCGGTACGGGTAGAGGACGTACCCCTCCAGGAGGACGGCGTCCGCCACCTGCCGGGCGGCGGCGAAACGCGGGTCCGCGGTGGCCGTCGCCGCCCCGCAGCCGTCGGTCGTGGTCACGGGGCCGTCCTCTCCGTGAGGCGCGGGCGCAGGGCACCCGGCCGGACGGCTCCGGGCGGGGGCGGCTGCGCGGGATCGGACGCGTCCAGCAGGGCGCGTACGGTCGCCTCCCAGGAGGCGAGCGCGTGGCGGGAGCGGTAGGCGAGCAGCTCGGCCATGGTGGCCCGGGGCAGCCGCAGCCATCCGCAGCCGGGGAAGTGCTGCTCGACCATCTCGCGCCAGACGGCCACGGGCATCCGGTACGAGGCTTCGCGGTCCCAGGGCACCGGCTCGACCCGGAAGCCGGCTTCACCGGTGAAGGCGGTGCCGGAGAACAGCATCAGCAGCGGGACTTCGCCGTCCTCCAGGGCTTCGAAGTAGCGGGTCGCGGCGATGTCCATGTCGTAGGTGCAGGGCACGACCAAATCCGTCTCGGTCTCCCCGGTGAACCCGGGCACCATGACCGACACCTGGGCGAACTGCACGGGTTGGAGCGTGGTGCCCCACCGGGAGCGTTCGCCGAACAGGTCCGCGAGGCCCTCCGCCTCGGCGGGGCCGTAGGCGCGGCGGGCCGGTTCGATGCGGATCTGGCAGCGCAGGGCGAGGGCGTGCACGCGGGTGTCCGGGTCGGCGGTGACGCGCAGCCGGAAGACGAGGGTGGGGCCGGCGGCGTACGGGTCGGCCCGCACGCCGGTGCAGGTGAAGTCGAAGCCCGTCATGACCGGTCCCCCGTGGGCGCGAGGGGCCTGGCCCGCCGTTCGACGTCGTCGAAGAAGGCGCCGAGCGCGGCCCGCGCCTCGGCCCCTCCGTCGAAGCCCTGCCACAGCATCCGCATCCGGCCCACCAGTTCGTAGCAGGCGTCGATCGGCACGAGGTAGCAGCCGGAGCGGCCCTCCCAGCGGTGCACGAGCAGGGCTTCGGTGTCGGGTTCGAGCAGGGCGGCCAGCGGCCCGCCGTCGAGGACCTGCTGCCATGTCTGCGGATCGAGTTCGCTCTCCGTCGCCCCGGCCGGGCTGGGGTAGAGCGCGACCAGCCGGTCCAGGGCGGCGTTGCGGAAGAAGAAGGCGACGCCGACGGGGATCTGGAGCCGTTCCCACACCCCGTCGTCGAGCCGGTGCTCCGGGTCGGTCAGGTAGCGGTCGGGGACGGCCCGGTAGCGGCCGGTCCGGGCGCCGGGGCGGTCGAACAGCAGGGAGCAGGCGGTGCAGGCGCAGACCAGCGTCCGCTTCTCGGTCTCCACGAGGTGGCGGTGCCCGGCGGGCACCACCACCCCGCACAGCTCGCAGGTCTCGGGCCGGGGCGGGCGCGGGCCGGCGAACCGGCGCAGCCCGCGCGGGCCCTGCGTACGGGCGGCGGGCCCGCTCACGACACCCGTGCCGGGCTGTGCGGCCGGGTGCCGATCTGCAGCAGCGCGGGCTGCGGGTCCGGGGCGGGCTCCATCTCCACGCTCGTCACCTCGGGGGCGAAGCAGGTCAGGGTGTCCTCCAGCGTGCGCCGGGCGGTTTCCGCCCCGCCGGGCCCGCAGCCGCAGCCGGTGGGGGCGGCCGCGGGGCGCAGCCGCAGGACACCGGTGGCCTCGTCGAAGCCGAGCAGCTCCACCGGGTCGGGGGCGGCGGCCAGGGCGCGGGCGATCCGGGTGTGCACGTCCTCGGGGTGCAGGCCGTGCAGGGAGAGCAGGCTCGCCACGAGCTCGTCGTCCGCGGCCGCCGCCAGCGGGCCGTGCCCCAGCTTCGCCGCGATCCGGGCGAGCCCGGCACCGTAGAACTCCATGAGAACCCGCACGAGTTCCTCGGCGGCCTCGCACGCGGCGCGGTCCCCGGTGGCGGCCAGCCGGTCGAGCACCTCCTCGACGCGGCGGCCCGCCTCCCGGGCGTCGACGGCCGCGCTCATCCGCCCAGTCCGCTCAGGCCGGTGGGGACGTGCATCGTCTTCACGGTCCTGCCGCCGCCGACGTACATGTGGACGCCGCAGGGCAGACAGGGGTCGAAGCTGCGCACGGCGCGCATGATGTCGATGCCCTTGAAGTTCTCCGGGGTGTTCTCCTCGAAGATCGGGGTGTTCTGCACGGCGTCCTCGTACGGTCCGGGCGTGCCGAAGGTGTCGCGGGTGCTGGCGTTCCACGGAGTCGGCGGGTAGGGGTGGTAGTTGGCGATCTTGCCGTCGCGGATGACCATGTGGTGCGAGAGGACGCCCCGTACGGCCTCGGTGAAGCCGACGCCGATGGACTCGTCCGGCACCTCGAACTTCTCCCAGGTCTGGGTGCGGCCCGCGCGGACCTCGGCGAGGCCCTTCTCGGCGCAGTGCAGGGCGATGGCGGCCGCGTACGCCTGGAAGTAGGTGCGGGCGCGGTTGCGTTCCAGCGCGTTGCTCCACTTCGGGATCTTCCACTCGAAGCGGGTCTCGGGTTTGGTCATGGTGCGGGGCAGGTTGATGACGACGCTGTGGCCGGTGGCCTGGACGTAGTCGGTGTGGACGAGGCCGGACAGGGCGGTGGACCACAGGCGGGCGATGGGGCCGCCGCCGGTGTCGAGGGCGAGGTGGTCCTTGCCGTCGAACCAGCGGGGGGACATCACCCAGCTGTACTTGTCGTCGAAGTTGCGCTTCTGCGGGGCGGGGATGGTGTGCTGGTTCCAGGGGTGGCGGGGGTCGACCGGGTTGCCGAGCGGGTCGTGCGTGACGAACTGCTCCTGGCCCTGCCAGTCGTCGTAGTACGAGCTGCCCAGCAGGATGCGGATGCCGAGGTTGATCTCGGTGAGGTCGTTGGTGACCAGCTTGCCGTCCACGATCACGCCCGGGGTGACGAACATCTTCCGTCCCCAGTCGGTCATGTTGGCGTACGTGAAGTCGCAGTACTCGGGGTCGTTGAGCGCGCCCCAGCAGCCCAGCAGCACCCGGCGGCGGCCGACCTCCTCGTACCCGGGCAGGGCCTCGTAGAAGAAGTCGAAGAGGTCGTCGTGGAGCGGGACGACGCGCTTCATGAACTCGACGTACCGCATGAGGCGGCTCATGTAGTCCGTGAAGAGCTGGACGGAGGCGATGGTGCCGACGCCGCCCGGGTAGAGGGTGGAGGGGTGCACGTGGCGGCCCTCCATCAGGCAGAACATCTCGCGCGTGTAGCGGCTGACCTGGAGGGCCTCGCGGTAGAACTCGCCCTCGATGGGGTTCAGGGAGCGCATGATGTCGGCGATGGTCTTGTAGCCGTGGTCACCGGCGTGCGGGGCCTCGGTGCGCTCGGCGAGTTCCAGGACCCCGGGGTTGGTCTCGCGGACCATCTTCTCGCAGTAGTCGACCCCGACCAGGTTCTCCTGGAAGATGTTGTGGTCGAACATGTACTCCGCCGACTCGCCGAGGTTGATGATCCACTCGGCGAGGTGGGGCGGCTTCACCCCGTAGGCCATGTTCTGCGTGTAAACGGAGCAGGTGGCGTGGTTGTCGCCGCAGATCCCGCAGATGCGGCTGGTGATGAAGTGCGCGTCGCGGGGGTCCTTGCCGCGCATGAAGACGCTGTAGCCGCGGAAGACCGACGAGGTGCTGTAGCACTCCGCGACGCGCTTCTGCTTGAAGTCGATCTTCGTGTGGATGCCGAGACTGCCGACGATCCGGGTGATCGGATCCCAGGCCATCTCCACCAGGCCGCTGCCGTCGCCGGCCGCCTTCGTGTTCGGTGCCATCGTGTCTGCCGTGACCCTTCTTCGGTGCGTTCGGTGCGTTCGGGGCGTGTCTGCCGGGGTGTGGGAGGAGCGGGGCCGTCACCAGGGCGGGCGGTAGCCCGTGGTCAGGCTGCGGCCGGTCCGCCGCCACTTCGGCTCCTCGTCCACGGTGTGGGCGGTGACCGACCGCAGCTTGCGGACCAGCGCCCCGTACGCCCCGCTGGCGGTGGTGGAGACCTTCGCGCCGGGGGGTTCGTCCATGAAGGGCATGAACTTGTCGGGGAAGCCGGGCATGGTGCAGGCGATGCAGATGCCGCCGACGTTGGGGCAGCCGCCGATGCCGTTCATCCAGCCGCGCTTGGGGACGTTGCACTTCACGACGGGGCCCCAGCAACCCAGCTTGACCAGGCACTTCGGGGAGTCGTAGGTGTGGGCGAACTGGCCCTGCTCGTAGTAGCCGGCGCGGTCGCAGCCCTCGTGGACGGTCGCGCCGAACAGCCAGGTGGGGCGCAGCTTGTCGTCGAGGGGGATCATCGGGGCCGATCCCGCCGCCTGGTAGAGCAGGTAGGTCAGGGTCTCCGAGAAGTTGTCCGGCTGGATGGGGCAGCCCGGCACGCACACGATGGGGATGCCGGCCTGCGACTTCCAGTCCCAGCCCAGGTAGTCGGGCACGCCCATGGCACCGGTCGGGTTGCCCTCCATGGCGTGGATGCCGCCGTACGTGGCGCAGGTGCCGATGGCGACGACGGCGAGGGCCTTGGGGGCCAGCCGGTCGATCCACTCGCTGGTGGTGATGGGCTGGCCGGTCGCCGGGTCGTCGCCGAACCCGCACCAGTAGCCCTCGGGCTTGATCGACTCGTTGGGGATCGAGCCCTCGACGACCAGGACGAAGGGGTCGATCTCGCCGCGCTCGCCCTTGAAGAACCACTCGATGAAGGTGTCCGCGCCGCCGACCGGGCCGCATTCGAAGTCGATCAGGGGCCAGTGCACGGCGATCTTGGGGAGACCGGGCAGGGTGCCGGTGACGATCTCCTCGATGCTCGGCTGCATCGCCGCCGTCAGGGACACGGAGTCGCCGTCGCAGCTCAGACCCGCGTTGATCCAGAGGATGTGGATCACGGGGTCTTCGACCGGGTCCTTCGTCACTGCGGCCATGCGCTGCCTCCTCGGGGAGGGGATCAGGGGTGTGGAGGGGGTGGGGAGGCGGTCTGCCTCGGCCCCACGTTTCTTGCTAACAGCTGCCGGGGCCCGGCGCCGCGTCTGGTACGGCCAGTCCAGTGACGCAGAGCCGGTTCGCGGCGGAGCGGGTGAGATGGGGCGGGGTGGCCGCGGGGCGCTCCTTGCGCACGAAGGCGCGGCGCAGGGCGTGGTAGGAGGCGTCCGGATCGAAGAAGGTCCGCCGCATCCGCGCCAGCTCGGCGGCCCGGTAGGCGGCCAGCGGCCGGCGCCCTTCATGGAGCTCGCGGGTGGCCTTCTTCGCGGCGGTCCGGGACGCGGTGGCCGGCAGGGCGGCGAGCCGGACCGCGAGGCGCTGCGTCTCGTCGGCGAAGTCCCCGGGCGCGCACGGGACCGTACGGTCGACCAGCCCCAGCCGGTGCGCGGCGGCGGCTCCCAGCGGCAGCGCCTCGGAGGTGAGGCGCACCGCCAGGCCGGAGCCGACGCGCAGGGGCAGGGTGTACGTCCAGTACTCGGAGCCGTACAGCCCCATCAGGCGGTAGTGCGGGTTCAGGACGACGCCGGAGCGGCACCAGACCTCGTCGGCGGCGAGGGCCAGCATGGCGCCGCCGGCGGCGGCGTTGCCGCCGAGGGCGCTGACCACGAGGCGGTCGGTGGTGGTGAGCACGGCCTCGACGAGGTCGTCCATGGCGTTGATGTTGGCCCAGGACTCCTCGGCGGGGTCGTCGGCGGCCTCGATGACGCCCAGGTGGATGCCGTTGGAGAAGAAGTCGCGGCCGCCGCCCAGGACGAGGACGGTGGTGGGGCGGGCACAGGCGGTCCGGTAGGCGTCGAGCAGGCGGCGGCACTGCGAGGTGCTCATCGCGCCGCCGGGGAAGGAGAACGTCAGGAAGCCGGTCCGGCCCTCTTCGTGGTAGCCGATGTCGGACCAGGCGGGGCGGTAGGGGCCGCTGTCGGGCGGGGCGGGGAGTTCGGGCAGCGGGGGCAGCCGGTCCGCGAGGGCGAGGGTCGCGGGGAGCCTGGGCGTGGGCGGTGCGTCCGGGGCGCGGGGGGCGCGCAGCTCCGGGATCCAGACGGCCCCGTCGGACGTGGCGCGGCAGACGGCGCCGGCCCGGGTGGCGAGCAGTTCGCCGGGGTGGCCGCGCAGGTCGTCCTCGCGGCGGCCGCCGTGCAGGAACCAGTCCGTGCCGAGCAGGTGGTCGCGTACGCCGGGCTGCGAGTCGGCGGCGCGCAGGACGCGCAGGACGCGCTCGGTGCTGTCCGCCGACCAGTCGATGCGGCGCTCGTCCTGGCGAAGCAGCGGCCGGGCCAGGCCGCCTTCCTGGGGGCGCGGGACGTACGTACCGGAGGCGAAGCGCTCCACGGCGAGCAGGACGGCCTCCAGCGCGGCGTCGGCGATCTCGCCGCGGTAGAAGTCGCTCTTGCCGACGGGTGGCACCGGGCAGTCGGCGGTGGCCCAGACGTCCCCGGCGTCCATCTCGGCGTTGGCCTGCAGGACCGTGACCCCCCATCGGGTCTCGCCGTCCTGGACGGCGCGGTCGAGGGAGGAGGGGCCGCGGTCGCCGACCGGTCCCGGGTGGACGACGAGGCAGGGGTACGCGGCCCAGACGTCCTCGGGGATGGCGGTGCGCAGCATCGGCGCGAGGACGAGGTCGGGGTGGTGGCGGCGTACGGTGTCGGCCAGCGGGGTGTCGGGCGCGGCCAGTTCGACCGCCACCCGGTGGCCGTGGTCGCGCAGCTCGGCGTGGACTCGCTGGGTGAGGCTGTTGAACGCGCTCGCGACGAGCAGGATGTACACGTGGTCTCCCGGCGGCGGCCCGGAGCCGCCGCGGTCGCGGTGCCCGGCCTGGTCGGCCGGCTGGTGACCGGAGCACGACCGGCCGCCTGCGATGCTCGGCCACGGCGGGGCGGCTGCGGCCGAGGCCGTGCGGCGTTGTCACTCGAAAGCGCAGCGGGGGCGCCCGCTCGGCCCATCCCCTCGCCGGGGGAGCGGGCGGCTCCGGATCGCCCTGCGGACCGGTCCCCGCGCCGGGATCCGCACCCGGCGCGGGCGGGTCCCCAACGCGTCGGGCCGGTCCGCGGACCGGGATTCCCGCGCGGTGCGGGCCGGTCCGCGGGGCCGGGCAGGGGTGTCTCCTCGGCTCGGCGCGCGCGGGGTGTCTCGGCTGTACCCGGTGGTCGCGCGCTCGTCCTGCGGGGACACCCCTCCCCGCCCCCGCTCCCCACGCGTCGGGCCCGGTTCCGGAAGCCATCCTGGGCGGTCCGGGACCGGTCCGCGCGGCGGGATACGGGCGCGGTGGGGGCGGGTCCGCGGGGCCGGGGAGGGGTGTCTCCTCGGCTCGGCGCGTGCGGGGTGTCTCGGCTGTACTCGGTGGTTGCGCGCTCGTCCTGCGGGGACACCCCTCCCCGTCCCCGCTCCCCACGCGTCGGGCCCCGCTTCGGGGAACCGTCCAGTCGGCCCGGGCGTCTTCGGGGCACTGTCGGACTGCCGTGGGGCGGGGACACGGCGGAGTGTCCCCGCAGGACGAGGCGCGACCTTGCCCACCTGGCCGCGACATGCCCGCGGGCGCCGAGCCGAGGAGACACTCCGGCGGGGCACCGCCCCACACCACCAGCCCCGCCGGCGATTGAGGCGCGGGGCCCGGGGCAGCGCCCCAGCACCACCCACCCCCCGCAGCCGAACCGCAGGGCCACGGCACCCACCGGCCAGCCCCAGCCAAACCGCAGGGCCCGGGCAGCGCCCCAGCACCACCCACCCCCCGCAACCGAACCGCAGGGCCCGGGGCACCGCCCCAGCACCACCGGCCAGCCGCAGCCGAACCGCAGGGCCCCGGCACCGACCGGCCCGCCGGACCCGGCGGCGGGGGCCGGACCCCTACGGGAGGACCGCCAGCCCGTCCAGTTCGACCAGCGCCGCCTCGTCCCAGAGGCGGACCGCGCCCACGACCGCCATCGCCGGGTAGTCACGGCCCGCCAGCCTCCGCCAGATCCGGCCCAGTTCGGCCGCGTGCACCCGGTACGCGGCCACGTCGACCGCGTACACCGTCACCCGCGCCAGGTCCGCCGGGGCACCGCCCGACGCGGCCAGGGCCGACAAGAGGTTGGCCAGGGCCGTCTCGAACTGCTCCGGCAGGGTCTCCCCCACCACCTTGCCGGCGCCGTCCAGCGCGGTCTGGCCCGCCAGGAACACCAGCCGCGAGCCCGTCGCCACCACCGCGTGCGAGAAACCCGTCGCCGGCGACAACTCCGCCGGGTTGATCCGCTCAAGGCTCACTGCCCGGACACCTCCCCCTCCAACGCCCCGTACAGCTCCTTCGCGATGATCGTGCGCTGCACCTCGCTCGCCCCCTCGTAGATCCGCGGCGCCCGCACCTCCCGGTAGAGGTGTTCCAGCAGGTGCCCGCGCCGCAGGGCGACCGCCCCGTGCAGCTGGACCGCGTGGTCCACCACGTACTGGGCCGTCTCCGTGGCCAGCAGCTTCGCCATCGCCGCCCGCCTCGGCACGTCGGCCGCGCCCCGGTCGTACGCCCCCGCCGCCGCGTACACCAGCAGCCGTGCCGCCTCCGTACGGGTGGCCATCTCGGCCACCCGGTGCGCCACCGCCTGGAGGTCGCTCAGCGTTCCGCCGAACGCGGTCCGCCCGGCCGTGTGGGCTAGCGTCGCGTCCAGTGCGGCCCGGGCCATGCCCACCGCGAACGCGCCGACGCTGGGCCGGAAGAGGTTCAGGGTGTCCATGGCGACGCGGAAGCCCCGTCCGGGCTCGCCGAGCAGGTCCTCCGGGCCGACCGGGACCCCGTCGAAACGGAGGGATCCGATGGGGTGCGGGGACAGCATGTCCAGCGGCTCGCCGCTGAGGCCCTCTCGGTCCGCGGGGACCAGGAAGGCCGACACCCCCTTCGCACCCGGCCCTTCACCCGTACGGGCGAACACGGTGTAGAAATCCGCCTCGGGTGCGTTGGAGATCCAGCACTTCTCGCCGCTGAGCCGCCACCCGCCCCCGCCCCCGGCGGCCCCGGCGGCGCCGGCGGCGCCGCCCGCCGGATCGCGCTCCGCGGCCAGCGCCAGCGCCGCCGCGTCCGAGCCCGCCCCCGGCTCGCTGAGTGCGAACGCGGCCACGGCCCGCCCTGCCCGCACGTGCGGCAGCCACCGCTGCCGCTGCGCCTCGCTCCCCGCCCGCAGGACCGGGTACGCCCCCAGTCCCTGCAGGGCCAGCGCGGTCTCGGCCTCCGTGCAACCGTAGGCCAGGGACTCCCGCAGCAGGCACAGCTCCAGCGCGCCCGAGGCGAACACCCGCTCCAACAGGCCCAGCTCACCCAACGCCGCCAGCAGCGGCCGGTTGACCCTGCCCGGTTCCCCCTTCTCCGCCAGCGGCCTCAGCCGTTCGGCCGACAGTGCGCGCAACCGCCCGCACCACTCCTCCTGGTCCACACCGAGCGCGAATCCGGTCATCCGAACATCCCCGCATCTATCGCGTCCTGTTGACTGCCGTCATCATCACGATACGCTCCAAGGAGTACCTCCCGGCGGTCGCCGGGAGAAACGACCGCACGGCCGGCCCCACCCCACTCCGGACCGCTGCAAGGGGGGCGAACCCGCCTTGGACCTCAAGCCTTCCGCTCACGTCGACACCTTCGCCCGCGACCATCTGCCACCCGCGGACGCCTGGCCGGAGCTCCTCTTCGATCTGCCCGAACTGGCCTATCCCGACCGGCTGAACTGCGGTGCCGAGCTGCTCGACGCCACCATCGCCCGGTTCGGGGACGCCGGCGCCGACCGCCCGGCCTTCCGTGACGGCGCCGGCGAGGTGTGGACGTACGGCGGACTGCGCGACCGCGTCGACCGCCTCGCCCACGTCCTCACCGCCGACCTCGGCGTCGTGCCCGGCAACCGGGTGCTCCTGCGCGGGCCCACCGGCCCCTGGCTCGCCGCATGCTGGCTCGCGGTGATGAAGGCGGGCGCGGTCGCCGTCACCGTCCTGCCCCAGCAGCGCGCGCAGGAGCTGGCGACGGTGTGCGCGATGGCCCAGGTCCGGCACGCCCTGTGCCATGCGGGCGTGCTGGACGACCTGGTGAAGGCCGAGGTGCCGGGGCTGCGGATCACCGCCTACGGGGGCGGTGCCCCGGACGACCTGCTGAGACTGGCCGAGCGCCACGACGCGCCCTTCCCCGCCGTCCCGACCTCCGCCGACGACGTCGCCCTGATCGCCTTCACCTCCGGGACCACCGGCCGGCCCAAGGGCTGCATGCACTTCCACCGCGACCTGCTCGCCGTCGCCGACACCTTCTCCCGGCACGTGCTGCTGCCCCGCCCCGACGACGTGTTCGCGGGCAGTCCTCCGCTCGGCTTCACCTTCGGCCTCGGCGGGCTCGTCGTCTTCCCGCTGCGCGCCGGCGCGTGCGCGCTGCTGCTGGAGGACGCGGTGCCGCGCCGGCTGCTGCCCGCGCTCGCGGAGCACCGGGTGACGGTGCTGTTCACCGCGCCCACCGCCTACCGGACGATGCTGGACGCCCTCGGCCCGTACGACGTGGGCATGTACGACCTGTCGGCGCTGCGCCGCTGCGTCTCGGCCGGGGAGAACCTGCCCGCCGCCACCTGGCGGGCCTGGTATGACCGCACCGGCCTGCGGATCGTCAACGGCATCGGGGCGACCGAGCTGCTGCACATCTTCATCTCCGCCGCCGACGAGGACATCCGGCCCGGCACGACCGGCAGGGTGGTGCCCGGCTGGGAGGCCCGGGTGGTGGACCGGGCCGGACGGCCGGTCGCGGACGGCGTGCCGGGGCTGCTGGCCGTGCGCGGCCCGGTGGGCTGCCGCTATCTGGCCGATCCCCGGCAGGCGGAGTACGTGCAGGGCGGCTGGAACCTGACCGGCGACACCTACGTGCGCGATGCCGAGGGCTACTTCCGCTACGTCGCCCGCGCCGACGACATGATCGTCTCGGCGGGCTACAACATCGCGGGCCCGGAGGTCGAGGAGGCCCTGCTGCGCCACCCGGACGTGGTGGAGGCCGCGGTCGTGGGCCGCCCGGACGAGCGACGCGGGCAGGTCGTCGTGGCGTACACCGTCGTCCGTGAGGGCGTGGTCCTGACCGAGGACGCCCTGCGCACGTTCATGCGGGCGGAACTGGCCCCGCACAAGTGCCCGCGCTCCTTCGTCTTCCTCCCCGCGCTCCCCCGGACGGCCACGGGCAAGCTCCAGCGCTTCCGGCTGCGCGATCAGGAAACCCGGCCCGGTCGGCGAGACGCCCTAGAGTGAAGCCGTGGTCGAGCAGCACACTCCGCGATCCCTGATCGTCACGTTCTACGGAGCCTACGGGCGGGCCTTCGGGGGCCCGGTCCCGGTGTCCGCGCTGGTCCGCCTGCTGGGCGCGGCCGGCGTGGACGCCCCGTCGGTCCGCTCGTCGGTGTCCCGGCTGAAGCGGCGCGGCTTCCTGCTGCCCGCGCGGGCGGCGGACGGCGCGGCGGCGTACAAGCTGTCCGGCGAGGCGCGCCGGCTGCTGGACGACGGTGACCGCCGGATCTACGGCGGCCCGCAGCCGTCGGACGAATGGCTGGTGGCGGTGTTCTCCGTACCGGAGCAGGAGCGGAGCAAACGGCACCTGCTGCGCTCCCGGCTGGCCGGGCTCGGCTTCGGCGCGGTGGCGCCGGGCGTGTGGATCGCGCCGGCCCGGCTGGCGGAGGAGACCGCTCACACGCTGGAGCGGCTGCACCTGACGCCGTATGTGGAGCTGTTCCGCGGCGATCACCTGGGCTTCGCCCCGGCCGCCGAGGCGGTGGCCCGCTGGTGGGACCTGGCGGCGCTGGCCAAACAGCACGAGGAGTTCCTCGACCTGCACGAACCGGCCCTGCGCGCCCTCCAGTCGGGCCATCGGCCGACACCGCAGGAGGCGTACCGCGGCTACCTCCTCGCGCTGGACAGCTGGCGCCGTCTGCCGTACGCCGACCCGGGCCTGCCGCGCGAGCTGCTCCCGGCGGGCTGGCCGGGCGACCGGGCGGCGGCCGTCTTCGCGGAGCTCCACGCCCGTCTGCGGGACATCGGGGCGCGGTTCGTGGAACTGCAGGCGCCCGCGTGAAATGACGTGCGGGCGGCCGGGCCGTCGCGCCAGGATGAGCCATGACCTGGACCTTCACCACCGATCTGGCCGCCTACCGGGCCTCGGCGGGCCCGGCCGTGGCCGCGCAGCCCGTATCCAACACCCTGTTGCTGAGCGTCGCCGACGCGCTGGAGCGGCGCGGGCTGCACACCTTCGGCCCCGAGTCCCCCGTCTTCGGCTGGTGGACCGGGCCCGACGGTGTCGTCTCCGGCGCTCTGGTGTGCACTCCACCGCACCCGCTGCAGCTCGGAGCGCTGCCCGGGGAGGCGGTGCGCGCGCTGGCCGACGCGCTCGCCACCGAGCCGCTGCTGGCCGGGCTCCCGGGGATCAACGCCCGCCGCCCGGATGCCGAGGCACTGGCGGCGGCCTGGGGCCAGCCAACCGTCGTCGCCGAGGAGCTCCGGCTGTACCGGCTGGCCGGCCTGGTCGCACCGCTGCCCTTCCCGGCCGGCCGGGCGCGGGCGGCGTCCGAGGAGGACGTGCCCCTGCTGGTCGAGTGGATGGAGGCGTTCCACACCGAGCTGGAGATACCGGCCGGGGCTTGCGAGGCGCTCGTGCGCGACCGGCTCTCGTACGGGGGCCTCCGGCTGTGGGAGGACTGCGGTGTCCCCGTCTCGCTGGCCGCCTTCTCCCGTCCGATCGGCTCCGCCTCCCGTGTCGGGCCGGTGTACACCCCGCCCGGGCTCCGGGGCCGCGGGTACGCCGCCGGGGTCACGCACGCGGTGAGCGGGGCGGCGTACGCGGCAGGAGCCTCGGAGGTCGTCCTCTTCACCGACCTCGCCAATCCGACGAGCAACGGGCTCTACCTGCGGTTGGGTTACGTGCCGGTGGAGGACCGCGCCCGGATCGAGGCGGCCTGACCGGCGTCAGCCGCGGCCCGTGGGGGGTTTGCGGCTGCCGGCGCGGTACGGCGTCGGCCAGGGGGCGGCCGGGCCTTCGTAGGACTGGTCGGCGGCCGCGTGCAGGGTCCAGTGGGGGTCGTAGAGGTGGGGGCGGCCGAGGGCGCACAGGTCGGCGCGGCCCGCCAGCAGCAGGGAGTTGACGTCGTCCCAGGAGGAGATGGCCCCGACGGCGATGACGGGGACGCCGAGCGCGTTGCGGATCCGGTCGGCGTACGGGGTCTGGTACGAGCGGCCGTATTCGGGGGCCTCGTCCGCGACGACCTGGCCGGTGGAGACGTCGATGGCGTCCGCGCCGTGGGCGGCGAACGCGGCGGCGATCTCCACCGCCTCCTCCGGTGAGGTGCCGCCCGGTGCCCAGTCGGTGGCCGACAGGCGCACGGTCATGGGCCGGTCCCCGGGCCAGACGGCGCGGACGGCGTCGAAGACCTCCAGCGGGAAGCGCAGGCGGTTCTCCAGGGAGCCGCCGTAGGCGTCGTCGCGGTGGTTGGTCAGCGGCGAGAGGAAGCCGGAGAGCAGGTAGCCGTGGGCGCAGTGCAGTTCGAGGAGGTCGAAGCCGCAGTCCGCGGCGCGGACGGCGGCCGCCGCGAAGTCGGAGCGCAGTGCGGCCAGGTCCGCCCGTCCCAGGGCGCGCGGGAGCGCCGAGACGCCCGGCCGGTAGGGCAGGGCCGAGGCGGCCACCAGCGGCCAGTTGCCGTCCGGCAGGGGGTCGTCCATGCCTTCCCACATCACCTTGGTGGAGCCCTTGCGGCCCGCGTGGCCGAGCTGGACGCCGAGTGCGGCGCCGGGCGCCGAGGTGTGGACGAAGTCGGCGATGCGCCGCCAGGCGGCGGCCTGCTCCTGGGTGTAGAGGCCGGCGCAGCCGGGGGTGATGCGGCCCTCTTCGCTGACGCAGACCATCTCGGTCATCACCAGGCCGGCCCCGCCGAGGGCCCGCGCGCCGAGGTGGACGAGGTGGAAGTCGCCGGGCACGCCCTCCTCGGCCGAGTACATGTCCATGGGAGAGACGACGACCCGGTTGCGCAGGGTCAGGCCGCGCAGGGTGAGCGGGGTGAACATGGGCGGGGTGGTCTCGTCCGGGCAGCCGAAGTCCCGTTCGACGGCGCGGGTGAAGCGCTCGTCGCGCAGCCGCAGGTTGTCGTGCGTGACGCGGCGGCTGCGGGTGAGGAGGTTGAAGGCGAACTGACGGGCGGGCTGGTCGACGTATCCGGCGAGTTCCTCGAACCACCGGCTGCTGGCGGCCGCGGCCCGCTGGGTGCTGGCGACCGCCGGGCGGCGGGCCGTCTCGTACGCGGCGAGAGCGGCCGGTACGTCCCCTCCGGCCGCGTCGACGGCTTCGGCGAGGGCGAGGGCGTCCTCCACCGCGAGTTTGGTGCCGGAGCCGATGGAGAAGTGGGCGGTGTGCGCGGCGTCGCCGACGAGCGCCACGTTGCCGTGGGACCAGTGCTCGTTGACGACGGTGCGGAACTGCGTCCAGGTGGAGCGGTTACCGTGCAGCGGGCGGCCGCGCAGGGCCTCGCTGAAGATCTTGGCGCAGCGGGCCGCCGATTCGTCCTCGTCGCAGAGGTCGAGGCCCGCAGCCCGCCAGACCTCCTCGCGCATCTCGACGATGACGGTGGACGCGTCCGCGGCGTACGGGTAGGCGTGCAGCTGCATGACTCCGTGCTCGGTCTCCGCGATCTCGAAGCGGAAGGCTTCGAAGGCGAAGTCGGCGGCGAGCCAGATGTAGCGGCAGCGGCCGGCGGTCAGCGTGGGCCGGTAGTGGGCGGCGTCCGCCTCGCGGATCGCGCTGTGCACTCCGTCCGCCGCGACGACCAGGTCGTGGGTGGTACGCAGCCGGGTGACGTCCGGGGCTTCGGTGCGGAAGCGGAGCCGGACGCCGAGTCCGACGCAGCGCTCGTGCAGGATCTCCAGCAGCCGGCGCCGTCCGATGGCGGCGAAGCCGTGGCCGCCGGAGGTCAGCAGCCGTCCGCGGTGCACCACGTCAACGTCGTCCCAGCGCACGAATTCCCTGCTCAGGGCGGTATGGACGACGCTGTCGGCGCGTTCGACGCCGCCGAGGGTCTCGTCGGAGAGGACCACGCCGAAGCCGAAGGTGTCGTCCGGGGCGTTGCGTTCCCACACCTCCACGGTGTGGCCCCGGCGGGCCAGCAGCGCGGCGGCGTACAGCCCTCCCGGTCCGCCGCCGACGACGGCGACCCGCAATGCGCTGCCGTGCGGCATGGCGTTACCTGCCCTTCCACTCCGGCTGCCGTTTCCCGGTGAAGGCCGCGTGGAACTCCGCGTAGTCCTGGCCGTTCATGAGCAGGGCCTGGGTGGCGGCGTCGAGCTCGACCGACGCCGCCAGCGGCATGTCGAGTTCGGCGGTGAGCAGCGCCTTGGTCTGCGCGTGGGCGAGGGAGGGGCCCGCGGCGAGGCGGGCGGCGAGTTCGGCGGCCCGCACGTGGGCCTTGCCCTCGTCGGCGAGCTCGCTGAGCAGGCCGATCCGCTCGGCCTCGGCGGCGTGGACGGGCTCGCCGAGCATCAGCAGTCGGGTGGCGTGGCCGAGGCCGACGACGCGGGGCAACAGGTAGGCGGCGCCCATGTCGCCGCCGGAGAGGCCGACGCGGGTGAAGAGGAAGGCGAAGCGGGCGGTGGGGTCGGCGATCCGGAAGTCGGCGGCGAGCGCCAGGACGGCGCCGGCGCCGGCGGCCACGCCGTGCACGGCGGCGATCACCGGGAAGGGGCATTCGCGGATCGCGCGGACCACTTGGCCGGTCATCCGGTTGAAGTCGAGGAGCTGGGCGGTGTCCATGGCGAGGGTGGCGCCGATGATCTCGTCGACGTCTCCGCCGGAGCAGAAGCCGCGGCCCTCGCCCCCCAGGACGAGGGCGCGCACGGAGCGTTCGCGGGACAGTTCGGCGAGCAGATCGCGCAGGTCGGCGTAGGCGCCGAAGGTGAGTGCGTTGATCTTTTCGGGGCGGTCGAAGGTGACGGTGGCGACGCCGTCCTGCCGGGTGAGGCGGAGGTGGTGCCACCGTTCGGTCGCTGGAGTGGAACCGGTGAAGGGGCTCACCCGATCGACGTTATCACCAGATCGTGACCACCGTCAGAGAAGCGCTACACATGGGGGACCTGCCGCCGGCCGGCCCCACCTGCCGAAGGCCCCCGCCTCCCTCGCGGCGGATGCACCCGGCCGACGCGTGAACGCGGCGCCCGGCGCCGACCGGCCTCGTACGACTATGCGTCATTCGGGCCGGGACGGCCGAGGGTGGCGACGAGCACGGCCTTGACGGTGTGCAGCCGGTTCTCGGCCTCGTCGAAGACGACGGAGTGCTCCGACTCGAAGACCTCGTCCCTCACCTCCAGCGAGTCGAGCCCGTGCCGCTCGTGGATCTCCCGGGCCACCTTGGTGCCCAGGTCATGGAAGGCCGGCAGGCAGTGCATGAACTTCACGTCCGGGTTCCCGGTGGCCCGCAGCACGTCCATGGTGACGGCGTACGGCGCCAGGGCCGCGATCCGCTCGTCCCAGACCTCCTTGGGCTCCCCCATGGACACCCAGACGTCGGTGACCACGAAGTCGGCCTGGGCGACCCCCGCGTCGACCTCCTCGGTCAGGGTGATCCGCGCACCGCTGTCCGCCGCGAGCCTGCGCGCCTCGGCCACCACGTGCTCGGCGGGCCAGTAGCTCCTGGGCGCGACGATGCGGACGTCCATGCCCAGCAGCGCGCCGGTCACAAGGTAGGAGTTGCCCATGTTGAAGCGGGCGTCGCCGAGGTACGCGAAGGAGATCCGGTGCAGCGGCTTGGCGCTGTGCTCGGTCATGGTGAGGACGTCGGCCAGCATCTGGGTGGGGTGCCAGTCGTCGGTCAGCCCGTTGAAGACGGGGACGCCGGAGTGCGCGGCGAGCTCCTCGACGGCCGCCTGGCTGTCCCCCCGGTACTCGATGCCGTCGAACATCCGGCCCAGCACCCGGGCGGTGTCCCGGACCGACTCCTTGTGCCCCATCTGCGAGCCCGTCGGGTCGAGGTAGACGGTGTGGGCGCCCTGGTCCGCGGCGGCGACCTCGAAGGCGCAGCGGGTGCGCGTCGAGGTCTTCTCGAAGATCAGCGCGATGTTCCTGCCTCGAAGCAGACGCTGCTCGATCCCGGCCTTCTTGGCCGCCTTCAGATCGGCGGCGAGCTCAATGAGGCCGCGGAACTCGGCGGCCGAGAAGTCGAGCTCCTTGAGAAAACTGCGGCCTTTGAGGTCGGGGGCCATGGGGTCGCTCCAGCGTCACGGTGACAGGGGATACTGGAAGTCTATACGACGCACTGTATTGATATACAGACCTGCGGGTGTCCCGCGCGTGTGACCTTTTCCCCACTCCGCCCCGCAGGACCTGCTCAGACGGGGTCCCGCTCCACCGGGCAGCTCATGCAGCGCGGCCCGCCCCGGCCCCGCCCCAGCTCGCTGCCCGGGATCTCGATCACCTCGATGCCCTGCTTGCGCAGGTGCGTGTTGGTGGTCACGTTCCGCTCGTAGGCGACCACCACGCCCGGCTCGACGGCGAGCACGTTGCACCCGTCGTCCCACTGCTCGCGCTGTGCCGAGTGCACGTCCTGGGTCGCGGTCAGCACCCGGATCGAGTCGAGCGACAGCGCCGCGGCGATGGCCAGGTGCATGTGCTCGGCCGGATGGTCGGTCACCTTCAGCTCGGTGGCGCCGTCGCCCGGCTCGATCGTGTAGGAGGGGAGCATGCCGAGCCCCTCGTACTGAGTGAACGTATCTCCGTCGACCATCGTCATCACGGTGTCCAGGTGCATGAAGGCCCGGCGCTTCGGCATGTCGAGGGCCACGATGGAGGTCGCCGAACCGGCGGCGAACAGACCTCGCGCCAGCATCTCCACCGCTTGCGGCGTGGTCCGCTCGCTCATCCCGATCAGCACCGCGCCGTTGCCGATGACGAGGACGTCCCCGCCCTCGATCGTCGAGGGGTAGTCCGCCTGCCCCTGCGACCAGTAGTGGAAGGCGCCGGAGGTGGTGAAGAGCGGGTGGTGGCGGTAGATCGCCTCGAAGTGCACGGTCTCGCGCTGCCGGGCGGGCCAGCGCATCGCGTTGATGGACACCCCGTCGTAGATCCAGGCGGAGGTGTCGCGGGTGAAGAGGTGGTTGGGCAGCGGCCCGAGCAGGAAGTCGTCCAGGTCCAGGGCATGGAAGCGCACCGACACGGGCTCGGCGTGCCGTTCCAGGAACTCCCGCTTGGTCATCCCGCCGACCAGCGCCTCCGCCAGGTCCGCCGAGGCCAGCCCGTCGAAGACCGACCGCAGGTGGTCGATGGCGAGCGGCCCGTACTCCTTCTCGTCGAACACCCGGTCCAGGACGAGCCGCCTGGCCTCCGGGACGTCCAGGACCTCGCACAGCAGGTCCCCGAAGAGGTGGACCTCCACGCCCCGGTCCCGCAGCACGTCCGCGAAGCCGTCGTGCTCCTGGCGGGCCCTGCGCACCCACAGCACGTCGTCGAAGAGGAGCGCGTCCTTGTTGCCGGGTGTGAGCCGCTTCAGCTCCAGGTCGGGCCGGTGGAGGATGACGCGGCGAAGCCGCCCGGTCTCGGAGTCGACATGGAATCCCATGCCGTACACGTTCGCAGACCGGGCGGCCTTTTGAGGTGGCGTCGGCTCAGCGGGGCAGGGCGACACCGAGAAGTGCCTCCGGCGCTCCCGTGACTTCCGGCGCGAGGAGACCCAGCTTGGGCGTGGTCAGGTTCGGCAGGCCGAAGTTGGAGCCGTCCGGCATCGTGAGCGGGGAGCCGACGACCGCGCCCGGGGTACGGGTGCGGACGGTGGTGGCGGGCGACTCCAAGGACCCCTCTCCGTCCGTCTCCGGACGGCCCGCCAGGTTCGGCAGCGGGGAGGTGACCAGGGTCTCGCCGAGCTCCGTGGCGACCGGGACCGCCGGGAGCAGCGGCGAGGGGAGCATGTCCCCCTTGTGCATGCGGGGAGCCTCGGGCGCTCCGACGACCGGCAGCGGCACCGCGGTGGCGATCCGCGGCACGTCCAGGCCCGTCGTGGTCTCCACACCCTCGAGCGGGACACCCACCGGCACCCCGTCGGCGACGGCCGGGGTGGCCACACCGGCCGCGGCCATACAGGTCAGGAGCGCCGCAATGCTTCCGCGCGCGGTCATCTTCATAGGTGATGTTCCGTCCTTCCAGGCTGGCGGTCATTCCGCTGCCCTGGATGAACGATCCCGCCGGTGGTTTCCCCGGCGTTCTCCACGAAAGTTCCCCCATACGACCTAATTCAGGGCCGTACGGGGGCTTCGCCTTTACGTCTTCCTTCACGCGGCCCTGCAACCGGCCGCCGGCGTCGCCGCGGTCACAGCCGTGGGTCGACCGGCTCCGACTCCAGCGCCAGCACCGCGAAGACCGGCTCGTGGACCCGCCACAGCGGCTCCTCGGCCGCCAGCCGGTCCAGCGCCTCCAACCCGAGCGCGTACTCCCGCAGGGCGAGCGAGCGCTTGTGTCCCAGGAACCGGTCCCGCAGCCGCTCCAGCTGGTCCGGACGCGTGTACTCCGGGCCGTAGATGATCCGCAGGTACTCCCGTCCGCGCACCTTGACCCCCGGCTGGACCAGCCGGCCCTTGCCGTCCCGGGCGTAGGCCTGGAGCGGCTTGACGACCATGCCCTCACCGCCGGCGGCCGTCAGCTCCAGCCACCAGTCGGTGCCGGCCCGCACGGAGTCCTCGTCCCCGGTGTCGACCAGGATCCGGCCGGTGCGGCGCAGCAGGCCCGTGCCGCCCGGGGTGCCCGGATCGTCGGCCGCGACCAGCCGGTCAAGCCAGGCCAGCTGCTGGTCGTGGGGTACGGCGGCCAGCTGCCGCCCTGCCGCGGCCAGCAGCTGGAACGGCGCGAACCGTACGCCGTCCAGCCCGTCGGTGGTCCAGCAGTAGCGGCGGTAGGCCTCGGTGAACGCCGCCGCGTCGGCGGCCCGGCCGCGCTGGCGCTCCAGCAGGGCGCCGGTGTCGGCGCCGCGGGCGGCCGCCGCCTCCAGGGCTGCGATGGCGCCGGGGAACACGGCGCGCGAGGCGGCGCCCACGGCGGCGTACTGGTTGCGCAGCAGGCCGCCCGACTTCAGCGACCAGGGCAGGAGTTCCCCGTCGAACAGCAGCCAGTCGGTGCCCAGTTCATCCCACACCCCGGCACCGGTGACGGCCGCGCGCAGCCGCGCCAGCACCTCCTCGGTGACCTCTGGGTCGCGGAAGAAGGGCCGCCCGGTGCGCGTGTAGACGGAACCGGTCGGGCCGTCGACGCCGAACCGCTCGCGGGCGGCGTCGGCGTCCCTGCAGAGCAGGACGGTGGCGCGGGAGCCCATGTGCTTCTCCTCGCACACCACCTGTGTGATGCCGTCCTTGCGGTACTGGTCGAAGGCCTCGGCCGGGTGCTCCAGGTAGCCCTCCTCGCGGGAGGTCGCGGTCGGCGCCATGGTCGGCGGCAGGTACGGGACCAGCCGCGGGTCGACGGCGAAGCGGCTCATGACCTCCAGGGCAGCGGCCGCGTTCTCCTCGCGGACGCCCACGTTGCCCAGGTGCCGGGTCTCGACGACCCGGCGCCCGTGCACGTCGGCCAGGTCCAGCGGACGTCCGTCGTGCCCGCCCGGCACCTCGGTGACGAGCGGCTTGACCGGCTCGTACCAGACCTTCTCGGCCGGTACGTCGACCAGTTCGCGCTCGGGCCAGCGCAGGGCGGTCATCCGGCCGCCGAAGACGGCGCCTGTGTCGAGGCAGATGGTGTTGTTGATCCAGGCGGTGTTCGGGACGGGGGTGTGGCCGTAGACCACGACGGCCTTGCCGCGGTAGTCCTCGGCCCACGGGTAGCGCACGGGCAGGCCGAACTCGTCGGTCTCGCCGGTGGTCTCCCCGTACAGGGCGTGCGAGCGGACCCGGCCGGAAGTGCGGCCGTGGTACTTCTCGGGCAGGCCTGCGTGGCAGACCACCAGCTTCCCGCCGTCGAGGACGTAGTGGCTGACGAGGCCGCGGATGAACTCCCGCACCTCCTCGACGAACTCCTGCGGCTCGTGGGAGAGCTGCTCGATCGTCTCGGCGAGGCCGTGGGTCTGCTGGACCTTGGAGCCCTTGAGGTGACGGCCGAGCTTGTTCTCGTGGTTCCCGGGCACGCACAGGGCGTTGCCGGACTTGACCATGCCCATCACGCGGCGCAGGACGCCCGGGCTGTCGGGGCCGCGGTCGACGAGGTCGCCGACGAACACGGCCGTGCGGCCCTCGGGGTGGACGCCGTCCTCGTAGCCGAGCTTGGCGAGCAGGGTCTCCAGCTCGGAGGAACAGCCGTGGATGTCACCGACGATGTCGAAGGGTCCGGTGAGGTGGGTGAGGTCGTTGAACCGCTTCTCCAGGACGACCTCGGCGGTCTCGGCCTCCTCGACGGAACGCAGCACGTGCACCTTGCGGAAGCCCTCGCGCTCCAGGCCGCGCAGGGAGCGCCGCAGGTCGCGGCGGTGCCGCTGGATGACCGCGCGGGGCAGGCCGGCCCGGTCGGGGCGGGCCGCGTTGCGTTCGGCGCAGACCTGCTCGGGCATGTCCAGGACGATGGCGATGGGCAGGACGTCGTGCTCGCGGGCGAGCTGGACCAGCTGCCGGCGGGCGTCGGCCTGGACGCTGGTCGCGTCGACGACGGTCAGGCGGCCGGCGGCGAGGCGCTTGCCGGCGATGTAGTGCAGGACGTCGAAGGCGTCCCGGCTCGCGCCCTGGTCGTTCTCGTCGTCGGACACCAGGCCGCGGCAGTAGTCGGAGGAGATGACCTCGGTGGGCTTGAAGTGCTTGCGGGCGAAGGTGGACTTGCCCGAGCCGGTGGCCCCGATCAGGACGACGAGGGACAGGTCGGTGACGGGAAGGGTCCGGGGCCGGGGGGCCCTCGTGCTCCGGGTGGCCTCGGGGGTCTCGGTGCCGGTCATGCCGCCTCGCCCTCCTTCGGGGTGTCGGTGGTGGTGCTGTCGGTGCTGTCGGTGCTGTCGGTACTGTCAGTCTTGTCGGTCTTGTCGGTCTTGTCGCGGGTCTCGGTGGCGGCGTCCTGGGTGAAGACGGCCATCTGGGTCGGCGGCCCGACCTCGGGGTCGTCGTCGCCCACGGGGACGTACGCGACCGCGTAGCCGAAGCGCGCGGCGACCTGCCCGGCCCAGGCGCGGAACTCCTCGCGGGTCCACTCGAAGCGGTGGTCGCCGTGCCGGACGTGCCCGGCCGGGAGGGTCTCCCAGCGGACGTTGTACTCGACGTTCGGGGTGGTGACGAGAACCGTGCGGGGACGGGCCGAGCCGAACACGGCGTACTCCAGCGCGGGCAGCCGCTCCAGGTCCAGGTGTTCGACGACCTCGCTGAGCACGGCCGCGTCGTAGCCGGCCAGCCGCTTGTCGGTGTAGGCGAGCGAGCCCTGGAGCAGGGTGACGCGCGAGCTCTGCCGCTCGCCCATCCGCTCCAGCCGCAGCCGACGGGCGGCGACGGTCAGGGCCCGCACGGAGACGTCCATGCCGACGATCTCGGTGTACGCGGGGTCCCCCAGCAGCGCCTGCAGCAACTGCCCCTGTCCGCAGCCGAGGTCGAGCACCCGCTGGGCGCCGGCGGCGCGCAGGGCGGCAAGGATCGCGTCGCGCCGCTGCACGGCGAGCGGTACGGGCCGCTCTTGCGTGTCGCGGGTCTCGTCGACGGCGTTGTCGAGCTCCTCGACCTCGCTGCCGTCGGACTCGGCGAGGCGCACCAGCTCCAGCCGCTCGACGGCTTCCTGGGTCAGCCGCTTGTGGCGGGCCAGGTAGCGGGAGCTGATCAGCGCGTGCTCCGGGTGCGCGGCGAGCCAGCCCTCTCCGGCGCGCAGCAGCTTGTCGACCTCGTCGGAGGCGATCCAGTAGTGCTTGGCGTCGTCGAGGACCGGCAGGAGCACGTAGAGCTGCCGCAGGGCGTCGGCGAGGCGCAGCTCACCCTCCAGTACGAGGCGTACGTAGCGGGATTCCCCCCACTCGGGGAACTGCTCGTCGAGCGGTACGGCCTCGGCCCGTACGAGGTCCCAGCCGAGCGGGTCGAACAGCCTGTGCACCATGGCGGCGCCGCCGCGCGCGGGGAGGACGGGGATCTCCACGCGCAGCGGGCGCGCCTGGTCGGGGAGTTCGGGGCGCAGGACGCACTGACCCTTCAGGGCGGTGCGGAACACCCCGCTGAGCGCCACGGCGAGCAGCGAGGACGCGGCGTACGGCCGGTCGTTGACGTACTGCGCGAGCGCGGCGTCGGGTGCTCCGCCGCGGCCCTTGCCCTTCCCGCGGCGGACGAGCGCGACGGGGTCCACCTCCAGCAACAGGGCCGCCGTGCACCGCTCGGCCGTGGCCTCGGGGTAGAACACGTGGGCGGTGCCGTGGGACTGGTTCTCCACGCGGACCCGATCCGGGTGTTTGTGCAGGAGAAAGCCCAGGTCAGTCGCCGGATTCTCGGCGGCCCCGGTGGTGGTGATCGTAAGGAACATGCGGTTCAGCATGACTGTCGGATCACGCTCGGGCCAACGGATTTCGAGTGAAAACAAGTACGATCTTCAACCTCCTGGATAAGCTCGCGCGCTCCGCACCCTGCACAGCCTCCGGGAGCGCCATCTACCCGCCCCCTCATGCCTGCGCCCCCGCACCGATGCCCGTGCCCGAACCTCCGCGCCGCTGGTGGCAGCACCCCGCCCTGATCATCACGGCGCTCGTCGTCCTTCCGCCCGTGGGGGCGGCCGGCGCGGCCCCCATCCGCCGTGGAGACCCCGGGTACGGCCGGCACCTCGACGGCGTCGGCGTCGGCGTCGGCGTCGGCGTCGGCGTCGGCGTCGGCTTCGAGCGTTAGCCGACGCGGCCGGGCCCGCCGGTCCCTCGGGCCAGGTCCGCGATGTGGTCGGGGCCGATGCGGCAGCAGCCGCCGACGAGGCGGGCCCCGGTGCGGCGCCAGGCGGTCGTGGGCCACGGGGGCATGGTCGCGGGGGCCCGCCAGGTGCCGGTGGCCGCCTCCCAGACGGAGCCGTCGTTGGGGTAGGCCAGCAGGGGTTTGGCGGTGGCGGCGGCCGCCGCCCGGAGGGCCGGGAGGACCTCGGCGGGGTCGCAGCAGTTGACGCCGAGCGCGATGACCTGCGGGGCCCCTGCGGCGAGCGCGAAGGCTTCGGGCAGCGGGTGTCCCGAACGGGTGCGGCCCCCGGCCACGGTGTAGCTCAGCCAGGCCGGGGCGCCGGTCTCGGCGAGCACGGTGAGCACGGCCTCGGCCTCGTCCGGGTCGGGGAGGGTCTCCACGGCCAGTACGTCGGGGCCCGCGGCGAGCAGGGCCTCGATGCGGGGGCGGTGGAACGCCGCGAGTTCGCGCACGCTCAGGCCGTACCGGCCGCGGTACTCGGAGCCGTCCGCGAGCACCGCTCCGTACGGGCCGACCGAGGCGGCCACCCACACGTCGTGGTCGGCGGCCTCGGCCGCCCGGGCGGCGAGCGCGACACTGCGGTGCAGCAGGGCGGTGGTCGCGTCGCGGTCATGGCCGCGGGCGGCGAAGGCCTCGTAGCCGACCTGGTAGCTCGCGGTGATCAGCACCTCGGCGCCGGCCCGCGCGTACGCCGTGTGGGCGGCCTCGATCTGGACCGGCCGCTCGTCGAGGACGCGGGCGGTCCAGAGGCCTCCCGTGAGGTCGCAGCCCTGGGCGGCGAGCTGGTTGCTGAGCCCGCCGTCCAGGACGACGGTCCGGTGGGCCAGTGCTTCGGCGAGCGGGCCGGTCGCGCGCGGCATGGGTGTCCCCCTGGGGAGTGTGCTCGAAGTGGCGCCGACCGCCCGCGGGGCGGTGGTCGGCGGGGTCTGCTGCCTGCGGTCGCAAGGCGGAGGAGGGAACCGACGCGGAGCGTCGGCGACCGACGAGACGGGTCTCTGCCGACCCGACTAAGGGCTGTCCCGTAATCCCCGGTGGATCAGCGCACGGCGTCAGACGCGGTGCATCGCAAGGCGGAGGAGCGTGCTGATACTGGGCGTATCCGGGCGTTCCGACAACGCGGCGAGGTGCCGTGGCTGTCGTCGTGCGCCCGCCGGGGATCACGGGACAGCCCTTAGCGGAGCTGTGAGAGCACCTGGGCGGAGATGAGCTCCAGGTGGTCGAGGTCGTCGAGGTCGAGCAGCTGGAGGTAGACGCGGGAGGAGCCGGTGGCGGCGTAGGCGCCGATCTTTTCCACGACCTCGGCCGGGGAGCCGGCCAGGCCGTTGGCCTTGAGCTCGTCGACGTCCCGGCCGATGGCGGCGGCCCGGCGGGCCACCTCGGCGTCGTCCTTGCCCACGCACACCACGAGGGCGTTGGAGTAGACGAGGTCGTCGGGTCCGCGGCCGGCCTGGTCGGCCGCCTCCCGGACCCGGCCGAACTGCCGCGCGCTGTCCGCGATCGACGCGAACGGCATGTTGAACTCGTCGGCGTACCGTGCGGCGAGCCGGGGGGTGCGCTTGGCTCCGTGGCCGCCGACGAGGACGGGGATCCTGGCCTGGACGGGCTTGGGGAGCGCGGGCGAGTTCTCCACCCGGTAGTGGTCACCCGCGTAGTCGAAGGTGGCGCCGGGCGCGGTGGCCCACAGGCCGGTGACGATGGCGAGCTGCTCCTCCAGCCGTGACATCCGGTCCGCCGGGAAGGGGACCCGTAGGCCTTGTGCTCCTCCTCGAACCAGCCGGCGCCCAGCCCCAGTTCGATGCGGCCGCCGGACATCTGGTCGACCTGCGCCACCTGGATGGCGAGGACGCCGGGCAGCCGGAAGGTACCGGCCGTCATCAGGGTGCCGAGGCGGATCCGCCTGGTCTCACGGGCCAGGCCGGCGAGGGTGATCCAGGCGTCGGTGGGGCCGGGCAGTCCGTCGGCGGTGCCCATCCGCACGTAGTGGTCGGAGCGGAAGAACGCATCGAAGCCCAGGTCCTCGGTGGCCTTGGCGACGGTCAGGAGGGTGTCGTAGCTCGCACCCTGCTGGGGCTCGGTGAAAATGCGAAGATCCATAACCCCATCCTGCCCGCCGCGCCCCGCCAGGGTGAATCTGCGTCAACCTGACGTGTCGGCGCCCGGAGCCTCCAGTGACCAGCCCGGAGGGGGGTCGTTTGCTCGGACGGAGCCGGACCGCCCGGCCCGCGTGCCGGCGGTCTCTCGCCGGTGCGTCCACCGCCCCCTTCCCCCTCGGAAGGGCCAGGGCCGAGGAGGCCGCCATGTCCCACGAGGCCGTGCCGCAGACCCCCCGACAGACCGGCTGGACCGGACAGGCAGCACACGACGCACAGCCGGAGTCCACTGTGCCCGACCAGAACGCCGGCGCACCGAGGGGTCTCTTGCAGCAGATGGAGGAGCTGATGGCGGCACTCAACGCCGACCTCTCGCAGCTCGACGCCGATCTCCAGTCCTCCACGGGCGGCACCACCGAGGGCGAGCGCCCGTCCCACCGGTCCTCCTGACCGTGCGGGTCCGTCGCGCACGGCGGGACCCGGCCCGTGCGCGTGCCGTGCCGCCCGTGCGCGTGCCGTGCCGCCCGTGCCGAAATGTGCCCGGCTCAGGCCACGCCCGAGGCGGACCCCCGCTCGCGCACCGCCATGCGGCGCAGGATCGCCCGCACCCGGTCGCTCGACTCGTCAGCCGCGTCGATCGACTCTATGCACTGCCAGTACAGGGCCTCGTCGTCGGTGGCGCAGGCCACCCCGACCAGGGCTATCCCGACTTCACCCAGCAGCGCCTGAAGTCCGAGCAGCGCCTGCCGGACATCCGACACGCCGCCCAGCTGTGCGGCCCGCGGCGGATACTCCGGCGCGCTGCCCTCGCCGCGCAGGGCCGCCCGGTCCAGGACCCCGCATCCTCTTCCTCCCGCTTCCCCCAGCCCCCGTGCCTCCGATCTCAGCTCCGGCGGCCCGGTGACCGCCAGCCAGCTCCCGATACCCTGCGCGAGTGCCTGGGCCTGCCAGGCCTCGCCCACTATGTCCCACGCAGCCCCGCTCTGTGCCAGCGCGTGCCGGCCGGCCGCGATGAGCCGTACCGCATCCATATGCCGTCCCCCGTCCGCACGACATCCCGCCGTCCTCACCACTACCCAGAGTGAGGGCAACGGGCCAGTAAAGCCAGGGGTATTCGGAAAATGTGGACAGAAACGTGATTGTGGAAGAGTCCATCACTCCGAAGAGTGACGATTCGGTGTCGGACCACCCGTTACGGGGAAGCGGAGTTCATTCCTCTCGATCTTCGCGGCGAGCGCATCCAGCACATCCACCCCGAGAACCTCACAGAACTGCAGCAGATACGCGAGTACGTCGGCGACCTCATCGGCCACGCGGTGGGCGGATTCCGGTTTCTCCATGACCTTCGCCGACTGTTCCGGTGTCAGCCACTGGAAGATCTCCACCAGTTCGGCCGCCTCCACGCTCAGCGCCACCGCCAGGTTCTTGGGCGTGTGGTACGGCTCCCAGCCGCGCGCCGCCGCGAACCGCGCGAGCCTGCGCTGCAGCAGGTCCAGCCGTTCATCGGGCCGCCGCTCGGGCGGTCGGGGCCCCTGCGTCTCCGTCTCGTTCATACCGACAGGTCTACCACCGACACGCCCGCCAGCGAGCGGGCGGCGGCCGCGGTCCCCTCCCCCACGGCCGCCACCAGCCGGACGTGGCCGCGGCCGCAGGACAGCAGCGCCAGCCGCAGCAGTTCGGCGCTCTGGCTGCCGTCCAGGCCGTGGTCGAAGCCGTCGGCCAGGACGGTCAGCGCCTGCCGTGCGGAGAGCAGTTCGGCGGCGGGGTCCATGTCCAGCACCCCCGGCCCGGTGAGCAGGACCAGCGCGAGCGCGAGGAAGCGGAGTTCGCCCGAGCCGAGCCGGGCCAGTTCCGTGGCGGGGCGGCCGGGTCCGCGGTCCAGGACCGCGGTGACGGCGCCGCCCTCCGGAGCGCGTACGTCGAGCCCGGTCACGGGCCCCGAGCAGCCGGTACGCGCGGCCTCGGCCAGCAGCGCGTGTCGGGTCCCGCACTCGTCGCGGGTCCGGCGCAGGACGTCCGCCAGGTTGGCGCAGTCGCCCAGCAGCCGGCCCTCGCCCCGCGGGACGGGCGCGCGCATCCGGTCCGGGCGCGGGTCGCAGGCGAACACCGAGCGCAGGGCCACCACGACCTGCTCGGCCGCGGCCAGCACCTGCCGCTGGCCGGCCGTGGACCCGGCGACGCGAAGCGGGAGCAGCGCGGTGCCGAGCCGGTCGTCGGGCAGCGGGGCCCGGGTGACGCCGACCGCGCCACCGGTCAGCCAGGCGGCCTGCACCGAGCGCCGGCCGGGGTCGCGCAGGGCGGTGGCGAACAGGATCCGCCCGTCCTGCGAGAGCCGTTCGCCGACGATCCGCAGGGCGGGTTCGGCCTGGACGGCGAGGTCGAGCCGGACCGGTCCGGCGGGGCCGTCGACCGTACAGCCGAGGCGGAAGCCGCGCCGCCGCTGCGCGTCGGGGAGCGCCCGGTCGGGGATGAGGGCGGCGGCGTCGGGGAACGCCTCGTCGAGGGTGGCGCCGGCGCCCAGCCCGGTCAGCGCCCCGTAGGCGGCCAGGGCCTGGGACTTGCCGCTGCCGCTGGGCCCGGCGAAGAGGGTGACGGGCCCGAGCGGGAAGGCCGCCGACCGGTGCCGCCCGAAGGCGGAAAGCCGCAACTCTGTGATCACGGGCCGAGCGTGTCGCTGCGCGGGCTCGGCAGGACGACCGGAGCCGCGGGGGGCCGCCTGCGCCGGCACGACCGGATCACCGACCGTCCCGACCGTCCCGGCCGTCCCGACCGACACCGCAGCGGGGGCGGCCGGGAACGCGGGCACCGCAGCGGAGACGGCGGAAGCCGCGGAGACGATCGGTGTCCCGGGATGGCCGGCCGGGGCCGCGGACGCCGCCCGGTCGCCGGCCCGCAAAGGGCCGACCGGGGCGCCGCCCGTGCAACCGGGCGGCGACGCAGGAGACTTCGGCGGGTCCAGGTGCAGGGGCGGGGCCGGTTCCGGGGGCGTCGCCGCGGCAGGACCCGGCCGCGCCCCGGCCGCGGAAGCGGCGGAGGTGCCGGAGGGCACGGAAGCCGCGGAGGCCGCGGAGGTGCCGGAGGTCGCGGAAGCCGCGGACACGGTTGGCGCGCCGGAAGGCACGGGCGGGATCGGGGCCGGCGGTTCCGTGGCCGCGGGCCCGTCGGCCGGTCCGGTCCCGGGAAAATCGACACGGGTGCGGGTGGCGTCGCCTAACGCGACGGCGGTGGCGTCCATCCGCCGGACGGTACGGGCCGCCGGGCCCCCCGCGGCCCCGGCGAACCGTTCCTTCGTACGGACCTTCCTACGATCGGGGGACGGCCGCGGCCGCGATCCCCTCGACCTCGGTCCCCACGGGCGCCAGCAGGAAGACGTTCCGGTCCACCCGGTGCATCCCACTGCCCAGCCCGAAGACCACCCCGCTGCTGAAGTCGAGGATCCGCTTGGCCACTTCGCTGTCCGCACCGGTGAGGTCCAGCAGTACCGGGATCTGCGCGATCAGGTACTCGGCCACCTCCCGCGCGTCCGCGAAGATCTGGACTCTGATCACCACGAAGCGCCGCTGCTCCGCCGCCGCCGCCCCGGGCGACTTGGGAATCGTGCGGTGGTCCACCCGGGAGGGCCATTCGTTGCGACTGCGCAGCGGTACCACCTGCGCGAGCCCCTCCCACTGTTCGTCGGTGACGTCGTACCTGCTCACCGGGCCGCCTCGGCCGCGCGCTTCATGTGCATCCCCCCATCCTCTCGCGTTTCACCCGTTCAGCCCAACAACGACACGAACCGTGCCGGGTACTCTCAGGGACCAGGATGAGTTAGGTTAGGCATACCTAACCCACATGGACGATGGAGAGATCCGCATGCGCCTGTTCGGTGACCCCTCAACGTCGGCCGCCCTGCCCACCGCCGCCGAGCGGATCCGGTCGGTCCTGGCCGCCGCCCACTCCATGACGGTGGTCACCGACGGCCTGCGCACCGAGGTCCGCCACCTCGACGGCGGCGACCCCATGGGACGCCTGCACCTGCACCCCGCCGAGCCCGGCGGTCACGCCGAGCACCGGCCCGCGATCCGGCTGGAGTTCACCGACGTCGCGCCCACCCCCGTACGGGACCGGGTGCGCGCCCGCGTCACCGTGCTGGGGCGGCTGCTCACCCCCTACTCCGATCTGTCCGCCGAGTCCGGCGCCGACTCCACCTGCATGGAGTTCGAGCGGGCCGAGCTGGAAACCGCGGAGGGCATCGCCCACGTCGGCCTGGAGGAGCTCGACGCGGCCCGGCCCGACCCGCTGGCCCCGTACGAGGCGGGCATGCTCACGCACCTCCTCGACGACCACCACGACCTCGTCACGCTGCTGCTGCGCCTGGTTCACCCCCAGCCCACGGCCGCGGTGGTGCGCGCCCTGCCGCTCGCCATGGACCGCTACGGGATCACCCTGCGCCTGGAGGAGCGGCGCGGCCACCGCGACGTACGGCTGGCCTTCCCTTCGCCCCTCGACGACGTCGAGCAGTCGGGTGCGCAGATCCAGGCGCTGTTCGCGGCGGCGCGCAGGCGCTCGCACCACAACACGCTGCCGGCCTGAGCGGTCCGGAGTCAGCGGGTGGGGAACGGCCTGTACCGAACGGCCTGTACCGAACGGCCGGTGCGCAATGGCCGGCGCGGAATAGCCGGCGCGGGAGCCGCGTTGGGCACGATCATGAAGGCCATCACATACAGCGCATATGGAGCTCCCGCCTCCCTCAAGCTCGTTGACGCCCCCCAGCCCAAGGTGGGGCCCGGCGAGGTGCTCGTCCGCGTGAAGGCCGCCGGGGTCAACCCGGTGGACTGGAAGCTCGCCGCCGGATACCTCGATCCCATCCTCGAAGTCCGCCACCCGGTCATACCCGGCTGGGACGTGGCCGGTGTCGTCGAGGCGGTCGGCCAGGACACCTTCGACTACGCCGTGGGCGACGAGGTGTACGGCTACGTCCGCAAGGAGTGGGTGGAGCTCGGCACCTACGCCGAACTGGTCGCGGCCCCCGTGCGCACCCTCGCCCGCAAGCCGCGCGAGCTGACCTTCGAGCAGGCGGCCGGCCTTCCGCTGGCCGGTCTCACCGCGTACCAGTCGCTGACCCGCGTCGGTGTCGAGGCCGGCGAGACCGTCCTCATCCACTCCGCGGCCGGCGGTACGGGCTCCTTCGGCGTGCAGATCGCGGTCGCCCTCGGCCTGCGGGTCATCGGCACGGCCGGCGCGCACAACCACGACTACCTCCGCTCGCTCGGCGCGGAGCCCGTGCTCTACGGCGAGGGGCTGGCGGACCGGGTCCGCGAGCTCGCGCCCGAGGGCGTGGACGCGGGCCTGGACTTCTACGGGGACGGCGTCATCGAGACGCTGCAGTCGCTGGTGAAGCGGCGCGACCGGGTGGTCTCCATCGCCGACCACGAGGCCGCCGCCAAGGGCGCCCACCAGCTGTGGGTGCGCCCGGACACGGCCGATCTGACGTTCCTCGCCCAGCTGGCGGACGCGGGGAAGCTCACGGTGAACGTGGAACACGCCCTGCCGCTCGCCGACGCGGCCAAGGCCTGGGAGCTGAGCGCGGCCGGCCGCACCCGCGGCAAGATCGTCCTGACGGTCTGACGCCACGGCGCGTGCCGCCGGAGTTCCCCACGCCGGCGGCACGCGTCCGTTCCGTTCGGACGCCGGTGTCGTCCGTCACGAGGCAGCTGTCACGTACCGGTTGGCCGGGCGGGGCAGGCCGTAGTTCTCGCGCAGGGTGCGGCCGGTGTACTCGGTACGGAAGAGCCCGCGGCGCTGGAGGATCGGCACGACCTGGTCGACGAAGTCGGTCAGCCCCGTGGGCAGCACCGGCGCCATGATGTTGAAGCCGTCGGCGGCGCCCCGCGTGAACCACTCCTCCAGCTGGTCGGCGATCTGCTCGGGGGTTCCGGCGAAGACCCGGTGGCCGCGGCCGGCGCCGAGACGGGCGATGAGCTCGCGCAGGTTGAGGCCGTCACGTCGGGCGAGTTCGGCGACGAGCGTGAAGCGGCTCTTGTTGCCGTTGATGTCCCGTTCCTCGGGCAGGTCGGGCAGCGGGCCGTCGAGCGGCAGGCCGGTGAGGTCCACACCCAGCATCCCGGAGAGCTGGGCGAGGCCGTACTCCGGCACCTGGAGGTCGGTGAGCTCCTGCTCCAGCGCCTTCGCCTCGGCCTCGGTGGATCCGATGACGGGTGCGATGCCGGGCAGGACGAGGAGGTCCGACTCGGCGCGCCCGTACCGGGCCAGGCGGGACTTGAGGTCCTTGTAGAAGGTCTGGCCGTCGGCGAGGGTCTGCTGGGCGGTGAAGACGGCTTCGGCGTACTGGGCGGCGAACTCCTTTCCGGACTCGGATGACCCCGCCTGCACGAGCAGCGGATAACCCTGCGGCGAACGCGGGACGTTGAGCGGCCCGGCGACGCCGAAGTACTGGCCGCGGTGCGCGGCCGGATGCAGCTTGTCGGTGTCGGCGTAGATGCCGGCTTCCTTGTCGAGGACGATCGCGTCGTCCTCCCAGCTGTCCCAGAGCTTGGTGGCGACGTCGAGGAACTCGCGGGCCCGGTCGTAGCGCAGGCTGTGTTCCAGGTGCTCGTCCCGGTTGAAGTTGCGCGCCTCGTCGAGGGTGCCGGAGGTGACGATGTTCCAGCCGGCCCGGCCGCCGCTGATGTGGTCCAGGGAGGCGAACTTCCGGGCGAGGTTGAAGGGTTCGTTGAAGGTGGTGGAGACGGTGGCGATGAGGCCGATGTGTTCGGTGGCGGCGGCGATGGCGGAGAGCAGGGTGAGCGGCTCGAACCCGCCGAGGGCGTTGTAGCGGGCCTTGCCCCAGAGGGCGAGCCCGTCGGCGAAGAAGATGGAGTCGAGCCTGCCGCGCTCGGCGGTGCGGGCCAGTTCCTGGAAGTACTTCAGGTCGGTGACGCGTTCGGGGCGGGCGGCGGGATGGCGCCAGGCGGCGTCGTGGTGCCCGGCGTTCATCAGGAAGGCGTTGAGGTGGAGGGTGCGGGGGGCGGCGGGAGCGGCAGCGGCAGCGGTCATGGCGGGTCCTCGTGGTTCCGGGTCGTGGCGTGATGCGTCGGGAAGGGGCGTCGGGACGTCAAGGCGTCGTGGCGTCGTGGCGTCAGGGCGTCAGGGCGTCAGGACGGGACGCGCCAGGTGCTCAGGCGGCGTTCGATCGTGACCAGCAGCTGGTTGAAGGCCACGCCGATGGCGGAGATGGTGACGATGCCCGCGTACATCTGCGGGATCGCGAAGTTGAACTGCGAGGCGTTGATCAGATAGCCCAGGCCCGCCTTCGCGCCGATCATCTCGGCGGCCACGAGGACCAGGATGGAGACGGCGCCGGCGAGCCGGATGCCGGTGAAGACGGCCGGTACGGAGGCCGGCAGGATCACCTTCTGGAAGAGCCTCGGGGTGGACAGGTCCATGGAGCGGGCCAGCCGGACGAGGGTGGGGTCGGCGTTGCCGACGGCGCTGATGGTGTTCAGCAGGATCGGCCACACGCAGGCGTAGACGACGATGGACACCTTCGAGGTCTCGCCGATGCCGAGCAGGAGCACGAAGACCGGCAGCAGGGCCAGCGCGGCGGTGTTGCGGAACACCTCCAGCAGCGGGCCGAGGAGGGCGGCGACCGGCCGGTACCAGCCGATGAGCAGCCCCAGCGGGACGGCCACGACGACGGCGATGCCGAAGCCGCCGAAGGAGCGGACCAGGCTGGCCCAGGTGTGCCGGCCGAGCTGGCCGTCGCGCAGCAGCTCCCACCAGGCGGCGGCCACCTCGCTGACCGGCGGCAGGAAGGTGGGGTCGGCCAGGCCCAGCCGGGGCGCGGTCTCCCAGACGGCGAGGAGCGCGAGGATCGCCGCCGAGCGCAGGGCGAGGGCGCGCAGCCGGCGCCCCAGCGCCCTGAGGGGATGCCGGGCCGGGCGGCCGCCGGCCTTCCCCGCGGCTTCGTCCGGCAGCGGCCGCGGCGCGGGCGCGGAGCCGCGTACCTCCACGGCGGGGGCGGGCGGGGCGGGCAGCACGGCGGGGGCAGCGGTGTCGGTTCCGGTGCTCATACGGAGGCCTCCTCCTTCTCCAGTTGCTGGGCGCGGGCCACCTCGTCGTGGAGGAGGGTCCAGATGTCGTGGCGGTAGCGGGCGAACTCCGGGCTGGAACGCAGTTCCTCGCCCTGCGGGCCGGTGGCGGTGCCCGTGCCCGGTCGCTCGCCGAAGGCGACGGGGACGATCTCCTTGATGCGCCCCGGCCGCGAGGTCATGACGGCCACCTTCTGGCCGAGGTACACGGCCTCCTCGATGCCGTGCGTGATGAAGACGACCGTCTTGCCGGTGCGCTGCCAGATGCGGCGCAGCTCGTCCTGGAGGGACTCGCGGGTCTGCGCGTCGAGGGCCGCGAACGGCTCGTCCATCAGCAGCACGTCCGGGTCGTACGCGAGCGAGCGGGCGATGGCGACGCGCTGGCGCATGCCGCCGGAGAGCTGGTGCGGGTGCCGGTCCTCGAAGCCACTCAGACCGACGAGGTCCAGGAACTCCCGCGCCCGGGCCTTGCGTTCTCGGCGCGGGACGCCGGTCGCCTCCAGGCCGAACTCGACGTTGCCGAGGGCCGTCCGCCACGGCAGCAGCGCGTACTGCTGGAAGACGATGCCCCGGTCGAGGCCCGGCCCGGTGACCGGTTCGCCGTCGAGCAGGATGCGGCCGGCAGTCGGGGTGGACAGTCCTCCGAGGAGGTCCAGGAGGGTGGACTTGCCGCAGCCGCTGGGGCCGACGACCACGAGGAACTCGCCGCTCTCGATCTCCAGGTCGATGCCGTCGAGGGCGGTGAAGTCCCCGAAGGTCTTGCGGACCCCTTCGAACACGATCTTCGCCATGGCCGTCGTCACCCCTTTCCGTATCCGTTGAACTCGTTGGTGTAGAGGTCGGTCGCCTTCAGCCGGCCCTCCTTGATGTCGCCGCGCTCGGCGAGCCAGTCCAGCCAGACCTGGAACTCCTTGTCGGATATCCGGCCCCCGGTCTCCGCGACGCCGTACGAGCGCCAGTACTTGAGGGTGGCGGTGTCCTCGTTGCGGCCGCGCTTGGTGACGATCTCCGTCATCCGGGCGATGACCTGCTCGTGCGGGGTGGTGCGGGACCACTCGATGGCCTTGCCCACTCCGGTGACGAAGGCCCGGACGGTGTCGGGGTTCTCCTTGACGAAGCGCTTCGTCATCACGTAGCTGCCGGCGCTGAACGGGCCGAGCAGCTCGAAGTCGGTGAAGAGGGGGCGGATCCCGCCGGTGGCGAGCGCCTTGTCGCGCAGTACGCCGCCGAGTACGGCGACGTCGATCTGCTTCTGCCGCAGGACCTGTTCGGTGTTGACCGGCGGGACGACCAGCGACTCGACCTTGGCCGTGTCCGCCTTCGACACCCCGTTGCGCCCCAGGTAGATCTCCAGCATGGCCTGGGCGTGTGCGCCCAGGGTGTTCATGCCGACCTTCTTGCCGATCAGGTCGCGGGCGGACCGGACGGGGCTGTCCTCCAGCACGTAGTAGCCGCTGTAGGAGTGCTGGTCGGAGCCGTAGTAAGAGATGACCGAGGTGATCGGGGCCTTGCTGCTCGCCAGTTTCACGACGGCGCCGTTGAAGGCGCCGCCGAAGTGGATCTGGCCGGTGGCGGCGGACTGGATGTCCTGCGGGCCGCTGATGGTGTTGCCGACCCACTCCAGCTTGACGTCGCCGAGGTAGCCGAGGTCGGCGGCGAGTTCGGGGAGCGTGACGGCCCCCACGTTGCCCTGGTACTTGAGGGTGGTGACCTGGCCGCCGGAACCGGAGCCGGATCCGCCGCGGGCGGTGGCCGTGCCGCAGCTCACCGCGGCCGCCGAGATGCCGAGCAGGGTCAGGAACTGGCGCCGGGAGGTGGTGGTCGAGGTGAGGGCTGCGGGCATGGCGGATCCTTGTCGGTACGGGACGTGAGGGCGGGGACGGACTTACGGGGCGCCGGTCAGCACGGTGGCGGCTGCGAGCGGAGCGGCCGGGGCCAGCACATCGGCTTGGGCCGGCGGATCGGCGGGGGCCGGCGCATCGGCAGGGGCCTGCGGGGTGGCGGCGCGCAGGGCGTCCGCGAACTCGTCGACGGCCTGGAGGAGGTCGATCTCCGCCTCGGGGCGCAGCCGGTCGGGGCCGGAGCCGCGCTCGACGGAGGAGTCCAGGACGAACCGGCCGGCGGTGACGTGCCGGGCGCCGAGGGCGGAGAGCACGGGGCGCAGGGCGTAGTCGATGGTCAGGACGTGCGCGAGGCTGCCGCCCGTGGCGAGGGGAAGAACCGTTTTGCCGACGAGGCCGTCCTGCGGGAGCAGGTCGAGGAAGGCCTTGAGCAGGCCGGTGTACGAGGCCTTGTAGACCGGGGTCGCGATGATCAGGCCGTCGGCCTCGGCGACGGCTTCGAGGGCTCGGCGGATCTCGGGCTCGCCGCGGCGTGCGGCGAGCAGGTCGGCGGCGGGGAGCTCGCGCACGGCCAGGCGGGCGGTCTCGAAGCCGGCGTGGGACCGGGTCAGGTGGCGCAGGGCGTGGTCGGCGACGACCGCGGTGCGGGAGTGGGCGGAGGGGCTGCCGGTGAGGGCGAGCAGCTTGGGCACGGGGGCTCCTTGGGCGGCGTACGGTCTGTGCCGGATCAGACGGCGGGGGCGTCGGAGGTGGAAGCTCCGGAGGCGATGCCGAAGGAGGGGTCCGGGACGGTCTCCGGGCTGATGAGGCGGGACGGGGCTCCGTCGGGGCCGACCGGGACGTCACCGTCGACGGTGACGCGGCGCAGGGTGCGCTCGTGGTCGTCGGAGTCGTCCACGCCGTAGTGCTGGGTGGCCCGGTTGTCCCAGATCGCGACGTCGCCCGGCTGCCACTGCCAGCGGACGGTGTTCTCGGGGCTCTCGATGTGCGACTGGAAGAGGTCGAGGAGCGCCCGGCTGTCACGGCCGGTGAGGCCCTGGATCCGCTGGACGAAGTTGCCGAGGAGCAGGGTGCGTTCGCCGGTCTCGGGGTGGACGCGGACCACCGGGTGCTCGGTGAGGAACTTGGTGGAGGTGAACACCTCGCGGTACTCGGCCAGGGCCTCGGGGAGGGCGTCGGGCCTCAGGGCGGCGTAGTCGTACTCGTTGGAGTGGACCGCGCGCAGGCCGTCGGCGAGGGCGCGGAGCGGCTCGGGGAGGCCGGCGTAGGCGGTGGCCGTGTTGGCCCAGAGTGTGTCGCCGCCGTACGGGGGGATGGTCACGGCGCGGAGGATGGAGAAGGCGGGGTAGGCGGGGACGAAGGTGACGTCGGTGTGCCACTGGTTGGCGCGGGCGCCGTGGTGGGAGTCGATGCCGAGGGCGTAGCGGCCGTCCGCGGAGGGGACGGTGGGGTGCGCGACCGGCGCGCCGAGCCGCTCGGCGAAGGCCTCGTGGGCGGCCTCGTCGAGGTGGCCCTGGTTGCGGAAGAAGACGACCTTGTGGGCCAGGAGGGCGGCCCGGATCCCGGCGACGTCGGCGTCGGGCAGATCCCCGCCGAGCCGCACGCCACCGATCTCGGCGCCGATGCGTCCGCCGATCTTCGAGACGGTGAGGGTGGGAGTGGGGGTGGAGGTGGGGGTGTGGGTGGCAGTGGCCATGGTGACTCCTTGATGGGGGGGCGGGCCGCGCGGGTTATTTCCGCAGCGGAAGAAACGGAGCGAGACGGTGGGGCGCTGTGCTGTGCGGATGGTGTGCGGGGCGGTGCGGGTTGGGTGCGCGGGTGCTGCGGATACGGGTGCGGCGCCGTCGCCGTGCGCTGCGGTGCGGATGGGGTGCGGTGCGGGTTCGGTGCCGGTTCGGTGCGCAGGTGCTGCGGTACAGGTGCGGGGCCGTCGCCGTGCGGTGCGGGTTGGGTGCCCGGGTGCTGCGGATACGGGTGCGGCGCCGTCGCCGTGCGCTGCGGGGGCGGTGCTGTCGCCGTGCGCTGCGCGGTGCGGATGGGGTGCGGTGCGGGTTCGGTGCGCGGGTGCTGCGGATGCGGGGCGGGTGCTGGGGGGCGTTCGGGGAGGTGGTACGGGCCCGGGTGTGCGGACCGGGGGCGGAAGTCCCCCTGTCCGGCGGTCCGGTGGCCTGCGGGCCGCCGTCCCGGGCCGATCCGCCGGTCGGCCGCCGGGGTCCGCAGACCACCGGGTTCGTGTCCCGGTCGGCCCGCCGGGCGCTACGAACCGATCGGTCCGTGGAACATCGGCCCCCCGGGCTCGCGACGGGGCCGGCCGTCGGCCGGCCCGCGCACCGACCGCCGCCGTCCGGCGGAACGGGGGTCCGCTGCACCGGAGCCGTCGGGCCGGTGGGCCCGCTCGGCCATGGGCCCGGGGCTGCTGCGAGCCGCGGACCCAACGGATCGCGGCCGGCAGGCTGACCGGTCCACCAGACCGGCGGCCGGGCGTGAACCGCCGTATCGCGGGGGCGGCCGGGGATCTACCGGGACCGTGGGGTCAGGGGCGACAGGGGGCCGGACAGCGGCCCGGACACTGGCCCGGCGCGGTGCAGGGGCCGGGGGTGCGGAGCCGCGGGGCGAGGCGTTCGTTCGCGGACATGTCCCGGAGCGTGTCAGCGCCTCCGACCCGGGTCAACCCCCGTCCGCGGCCACCGGACGCGCCTCTCGCCGGCTCTCGCGTCCACCCCGTACACCCCCTACGACCTGCCCTTTCACCCGTACTCCGCCCCACGCACCACGCCGCCCCCGCGGCCGAAAACCGTGGCTGGATTTCATGCCCCCGCAATGCGGCCGCCACGCGTTCGCCGGATCCGGCCCGGGCCGCGCCCCCACCCCCGCCCCGCCGGGCCGGGCGAGGCGCGGCGCCGGGCGCCCCGGGGTCGGTGGGACATGTCCTGAGCGGGCGCGTCGCCGGAAACCCCCGGGCCCCGGCCCCGGATGCACCACCCCGGATCTCCACCGCACGGCGGCCCGACCCGCCAGGCGACCCGCACGGTGCCGGACGCCGCCCGTCGAGCACCCCGCAGGGGCTCGGTAGGGGAACCGGCATCATCGGGGGACGTACCCCGCCCCGGAGGAGACCGAGTGACGCGTATGGCCGGTGACAGCCGGACGGCCGCCAATGCCGCCGCCGTGCTGCGGACGGTGCTGGACCACGGACCGGTCGCGCGCAGTGACATCGCCGCGCACAGCGGGCTGAGTGCGGCGGCCGTGTCGCGGCAGGCCACCGGGCTGCTCCGGGCCGGGCTGCTGCGCGAGCTGGCCGGGCCCGGCGGCGGGGTGGGGCGGCCGCGGGTCCCCCTGGACCTGCACACCGGGGCCGTCGGCGGGCCGGTCGCCGCCGGCCTGCACATCGGTGTGCCCGCCTCGACCTTCAGCCTCGTCGACCTGCGGGGCCGGCTGCTGGCCCGGCGGGCCTTCCCCCACGAGGGGCGGGACCCGGCCGGGCTGTCCGGCGAGATCACCGCCGAACTGCGCCGCTTCCTCGCCGCGTTCGACTCGGGGCGGCCGCTGCTCGGGCTCGGTGCGGCACTGGGCGGCTGGGTCCGGCCCGACGAGGGCGTCGTCGTACACCACCCCGTGCTGCGGTGGCGGCGCAGGCCGCTCGCCGCCGAGCTGTCCGACGCACTCGGGCTGCCGGTGCGGATCGACAACCACGCCCGGGCGGTCGCACGGGCGGAGATCCTGTTCGGCCGGCCCGAGGCCCGCCGCAGCCTGGTGCACCTGTTCATCGGCAACGTCGTCGACGCCGCGTTCGGGACCGAGGGGGCCGTGCACCAGGGTCCGGGCTCCGCGGCCGGCGACGTGGCGCACCTGCCGGTGCCCGGGGCGTCCGTCCCGTGCGCGTGCGGCCGTACCGGCTGCCTGCAGGCGACCGCCTCCGACACCTCGCTCGGCGCCGAGGCGGTGCGCCGCGGCATCGTGCCGGACCCCTCCGTGCCGCTGCTGGTGGACGCCGCCGCCACCGGCGACCCGCGCGCCGACCTGCTGCTGCGCGAACGGGCCCGGGCGGTGGGCCGTGCGGCGTCCCTTCTGTTGGATGTCTTCAATCCGGCGGTCATGGTCCTGACCGAGCTGGCGAGCGTCCTGCACGAGGAGTACCTGGAGGAGCTGCGGGCCGCCGCGATGGAGCTTTCGCACGTCTGCGACGACCCCGAACGGATCGTGGTCCCGCACGCCGGTCCGGCCGTGCTCCCGGAGGCCGCCGCAACCGTGCTGCTCAGCCGGGTGTTCCAGGATCCCCTCGGCACGGTCCGAGAGGGGGAGATCACACCCGTCGGTATGGTGCCACCTGAGCGCACTCCCCTACATTCGAGCCATGACGGTCCTGCCTGACGACGGGCTCTCCCTGGCCGCCGAGTTCCCTGACGCGACGCATGAGCAGTGGCAGCGCCTTGTAGAAGGCGTACTGCGCAAGTCGGGCAAGGAAGCATCCGGCGAGGCTGCAGAAGATGCGCTGTCCACCCGACTCGAGGACGGGCTCACCACCCGCCCGCTGTACACCGCGCCGCCCGACGGGACGGTTCCCGACACCGGTTTCCCCGGCTTCGCCCCCTTCGTCCGCGGAGGCAGGCCGGAAGGCACCACCGCGAACGGCTGGGACGTGCGCCAGCGCCTCGCGGGCACCGATCCGCAGCGCCTGAACGAGGCGGCCCTCGCCGACCTGGAGAACGGGGTCACCTCCCTCTGGCTCACGGTGGGCCGCGGCGGCATCCCGGCCGACGGTCTCGCCCGCGCCCTGGACGGCGTCTACCTCGACCTCGCCCCGATCGCCCTGGACGCCGGCGCCGACTACGCCGAGGCCGCCCGCGCCCTGCTGGACCTGTTCGCCGACCGCTCGGTGGCTCCGGAGGCCGTGCGGGCCTCCCTGGGCGCCGACCCGCTGGGCCACGAGGCCCGCACCGGCGAGGCGCTGGACACGGCCGCCGCCGTCGAGCTGGCGCGGGAGGCCGCCGCCGGTCTGCCGGGGGTGCGCGCACTGACCGTGGACGCCCTGCCGTACCACGAGGCCGGCGGCAGCGCCGCCGAGGAGCTGGGGCTGTCGCTGGCCACCGGCGTCGCCTACCTGCGCGCCCTCTCCGCAGGTGGGCTGAGCGTCACAGCCGCTCTCGGACAGCTGGAGTTCCGCTACGCCGCCACCGCGGACCAGTTCCTCACCATCGCCAAGTTCCGTGCCGCGCGCCGGCTGTGGGCGCGGATCGCCGAGGCCTCGGGGGCCCCGGAGGCCGGTGCCCAGCTCCAGCACGCCGTGACCTCGCCGGTGATGATGACCCGCCGCGACCCGTGGGTGAACATGCTGCGCACCACCGTGGCGTGCATGGCCGCGGGCGTCGGCGGCGCCGACTCGGTCACCGTGCTCCCCTTCGACAACGAGCTGGGCCTGCCGGACGCCTTCGCGCGCCGCATCGCCCGCAACACCTCCACCATCCTGCTGGAGGAGTCGCATCTGGCCCGGGTGATCGACCCGGCCGGCGGTTCGTACTACGTCGAGCGCCTCACCGACGAACTCGCCCACGCCGCCTGGGAATTCTTCCAGACCCTGGAGAAGGCCGGCGGTCTGGCGGCCGCCCTGCGCTCCGGGACGGTCGCCGAACGGCTCGCCGCCACCTGGGCGGAGCGTTCCGAGAAGCTGGCCAAGCGCCGCGAACCCATCACCGGTGTCAGCGAGTTCCCCCTGCTGTCGGAGAAGCCCGTCGTACGCGAGCCCGCGCCCGCCGCTCCCTCGGGCGGCCTGCCGCGCGTACGGCGCGACGAGGCGTACGAGGCCCTGCGCGCCCGCAGCGACGCACACCTGGCGGCGACCGGCGCCCGGCCGAGGGTCTTCCTCGCCGCGCTGGGCCCGGCGGCCGCGCACACCGCGCGCGCCACCTTCGCCTCGAACCTGTTCCAGGCGGGCGGCATCGAACCCGTGCACGACCCGGTGTCGGTGGACCCGGCGACGGCCGCCGAGGCGTACGCCGCGAGCGGCGCCGACGGCATGGCCGTGCTCTGCTCCAGCGACGCGCTGTACGAGGAGCAGGCCGCGGCAGTGGCCGAGGCCCTGCGTGCGGCGGGCGCCACGACCGTCTTCCTCGCCGGCCGGCCGGGCACCGCAGAGGCATCCGTGGACGAGTACGTCTTCGCCGGCTGTGACGCCGTCGCCGTGCTGTCCTCCGTACTCGACCGGATGGGAGTGCCCGCATGAGCATCCCCGATTTCTCCGAGCTGGCGCTCGACCCGACCGCGGCCCCGGGGGTGACCGAGGAGCAGTGGCGCTCGTCGGTGAAGGAGTCCACCGGCACCGCGGCCGCCGACCTGCTGTGGGAGACGCCCGAGGGCATCGGTGTCAAGCCGCTGTACACCGGGCGGGACGTGGAGGGCCTGGACTTCCTTCGCACCTACCCGGGCGTGGCCCCGTACCTGCGCGGCCCGTACCCGACGATGTACGTCAACCAGCCCTGGACGATCCGGCAGTACGCCGGCTTCTCCACGGCCGAGGAGTCGAACGCCTTCTACCGGCGCAACCTCGCCTCCGGCCAGAAGGGCCTGTCGGTGGCCTTCGACCTGCCGACCCACCGCGGCTACGACAGCGACCACCCGCGGGTGACGGGCGACGTCGGCATGGCGGGCGTGGCGATCGACTCGATCTACGACATGCGGCAGCTGTTCGACGGGATCCCGCTGGACAAGATGTCGGTGTCGATGACGATGAACGGCGCGGTGCTGCCGGTCCTCGCGCTGTACATCGTGGCGGCGGAGGAGCAGGGCGTCTCCCCCGACAAGCTCGCCGGGACCATCCAGAACGACATCCTCAAGGAGTTCATGGTCCGCAACACCTACATCTACCCGCCCAAGCCCTCGATGCGGATCATCTCCGACATCTTCGCGTTCACGTCGCAGAAGATGCCGCGGTACAACTCGATCTCCATCTCCGGCTACCACATCCAGGAAGCGGGGGCCACGGCCGACCTGGAGCTGGCCTACACCCTCGCTGACGGTGTGGAGTACCTGAGGGCCGGGCAGGCGGTGGGGCTGGACGTGGACGCGTTCGCGCCGCGCCTGTCGTTCTTCTGGGCGATCGGCATGAACTTCTTCATGGAGGTCGCGAAGCTGCGCGCGGCCCGCCTGCTGTGGGCGCGCCTGGTCAAGCAGTTCGACCCGAAGAACGCCAAGTCGCTCTCGCTGCGCACCCATTCGCAGACCTCGGGTTGGTCGCTGACCGCGCAGGACGTCTTCAACAACGTGACGCGCACGTGCATCGAGGCGATGGCGGCGACCCAGGGCCACACCCAGTCGCTGCACACCAACGCCCTCGACGAGGCGCTCGCGCTGCCGACGGACTTCTCGGCGCGCATCGCCCGCAACACCCAGCTGCTGCTCCAGCAGGAGTCGGGAACCTGCCGGTCGATCGACCCGTGGGGCGGCAGCGCGTACGTCGAGAAGCTGACGTATGACCTGGCGCGGCGGGCCTGGCAGCACATCGAGGAGGTCGAGGCCGCCGGCGGCATGGCGCAGGCCATCGACGCGGGCATTCCGAAGCTGCGCGTCGAGGAGGCCGCGGCGCGTACGCAGGCGCGGATCGACTCGGGCCGTCAGCCGGTGATCGGCGTGAACAAGTACCGCGTGGACAGCGACGAGGCGATCGAGGTCCTCAAGGTCGACAACTCCTCGGTGCGCAGCCAGCAGATCGCCAAGCTGCGGCGGCTGCGGGAGGAGCGCGACGAGGCGGTCACGCAGGACACCCTGCGGGCGCTGACGAACGCCGCCGAGCGCGGCGACGGCAACCTGCTGGCGCTGGCGGTGGACGCGGCGCGCGCCAAGGCGACCGTGGGTGAGATCTCGGACGCACTGGAGAAGGTGTACGGACGGCACGCGAGCCAGATCCGTACGATCGCGGGCGTGTACCGAAACGAAGCAGGCGAGTCCCCGTCGGTGGAGCGCACCCGTGCGCTGGTGGACCGGTTCGAGGAGGCGGAGGGACGTCGTCCGCGCATCCTGGTGGCCAAGATGGGCCAGGACGGGCACGACCGCGGCCAGAAGGTGATCGCGACCGCGTTCGCCGACCTGGGCTTCGACGTGGACGTCGGCCCGCTGTTCCAGACTCCGGCGGAGGTGGCCCGCCAGGCCGTCGAGGCGGACGTCCACGTGGTGGGCGTCTCGTCGCTGGCGGCCGGCCACCTGACCCTCGTACCGGCGCTGCGCGAGCAGCTGGCGGAGGAGGGCCGCGAGGACATCATGATCGTCGTGGGTGGGGTGATCCCGCCGGCCGATGTCCCGACGCTGCTGGAGATGGGCGCGACGGCGGTGTTCCCGCCCGGAACGGTCATCCCGGACGCGGCCCACGACCTGGTGACGCGGCTGGCCGCGGACCTGGGCCACGAGCTGTAGGCGGCCGCCTGTGCCGAAGATCGACATCGAGGCCTACGCGAAGGGGGTGCTCGACGGGAAGCGCGCGTTCATCGCGCGCGCGATCACTCTCGTCGAGTCCACCCTGCCCGCTCACCGGGCGCTCGCGCAGGGCCTGTTGACGGAGCTGCTGCCGCACGCGGGCCGGGCCCGCCGGATCGGCATCAGCGGGGTGCCGGGGGTGGGCAAGTCCACCTTCATCGACGCGTTCGGCACGATGCTGACGGGGCTCGGCCACCGGGTGGCGGTGCTCGCGGTGGACCCGTCGTCGACGCGCACGGGCGGCTCCATCCTGGGCGACAAGACCCGGATGGAGCGGCTGTCGGTGGATCCGGCGGCGTTCGTGCGGCCGTCGCCGTCGGCGGGCACGCTGGGCGGGGTCGCCAAGGCCACCCGCGAGTCGATGATCGTGATGGAGGCGGCGGGCTACGACGTGGTCCTCGTCGAGACCGTCGGCGTGGGCCAGTCGGAGACCACGGTGGCGGGGATGGTGGACTCCTTCCTGCTGCTCTCCCTGGCCCGTACGGGCGACCAGCTGCAGGGCATCAAGAAGGGCGTCCTGGAACTGGCCGACGTACTGGCCGTGAACAAGGCGGACGGCCCGCACGAGCGGGACGCGAAGGCCGCGGCCCGTGAACTGTCGGGCGCGCTGCGGCTGATGCACCCGGTGGACGCGGCGTGGACGCCGCCGGTACTGACGTGCAGTGCGCGGGAGTCGACGGGGCTGGACGAGGTGTGGAACCGCCTGGAGCAGCACCGGACCCTGCTGGAGGCGGGGGGCCGGCTGGCGGCGAAGCGGGCGGCCCAGCAGGTGGAGTGGACCTGGTCGATGGTCCGCGACGAACTGCTGGAGCGCCTGCGGGCGGATCCGGCGGTACGCGACCTCGCGCCGGAGCTGGAGGCCGCGGTCCGGGCCGGCTCGGTCACCCCGACGTCGGCGGCGGACCGCATCCTGGCGGCGTTCGGGAACCCGGGGAACTGACCGGGTGACCGGGCGCGCCCCCTGCCGGCGCCGCCCCGTCACCCGGTCATCCGAAGAAGACCCTCGCGGACGGCGGCAGCAGCTCGGCTCCGCGGACCCGGTCGCGGCTCGCGAGGATCTGGATTTCCTTCAGGCCCGGGAGTCCGCCCAGCGGCCCGATGTCGATACCGGTGTCGCCTTCCGGCGTGAACTTCCCCGGGAAGCGGCACTCGCCGAGCCCGGGGAACGCCAGCGGCAACCGGCGGATCACCATCCGCAGTACCTTCTCGCCGCACGTACCGTACGCAAGTCGGATTCGGTCAGGGAACGCTTCTCGCCCGTGAAGGACACGTAGCCCGAGAGCCGGATCGGCCGGTCGACGACGCCGGCGCCCGCGCCCTCGTTGACGAACAGCTTCTTCACGAGGGGTCCGATGGCCGCCGAGGCCACCCTGATGCCGATGGTGCCGGGCTCCATGCAACCCCCCGCAGCGTAGCGACCGTTGACCGGAGCCTAACGGTCGCCTACGCCGCCCGGGGCGTTATGCCTCGACGAGTACCGGGCCGGCCGGAGTGAGGGACTCGCGCAGGACGCGGACCTGTTCGGCGGTGTCGTCGGTGGCGAGGAGGGCGGAGAGGACCGCGATGCGGGCCTGTCCCGCGCGCAGGGTGCCCGTCGGAACGGCGCCGGCCGCGACGAGGTCCACCGCACCGCCGTGCGTGTAGATCTCGGTGACGGGCCCGGCCATGACGCGCGTGGTGAGGGCGACCAGCACCCCGCGGGCGACAGCGGCACGCACCGCTTCCACGATCTCCGGGGTGGCGTTGCCCGCGCCGGTACCGATGAGGACGATGCCGCGGGCGCCGGCCTCGACGGCGGCGTTCAGGAGCGCCGGGTCGGCGTCGGCGTGGTGCATCACCATGTCGACGCGCGGCGGGAGTTCGGGCATGGCGGGCAGCGGGAGCGCGGCCGGCCGCCGGGGCGTGCGCAGCATGGCGACCTTGCCGAAGCCGATCTTCCCGAGCAGTTCCTTGGAGGGGTCTGCGAACGCGTCCAGGTCCACGGCCTGCGTCTTCACGGTGCCGCGCGCGGCGTGGACGCGTCCGGCGAAGGCGATCAGGACGCCGAGCCCTCGGGTGGTGGCGGCGGTGAGCAGCGCGTCGTACAGGTTGCCCGGTCCGTCGCCGTCGGCGGTGCCCATGGGCCGCTGCGAGCCGGTGAAGACGACGGGGCGCGGGTCGTGGTGGTGGAGGTCGACCAGGAACGCCGACTCCTCCAGGGTGTCAGTTCCGTGGGTGACGACGATGCCGTCGACGCCGGGGTCGGCGAGCACCTCGTGCACGGTGCGCAGGAGGGTGAGCTGGTGGGCCGTGGTGAGGCGGGGGCTGTTCACGCTGAACAGGTCGACGACCTCGACGGTCATGCCCTCGGGCAGCGGCGCCGTGGCGATGACCTCGCTCCCGTCGGCGTCCGCGGCGAAGCCGGAGCCCTGCCAGCGGCTGGCTATCGTGCCGCCGGTGCTGATGACGACGATCCGTCCCATGCTGCGTGGCCGCCCTTCTCACTCGTACATTTGTACTCAAAGCAGCAATGATAGAGCGATCTGTGCGCAATATGCTTGCGTCTTCCTCCGACCGGGCGAGGAGTCGTGGGTGATAATTGCGCCATGGACGCCATCGACCGCGATATCTTGCGCGAGCTCCAGGCCGACGGGCGGCTGAGCAACCAGGAACTCGCCCAGCGGGTGGGGCTGACCCCGTCCCCGTGCATGCGCCGGGTGCGCCAGCTGGAGCAGGACGGGGTGATCCAGGGCTATCGCGCGGTGATCGACCCCGAAGCGGTCGAGCGCGGCTTCGAGGTGCTCGTCTCGGTCGAGGTGCGCCGTGACCGCGAGGCGGTCGAGGCCTTCGAGGCCGCCCTCCAGGACATCCCCGACGTGATCGAGGCCTACCGCCTCTTCGGGAGCCCCGGGTGCCTGCTGCGGATCGCGGTCGCGGACCTGCGCGCGTACGAGCGGCTGTGGATCGAGAAGCTGACCGCCCTCGCGGGCATCACCGAGGTCAACTCGCAGATCATCATGAAACGCGTCAAGGAGCCGACGGGCCTGCCGGTCGACGGCTGACTGCCGTGATCGTCCGATGAGTGGCGATCGCTGTGGCGGGCGGCGTGTGACGACTTCCGGACCGTCGCGGAGGGCTCCGGGTCCCTCGACGCCCGGGTGGAGTCCAGGGACGGGGCCATGCAGCGGAAACGCCCGGGCGCCGACGGCTCTCGGGGCCGTCGGCGCACGGGCGTCGCGTTCCCGCGGAAGGGGTCAGCGCAGGGCGTCGGCCTCGTGTTCGCGGCGCTGCTGGGAGGGCAGGACGGGGGCGGTCCGGCTGAGCTTCTCGCCTTCGACGTCCATGTTCGGCAGCACCCGGTCGAGCCAGCGGGGCAGCCACCAGGCCGACCGGCCGAGCAGGGCGAACAGGGCGGGGACGAGGGCCATGCGGACGAAGAAGGCGTCGAAGAGGACGGCGATGGCGAGGCTGAAGCCGACCATCTTGACGAAGACGTTGTCCTCCATGATGAAGCCGGAGAAGACGCTGACCATGATGATCGCGGCGGCGCCGACCACCCGGCCGCCGTAGCGGAATCCGGTGACGACCGCGTCCTTGGGCTGCGCCCCGTGCACGTAGGCCTCCCGCATCCGGGTCACGAGGAAGACCTCGTAGTCCATCGCGAGGCCGAACACGACACCGATCATGAAGATCGGCAGGGTGCTCATGATCGGGCCGGGCTGTTCGACGCCGAAGAAGTCCCCGAGCCAGCCCCACTGGAAGACGGCGACGACCGCGCCGAGGGCCGCGCTCACGGAGAGCAGGAAGCCGAGGGCCGCCTTGAGCGGGACGAGCAGCGAACGGAAGACCAGGACCAGCAGGAGGAAGGCGAGGCCGACGACCAGACCCAGGTAGGGCAGCATCGCGTCGTCGAGGGTCTGGGAGAAGTCGATGAACAGGGCGGTCTGACCGGTCACCAGGATCTCGGCGCCGCCGTTGCTCGCGCCGAGGGCGCCGGCGACGCCCCTGATGTGTCCGACGAGTTCCTCGGTCTCGGTCTCGGTGGGGCCGGTCTTCGGGACGACGGTGAGCACCGCGGTGTCGCCCTTGTCGTTGGGCGTGGCGGGGGTCACCGTGGCGACGCCCTCGACCTTGGCGAGCTCCTTGCCCACGCCGCCGGCGGCGGTCGCCGCGTCCTTGGCCTGGACGGTGACCGTCAGCGGGCCGTTGAACCCGGCCCCGAAGGACTCGGACAGCATGTCGTAGGCCTTGCGCTGGGTGGTGTCCGGCGCCATGGTGCCCTCGCCGGGCAGGCCGAGCTGGAGGCTCGCGGCCGGTACCGCGACGGCGCCGAGGCCGACGACACCGAAGAGGAGGACGACGAGCGGGCGGCGGACCACGAACCGGGCCCAGCGGGTGCCCAGGTTGGGCTTGTGGCCCTTGGCGGCCCGCTGGTCGGCCTTGCGCTGCTGGCGCTCCGTGAGGGGCTTGCCGCTGTACTGCTTGCGGTCGCGGCGGGGCATGACCTTGATCGGCGCGAACCCGAGGAGGGCCGGGACGAAGGTGACCGCGATGAGGACCGCGACGGCGACCGTGCCGGCGGCGGCGAGGCCCATCTTGGTCAGCATCGGGATGTTCACGACGGTGAGGCCGGCGAGGGCGACGATGACGGTGAGGCCGGCGAAGACGACGGCGGAGCCGGCCGTTCCGACGGCCCGTCCCGCGGCGTCCTGGCGCTCGCGGCCCTCGGCCACTTCGGAGCGGTAGCGGGAGACGATGAACAGGGCGTAGTCGATGCCGACCGCGAGGCCGATCATCAGCGCGAGGGTGGACGTCGTGCTGGACAGACCGAGGGTGCTGCCGAGCGCGGTGATGGCCGCACCGCCGATGGCGACGCCCAGGATGGCCGTGAGCAGGGGCATGCCGGCGGCGATCATCGAGCCGAAGGTGAGGACCAGGACGATCGCGGAGATCAGGATGCCGATGCCTTCCGCGCCGCCGCCCGGTGCTCCGTCGACCTTGACGGCGTCACCGCCGGCCTCGACGACGAGTCCGGTGGCCCGGGCGTCCGCGAGCGCCTTGTCGAGGCCGTCGTGGGCCTCGTCCGTCAGCTTGAGCGCAGTCAGCCTGTAGGTGGCGACGGCATAGGCCGTGGTGCCGTCCTGGCTGATGGCGTTGGTCGCGAAGGGGTCGGACGCGGAAACCACGTCGGGTGCCTTGGCGAGCGCCCCGACGAGCGTCTCGACCTTGGCCTTCTGGGCGGGGTCGGAGAGCTTCTCGCCGCCGGGCGTACGGACGACCACGCGGGCGGTGGCGCCGTCCACGCTCATGGCCGGGAACTTCTCCTTCAGCAGGTCGAAGGCCTTCTGGGACTCCGTACCCGGCATCGAGAACGTATCGGCGGGCGGCGCCGGCGCGGTGGAGGCCGCGAAACCGACCCCGACCAGGACGGCGACCCACAGCAGGGCGACCAGGCCTCGTCGCCGGAAGGCGAATCGACCCACTTTGTAAAGGAAAGTGGCCATGACGAAAAGAACTCCTGTTTGAATCGATGTGCGAGCGGGAGCGGGGGTGGTTCCGGTGGGGCAGGGCGATCGGCGCGGCCGGCCGCGGGCCCGGCCCTACGGGGCGCCTTCGGTGACGCCATCATGGCACACAGATGGCGCCACTGTCGCGCCATTCCTGCGCCATGGGGCCGGAGTGGCCGGATGAGGCGGTGCTATGCCCGGCCGTAGGGGGCCTTCGGAGCGGGTGGCCAGAACCGGCCGGCCTGGTCGATCGCGGCCCGGGACGCCCCGTGATCCGGCCAGGGACCTGGTGGGGTGAGGCCGTTGATATCGGCCATCACTCGCTGCGGCACTCGGCGCCGCCCCGTGGCATCGCTCGACGCACGCTGGCGCCACCATGGCGCCACAGTGATCGGTGGACCACCGGTCCGGCACGACCGCCGCGGTCACGGCCCCACCCCGTCCGCTCGCGCCGCCGGGCCCGCCTCCTGGTCCGCTTCCGGATCCGGCACGATCACCGTGCCGACCCCGTCGTCCGTGAACATCTCCAGCAGAACCGCGTGCGGGACCCGTCCGTCGATCACGCGCGCGGTGCCGACGCCGCCCCGCACGGCGTGCAGGCAGCCGGTCATCTTGGGGACCATCCCGTCGGCGAGCTCCGGCAGCAGCTTCTCCAGCTCTCGGGCGGTGAGCCGGGCGATGACCTCGCCGCTCGCCGGCCAGCCCGCGTACAGCCCCTCCACGTCGGTGAGCATCACCAGCGCCTGGGCGCGCAGCGCGGTGGCCAGCGCGGCCGCCGCCGTGTCGGCGTTGACGTTGTAGACGTGGCCGTCCTCGGCGCTGCGGGCGACGGACGAGACGACCGGGATGCGGCCGTCGGCGAGGAGGGCCTCGATGGCGCCGGTGTCCACGCGGGTGATGTCGCCGACCCGGCCGATGTCCACCGGTTCGCCGTCGACCCATGGCACGTGCCGGACGGCGGTGAGGGTGTCGGCGTCCTCGCCGGTCATGCCGACGGCCAGCGGCCCGTTCGCGTTGATCAGCCCGACGAGCTCGCGCTGGACCCGCCCGGCGAGCACCATCCGGACCACGTCCATCGCGGGCGGTGAGGTGACCCGCAGGCCGGCCTTGAACTCGCTCGCCAGGCCCCGCCGTTCGAGTTCGGCTCCGATCTGCGGGCCGCCGCCGTGGACGACCACCGGCTTCAGTCCGGCGTAGCGCAGGAAGACGACGTCCCGGGCGAAAGCCGCGGTCAGCTGCTCGTCGACCATGGCGTGCCCGCCCAGTTTGATGACCACGGTGCCGTTCTGGTGGCGCGTCAGCCATGGCAGCGCCTCGCAGACGGACCGCGCCTTGTCCAGGGCGGTCCACCGACGGGTCGTCATGAGAACCTCGTGCGCAGGGTGAAGAGAACGGCCGGCCGCGCTGGCGACGCTCATCGGCACAACTCCTTCTGTGGAGGGCTCCGGCTCCCGGGGACGTGAAGGACCACGGCACGGAGCCGTGGTCGCCCGTCCAGCATTGCGCGCGAGAAGGCGCGGCCGGAAGTCCATTCCGCGGAACTCGCCCAGAACCAAGCAGAATTGGCGCACGGTGTTCCGGGCTCGGATCCGTCCCGTCAACAGGACGGCGGGACGAACGCGTCGACGGTGCCTGCGGGGTGCCTCATCCGCGCACCGGGCTGCACCGGGCGGCCGAAAGGTGCCATGATCGGGCACGGCGGTCTCGCCAACTCCATCCCCCTTAATGGATGACGGTCCGTTTCCCGTCCGGGAAGCGGACCGTGAACGGCTTGAATTGGAGTGGATTCATGAGCAGCAACCCGTTCGACGACGCTGACGGCCGGTTCTACGTCTTGGTGAACGACGAGGGCCAGCACTCACTGTGGCCGTCGTTCGCCGAGGTTCCCGCCGGCTGGCGCATCGTTTTCGGCGAGGAAAGCCGCCAGCTGTGCCTGGAGCACGTCGAGGCGAATTGGACCGACCTGCGGCCGCAGAGCCTGCGCGACGCGATGGCCGCGGACCGGGTTTCCGCCGACGCCGCGTGAAGTGAATCCGGCTCTCCGCGTATGGCGTGGAACGGCCGATGAAGTACGAAGGGTGGGCCCCGGTGCTGTTCGTCCAGCACCGGGGCCCACCCTTCGGTCGTGCCGGGGTGTACGGGTCAGGCCCGGACGGCCGCGCCCGCGCCTGCGGCCTCGACGGCCCGCGCCCCGGCCAGTTCCTGCTCGGCCCTGCGCAGGACGATGGAGTCGGCGATCTCCCCGCTGCGCACGGCGATGTTCGACAGCAGGGACGACGACAGGCCGTGGGTGTGCTCGGTGCCGCCCTGGAGGTAGATCCCGCAGGACAGGCCCGACGCGGTGACGAGGCGGTAGTCGCGCTCCACCCGGTGGCGGCCGGTCTCGTCCCGCAGGAAGTGCCGGTCGAAGTCGCCGAGCAGGCCGGCGGGGTCCATGCCCTCGTAGCCCGTCGCGAAGACGAGCGCGTCGACGTCCAGCTCCTGCGGCTCGCTGTCGAGCAGCGAGTTGAGGGTGAGCCGCGTCTCGTTGCCGACCCTGCCGACCTCGGCGACCCGGGTGAGGTTGAGGAAGTGGAGGCGCTTGTCGCCGCGTACCTCCTCCTCGTACGAGCGCTGGTGCAGGGCGCGGATCACCTCGTCGTCGACGACGGAGTAGTTCGTGTTGCGGTGGTAGTGCCAGAAGGCCTCCCGCGCCTGGTCGGTGCCGAAGTAGTACTCGTCGACCGCGGCCGGGTCGAACACCTGGTTGGCGAAGGGCGTGTCGTCCGCGACGGAGTACCCGTAGGACGGGATGACCGCGCTGACGCGCGCGTGCGGGAGCATGTCGTACAGGAACCGGGTGATCTCGGCCGCGCTCTGGCCGGCGCCGACCACCGCCACGCTCTTGAGCTCGTCGGGGTCGAGGCCGCGGAACCTCTCCAGGAACTGCGAGCTGTGCCAGACCCGTTCGTCCGCGGTCACCCCGGCCGGCATGCGCGGCACCAGGCCGGTCGATATGGCCACGTTGCGCGCCTTGACCAGCCGGACGTCGCCGCCGGCGCCCCGCACCTCCAGCTCGAGGTGCTCGGGAGAGCCGGAGCCGGCGTCCCCGGCGGGCCGTATCGCGGTGACCTCGGATCCGTAGGACACCCGGTCGGCGAGGCCGGCCGCCGCCCATTCCAGGTAGTGGTGGAATTCCTGCCGGGTCGGGAAGAAATCCTGGTTGTTGACGAACTGCACCAGGCGCCCGGCCTCGTGGAGATACGAGACGAAGCTGAACCGGGACACCGGATTGCGGAAGGTGGCCAGGTCCTTCAGGAACGAGATCTGCATGGTGGTCGACGGCAGCAGCATGTTGCGGTGCCATCCGAACGACGCCTGACGCTCGAAGAACACGGCCTTCACCGGACGGTCCGGAACGTTGGCCCGGTGCTCTTCCAGAGCGATTGCGAGCGCCAGGTTGGACGGGCCGAAGCCGATGCCGACCACGTCGTGAATCTCGTGGTTATGCATACCCGTTGTACCCATAGACAATTCTCCCGCTAGCGTCTTGGAATCTCGACCGGTGATCCGGGAGACCTTTGTTCAGTATTGCGCCGGAGAACGTCCCGGCGCCAACCTGAAGGCACCGACAAAGCAATCGAGCGGCTTCAGCGCGAACCGGATGCCGAAGGCCGCTGTCCCGGTGACGGGACAGCAGTACGGTCGGTTCGGATTTCATGTATTCACACAGCCCGCCGACCGAAAGGGTGAATTCCGGATGTTCGTCCCCAGCAACTACCGTGAACCCGACAGTTCATGGATGACCGATCTGATGCGCGACAATCCATTGGCCCTGGCGGTGACCAACGGGCCCGTCGAAGACGGCCCGTTCGCCACGCATCTTCCGGTCATCGCCGATCCGCTGGCGAACGAGGAATGGGCCCCCGACCTTTCGGGTGCCAGGCTCCTCGGCCACATGAACAAGGCGAATCCGCACTGGGCGGCAATCAAGACGGGCGGCATCGTCCTGCTGACCTTCACCGGCCCGCATTCCTACGTTTCCCCGACGGTTTACGAGAAATCACCGGCGGCCCCGACGTGGAATTTCACCTCGGTGCACGTGCGCGGCGTGGTGGAGAAGATCGAATCGAGCGAGGAGACGATGGACGTGGTGCAGTCCACCGTGCGCGCCTTCGAGGAGGCGAAGTTCGGTACGGGCTGGGACATGACCGACTCGATCGGCTACTTCCACCAGCTCCTGCCGGGCGTGGGCGCCTTCCGGATCACGGTGACCGGCGCCGAGGGCATGTTCAAGCTCAGCCAGGAGCAGCCCGCCGACGTACGCGGGAGGGTGCTGGACTCCTTCACCCACAGCGGGTGCACTCGGCAGCGCGACGCGGCCGACCTCATGCGGCAGCTGCCCTGATCACGTGGACACCCCCGCAGGGTCCGCACTCCCCCGCGGAGTGCGGGCCCTGCGCGCCGCGGGCGGCCGCGCGGTGCGTCAGGCACCGGAGGCCGGTCCTTCGAACCCGCCCCGCTCCGCGGGCGGCTTCGGGCCCTCGATCTCCAGCGGCCCCTCGCTCTCCAGCGGCCCACCGGGCCCGGCCGGCGCCATGAGCTCCGCCGGCCCGTCCGCGGCGTCCTCCAGCCTGCCGAGTTCCGCCAGGGCCTGCTTCGCCGCACTGTCCAGGGTGACGAGCACCCAGCGCTCGAAGTCGACCCCTGCCTGCTCGGCCGCCCGGTGCCACCACTGGAGACGGCTTCCCGGCACTTCCAGCCTCCGCGTCGGTTCCGCGGGGACCCGGACCCGGTCCTGGCTCTCGCGTGCGGCGCGGATCGCGCCGCGCAGTTGCTTGGTGGTCCATCTGCGCTGCTCGGCCCGGTCGAGCCAGGCCTCCTGCTCGTCGTGCGGCAGGGACGCCAGCTCGGCGTGGTGCTGGAAGCTCAGGGAGCCGCGCCGCCGGGTGAAGTCGAAGCGGCGGGAGACCCAGGCGTAGTTGCGCAGGGTCTGGTACTGGAGCCCCGCGGCCCGGATCCCGCGCTGGTAGCGGTCGGTGTAGTGGTCCTTGCCGTACACGAGCCAGTCGCCGAGCCACCAGGATGAGGAATCCACGATTCCGGACAGCTGGCGCCCGGCCTTCTCCCAGTCGTCGAAGGACATCCCGGCCGGCATCTGCAGACCCACCTTCGTGGTCAGCACCTGACCGCGCCGTGGATCCTCACCCATGCCCATGCCCATGCCCATGCCCCTGCGCGGTCTCGGCACGGACTCGGGGCCGGGACGGATCTGCCCCGTTCGCGATCCCTCGACGTCGCCGGCCTGAATCGCCATCGTGCCTCCATGTGAAGGGGTCCACAGAACAGGTGTGGAGGCTCGCAGCACGTGCTAAAGGCGTGCCAAAGTCGCCCGTCCGGCCGTCGCGGGCCGCCGCGTAGCCGCCGGCTCCCTGGCGGCCCGGCAGCGGCTCCGTCCCGTCGACGGGACGGAGCGACCGACCCATCGAACAACTGAACAGCTGTTGTCCGCTGCCGCCTTCTGTCGCCGCCGTTCTGTTCTCCGCCTCCCGGGCGAGAGGTATGTTCATTCTCGGCCAGAGTTTCTCCGCAGCGGCTCAGCAGAATTCCCGCAGCCGCCGGCTCGGCTTTTCACGAGGCATCAGAGGTAAAGCGGAACGGCCATGGCCATTTTCCCCGCGCCCGCACTGCGCCTCCCTATTCAGCTAATTCAGTCGATTCAGCAGGAGCAGGAGGATCGGAAATGACGCACTCCCGGGCCCACAGGTCGCCCCTCTCGTCGCGCGCGGCGCGGCTCAAGGGCAGCGGACTGACCGAGGTGTTCATGCTGGCGCGGACCCGTGACGCCGTCGATCTGGCGGTCGGCACCCCCGGCCACCCCGAGACCTCCGCGGACATGATCGAGGAGGCGGCCCGCGCCATGCGGGCCGGCCACAACCAGTACGAGCACCCCAACGGGGACGCAACCCTGCGGCAGCGGATCGCGGAGGCCCTCGGCACCCCCACCGACCCGGACACCGAGGTCACCGTCACCGCGGGTGCGACAGAGGCCCTCTTCGTCGCCCTGCTGGCGACCGTAGACCCCGGTGACGAGGTCATCCTCTTCGACCCCGGCTTCGACCACTTCACCGCCGCCGTCGAACTGACCGGGGCCGTACCCCGGTACGTACGGCTGCACGCGCCGGAGTGGCGCTTCGACCCCGCCGAGCTGGCCGCCGCCTTCTCCTCCCGCACCCGGGCCGTCGTCCTGAACACCCCCGGCAACCCGACCGGCCGCGTCCTGAGCGGCCAGGAGCTGGGCGAGATCGCCGAGTTGTGCGAGCGCTGGGACGTCACCGTGATCTCCGACGAGGTCTACCGCGCCTTCACCTTCGACGGCCGCCCCCACGTCTCCGTGGCCGACGTCCCCGGACTGGCCGAGCGCAGCATCGTCGTCGGGTCCCTCTCCAAGAGCCACGCCGTCAGCGGATGGCGGCTGGGCTTCCTGCGGTCCGACCCGGTGCGCACGGGCGCGCTGCGCCAGGTGCACGAACTCACCACGCTGGGTGCCGCCGTCCCCCTTCAGGTGGCCGCAGGACGGACCGCCCACGGCGTCGACCTGGCCGTCGCGGCGGCCGAGATGGCCGGGCGGCGCGACCTCGCCCAGGACGTCTTCTCGCGCATGGGCATGAAGTTCACCCCCGCGGAGGGCGGTTGCTTCCTCTTCGCCGACATCGGCCCGCTCACCGGCGGCCGGCAGGACAGCCTCGGCTTCGTCCGCGAACTCCTCGACCGCACCGGGGTGCTGGTCGTACCCGGGACGCCCTTCTTCGCCGACCCGGCCGCCGGGGAGCAGTACGTGCGCATCGCGTTCAACCGGCAGGCCGCGGTCCTGCGCGAGGCCGAGCGCCGCCTCTTGAACACCTGATCGCCGACCACAACGGGGAGGAAAGGCATGAAGCACCGCAGCGCCGGCCCGCTGGGCCCGCTCCCGGAGTTCCTCGGTCAGTACGTGACCGGGGAGGGGCAGGTCCCGGACGGCATCGACGTCGTCCCCTTCTGCACGCCCGCCGGCGACAAGATGTGGCTGGTGTGCGACTACGCACTGGCCCGCCGGGTCCTGACGGACAAGAGGTTCAGCCGCGCCGAGGCCGTCACGCCGCAGGCCCCGAAGCTCAACGACGCACAGCCCGTACCGAACTCCATGATGAGCATGGACGGTGCGGATCACTCCAGGCTGCGGCGCGTCGTGACCAAGGCGTTCACCACCGGCCGCACCGCCGCCATGGCCCCGGCCGTCGAGGAGCTGGCCGACCGCCATCTCGACGCCCTGGCCGCGGCGGGGCCCGGCACCGACTTGATCGAGACGCTCGTCGCACCGCTGCCGCTGGCCGTCCTGTGCTCGCTGCTCGGCGTTCCCCACGAGGACGCCACCCGCTTCCGCGACTGGGTCGAGGTGCTGTTCGACATCTCCGCCAGCACCCCGCAGGAGAAGGCCCGGCGCCGCCTCGAACTCATCGACTACATGGCCGACCTGATCGACCGCAAGCGCCGCAGGCCCGAGGACGACCTCCTCACCTCCATGATCGCGGCGCACGAGCAGGGCGACCTGTCCATGGGCGAGCTGCTCACCATGGGACTCACCCTGCTGATGGCCGGCTACGAGACCGTCGTCGGGCAGCTCGGCCTGTCGGCGCACGCCCTGCTCCGCGATCCGGCGGCGTACCGGGAGCTTTGTGAGCGGCCGGACCGGCTGGCCCCCACGGTGGAGGAGCTGCTGCGGCTGACTCCCTCCACCCCGATCAGCTTCCCCCGGGTCGCGGTGGAGCCCGTACCGCTCGGCAGCGTCACGGTTCAGGCCGGGGAGGGCGTCATCGTCTCCCTGCTGCACGGGAACCGGGACGGCAAGACCTTCGCCGAGCCCGGGCTGCTGGATCCGCAGGGGCACGACGCCGCGCACCTGACGTTCGGCCACGGGGTGCACCGCTGTCTGGGCGCACCGCTGGCCAGGCTCCAGCTGCAGATCGTGCTGGAGCGTCTGATGCGGCGGTTCCCGACCCTGCGGACGGCCTCGGGCCCCGACGCCGTGGTCTGGAAGGACGGCCTCGGTACGCGGGGGCTGGCCCGGCTGCTCGTGGACTGGTAGCCGAGCCGCCGCGCGCCGCGCGCGCCGCCGGCCGGTCGTACAGGCGGGTCGCCTCCCGGGTGTTCCGGGCGTCCCCCTCGAAGTGCTGCTCCCCGGAACACCTTTGGACTTGGAGTGAGGATCCGCATGTCTGTCGAGACCACCCGCCGCGATGCCGAGTTCGCCGGGGCCGCCGGGGAGCCCGTCGCCGTCATCGGGCTGTCCTGCCGCGTCCCGGGAGCGGACGGAGCCGAGGGCTTCGACCCGGCGTTCTTCGGCATCGGGCCGGAGGCGGCCGCATCGGTGGACGAGCGTCAGCGGCTCCTGCTGCAACTGTGCTGGGAGGCCCTGGAGGCGGCCGGTACCGTCCCGGCCTCGCTGCGCGGCTCCGGTGGTACGGGGCTCTTCCTCGGTGGGGACGCCGAGGGCGTCGCCGGCGGGGTCGCGGCCGTGTTCGGCCTGACCGGTACGCACCGGACCGTACGAGCGGGCGCGGCGTCCGCCCTGGCGGCGGTGCACCTCGCGGCCGAGAGCCTGCGCGCCGGCGAGAGCACGATCGCCCTCGCGGGCGCGGGCGCCCCGGCCGGGGCCGTGGCCGTACTCAAGACGCTGGCCCGGGCCGAGGCGGACGGCGACAGGATCCTCTCCGTGCTCGGCGCCACAGGCCCGACGCCGGACCAGACCCCACCCCGCCCTTCGACCGGGGCCGACACGGAGGCCGCCCCTACGGCCGGGGCCGAGGCCGGAGGCGAAGCCGGGCCCGCGGCCGGAACGGAAGGCGAGACCGACACGGAGCACGCCACTGTGGCCGTGGCCATGGACGAAGGCGAGGCTGCCACCGCAGGCGAGGCCGGCACCGGAGGCGAAGCTGCCGCCGCAGGCGGGGCTGCCACCGCAGGCGGGGCTGACGCCACGGGCCGGGCCACCGCCGCAGGCGAAGCCACCGCCCCAGACAGGGCTGCGGCCACAGGCCGGGCCGGCGCCGCAGGCGAGGCTGCCGCCGCAGGTGGGGGTGCCGAAGGCGAAGCTGGGACAGGGCGGGGTGGCGGTCGGCTCGGGGCGGTTCTGTGGGGGACTGCCGTCGGCCGGGTGGGGGCCGTGCGGGCGGTTGACGGTGACGGGGTGGTCTGGTCGGTGGAGGCCGAGGCGGCTCCCGGCGTACAGGAACGTTCCACCGGCCCGTCGGCGGCCGGCTTCCGGGCCGGCGTGCTGCCGTGGGTGGTCTCCGGGCACACCGCGGCGGCCGAGCGCGCGCAGGCGGGGCGGCTGCTGGACCGGCTCCGGCTCACCGACGGCGCCGGCGGACGCCCCGGCACGGCCGATGTCGGGCACTCCCTGGCGGTCTCGCGCACCGCGTTCGCGCACCGTTCGGTCCTGCTGGCCGCCACCGAGGCCGAGTTCGCCGAGGAGCTGGCCGCGCTCGCCGAGGGCCGCCGCGGCCCCGGACGTGTCAGCGCCACGGCCGCGCCGCGCGACCGGACCGTCTTCGTCTTCCCCGGCCACGGCGCGCAGTGGCCCGGCATGGCCGCCGGCCTGCTCGACGGCTCCGATGTCTTCCTCGCCGGCGTCCGGGCCACCGCCGAGGCCCTCGCCCCGTACGTCGACTGGTCCCTGGAGGACGTACTGCGCGGGGCGCCGGGCGCGCCCGCACTCGACCGCATCGACGTCATCCAGCCCGCGCTGTTCGCGACCTCCCTCGGCCTCGCGGCCCTGTGGCGCTCCTTCGGCATCGAGCCGGCCGCGGTCGTCGGGCACAGCATCGGCGAGATGGCCGCGGCCGTCGTCGCGGGCGGGCTCAGCCTGGAGGACGGCGCCCGGGTCAGCGCGCTCTGCGGCAGGGCACAGGCCCGGCTCGCGGGCCGCGGCTCCATGCTCTCGGTCCTGCTGCCCCTCGACGAGGTGCGGTCGCGCACAGCCCCGTACGGCGAGCGGCTGTCCGTCGCGGGCGTCAACGGGCCGCGGTCGATCGCCGTCGCCGGTGACCTGGACGCCGTCGAGCGGCTCCAGGAGGAGCTCACCGCCGACGGCGTACGGGTCAGACGGGTCGCCATCGACTACGCGGCGCACTCCGCGCACATCGACGAGATCCACGAAGAGCTGCTCGCCGTGCTGGCACCGGTCCGGCCGCGCAAGGGGACCATCCCCTTCTACTCGGCCCTGACGGGCGCGCTGCTGGACACGCGCTCGCTGGACGCCTCGTACTGGTTCCGCAGCCTGCGCGAGCCCGTGCTGTTCGAGAGCTCGGTCCGGTGCGTGGCCGACCACGACCTCTTCGTCGAGGTCAGCCCCCACCCGGTGCTGACCCTGCCCCTCGAACAGAGCTTGGAGACAACCGGCTCCACCGCCGTCGCGGTCGGTTCGCTGCGGCGCGGGGCGGACGGGCCGCACCGCTTCCTGACCTCCGTGGCCGAGGCGTACGCGCACGGCGCCCCCGTGGACTGGAGCCCCGTCTTCCCCGCCGAGGCGGCGGTCGTCGACCTGCCCACGTACCCCTTCGGCCTCCGTGCCCCCGACGCCGCAGGCGACCGCGACCCCTTCGAGGCCGGCGGGGACCCGGAGCGCACGGCCCGGTTCCTGATGGACCTGGTGCGCAACGAGGTGGCCCTGGTCCTCGGGCGCGGCAAGGGCGCGGACATCGACCCGGCCCGCACCTTCCAGGAACTCGGATTCGACTCCGCGACCGCGGTGGAACTGCGCAACCGGCTGGTCGCCGCCACCGGTCTGCGCCTGCCCACCACCCTCCTGTTCGACCGGCCCACCCCCGAGAAGCTGGTCGCCCGGCTCGCCGAGCTCTCCGGGACGGTGCCCGCGCACCAGCCCGTCTCCCGGGCCGTCCCGCGCCGGAACCACGGCTCCGACGAGCCGATCGCGATCGTGTCCATGGCGTGCCGCTTCCCGGGCGGGGTGGAGTCCCCGGAGGACCTGTGGCGGCTGCTCGTGGAGGAGCGCGACGCCGTCTCCGAGTTCCCGGGCAACCGCGGCTGGGCGCTGGAGACCCTCTTCGACGGGGATCCCGACCGCGCGGGCACCTCGTACACCCGCCAGGGCGGGTTCCTGCACGACGTCGACCGGTTCGACGCCGAGTTCTTCGGGATCAGCCCGCGCGAGGCCGCCGCCATGGACCCGCAGCAGCGCATGGTCCTGGAAACCGTGTGGGAGGCCGTGGAGCGCGCCGGGATCGACCCGGCAGCGCTGCGCGGCAGCGGGACGGGGGTGTACGTCGGCGCGATGGCGCAGGACTACGGGCCGCGCCTGCACGAGGCGGGCGAGGGCGTCGGTGGCTACCTGCTGACCGGCACGTACACGAGCGTGGTCTCCGGCCGCGCCTCCTACACCCTCGGGCTGGAGGGCCCGGCCGTCACCGTCGACACGGCGTGCTCGGCATCGCTGGTGGCGCTGCACATGGCGGCGCAGGCGCTGCGGGCCGGGGAGTGCGAACTGGCCCTGGCCGGCGGTGTGACGGTGATGGCGAGCCCCGGCATGTTCGTGGAGTTCAGCCGTCAGCGCGGTCTGTCGGTGGACGGTCGCTGCAAGTCGTTCGCGGAGGCGGCGGACGGTACGGGCTGGGGCGAGGGCGCCGGCATGCTGCTCCTGGAGCGGCTCTCCGACGCACGGCGCAACGGCCACGAGGTCCTCGCGGTCATCCGCGGGTCGGCCGTCAACCAGGACGGCGCCAGCAACGGGCTGAGCGCCCCCAGCGGCCCCTCCCAGGAGCGGGTCATCCTGGAGGCCCTCGCCGCCTCCGGCCTGTCGGCCGCGGACGTCGACGCCGTCGAGGCGCACGGTACGGGCACCCGGCTCGGCGACCCCATCGAGGCCCAGGCGATCCTGGCCACCTACGGCCGGGACCGCGAGGCCGGCCGGCCGCTGTTCCTGGGCTCGCTGAAGTCCAACATCGGGCACACCCAGGCCGCCGCCGGCGCGGGCGGCGTGATCAAGATGGTCATGGCGATCCGCAACGGCCTGCTCCCGCGCACCCTGCACGTGGACACCCCGACCTCGCACGTCGACTGGTCGAGCGGCGCGGTCTCGCTGCTGACCGAGGCCACGCCGTGGCCGGAGGCCGACCGGCCGCGCCGGGCCGGCGTCTCCTCCTTCGGCGTCAGCGGCACCAACGCCCACCTCGTACTGGAGCAGGCCCCAGAGCCGGCGGTGGCCGCCGCCGAGCCGGTGGCCGCCGAGCCGCGGGCCGGGTGCCCGGCCCCCGCCGAGGAGGGCGCGCCCGCCGAAGCCGCACCCGTCCCCTTCCTCGTGTCCGCGAAGACCGACCAGGCGCTGCGCGCTCAGGCCGGCCGGCTCCTGGACCACCTGCGCGACAACCCCGGCGTCCGGCTCACGGACATCGGCCACTCCCTCGCCGTCGGCCGGGGCCACTTCGACCGGCGTGCCGCAGTCGTCGCCGCCGACCGTACGGAGCTGGAGCAGGGCCTGCTGGCCCTGGTGGACGGCGCCACCGCCCGCGGCCTCGTCACCGGGCAGAGCCGGCCCGCCGTTCGCCCCGTGTTCGTCTTCCCGGGCCAGGGCGCGCAGTGGGCGGGCATGGCGGCCGGCCTGCTGGAGACCTCCCCCGTGTTCGCCCGCCGGATGGCCGAGTGCGCCGCGGCCCTGGAACCGCTGGTGGACTGGTCGCTCCTGGACGTGGTCCGGGGCGTGGAGGGGGCTCCCGGTTTCGAGCGCGTCGACGTCGTACAGCCCGTCCTGTGGTCGGTGATGGTGTCGCTGGCCGCGGTGTGGCGCTCGCTGGGCGTCGAACCGGCCGCCGTGATCGGCCACTCGCAGGGCGAGATCGCGGCGGCCTGCGTGGCCGGCGTGCTGAGCGTCGAGGACGCGGCCCGGGTGGTGGCACTGCGCAGCCGGGCACTGACCGTGCTGTCGGGCCGCGGCGGCATGATGTCCGTGGCCCAGCCGGCGGCGTGGGTGCGGGACCGGATCGGCGCCTGGCGGGGCAGGATCTCCGTCGCCGCGGTCAACGGCCCCGCCCAGACCGTCGTCTCCGGCGATCCGGATGCCCTGCGCGAGCTCCTCGCCCAGGTCAAGGAGGAAGGGGCGAGGGCCCGTCTCGTCGACGTGGACTACGCCTCCCACTCGGCCCACGTGGAGGAGCTCGAAGACGAGCTGGCCCGGCTCCTCGACGGGATCGAGGCGGGCCCGGGCGACATTCCGGTCCACTCGTCGCTGACGGGGGCGCTGCTCCCCGACGCGAGCGTGATGGGCGCCGGGTACTGGTATCGGAACCTGCGCGAGACCGTGCAGTTCGAGCAGGCGGTCGAAGACCTCCTCGCCGCCGGGCACCACACCTTCATCGAGGTGAGCCCGCATCCGGTGCTCACCATCGGAGTGCAGGCCGCCCTCGACGCGGCGGGCGTGCGGGGCACCTCCCTCGGCACCCTGCGCCGCGACGAGGACGAGGCCGGGCGGCTGCTGCTCGCACTCGGCGAGGCACACTGCCACGGCGTCGGCGTCGACTGGTCCGCCGTGTTCGCCGGTACGGGCGCCCGGCGCGTCCAGCTCCCGACGTACGCCTTCCAGCGGACCCGGTTCTGGCTCGACACCCCGGTCACGGCGGAGGACCCGTCGGGCCTCGGCCTCACTTCGGCCGAGCACCCGCTGCTGGGCGCGGTGACCAGCCTCGCCGACCGCGAGGGTGTGCTGTTCACGGGCCGCGTCTCCCGCCGTACGCACCCGTGGGTCGTGGACCACGCGGTCGTCGGCACGGTCCTGCTGCCCGGTACCGCCCTCGTCGACATGGCCGTCTCGGCGGGCGACCGCTTCGGCTACGACAAGCTCCGCGAGCTGGTCCTGGAGGCGCCGCTGATCGTCCCGGAGGAGGGCGGCGTCCACCTGCAGGTCGCGCTCGGCCCGGCCGAGGAGTCGGGCACCCGGTCCGTCACCGTCCACTCCCGCCCCGAGGGCCCGGCCGACGCGGAATGGACCCGGCACGCCTCGGGTGTACTGGCCACAGGCGAGCACCCGGCCCCCGCCGCCGCGCCGGCCTGGCCGCCGCAGGGCGCGCGGCCGCTGCCGCTCGACGAGGTCTACGAGCGTCTCGCCGACCGCGGTTACGAGTACGGGCCGGTCTTCCAGGGCCTGGGCCGGGCCTGGCAGTCGGGGCCGGCGTCGGCATCCGGCGCGGCGTCGGGGGCGGCGGGCGAGGAGCGGTTCGCGGAGGTCTCCCTCCCGCCGGAACAGCACGCCGACGCCTCGGCCTTCGCCATCCACCCGGCGCTCCTCGACGCGGCCCTGCACGCGATGCTGCTCGGCGACGGTACCGAGCTGGCCATCCCGTTCTCCTTCAGCGGGGTCACCCTGCACGCCTCGGGCGCGACCGCGCTGCGCGTGCACGTGGTACCGGTCGACGCCGACACGGCCTCGCTGACGGCGACCGACCCCGAGGGCCGGCCCGTCGTCACGGTCGACTCCATCACGCTGCGTCCGGCCGGTGACCTGCGTGCCGCGCAGAGCGCGGGGCGGCCCTCCGGTCTGCACCGGCTGGTGTGGAAGCCCATGCCGCAGCCGGACGCCCGGACGTCGGACGCCCGGACCGCGGGCGGTGCGGATGCCGCGGCGGGGCTGTGGGCCGTGCTCGGATCCGACCCGCACGGGCTGGCCCCGGCCGTCTCGGGCGACACGTACGCCGATGTCGCGGAACTGCGGACCGCTCTGGGCGACGGCGCCCAACTGCCGTCCTTCATAGCCGTGTCGGACGAGTACGCGGACGTGCACGAGGCGGTTCGCAGCACCCTCGCCACCCTCCGGGAACTCCTCACCGACACCACTCTGGACTCCACCCGCATCGTCCTCCTCACCCGCCGCGCCACGGCCCCCACCACCGACCAGGACATCCGCGACCTCCCCGCCGCGGCCCTCACCGGCCTCGTCCGCACCGCACAGAACGAATACCCCGACCGGCTCGCCCACCTCGACATCGACGACGCCGACGCCGGGCAGCTGGCCGCCGCGGCCCACGCGGCGGCCACCTGCCCGGACACCCAGTTCAGCCTCCGCGACGGCCGGCTCCACACCCCCCGTCTTGAAAGCACCCCCTCCCCCGCGGCGGAAACGGGCCTGGACCCCGACGGCACCGTCCTGATCACCGGCGGCACCGGCGGACTCGGCCGGATCCTCGCCCGCCACCTCGTCACCCGCCACGGCGCCCGGCACCTCCTCCTCACCAGCCGCACCGGACCCGACGCCCCCGGAGCCCGAGAACTCGCCGACGAACTCACCGCGGCCGGCGCCCACGTCACCATCGCCGCCTGCGACGCCGCCGTCCGCCAGTCACTGCAGAACCTCCTCGACGCCGTCCCCGCCCAACACCCCCTCACCGCCGTCGTCCACGCGGCCGGCGCCCTCGACGACGCCACCCTCGACAACCTCACCCCCCACCACGTCACCCGGGTCCTGCGCCCCAAGGCCGACGCGGCCTGGAACCTCCACCAGCTCACCTCCCACCTCCCCCTCACCCACTTCGTCCTCTTCTCCTCCATCGCCGGCCTCATCGGCAACCCCGGCCAGGCCAACTACGCCGCCGCCAACACCTACCTCGACGCACTCGCCCACCACCGCCGCCACCACGGCCTCCCCGCCACCAGCCTCGCCTGGGGACTCTGGGACACGGCCAGTGCCATGACCAATGGGCTGAGCGACCTGGACGTCAAGCGGTGGGTCCGCAAGGGCGTGCTGCCGATCTCCGCCGAGCGCGGCATGGAGATCTTCGACGCGGCCCTCACCTCGGCGGAGCCACTGCTCGCCGCGGCCGACCTGGACCTGCCGGCCCTGCGCTCGCCCGACCGGTCGGTGCCGGCCCTGCTGCGCACTCTCGTCCGCGCCCCGCGCCGCCGCGCCGCCGCGGCCGCCGGCTCTTCCGGTGCCGGCGGTTCCTCTTGGGCCGAGCGCACCGCCGCGCTCCCGGCGGCCGACCGGCTGCGTACCGTCGGCGAGCTCGTACGGACCACGGTCGCCGCCGTACTCGGCCTCGCGGGCCCGGACTCAGTCGACGCGGACACGGCGTTCAAGACCCTCGGCATGGACTCGTTGACCGGGCTGGAACTGCGGCGCCGTGTCGTCGCGGTCAGCGGGATCACGCTGCCGGCGACCGCCGTCTTCGACCACCCCACCCCCACGGCGCTGGCCGAGTTCCTGGCGGGCGAGCTCGCCAAGCTGGCCGGCGAGGGCCTGGTGGTCCGTACCGGGCAGCAGGTCGCGGCGCGCGGCGCGTCCGATCACGAGGACCCGATCGTGATCGTCGGCATGGCCTGCCGATACCCGGGCGACACCCGCTCGCCCGAGGACCTGTGGCGGCTCGTCGCCGAAGGCACCGACGCCATCGGCCCCTTCCCCACGAACCGCGGCTGGTCCCTGGACCGGCTCTTCGACGGGGACCCCGACCGCGCGGGGCACTCGTACGCCCGCAACGGCGGTTTCCTCCACGACGCCGACCGCTTCGACGCCGAGTTCTTCGGGATCAGCCCGCGCGAGGCCGCCGCGATGGACCCGCAGCAGCGGCTGCTGCTGGAGACGAGCTGGGAGGCGGTGGAGAGCGCGGGCATAGCGCCGGCCACCCTGCGCGGCACCAGGACCGGCGTCTTCAGCGGTGCGATGTACAGCGAGTACGCCTCGCACCTGCGCAACGCCCCGGAGGCCGTGGAGGCCTACCGTACGACCGGCAACACGCTCAGCGTGGCGTCCGGCCGGGTCTCGTACACGCTGGGCCTCCAGGGTCCGGCCATCACCGTCGACACCGCCTGCTCCTCCTCCCTCGTCGCCCTCCACCTGGCCGCCCAGGCCCTGCGCCAGGGCGAATGCACCCTGGCCCTCGCGGGCGGCGTGACGGTGATGGCGGTGCCCGATCTGTTCGTGGAGTTCAGCCGGCAGCGCGGGCTGGCGGCGGACGGCCGCTGCAAGTCCTTCGCAGACGCGGCGGACGGTACCGCCTGGAGCGAGGGCGTGGGCGTGCTGCTCCTGGAGCGGCTCTCCGACGCCCGCCGCAACGGCCACGACGTCCTCGCGGTCGTCCGCGGCTCGGCCGTCAACCAGGACGGCGCCAGCAACGGCCTCACCGCCCCCAACGGCCCCTCCCAGGAACGCGTCATCCGCGAAGCCCTCACCGCCGCCGGCCTCACCACCGCCGACATCGACGCCGTCGAGGCCCACGGCACCGGAACCACCCTCGGCGACCCCATCGAGGCCCAGGCCGTCCTCGCCACCTACGGCCAGGACCGCGACACCGACCGGCCCTTGCTGCTCGGCTCGCTCAAGTCCAACATCGGCCACTCCCAGGCCGCCGCAGGCGTCGGCGGCGTCATCAAGATGGTCATGGCCATGCGCCACGGCATCCTCCCCCAAACCCTCCACGTCGACCGGCCGACCTCGCACGTGGACTGGAGCAGGGGGGCGGTGTCCCTCCTCACGGAGGCGACCCCGTGGCCCGAGACCGACCGGCCCCGCCGGTCCGCCGTCTCCTCCTTCGGCATCAGCGGCACCAACGCCCACGTGGTCCTCGAACAGGCCCCCGCCAACGAGCCGGAGCCCGCCGCCCCGGCCCCCGAGGCGGTGCCGATGGCGCCCTGGCTGCTGTCGGGCCACACGGAGCCGGCCCTGCGGGCCCAGGCGGAGCGGCTGCTGGCCTTCGTCTCCGAGCGCATGGCGATGCCGGAGCCGGCCGCCACTTCGCCGTCTCGGATCGCACTGGCGGACATCGGCCGGTCACTGGCCGCCGCGCCGGCGCTCCTGGCCCACACCGCGGCCGTCGTCGCGGACGACGGCGAGGGCCGTCTGAGGGCGCTCGCCGCGCTGGCCTCCGGGGAGGAGTCCGCGGACGTCATCACGGGACCGCCGGCCGGACAGGGCGGCGGCAAGACCGCCTTCCTGTTCACCGGGCAGGGCAGTCAGCGTCCCGGCATGGGCCGTGAGCTGTACGAGACCCACCCCGTCTACGCCCGGACCCTGGACGAGGTCTGCGCCCGTCTCGACGAGCACCTGCAGCAGTCCGTGACCCTGAAGTCCCTCCTCTTCGCCGAGGATGACCCGGCCTCACCCCTGCACCAGACCATGTGGACGCAGGCGGCGCTCTTCGCGACGGAGGTCGCCCTCTACCGCACGGTCGAGCACTACGGCCTGACGCCGGACTACCTCCTCGGCCATTCGGTGGGCGAGCTGGCCGCGGCGCACGTCGCGGGGGTCCTCGACCTCGACGACGCCTGCAA
>NZ_JBVHJO010000024.1:0-83187 GCF_055559995.1 Streptomyces sp. NPDC023541
TCAAAGGAACCTCATCCACCGAAGTGGACGGGGTATCAACTTCTGGCGTTGATTTTTGGCACGCTGTTGAGTTCTCAAGGAACGGACGCTTCCTTTGTACTCACCCTCGCGGGCTTTCCTCCGGGCTTTCGTTCTGTTGTCTTGCGTTTCCGACTCTATCAGACTCTTTCGTGTCCGATTTCCTCGGCGCTTTCCAGGTTCCCGCTTTCGCGTTTCCCTTTCCGGCGATTCCGATTCTATCAGCGCTTTTCCTTCTCCCTGACCACTCGCCGTATTCCCGAATGGGCATACGAATGAGGGGTAGAGATCGAGATCGGGGCTGAAGAGGAGGAGGCCCGTCCATCTGCCGTTCGCGAGATGTTCACGCGGGGCGTCCTGGCGGGAGTCACGAGAGTACAGCGCCGGGGGTGTCCAAGCAAATCGATTCAGGCGTATGGTCTAGTCCACCGGTCTAGTCCACTAGTCTCCGTGCCGAAGGACCCGGACCGGATCGGGATCTACATCGGACGAACCCGAACATCTAGTGACTTATCCTTCTGAAGAGTACGCCGTTCGCAACAGGCTGTGACGGCGACACAAGAGCCCCACCCCCTGGGAGGCCCCTCATGACCAGCGTGACGTCCCCACTCGCCGGGCGCGCCATCGGACTCGCGGCAGTGCCGGACCCGGTGTTCTCCGGTGCCATGGTGGGACCGGGCACCGCCATCGATCCCGTGCGTGAGGCCTCGGAGGCGGTGTCCCCCGTCGACGGTGTGGTCGTCTCCCTGCACCCGCACGCGTACGTCGTCGTCGACGGCGAGGGTCACGGTGTACTCACGCACCTCGGCATCGACACGGTCCAGCTCAACGGCGAGGGTTTCGAGCTGCTCGTCAACAAGGGCGACACCGTGACCCGCGGCCAGGCAGTCATCCGTTGGAACCCCGCTGCCGTCGAGGCCCTCGGCAAGTCCCCGATCTGCCCCGTCGTGGCGCTCGAGGCGACGGCCGAGTCCCTGTCCGACGTCGTCGAGTCCGGCGACGTGAAGGCTGACGAAGTTCTCTTCAGCTGGCAGTGAGCCTTCCGCCCCGCACGGGCGTGACGGACATCCATCGCGGCGGGCAGGCCCGCCGCTCAATCGGAGACGGGTGAAATGGAGACAACGCTGCGAGGCGTCGGCGTGAGCCACGGGGTGGCGATCGGCGAGGTGCGGCACATGGGCACGGCGGTTCTCGAGCCGCCGGCCAGGCAGATCACCGCCGACGAGGCGGCGCGCGAACAGGGGCGCGCCCGCCAGGCCGTGAGCGCCGTGGCGGCCGACCTGATCGCGCGTGGCCAGCTGGCCGGTGGCGAGGCCCAGCACGTGCTCGAGGCCCAGGCGATGATCGCCGAGGACCCCGAGCTGATGGCGGACGTGGACCGGCGGATCGCCGTCGGCAGCACCGCCGAGCGCGGTGTGTACGACGCCTTCGCCGCCTACCGCGACCTGCTCGCGGGGGCCGGCGAGTACATGGCCGGCCGGGTGGCCGACCTGGACGACGTACGGAACCGGATCGTGGCGCGGCTGCTCGGCGTGCCGATGCCGGGTGTGCCCGACAGCGACGAGCCGTACGTGCTGATCGCGCGGGACCTGGCCCCCGCCGACACCGCCCTGCTCGACCCGGCGCTCGTCCTCGGCTTCGTGACCGAGGAGGGCGGGCCGACGAGCCACAGCGCGATCCTCGCCCGGGCGCTGGGCGTGCCGGCGATCGTGGCGCTGCCGGGCGCCGGCGAGATCGCCGAGGGGACCGTGATCGCGGTGGACGGCAGCACCGGCGATCTGTTCGTCGACCCGTCCGCGCAGAAGCGGGCGGAGCTGGAGGCCGCGGCCGCCGAGCGGAAGGCGGCGCTGGCCGCCTCGTCCGGTCCCGGTGCTACCTCCGACGGTCACAAGGTGCCGCTGCTGGCCAACGTCGGCGGTCCCGCGGACGTGCCGGCGGCCGTCGAGGCCGGGGCCGAGGGCGTGGGCCTGTTCCGCACGGAGTTCCTGTTCCTGGACGACAGCAAGAAGGCGCCGTCCGAGGAGAAGCAGATCGAGTCCTACCGCAAGGTGCTCGAAGCCTTCCCCGAGGGGCGTGTCGTCGTACGGGTGCTCGACGCGGGCGCCGACAAGCCGCTGGACTTCCTGACTCCGGCGGACGAGCCGAATCCGGCGCTGGGCGTGCGGGGGCTGCGTTCGCTCCTGGACCACCCGGAGGTGCTGCGGACGCAGCTCACCGCGCTGGCGAAGGCGGCCGAGGGCCTGCCGGTCCACCTCGAGGTCATGGCCCCGATGGTCGCCGACCGTGCCGACGCGAAGGCCTTCGCCGACGCCTGCCGCGAGGCCGGTCTGCAGGCGAAGTTCGGCGCGATGGTGGAGATCCCCTCCGCCGCGCTCCGTGCGCGCTCGATCCTCCAGGAGGTCGAGTTCCTCTCGCTGGGCACCAACGACCTGGCGCAGTACGCCTTCGCCGCCGACCGTCAGGTCGGCGCCGTCTCCCGGCTCCAGGACCCGTGGCAGCCCGCGCTGCTCGACCTGATCGCCATGGCGGCCGGGGCGGCCAAGGCCGAGGGCAAGACCTGCGGTGTCTGTGGCGAGGCCGCCTCCGACCCGCTGCTGGCCTGTGTGCTGACCGGTCTGGGTGTCACCTCCCTGTCGATGGGTGCCGCGTCGATCCCCTACGTCCGGGCGACGCTCGCCAAGCACACGCTGGCGCAGTGCGAGCGGGCCGCCGCGGCGGCCCGTGCCGCGGACAGCGCCGAAGAGGCGCGCGTGGCCGCACAGGCGGTGCTCTCCGGCGAGTAGCCGGACGGTGTGTCGTGTGGAGATCGTGGGGCCCTCGCCGACGGCGGGGGCCCCGCGGTCTTTCAGTGGTGCGGGCCGGGGGCGTCGACCTCGTAGCCGGGGCAGTATTCGACGCCCGGTTCGGGGGCGACGAGGTCTCCGGTCTCGGCGTCGGTGCAGTACGCGTTGAATACGGCGGCCGCCGATAGGGCCGTGAGGCGGCCGCGGTCCAGGCGCCAGCCGTGGACCCGGTCGCGATGGCCTTCGGTGGTGCTGCGGACGACCAGTCCCCCGGGGCCGCCGAGGGCGAGGCCCGCGGCGAGGACCGTCACGAAGTCGAGGCTCTCGCGGCCCTCGATGCGCGGTGGGCTGTCCGGGTCGCCGGTGGTGTCGGCGTGGAGGACCGCGACGAGCTGCTCGTCCTCGGTCGGGACGCTGCAGACGAAGTGGTGGTGGCCCGGGCCGGCACCGGCCACGAGGCGTTTGAGCGCGTCGGCGGCACGGTCGAAGGAGGCGTGGCCGATGTCCTCGCCGCAGTCCGCGCAGCGGCCCACTCCGGCGAGGACGGCGGTGGCGTACTCCCAGGTGGCGTGGCGGACGGCTTCGTCGACGAGGAGCGGCACGAGTTCGTCGATGGGCTGGCCGGTGTAGGGCAGGACGGTCCCGCTGCCGGCGAGTTCGGCGGTGAAGCGAGTGCGTGTCTCGGACGTGTCCGGGTTCAGCCCGTGCTCCCCGCAGTACTCGGCGTACTCGTCGGGGTCGAAGAGCGCCACGGTGGTGTGGATGCCCCGGGCCGCGAAGGACCGGAGCAGGCCGTCGACGTGGCGGAGGTAGTCGGCGTAGTCGGCTCGGCGGTCGAAGCCGAAGCTGCGGTAGCCGCACATGGCCGCGAAGTCCCCGGCGTCGGCCAGGAGGCCGACGGTGCCGGGGACCTCGCGGCGCAGCGCGCGGCGCCGGTGGGTGCTGCGGGTCCGGTGGGTACCGGTGTCGTTGTTGCGTGGCATGGCTGGCTCCCCCTGAGTGCGAACACTTGCTCACTCAGCGTAACCACCGCCACTGACAGTGACCTCAGTCGCGGGTGCGGGTACGGGCCAGTTCCTCGTAGAAGCCGAGGAGGTCGATGTTGTCGACGGAGCCCGGGTTGACCGCCTTGGCCAGTGGTGTGCCCTGGAGGAGGCGCTTGACGGGGACCTCGATGCGCTTGCCGGTGAGGGTGTGCGGGATGCCCGGAACCTCGATGACCTCGTCGGGGACGTGGCGCGGGGAGAGTTCCGCGCGGATCGTCGCCTTGATCCGGGCGCGCAGGCCGTCGTCCAGGGCGGCGCCGGGGGCGAGGTGGACGAAGAGCGGCATCCAGTAGCCGCCGTTCGGCTCCTCCAGGCCGATGACCAGGGACTCCTTGATCTCGGGGAGTCGCTCGACGGCCTCGTAGATGTCGGCGGAGCCCATCCGGACGCCCTGCCGGTTGAGCGTGGAGTCGGAGCGGCCGTGGATGATCACCGATCCATGGTCGGTGATCGTGATCCAGTCGCCGTGGCGCCAGACGCCGGGGAACATCTCGAAGTAGCTGTCGCGGTAGCGGCTGCCGTCGGGGTCGTTCCAGAAGTGGATCGGCATGGACGGCATGGGGTTGGTGACGACGAGTTCGCCCACCTCGCCCGTGACCGGCTTGCCCGAGGGGTCCCAGGACTGCAGGTCCGTGCCGAGGCAGGCCGCCTGGAGCTCGCCGATGTGCACGGGGAGGGTGGGAACGGCGCCCGCGAAGCAGCTGCAGACGTCGGTGCCGCCGCTGACGGAGGCGATCCAGAGGTCTTCGGCGACCTCGTCGTGGAGCCAGCGGAAGCCGTCGGGCGGGAGCGGGGAACCGGTGGTGGCCACGCACTTCACGGCAGAGAGGTCGAAGTCGCGCGACGGGTGGACCTCGGCCTTGCGGCAGGCCATGACGTAGGCGGCGGAGGTGCCGTAGAGGGTGGCGCCGGTGCGCTCGGCGATGCGCCACTGGGCGCCCGTGTCCGGGTAGCCGGGGCTGCCGTCGTAGAGGACGACGGTGGTGCCGGTGAGGAGTCCGGAGACGAGGAAGTTCCACATCATCCAGCCGGTGGAGGTGTACCAGAAGAACCGGTCCTCCGGGCCGAGGTCGCAGTGCAGGCCGAGCTGCTTGAGGTGTTCGAGGAGGATGCCGCCCTGGGACTGGACGATTGCCTTGGGCAGGCCGGTCGTACCGGAGGAGTAGAGCACCCACAGGGGGTGGTCGAAGGGCACCGGCTCGAAGACGGGCTCGGTGTCTGCGGCGGTGAGCGCGGACCAGTCGAGGGCGCCCTCGGGCGCGGGCGTGCCGAGGAGCGGGATGTGGACGACGGCGCGCAGGGAGGGGAGCTCCGCGCGGAGCTCGGCGACGGCCTCGCGGCGGTCGTGCTCCTTGCCGCCGTAGCGGTAGCCGTCCACGGTGAACAGGACAACGGGCTCGACCTGCTGGAAGCGGTCGAGGACGCTGCGGGCGCCGAAGTCGGGGGCGCAGGAGGTCCACACGCCGCCCACCGCGGCGGTGGCGAGGAGGGCCACGGCCGCCTCGGGGATGTTGGGGAGGTAGCCGCTGACGCGGTCGCCGGGGCGTACGCCGAGGGCGCGCAGCTCGGCGGCGAGCGAGCCGACCTGGCGGCGGAGAGCGGCCCAGGTGACGGGGACGGGCTCGTGGGTCTCGTCGACGTAGAGCAGGGCCGGGTCGTCGGTGCGGGCCGGGTCCTCGGCGGCGCGCAGCGCGTGCTCGGCGTAGTTGAGGGTGGCTCCGGTGAACCACTGGGCGCCGGGCATGGACCGGTCGGCGAGGACGGACGCGTACGGGGTGGTGAAGCGGACGTCGAACCATTCGGCGACGGCCTGCCAGAAGGTGTCGAGCTCGTCGACGGACCAGCGGTGCAGGGCCGGGTAGCCGCCTTCCGCCGGGGCTCCGAAGCGCGTTGCGGCCCAGGCCTGGAAGGCGGTGATCCGGGCCGCGGAGATCCGGTCGGGGCCCGGCGCCCAGAGGGGTTCCGGCTGGGTGGCTGAGGTCATGGGTCGGCTCCCGGTCAAGTCTGCGGCTCGCGCTTCGTGTGCGTACGGTGCCATCGCGCGGGGGGTGCGCGCGCGGCGGCTCACAGGGACGATGCCATGTGATCGACGGCTGCACCAGGGCCGGCCTGGCCGGTCGGGTGAGCTGCGGGGGACGCCGCCGGCGGGTGAACGGCAGTTGAACGCCGTCCCCTCGGGCGGGGGCCGGTGGCAGGGTGAGCGGCATGGACGGTCGTGATCTGGTGCGTGCGGTGAAGGACATCGGTACGGAGCGCGGTCGACGGGCCTGGCTCTCGGCGTGGCGCCGGCGGCGCACGGACGCGGCGGGGCTACCGCGCCGGGGCGCGGAGCGGGCGCGGGTGCCGGGTCTGCTGATCGGTACGGAGCCCCGGCCTGGCGGGGGCGTGCTGCGGTTCGCGCGCTCGGAACTGGTGGTGCGGGTGATGGCGGGCGGGGTGGTGTTCTGGGCCTGGGACGGGGCAGGGGCGACGCCGTCGTACGCGGTGGTGGGGAGCGGGCCCGAGCCGGACCTGCGGGCCGCGCTGGAACCGGACACCGGCGGCGGCTGGCGAGTGGTGTCGGAGCGGGTGACGGTGGCGGTGTCCCGGCACGGGGCGGTGGAGGTGCGCACCCCCGGCGGGACGGTGCTGCGGCGGGAGTCGCCGCCGCGGTGGTGGGAGCCGGTCCCCCTCGCCGGGGAGGCCGCGGAGGAGGCGCACTCCACCCCGGCGGGTCCGCGCCCGGACGGGACGCGCCCCGCGGAGGAACGGGCCGGCTCCGGGCCGGCGCGGACCGGTGCGGCACGGGGTGGGGGGCGGTGGGTGGTGCGCACTGAGGTGCCGGCGGACGCCCGGTTCTTCGGGCTCGGTGGGCGGGCCGCGGGGCCGAGGCTGCGTGACGGGGTGTACCGGCTGTGGAACACGGATCCGAAGGGGGGCTTCGGGCCGGGCGTCGATCCGCTGTACCTCACCATGCCGGTGCAGATGGTCGTGGCGGACGCCGGGACCCACCTGGTGTTCCACGACAACTGCTGGGACGGCCGGGTGGTGCTGCGCGAGGGCGAGGAGGGCGCGGGGTCGGGGCCGGACCGCCCGGGGGTGAGCGAACTGCGCATGGAGGGCGGGCCGCTGCGGTGCTGGGTGCTGGTGGGGACGCCGGCCCGGGTGCTCCAGGGCTGGTCGGGGCTGACGGGCTCGGCCGCGGTGCCGCCGGAGTGGGCGCTGGGGTACCAGCACGCCCGGTGGGGGTTCGGTAGCGCGGCCGAGGTACGGCGGGTGGTCGCCGGGTACGCGTCGCGCGGACTCGCGCTGTCGGCCGTGCACCTGGACATCGACCACTACGACGGGCACCGGGTGTTCACGGTGGACGCGGAGCGGTTCCCGGATCTGCCGGGCCTGGCGCGGGAGTTGCGGGAGCAGGGGGTGCGGCTCGTATCGATCGTGGACCCGGCGGTCAAGGCGGGTGACGCGCTGCACGCGGCCGGGCTGACGGTGGGGTCGGGCGGTGCGTTCGTCCGGGACGCGCGCGGCCAGGAGGTGCGGGGGGAGGTCTGGCCGGGCGAGTGCGCCTATCCGGACTTCACCGATCCCGAGGTGCGGGAGTGGTGGGGCGGGCTGTACGAGGAACGGCTCGCGCAGGGTTTCTCCGGTTTCTGGCACGACATGAACGAGCCGGTGTCCTTCACGGCGTTCGGGGACTCCACGCTGCCGCGGTCGGCGCGGCACGCGATGGACGGGGCGGGCGGTGACCCATCGGGAGGGGCACAACGTGTACGCGCTGGGGATGGCGCGGGCGGGGTGGGAGGGCCTCGTGCGGCTGCGGCCGGCGGAGCGGCCGTTCCTGTTCTCCAGGTCGGGCTGGGCGGGGATGCAGCGGTACGGGGGCAGCTGGTCGGGTGATGTGGAGACCAGCTGGGAGGGGCTGCGGGCCTCGCTGGCGCTGGTGCTGGGGCTGGGCCTGTGCGGGGTGCCGTACTCGGGGCCGGACGTGGGCGGGTTCGGCGGTTCGCCGACACCGGAGTTGTACGTGCGCTGGTTGCAACTCGCTTCCTTTCTACCGCTGTTCCGCACGCACTCGGCGATCTGGGCGGGACGGCGGGAGCCGTGGGAGTTCGGGCCGGAGGTGGAGGAGCAGGCCCGGGCGGTGATGGCGGAACGGGAGCGGCTGCGGCCGTACTTCGTGTCGCTGGCTCACATGGCGCGGCGCACGGGCGCTCCGTACGTACGGCCGGTGTGGTGGGGGGCGCCGGAGGACCGGCGGCTGCGGGACTGCGAGGACTCGTTCCTGCTGGGTGACGCGCTGCTGGTCGCGCCGGTGCTGGAGTGCGGCGCGGACCGGCGGGCGGTACGGCTGCCACGCGGGCGGTGGTACGACACCGCGACCGGGGCGGCGTACGAGGGGCCGGGCCAGATCCTGCTGGACGCCCCGCAGGGCCGGATCCCGGTGCTGGCGCGGGCGGGTGCGGTTCTGCCGGTGCGGTCCGCGGCGGGCGACGGGGTGGAGCTGGAGGTCTGGGCGCCCGCCCGGGGCCGTACGGGTGGCGGGGTGGTGGTCCGGGACCCGGGGCCGGGCTTCGGGGCGGGCGCGGTCGAGCGGTACACCTCGCGGTGGGCCGGGGAGACCGTGGTGGTGGAGGACGGGGCGGGGGCGGCTGTGGAGGGTGTCGTCGTGCGGGGGCTCTGGGCGGAGGGTCCGGGGAATGGTGCGGCTTGAGGAACGGGGCTCCGCCCCGGGCCCCCCGCCGCGAACGCCGGCGGGGCTGAGTGTGCCCCGGGCCGCAGAAGCCGGCGGGGCTGGGTGTGGCCGGCGCCGCAGCGGCCGGCGGGGCTGGGCGTGGCCCGCGCCCCAACAGCCGGCGGGGCTGGGTCCGCCCCCGCGCCGCGCGAGCCGGACCGGCTGGAGTCGTCAGGCGTAGTGGCCCGCGAACCAGGAGGACGCCGCCTGGGTGTGGAGGGGGAAGGCCAGTGCCGTGGGGGCGCGCAGGACGTGCCAGCCCGTGGTCTCGTCCGTCGGCTCGGAGGCGGGGAGGGTGTTCGCGGGGCGGGGCGGGAGGAGGCCGAAGAGCAGGAGGTGGCCGGCCGGCGAGCTGAGGGCGTCGGCAAGGGTGACGTCCGCGGCGGCGGCCGTGATGCCGGTCTCCTCGCGCAGCTCGCGGACGACGGCGTCGCGCCAGTCCTCGCCGAAGTCGATGAAGCCGCCGGGAAGGGCGATGCCGCCGAGGGCCGGTTCGATCGTCCGGGTGATGACCACGAGGCCGGTGCCGTCCGCGTCCTCGACGGGGAGGAGGGTGACGGCCACGGGGAGGGGGTTGCGGTAGGCGGTGGCTCCGCAGGCCGGGCAGGTGCGGGGCCAGGTGGTCGTACCGTACGGCGCTCCGCAGGTGGAGCAGTGCGAGTCCCTCAGCTGTTCCGGCATTCCGTGATGGTATGCCAAGGGATATGCGGATGACGGCTGTTGTGGGGCTGGTCGGGGTGCTGGCGGGAGGGACGGCGCCGCCCGGGTTCACGGCGCTCAGGGAGGTGGATCCGAGCATCCGGCAGGACATCCGGTACGCCGGAGAGCGGAACTTCACCGGCGGAGTGGTCGACGGTTACGAGGAGCCGGAGTGCCTGCTGGCCCGGTCGGCGGCGCAGGCGCTGCGGCGGGCGCAGCGGGTGCTGTTGCGGCGGGGGTACTCGCTGCGGGTATACGACTGTTACCGGCCGCAGCGGGCGGTCGACCGGTTCGTGCGGTGGGCCCGGGAGGAGGACGGTCCGGACGACATGGCGCGGAAGGCGGAGTTCTATCCGCGGGTGGAGCGGGGCCGGCTGATTTCCGAGGGGTACATCGCGGAGAGGTCCGGGCACAGCCGGGGGAGCACGGTCGACGTGACCCTGGTGGAGCTCTCCGGGCGGGAGGTCGACATGGGGACGGCGTTCGACTTCTTCGATCCGCTGTCGCACACGGACGATCCGCGGGTGACGGGTGCGGCCCGCGCCAACCGGCAGCTGCTGAAGCGGGTGCTGGGCGGGCAGGGGTTCGTGAACCTTCCCGAGGAGTGGTGGCACTTCACCTACAAGCCCGAGGCCTTCCCGGACACGTATTTCGACTTCCCCGTCGCTGTCGCCGAGGTCCGGCCGTGAGTACCTTGCCCGCATGGCTTTCAGCTCGTACGAGGAATTCTGGCCGTACTACGTCGCGATGCACTCCCGCGCCGCCACCCGCTGGGTGCATCTCACCGGCACGCTCACCGGTCTGGCGCTGACCGCCTACGGGGTGGCGCGCGGCCGCACGCGCTACCTCGCCGCCCTCCCCCTCATCGGGTACGGGACCGCCTGGCCCGTACGCCGCAAGTTACGAATCAAATCCACGTGACAAAGCCCCCGCCGTTCCGAAGAACGACGGGGGCCCGGGGCGCCGACCTCACCGGCTGCCCCTACCGCGCAGCCAGCCGCAAGCGGCCGGCGCGCGGGTCTACCCGCTCCCTACCGCGCCGCACCGCCGCGATCACGGGAGGAAGGGGAGTCATTTCGAGCGGCCCGTGTGCGCAGGGCCGTACTCGACGTCCAGTAGTGCGTACCTGCGTCCGCAATCCGTCCGCGGTGTGATTCCCCGCTGTGACCCTGGTCGAGGTTGCAGGCAATCGGCACGTCGGCAAGATCGCGCCCGGTGACCTTTGCGTGCAGCGTCGCCATCTCCTCGTCAAGGAAGGTGTAGGCGCCGCACTCCCACGGTCCGGCGTGCGGGCCCTTCACGCCCGCCTCCGGTGAGGGTGCGCGCGCATCTCCACGTTGGCGTCGGAGACAGCCGGCATGTCCCCGCGCTTACGAGCGTCGGAACGCTGGGACGCCAGGGCGGCGCACACGTCGCAGCCAGCCGTGGGGGTGGGTTCCAGCCGAGGCATGGAGAGGGTGACGGGAGCTCCCATACCGCCACCGGGCGTGCCCTGGGTTTCGAATCTGTGCAGCATCCGGTCCGCCTTCCGTCGCCGTGGGATCACCTTGACGCTACGGAGCGGACGAGGGTGTGTTCCACAGTGTTCTACGGAATTGCACGCAACCTAGCTGAGCGCGTCGATCGCCGTCGTCAGCAGCGCACGCGCGGGCGAGCCGTACACGGCTAGCTGAGCCATGGATGCGAACGCGGAGGCGTACTGCGCCACTTCTCCGGGCTCTGTGACGGTCACAGCTGCGGTCAGTAGCTCGACGTGGACGCGGTCGTCATCGAAGACGTTGAAGGTCTCCAGCGTCCACATGTCACGTGCTACGCCGGCCGGGATCACGCCGAGGGAGACAGACGGCAGGGCCATGACCGACAGCAGGTGGCCAAGCTGACCGGCCATCGTGTCGGCGCCGCCGATGACGTGCCGGAGTACCGACTCCTCCATCAGTACCGCGAACGTGTGCTCGCCCCGACGGATGATCTCTGACCGCGCCACGCGCGCCGCCACTGCGTCGCTCACGTCGTCAGGGGTTCCGTGGAACCGCGTCACGCTCGACAGCAGCGCCCTGGCGTACTCCGGTGTCTGCAAAAGCCCCGGCACCACGGTGGAGCTGTAGACCCGAAACGTCTTGGTCCGCTCGTACAGCGGGACACGTGACTCCTGGAGCCGACGGAGGCCGGAACGTTGCAGGCGCCGCCACTGCACGTACATGGAATCCGCAGTTCGGTTGGCGGCGATCAGATCCGCGGCGTGAGCCTCCGCACGCGCGGCGCGGCACCAAACCTTGATGTCGTCATCCGAGGGCGCCGTCCTGCCAGTCTCCACCCTGGATACCTTCGACGGCTGCCACCCTGTCTCACGTGCCATGTCCCGCCCGGACATGCCAGCGTCCAGGCGCAGTTCCCTCAGGCGCTCAGCGAGCGCGTGACGGGCGGCCTGGACGCTGGACGACGGGTATGGAGCCAAGGTTCCTAACTCAGATCTCGTACGCCGCGTGGGGAGTCGCTCGATCCCACACAGCTTGGAAGGCGTCAGCGCACTGTTTCACGACGTGCGGTGCGTCCTCCAGCACGTGCCTTACGAACCTGCCGTCGCCGGCGAACAGACCGAACCTGACCAACCGCCCGTCAAAGATCCAGAAGTCATTGCCGGGGAGCACCAAGTCCGACGCGTCCGCCCGCGGAAGCCAGCGGACTTCCTCCCCTGCTTCGAGATTCTGCTGAGTGCACGCGTGCTCGTACCGGATGTACTCGCTGACGGGCTCGGAAACCACCCGGGCCCGTCGGACGGATACACCTCGTGCCACCGCATCGGCTACCGACGTGTGGAAGGAGTTCCACCACGTCGATCGGTCAGCGATGTTGACGCGCTCCCCGGCGAGCCACGCCGCATAGTCCGCGTCCTCCGCAGGAATCCCGTACACGTCGCGGGTCTCCAGGTGGACGGCCGTCGACGTGCATCCCCCAAGGAGGTCAGCGAACGGCGGCACTGTCCGCGGCATTGCACGCCTCCCTGAGAATCTGCGTCATCCTTGCCGGGATCCTGACGACCGCTTCCGTCTCAGGAATCGAGCCGACCGCAAGGCACTCGGCCTCCGTCGCCTTGTCGATCTTCCACCCTTGGATGACGAGTTCCTGAGTTTCCTCGTCGACCCAAACCGCAGGGCAGTTGTCCCCGTTGGAGTTCGGGTCCTTCGCGATGAACCGTAGCGTCATGACGCCCTCCCTTGTCGCGCACGTTGCGCAATGTTCTACGACCATCGCGGCAGGGAGGATCAGCGTCAAGGGTGCGTGTCGGTCCTACAGCCACCCGTACGCCGCCATGCGCCGGCGCCAGGCGCGCCCGCACGACGGCTTGCAGTATCGCTTGACGCGCCCCGGGCCGGACACCTGCGGCACCTCCGCGCCGCATGGGCAGGTGACGGGGGCGTTCTTGATCGGCTTCGTGCAATCCATGATCTCTCCAAAGTCTGAGGTGCCCGTGACGGGCAGAGGGAGGGCCCCCTCCACGCGAAGTAGAGGGGGCCCGGTGTGCATGTTGTGCGTCAGAGTCGACGGCCGACGTCCAGGTTCCGAGCCACGTCGTCCGTGTGCACGGTGACTTCATGCCGGACGATGTCCGTGATTTCGCGGTCACCGACGTAGACGTGAGCGACGAGGTTGACCGGAGCCGAGTCCCCGCCCGTCGTCCCAAGCCCCTTCAGACTCGACGCCTGCCGAGACATCGCGACGGAGTCCCGGTTGTTGTAGACCTGCGCCGGGCTGAGGAACCGGACGAGCTCCGGACCCTGCTCCCCGACCCACGCCAACTCCCCGATGCCCGGGAATCCACCGCTCGCGTAGCCGCCAGGGCGGTCGTAGGCGCGCGGCAGGGATCCGTAACGGCTCATCGCGTATCGCATCGATGAGTAGATGTTCGCGATAGGGTCCACGCTGACGCCGTGCATAAACGGCCCGACACCGCGCATCGGGCCGGCGTAGGCATCGAACGTCGGCCGGATCACTTGCATCAGACCGACCGACGGCGTGCCGTTCCGGGCATTGATGTCCCAGAGGTTCACTGCCCGTGGGTCACCGCCGGATTCCTGCATCATCCGTCGCAGCGTCGTGTCCGCCATGGACGCCGGCTGACCGACCATCCCCAGCGCACGAAGCACCGCGGGACGCCAACGGGCAACGCCGGATCCGCCGTTGCCGCCTCCCCCGGCACCCAGGTAGGTCATGGGGTCTACGGCCTGGCCGTTCACCCGCGCTTCGAGGTGCAGGTGTGGGCCGGTCACGTTGCCCGTCGCGCCCACGCGGCCGATGGTCTGGCCAGCGCTGACGGTGTCGCCCACCTTTGTCAGGATCTCGTTCAGGTGCGCGTACAGGGACTGCACGCCGCCACCGTGGTTGATCATCACGTGGTTGCCGTACGGGCCTCCACCCGTCGCCATGGACACCTTGCCGCCCGCCACTGCACGGACGATGGTTCCGATTGCTGCGGGGAAGTCGAGGCCGGTGTGACGGCCAGACGACCACATGCCGCCGGCCTGGCCGAACGGAGTGCCGGGACGGGCGTCGACCGGGGAACCCCAGCCGCCTCCGCTGCCGTTGAAGCTGAACCACTCGACCGCCTTGTTCTTCAGGCCTTCGAGCATCTTCATGGGCATCTTGCCGATGGCCTGCGCGAAGGGGTTCCGCGCCAGAGCCGTCAGCTTGCTGCGCACTCCGCCGGTCAGCTCGTCGAAGAGCTCCGTCGGGTTGGTCAGGGCGTCCCATCCGCCCTTCAGGAGCGAACCGACTTTGCCAGCCTTGTTGGACACCCAGTCGACGATGCCGCCCGTCGCGTAGGCCGGCATGCCGGACGCGATGGCTCGCTGTACGCCGCCAACTCCGCCGGAGCGGGCAGCAGCGTTCCACTGGTTAATCCGGTCGGCGCCGATGGCGCGCGTCCACTCGGGACGCATGATGGCTTCACCGCCACCGACGGCAATCAGCCGGTCGTCTCGTCCCGGGGAATACCCGGACATGATGCCGCCCGTGTGGAAGCCCTTGAATTTCTCCAGAGGGTCAACACCGGTGAGCTTCGCCACGGCGTTCCAGACGGGGACGATTCCGCGGTTGTAAACCACGTCGGCCACGAACTCGACCGGCTTTTTGCAAATTTCCTTGATCTGATCCCAAGCCCGGCCGATGTTGTCCTTCGTCGACGAGAACCGATCGCCGAGTTCGCCGAGGAGATCCTTCAGCCGGTCAATGTGCGGCTTAACGCCCTCACGGTAAAGCCACGCCGCCTTTTCCCCGATCCACGAAAAGACCGGGCTGAGGATGTGATCCCAGACCCACGAGGCCGCGTCACCCAAGGCTCGAAGCTGCGCCATGAAGTTGTTGAACGCGGGCTTAATTCCGTGCTCCCAGAGCCACAACGCTTTTTCAGCGACGTCCTGGAAGAACGGCTTCAAGTGGTTTTCCCACAGCCACGACGCGATAGCACCCAGCAGCTTGAACCACAGGTAGATTGGCGTCAGGACGGCGACCACAAGGATCGTGTAGAGAATCCGTCCGTATTCCCAGATGTTCTGGAAGGCTGGCTTTATGCCGTTCTCCCAGAGCCACATGGCGATAGTTCCGATGCCCTTGATCGCCCACCAGAGAACTTCGAAAATCGGCTTCAGCACGACTTCCCAGAGCCATACCGTCGCCGTCTTGATGCCGGCCCACGCCGTGTCAACGGCCGTCCGGAACCATCCGACGTTCTTGTATGCCCAGATGATGCCGGCCGCCAAAAGGGCTACGACTATGACAACGGCGCGGATGATAGGGACGATCCCCGTCGCGCCGAGGGCAAAGGCCAACCCCGACGTCGCGATGGTTCCCGCGATCATGACTGCCTCGTAAAGCACCATGGCTGCCGCGAAAGCGGCCATCCCGAGGGATATCGCCTTCGTCGCGAAGTAGATCCCCCAGAGGGCAATCACGAACTCGGGGGCGTTCGTCGAAAGCCATGAAATCGCAGTGAATATCCCTCCGAGGACGCCGAGCAGGATCACCGAAACCGGGGATAGCGACTTCAGGAGATCGAGAACCGCACCTGCCATTTTTCCTAGAAACTCGGCAAACGGCGGGCCAACCGTGTTGACGTAATCCAGGAATTTTTCAAACTTCGGCGAGCCCTTCAGGCTCGTCCCCCAGTTCGCGAAGCGCTCCGTGATGGAATCCGACTTGTTCGCTATCCCGTCCATGTGCGGAAGAAAGGCGTCGACGACGCCGGCCATGCCCTTGAAGACGTTTCCAACGGCGACGCCGAGACCGACGATCGACGATTCGGCGTTGTCTGTGACGCCCTTTTTGAAGGACACCCAGAATGGGTTTTTCCACTCCGCCGACACCTTGTCGTAAAGGCGCTTAATTCCCCGAGCTGCCGCGAGAACGAGGCCCGTCAGGCCGGGTAGGGCGTTCTTTGCGCTGACCACGGCCCGGGTGAAGAGAGGTAGTGTCGCCGGCTCCAGGGACTTCGACCACTCGGAGAACGCCTTTTTCAGACCCTGGGGTCCGGCGAGGGAGTCGAAGAGGCGCCGCTGTTCCGGGCTGAGCTTTTTCAGCGCTTCCTGATACGCGTCCGCCTTCGACGCCGCGCCCTGACTAGCCTTTGCGGTCGCCAGCTGCGCGGACGCTAGGCCGCGTTCAGCCGTCGTGATGGCCTCAGCAGCCTTCACATGCGCGTCAGCTACAGCTTTCTGTGCCTTTACCAGGTTTGCAGCCTGGTCCGCGGTGTTCCGCTGCGCCTCCGTCACGCGCTCCTGCGCTCGACGGACGACGTCGGAGCCTTCAACTCCGGCCTTCCGCTGCGCAGCTGCCGACGCCGTGAGCTCCTTCTGTCGTTCGGTTTGGTCCTTCAGCCCCTGAACGGCCTCGTCGTACGCGAGCTGTGCGCGCTCGCGCTGGATTTCCGTGGAGGAGCCGTTGCCGAGCGTGTCGGCGAGCTCCTGTCGGGCTTCCTTGACCCGAAGGGCTGCGGCTCGCTGATCCAGCGCTGAGCCGGCCAGCTGTGCGTCGAGCGCTCGGAGCTGCTGCTCCGCAGTGCGTCGAGCCTGCGTCAGTTCGGACTGCGCAGTCAGCTCCGCCCGCTGGGCGTCGGCCAGGCTGCGCTCAGCGCGAGTCACCTGATCCGACGCAGCAGCAATCGACGAGGCCGCAGCCGCGAGTGCCTGTTGTGCGCCCGCCATCTGTATGGCGCGCTGCTGCGCCTGCACGTCGGCATTAGCTGCCGCAGCCGTCGCACGCGAGGCGTCGTTCTGTGCCTGCGTCTGCGCCTGCATAGCCCCCGTGACGCCCTTGATAGCGGGTACTGAGGCGAGTCCGAACGCACCCAGGGCAGCGCCGGCGGCCGTCGCCATCGTCACGACGGCGCCGAGACCCGCGGCGAGTACAGGACCGATGGGGATCGCGACCAGAGCGGCAGCCTGGAGCGTGAGGTGCAACAAAGCCGACGAGGCAGGGCCGGCGTCTACGTTTACGCGGATTCGCGCATCTGACGCGTCGACAGCCGCAATCTCTGCGCGGATCTCCGCCAGCGCCGCTCTTGCCGTCCCAGTGTCCGCCCTGACGGCTACGTTGGCGTGGGAAGCGCCCAGACGACGCAGTTCGGCGTCAATCGCGATGATCTCGCGCTCAGCGTCGGCCGCGTCGACGTCGATGCCGATTCGTTTGTTGGAGAGCACTTCCATTCGCGCGCGGAGGCGGGTCAATTCCGCGTCAACGCCCGTGTCACCCAACCGAATATCCAGTTTGGGCATGGCCTTGAATGCAGCGGTCAGCTTCGCTCGAATGCTGCGGGCAAACGCCCCGCCAACGTCGTTCCCTTGACGCGTTGCGGCATACGAGGCGGCGTTGCCGCCCTGCGTAATCGCGTTGGGGATCGCAACGACGATGTTGTTGGCGATTGCCTGCCCCATTCGCTCCCCCGCCTCCCGACCAACACGGTCGGAAACGGGGAGAACGATGACCCTCAGCTTCTCGTGGAAACCGGGCACAATCGGCACGACGTCGACGGCTACGCGGCCGACGATATCCAGGTCGGGCATTACGCCTCCATCTCGACGTCGTCGGCGCTCGTGCGCGTATTGAGGAACTGCCCGATCTTGTAGAGCTGTTCGGACTCCCACTCAATTGCGGGCAGGAACGTTGCGGTGGCGAGCCGCACGGCCGCCTCACACCAGACCTGACACGGCTCGGAGCAGTAGGCCCGCACCCTTAGGTTTCCGTCCCGTGTCAGTTCAGGTCGTGGGGTCAGCGGGCAGGAAGGCCGCAGACAGCGACCGACATTCGTCATAAGGAGCCTTTCAAGGGCATGCGAAAGGCCCCTGGCGGCATCGCCAGGGGCCTGGATGGATCGGGTTAGGCGTCGAGTGCCTCGAAGAATCCAGGAACGAGCTCCGTCGCGTACGTCCGAGCGTCCAGAAGATCGCTCAGGTGCAGAAGTGCGCGCGCCTTGGCTTCCGCCTCCGGGCCGGAGCCGGCAGCCGTTCTCCTGGCTTTGGACAGCCATATCTCACAGACGGCAGAACACCCGCGGCGCCTCCGCATCGTTCCGTCCTTGTTCGCTGCGGTCCGTCGGGAAAACGAACACCCAGGGCGTTGGCAGCGACTCGACGTACTGTTCATCCGACTTTCCTCCGGGTACGCAAAAGGCCCCCGCCACGCAGGACGAGGGCCGGTCAGTTGATCTTGTTCAGGGTCGGCGGCGCCGGGAGGGACCCCTAAGGTGCGGCGTCCTGCCAGGAACCCGCCACGGAGATCAACTCCAATAAGTGGGACGAGTGTTGACGGTCAGTGGTACTGTGGACACGCAGCGACCCTCTAGGGTTCGTTGTGGGGGCCCTCAGTGAGCGCCCTCAACACGCGGGATGCCCGACTCCCAACGTCGGCAACTGTCCGCGAGCACAGAAACTTAAAGGATCTACCGAACACATCGGGATCCGCAGTAGAGCCCCGGCAAGTGTCCGGGGCTCTGGTTGGGTGCGCATCTCGGTTACGACCGCATTTTCATGTGGTCGCGACCGAGTGCGCCATTTTGCTCGGTCGCGGCACCTATTTAAGGAGCTCGCTAGACCGTGAACATCCAAGACATCGCCACCGACATCCTGACGCTGCTGGGCGTCGCCACCGCCGTTCTCATTGCCGTCATCCGTGTGATTCCGCAGATCTGCGAAGAGTTGAGCAAGGCGGTGCGCGCCATCCGCGAGTTCTTGCGAGAGCTGCGGGGCGGAAAGCCGCCGGCTAGCGCCCCGGCGCCAGAGAACGGATAACCGCAGTCAGGTCCGCAAGCACGGACGGGGCGTTGCCATGTCGGCGCCCCGTCATTGCGATGTAGCGGCCGGTCCCGTAGATCTCTACGGCCGTACCGTCGGGGCGTCGGATGCGGCGTCCCTGTCGGACGTCCGCACGGCCCCAGATGTGCAGTCCGTCGCCGGACGGGGACACCTCTACGTAGGTGGCGCCCGCGTTGCGAACGATGGCTGCGGCCCACGGGGCCAGGCGGCCCGTAAGCGGGTTGAGACAGTGGTCAAGGTCGATGCACACGATGTCGTCGACGTCTGAGAGGACGAACCCCAGACCAACGCCGGCCGTCGAGGCAGCGGCGTCCTTATGCGTGCTCCAGGTCCGCGGGTTCGTCGACGAGGCCGGCATGTCGCCAGTCGTCAGCGGGACCTTCGTCGCGGAGCGCCGAACCCACCTGTCGCAGGTCGTCAGCTCAGCGGGGAGCGCCGTTGCCTTCGCGCGTGAAAGCGCCTTCCGACAACGGGGGGAGCAGGTGCGTGCGTGTGAGCGAGCCATGAGCGGCAGCTCCGCCGGGCACATCGCGCACGTTCGCGTCATGGGTTCATCGTAGTGGCGGCGCGTCACACTTTCAAGCCTCCCACCTGCATAGATAGGTCGTTGACCATGGCGGCGCGTCACACTTTCAACGCGGGATCCGGGCTCAGACGCCCCAGGAAGGGCCCACGTGGGCGCCTAACGGCCTGTCCGCGTGGCTTCCGAAACGGCGCGCTTCAGATCTCCCAGACCCGTACAGAACGCGACCACCAGCACCTGTACGGTCTTCAAGGTCTTGATCAAGGGGTCACCCCCCTGGGTGATCACGGCGATCCTGGCCCACCCTGCGGCGCCGCCAGTACACTCGCGGCAGCACCCACGCTCAGACTGCTGAGACGACGGCGCCAGCCCCGTGGCTGGCCGATGTGACCATGTTGTCGTGTGCTCAGGGCCGCATCTTTGGGCTGGCTCTTTCCCCGCGCCTTCACTGGCTACTACAAGACCCGGGTCTCACGACCCCAACGGACCGCCACGACGGCGGACATGGCGAGCGCGGGCGCCGTGGTTATGGCCGGCCAGTCGCCTGCCTCGTTGGGGTAGTTGCGGCCACGCATCCTCCACGCAGGCGGCTCATCCTCCTGTGTGGAGAACTCCCATGTGGGCTGTACTGGAACCTGTAGCCGCAAGCGCCCCAATGGTGTTGGCGTACATCGTCGGCCTGCTGATGCTGGGAATCCTGGTGTCACTCGCCATTGCGCTCCGACGCGCACCCGCTCAGCACCGGCCCGAGATCATCCGTGCGTTGGCTGAGCTCATGCACTTTTGGCGCCGCAAGTAGAACGACGTCGCCCCGTGTGCGAGCACGGGGCGCAACGTCAGCCCTCCGAGAACCGGGGCGATTCCATGAACGGGTTACTGACCTGCGTGGGCACCGGCTTTCGCTCCGGCCGCTGTCCGCCCTCTTCGAGTCCGTGCCGTGCGCGGTACAGCTCAGCGCCGGCGCCGACGGATCCGCGGGCGCCGCCACCATCCACGTCGACGCCTCGTGGGCCGCCTACTCGTACGGCGGGCGGAGGGGGCGGAGCGAACTGCGCCAGGACTGCGACGGCGTCCGCGGCCAACTCCTCTGGGGTCTCACCACGCAGCCAACTGCACTGGGCGGGCGTCAGGCCGTTGGCGGTGCCTGCGACCAGTTGAGCGGGGGTTGCGTCGTTCATGGTTGTTCCTATCGAAGGGAAATGTCGGGGGTGCGCTCAGCGCCCGTGGGCTCCGGAGCGGGTGGGGTGGGAATCGGTGAAACGTGCGGCGTGTAGTCAATGAACGAGTCATCCGGCGTACCGACGTCTATAGCGTCTTCCGCCTCGATTTCCTCGAAGCTCGTCGGTACCCAAACGGTCGGAAGATCCGCGATGTAGACGAGATAAGGCACCGTGTACTGCCCCGACGTCATGGCGCGCATGATGTCGTCGGGCACGCCGCCCGGCGTGATGCCGGCCGCTTCGAAGTGGCCCTTCATGCGGAGCAACTGGAGCCTGTGGCCGTCGCCTAGCCCCTTCAGGATCTCGAACTGAGCGGCGCGTATATTCCGCAGCGTCCCGAGCATCGACGTCAGGAGTCGCCATGCGTCGGGCGCCTTTCCGCCCGCAGCAATGGCCTCTTCTGCCGACCGCGCGCCCTTCAGGTCGGCAGCAGGCTTCCTCACGTCCGCAAGGAATTCCTTCAGCCGCTTCCCGAGGGCTTCAAGGGCCGTCTCAGCGCCGTCCGTGATGCGGAGGTATTCCAGGTGCCCCCGGAGGCTGTTAATGCCTTCCTGGAGCCCCAGAGCCTCAGACTCAGCCTCCAGGGCGTTCCGGTAGGCATCCGCGCCACGCTTGCCGATATCGCTGGGGTACTCCGCGCCGGCCCGCACTGCTGCCGACGCCTCCTCAAACACCTTGCGTCGGGCGACGTTGGGACTCGGGACGTCCCCCAGGGCCCGGCGACGCTCCTCCAGCTTGCGGAGCTGCGTCTCAGCGTGGACGACGTCAGGGACGGCGCTCCATGCTGCGTGAAACTCGGGATTGCTGTTCATGATGCCTCTCGGTTGAAACGGGTAAGCCCCCGCCGGATGGCAGGGGCTCGGGAAGGGGTCTGTACGGGCGCCTAAGCGGCGTTCCACTGGGGTGAGTCCCGGAACATCTCCGCCCGCGCGATACGCGCCTGACGCCTGCGTTCTAGGACGTCGGCCGACGTGCGCGCGTACCTCTCACGGGCGATCGCCGCACGGCACTGGCGACACCGGGCGGACAGCCCCTGACGCCCCATGACGTCGCGGCTGAAAAAGCGGACGTCACGCGGAAGTTGACGACCGCACCACGTGCACGGGCGGTCGTGGGACGGAGGAGTAGGCACGTCGGCCATGGCTGGTCCTGTCTGTTGTCTCGACTTTCTGTCGAATTCAGGGCAAATAAAGAAACCGCCGTCCACTGGACAGCGGTTCGAAAGTTCAAAGGCCCGTGACGGAGCGCGCGGAGATCCGGAGGAGAGTTACGCATCTCAACGCGCGCTCGACGTCACGGGCCGGCATGCAGCGGGAAAGGCAACCGCCGCATGCAGTCGACGAGGTCCGCGCTGCGCCACTCGCCCGCGCGCGATTTTCCCTCTACTTTCTTTATGGGGGAGCCCCAGCAACGGATGCATAGTGCAGCTATCCCGTACCGGCGCCGCTGATTGCCCCTCCTACTTAGGTTCTGGGGGGCGGTCATCACTTTTGCCGCCAGAATCGACGCGTGCGCAGCCCTTTCGCCCGTTGATTTCGCACGTCAGCGGGATTGACTCCGCTCGGAGCGACGACAGGAACCGTTATCAAAACGTTTTATTGCAGGGTCGCGTGTGAGTTGTGACTCCGCGTGACGAGGCCCCGGGTTCACCCCTCCGGCGCGCGCATCCCACAGGCGGCCCTAGGCGGCCTCCTGGAGCCCCGGAGCCTCCTCTACGGGCTAGCGCCAACCGAGCCACGCAAGCGGCCCTAAGGGCCCTCCAGGGCCGTCGTCGGCTCCCTCGTCGCCACCGTGCCCGCTCGACGTCGCATGGACGCCGCCTCATCGGCCGCCGGGGGCGAATCAGGGTCGAAGTGCCGAACTAGCTGCCATTCTCACTTTCTCTATAGCGCGTTGAAGAGAAAGTTGAAGTAGAGGGGTGGTTTGACCCCCATCGGGCAAAAACGGCCGCTGAGCTGCGGAAACGACCGGGTCAAACTTGGCACCGAATCTGTCCAGTTGGACACGTCGACGGGGTGGCGGAGGAGCAGACCGGACGTATCGGACTCGTCGGCCCGCCACAAACGCCGACGGCCGGACACTCCCACGAAGGGAACGCCCGGCCGTTGGTTACGCAGTGCTACCTACATCGTCACGAACACGTCCGGTCCGTCCGCCCGACGCCCCTCGTCGACACACCCCGCATGTACGGGGAACCACGTCGAGCCGTTGTCGACCGGCTGCATCCATCGGTCGTCTGCTTCCTCGCCGCAGTGGGCGCACGACGTGTCCGTGTGGCGGCAGGTTCCACACAGCACGTCCCCCCGCTCCCCCACGAAGGGGCGCACGTTCAGGGGGAGGTCGCAGAGCTCGCACGACGTCGCGTCCTGCGGGCTTATCGGGCCGTGGACGGGTACGCCGGCCGCGAGTGCCTCTGCGACGAGGACGAGGGCGGTTGTGTCCTCGTCCTCCCAGTCGACGGCCGATACGTAGAGGGCGGCGTATTCGGTGACGAGGTAATCGCTGTGCTCCGCGTACGTCGCGGCCGTCCCGGTCTGGTCCGCCACGTCGAATGCGTAGGCCCGAAGATCAGCGACGTTGTCGTCAGTCGCGACCGGGCCGACTACCAACACGGGGCCGGCGGGCTCGCCGTCAAGGCAGGCGACACATCCAAAGACCTGCCAACCGTCGACGGTGCCGACGGGTCGCATGGGGCGCCGTTCGTTGGCGCAGACGACGCAGGCCACGCCGTCGAGCTGGGGCAGGGTGAGGGCGGATACGTCGACGCCGGGGAGGATGTAGTGCGCGTCTGTCATGATTGTATCTCCTCGCTGATGTGAGGAGCAGGCCCGGGGTTCTTCCGCCAAGTCGATTCCCTGGGCCTGCGCCATGTCCGCCCGCGGATGCGGGACGGTTGTCGTGCTGCTTTGCTACTCGGATTCCTCGCGCCGGATCGCGTCCAACTCTTCCGCCACCGGATCCGCGTGCTCCCCGATCTCGAAGGAAACGCGCGACTCGTCGAGTTTGGTCACTCGCCCCCCACGTCCGCGAGCGGGGCTCACCATGATCCGAACGCCTGCATCGATCATCAGTCGGCGCTTACCTACCTGATCGGCGTCGCTCCAGAGTTCGGCGTACGTCTTGCCAGTACGAATGAGCTCTTCCCTCGGCTCCACACGCGGAGTCTGTTCCAGCTCAGTCATGCGTGTGTTGAGCGCAACCGTCCTCTCCCGCCAGATCTGCAATCCAGACGCAGACGTGTAGTTCCCCTTCTCTTCCTGGTGGGCGCGGAGCTCGTTCATGACCTCCACAAGCTCCGGCCCGGGGTCGTAGCCCGGGTGGCGTACTAGGCGGGTGACCTGCCAGCTGCCAAGACGCTTTAGGAGCTGCTCCTCCGCCCATTCGTCGAGCCAATCGGCCCGCATGGATGCCTTTGCTTCGCACTTCCGGCCACGCGCCAGCGCACGGCACCCATAGACGATGGTCTTACCGCTGTTGGCGCCGTACATGTACATTCGGCCGTCACACGTGGCGCAGTGTGCGACGCCCAAGAGCAGGGCGTTCGTGTCTTTCCTTTCCCGACGTTCGGGCGCCGCCATCGCGGCCACCGCCTCTTTGATCTGCTCGAACTTGTCCCGCTCCACGAGCGGCGGGCCGGCCAGCACCGGCCGCCCGTTGCCGTCACGGACCGGCTTCCCCTGGTGGATGTGGTAGCCGAGCAGTGTGGGGGACGTGGCGACGCTCTTGACTGTCGTACCGACCCACTTCCGCCCGCGTGGCTCCTTCCCCCGCCGCACATTGTCGTGATCGCGAGGCGTGAGAACGCCAGCCTCGTTCAGCTCCATGGCCACGGTGTGGGGCTGAGCGCCGTCGAGGAGATCCGTCATGATCTGTTCCAGGACGCTGACGGCCGACGGGTCGGGGACCAGGGTCAATCCCGGGGCGCCATCGCGCGGGACGGGCCTATAGCCGTACGGCGGGATCCCACCTGGCCAACGACCCTGCGCGCGCAGTGCCGCCCTTGCGCCCGACACGCGCTCAGCGATGGCCTGCGCTTCCATCTGAGCGGCCCATGCCAGCAGGCGGACGATGATCTCGCCCACCCCCAGAGCTGATGACATGTCGAGATCGAGAGTGCCGCCCGCACCCTCAGCGAAGATGATCCGCTTTCGATGCTCTTTCGCCCACCTGGCCAGATCTTCCATGTCGGCAAGCGACCGCACCGCCCGGTCCAGCCGCCACCAAATGATCACGTCGTACTCGTCAGGGCGGCGCAGCCAGTCGCCCAGCTCCGGACGCTCGAACGGAGTGGTTTTCGTCGCCGAGACGTCCAGGTCCGTTGCGTAACCCACGACGCGCGCGCCGATGCGCGCTGCCTGGCCCTCCCCCGACTCCCGCTGACGCAGCGGAGACGTGGTGACGTCCGTCAAGTCGCTCAGACGGACCGCAATCAGGGCTCTGATCTGCGCATACGCGTTCAAGTCGTGCACCTCCCTCATGCCGTTCCCTTGATACGACACTCAATGTAGACGGGATGGCCGGCGCACTTCCTGATCGAGGGGAACAATCCGGCCACCTTCGGGCATCCGGCGTGGTCGCTGCGCGGGGACGCGCAGATGATCCGGATGATGCTGGCCGGGCGGGACGCGGAGCTGGACGAGATCGCCCGGAAGTGGCTCGCCGAGAACCGGTGACCCGGGCCGGACGGCCGTGGCAGACTCCTAACTTCTGACGAGGCGTCAGCTCTTCGGCATGGGAGGGGTCTTGGCACGCACACGTACACCCGTCGTGAGCGGGTGGTTCACCGAGAACGCGCCGGACGGGGGCGGCTTCCGGCTGCTCGGCACCCGGTGCTCGGCCTGTACCGCGGTGTTCTTCCCCCGTGAGGACGCCCACTGCCGCAACCCGCGGTGCCCCGGCGGCGGGGAACTCGCCGAGGTACCGCTGTCCCCGCGGGGCCGGGTCTGGTCCTACACCGACGGGCGCTACCGGCCGCCCGCGCCGTACGTGTCCGACCCGGCCGCGCCCTGGGAGCCGTACACCCTGGTCGCGGTGGAGCTGGAGGCGGAGGGGATGGTGGTGCTGGGCCGGGCCGCGCCCGGGGTCGGAGTCGCCGATCTGGCGGTGGGCATGGAGGTCGAGGTGGTGGGCGGCGTGCTGAACGAGGACGCCGGGACCGCCTGGACCACCTGGCTGTTCAAGCCGGTGGGAGGGGCCGCGTGAGCGCCGAGGTGGCCGTCCTGGGGGCCGGCATGCACCCGTGGGGCAAATGGGGCCGCAGCTTCGTCGAGTACGGGCGGAGCGCGGCGCGGGCGGCGCTCGCGGACGCGGGCCTGGACTGGACGGACGTGGGGTCGGTCGTCGGCGCCGACACCGTGCGTTGCGGATACCCGGGCTACGTGGCCGGCGCCACCTTCGCCCGGGCCCTCGGCTGGCAGGGCGCCCGGGTGACCAGCGTGTACGCGGCCTGCGCGTCAGGGGCCCAGGCGATCGGGGCGGCCCGCGCGCAGATCCTGGCGGGCCTGGCCGACGTGGTGCTCGTGGTCGGCGCGGACGCCGCGCCCAAGGGGTTCTTCGCACCGGCGGGCGGCGACCGGCCGGACGATCCGGACTGGCTGCGGTTCCGTGTGCTGGGCGCGACCAATCCGGCGTACTTCGCGCTCTACGCCCGCCGCCGGATGGCCCTCCACGGGGACACCCTGGAGGACTTCGCCCAGGTCAAGGTGAAGAACGCGGCGGCCGGACGGCTCAACCCGAACGCCCGCTACCGCAAGGCGGTCACCGCCGACGAGGTCGCCGCCTCGGCGGTGGTCGCCGATCCGCTCCGGCTGCTGGACATCTGCGCGACCTCCGACGGGGGCGCGGCGCTGGTGCTCACCAGCATGGACTTCGCGCGCTCGCGCGGCGTGGCCGATCCGGTGCGGATCCGGGCGGTGTCGACGGTGACGCCCACCTATCCGCGGACGGTGCTGGACCTGCCGGACATCGCCACCGACTCGACGACGGCCGTGGGGCCGGCCGCCGGGTCCTTCCGGTCCTCGATCGCGCGCGCCGCGTACGAGGAGGCGGGGCTCGGGCCGGAGGACCTCTCGCTCGCCGAGGTGTACGACCTGTCCACCGCCCTGGAGCTGGAGTGGTACGAGGACATCGGGCTGTGCGCCGAGGGCGAGGGGGCGAAGCTGGTGCGGGAGGGGGCGACGGCCCTGGGCGGGCGGATCCCCGTCAACACCAGTGGGGGGCTGGCCTCGTTCGGGGAGGCGGTGCCGGCCCAGGCCATCGCCCAGGTGTGCGAGCTGACGTGGCAGCTGCGCGGTACGGCCGGGCAGCGGCAGGTGCCCGGCGCGCGGGCGGGGCTCACCGCCAACCAGGGGCTGTTCGGGCACGGGTCGGCCGTCGTCGCCGTGCGCTGAACAGTTCGTGTTGTCCTGGCGCTTGACGGCCCCCGGCGGCAGGTTCACACTCGCTCCACGGTCCCGCACCGCCTCCGGGCCCACGAGACCCCACGTGAGAGCTGCGGCCCGTACCCCAGTCGGCGGGGGTACGGGCCGCGCCCGTGTCGTCGCGCGGACCCGCCCGGTTCAGGCTCCCGCGGACAGGCTCCGGCGCCGCTCGCGGGCCAGGGACATCGCGTGTTCCACGACCCCCACCAGCACGTCCTTCACGGACTCGCGGTCCCGTGCGTCGCACAGCAGCACCGGGACCCCGGGGTCTAGGTCGAGTGCCGTCCGCACGGTCACCACGGGGTGGCGGTCCGCGCCGTCGAAGCAGTTGACCGCGACGACGAACGGGATCGCGCGCCGCTCGAAGTAGTCGATGGCCGCGAAGCAGTCGGCCAGGCGGCGGGTGTCCGCGAGGACCACGGCGCCCAGGGAGCCCTGGGCCAGCTCGTCCCACAGGAACCAGAAGCGGTCCTGTCCGGGCGTGCCGAACAGGTACAGCACCAGGTCCTCGCGGAGCGTGATGCGCCCGAAGTCCATGGCCACGGTCGTGGTGCTCTTGCCCTCCACTCCCCCGGTGTCGTCTACGCCGACGCCGGGCTCGGAGAGCCGTTCCTCGGTCCGGAGCGGTCTGATCTCGCTGACCGCGCTGACCAGGGTGGTCTTGCCCACCCCGAAGCCGCCCGCGACCAGGATCTTCAAGGTCAGCGGCTCGACCGGCGACACCGCGTGCATGGCACCGGTGCGGCTAAAGCGCCCGAAGGCCATCGATCACCTCACGCAGAATGGATTCATCGGGCAGTTCTGCCGGGGGTACCGGCCTGGTCACGTGGACCAGTTCCTCATCGACCAGGTCGCCGATGAGGACGCGTACGACCCCGACCGCGAGGTCGAGGTCGGCCGCCAGTTCGGCGACCGACTGGGGCCGTTCCCGGCACAGCCCGAGGATGTGGGCGTGTTCCGGGGAGAGGGTCATGTCCCAGACCGGATCATCGGCCGCCGGTTCGGCGACGACGAGGGCGATCAGGTCGAGGCGGTGCTGGCCCGCATGGCTGGTCCGGCCGCGGGTCATGGCGTAGGGGCGTACGACGGGACCCGCGTCGTCGTCGAACCAGTGCGGGTGGTCCGGGGTGGACGGGTCGAAGGGCATGCCGGCGGTAGTGTCGGCGAGATGGTCCTGGCCTGGGTCGCTCATGCCTTCCGACTCACCCTCCGGCTGGCAGCCCGGTGCGTGGGGCGGTCGCCAGGTGGTCCCCCACCCGCTTCACCATCAGCGTCATCTCATACGCGACCTGGCCCACGTCGGAGTCGGCGTCGGCCAGGACGGCCAGGCAGCTGCCGTCGCCCGCGGCCATGACGAAGAGGAACGCCTCGTCCAGCTCGACCACGGTCTGGCGGACCCGGCCGGAGTCGAAGTGCCGGCCGACGCCCTTGGCCAGGCTGTGGAACCCGGACGCGACCGCCGCCAGGTGCTCGCTGTCCTCGCGGGTCAGGTCCTTCGAGCTGCCCGTGGGCAGGCCGTCGCCGGAGAGGACCACCGCCTTGCGGATGGACCCGACCCGGTCGACGAGCTCGTCGAGGAGCCAGTTGAGCGGGCCGGAGCCGCGGCCCCTGCTGTCGTTGCCGGTCTGCGGTGCGGTCATCGACCGTCCCCTTCGTTCTCGTTCGCGGGACCGCCGGCGGGGAATGTGCCCGCCTCGGTCTCGGACTGCTGCTGTGCGTGCCGGTTGCGGCCCGCCGTCCAGCCACGCTGGAGAGCGGACATGCGCGTGCGTACGTCCTCCGCGTCGCGGTCTGCCACCTGGTCGGGGGCGGCTTCGGCGGGGGCGGACGACGTGGACTTCTTGAGCTGCGGGGCCAGGCTGGCCTGACGGATGCGGCGGGGCAGCCCGCCGGTGTCGGGGCCGACGGCGGGTTCCGCGTCGTCGGATCCGGCCGCGGGGGCGTGCTGCGGGACCGCGGACACCGGGCGGGGGTCCACCCGGCGGCCGTGCTCGGCGACCAGGGTCGGGGTGGGGCGGCGGCGCGGCAGCGGTACGGCTCCCGGGGAGCGGGGGCCGTCGGGGCGGGGGGCCTCCAGGCGCTGGGTGTCCAGCCGGACCGGTCCGGTGGGGGCGAGCGGCTCGCGTTCCCGGTCGCGGTCGCCGTTGCGGGAAGAGCCGTTGCGCAAGGAACCGTTGCGGGTGGAGCCGTTGCGGGTGGAGTCGTTGCGCTCGGCGTGGCGGTCGGTGTGCGGCCGGTCCGCCGGGCGCAGGCCGAGCAGGGCGCTGCGCGGCGTGCCGTTCGGCGGGGTCTCGTCGTCGAGGGTCGCCATGGCCGGGCGGCCGGGGCGGCCGGCGCCCGGGCGGCCCGCGGCGGCGGCCGGATCGTCGTCGAGGGCGGCGGTGTCGTCGAGGGGGCGCAGGCCGTCCAGGCCGCGGCCGTCGAGCGGGGCCTCCAGCTCGACCGGGCCGCGCAGTTCGGCGGTGGGCAGCGGACGGCCGGACGACGCACGCTCCACGGCGGAGGTGAGGGGGCGCTCGGAGTGCGTCCTGCCGATCTGGCCGGCCTTCGCGGCCCTGCCGGATTTGGCCGCCCGGGGGCCGTCCAGCCGTACGCCGCTGCCGCTGGTCTCGGGGGCGTCGGTGAGCAGGGCCGACGGGAGGAAGACCACCGCGGTGGTGCCCCCGTAGGGGCTGGGCTGGAGGACGACCTTGACGCTGTGGCGCTGGGCGAGGCGGCTGACGACGAACAGGCCGAGCCGGTCGGTGTCGGAGAGTTCGAACTCGGGGGTCTCGGCGAGCCGGAGGTTCGCGTCGAGGAGCGCCTCCGGGGTCATGCCGAGGCCCCGGTCGTGGATCTCGAGGGTGAATCCGTTGGCCACGCGCTCGCCGTGCACCTGGACCGCGGTGTGGGGCGGGGAGAACACGGTCGCGTTCTCGAGGAGTTCGGCGATGAGGTGGGTGACGTCGGCGACGGCCGGGCCGACGATGCCCAGGCGGGTGAGGCGGCGCACCTCTATTCGCTCGTAGTCCTCCACCTCTGCGACGGCGGCCCGTACGACGTCCATGAGCTGGACGGGCTTGCGCCACTGGCGGGAGGGGGCGGCTCCGGAGAGGATCACCAGGCCCTCGGCGTGGCGGCGCATGCGGGTGGTCATGTGGTCGAGGCGGAAGAGGTCGGCGAGCTCCTCGGTGTCCTCGGTGCGGCGCTCCATGGTGTCGAGGAGAGTCAGCTGGCGGTGCAGCAGCACCTGGTTGCGGCGGGCCAGGTTGACGAAGACCTCGGAGACGCCGCGGCGCAGGTCCGCCTGCTTGACGGCGGCCTCGACGGCGGCCCGCTGGAGGGTGTTGAGGGCCTGGCCGACCTGGCCGACCTCGTCCTTCTCGTATTCGAGGTGGGGCGCCTCGGTCTCGACGTCGACGTGTTCGCCGGCGGCCAGGCGCCGCATGACGCTCGGGAGGCGGACGCCGGAGGCCTCATGGGCCTCCTTGCGCAGCCGGGAGAGGTCGCGGACCAGGTCGCGGCCGATGCGCACGGACAGGACGAGGGACACGATGAGGGCGAGGAAGCCGAGGAAGCCGGCGGCGGCGGCCTGGATCATGACGTCCGTGGCCACGGGCTCGATGCGCCGCTGGTAGCGGTCGCCGGCGTCGGTGTTCATGTCCGCGAGGTCGTCGAGGACCTTGGCGGAGGCCTCGTCCCACTGGGCGGCGGTGAGGTTGCGCGGCTTGTTGACAGCGCCGCCGGAGATGAAGCGTTCCTCGGCGTCGCGCAGCGGCTGGGTCTGGGGGTCCTTCCAGAACTGCTCGAAGCGCTCCCGGTCGTCGGCGGGGAGGGTCACGAGGTTGAACTCGTAGAGCAGGGAGCGGTTGGCGGCGAAGTCGGAGACGCGGCGGACGTCGCCGGCGCTGATGTTGCGCGCGGCGAGGGCGGAGGCGATCACGGCGTCCTCGCGGGAGAGCAGCTCGCGGGCGCGGCTGATGCCGACGAGCGCGCGGCCCTCCTTGTCGACCTCGACGTTGTCGAGGCCGTGGAGGTTCATGAGGAAGTCGTAGCAGGGGTCGACGAGCCGGTTGTAGAGCTCCAGGGCCTGACCGGGGTCGAGGGCGTTCTGGTCGACGGAGCGGCGCATGGAGCCGATGCCGTGGAAGGCGGAGACGATCGAGCGCAGGCGCTGGGCGCTCTGCGGGCTGAGCTCGTCGACGACCTTGGGGTCGCGGGCGCTCACGCTGATCTTCTCGACGGCCTGGTCGGTCTCGGCGCGGCGCTTGGCGAGTTCGGCGGTGGCGGTGGCGGCCCGGGGGTCTCCGAGGACGACGAGGGTCTGGCGCCGCTCCTTCTGGATGACGCGGGCGACGTCCTCGACGGGGTAGCCGACCTTGTCGATGACGTAGGCCACGTCGAAGAGCTGGAGGGCCTGGCGGCCCGTGATGACTGTGGCGAAGCCCCAGAGGGCGGTCAGGGAGACGAGCGGCACAAGGAGCAACGCCACGATCTTCCGGCGGATGGACTTCCCGCGAAAGCGCATGGCCTCCCCAGCCTCCCCCAGGTCAACCCCGTTGCCGGGGGTCGGTGTTCCGTCATTTAAACGGCGTGAGCCTACTACTGCTGGGGAGTAGGTTCGAAGGCGTGTCCGGACGTTTTCGGCCTGACCCCCTGAGGAAGATCGCCAGTTGTCCGACACTTCCGGTCAAGTGCAGCCCGATATGTGGCAGATGACACTTGGTGAGGCGTCAAATCGCGCAGGCTGATGGATGGCTGGAATTATTCGTTCCGCGATCTTCGAGGCCCTTGGAAGCATCCGGCATTCGGGAATCTCCAGGGACCGCCGGACGTCTGTCTGTACGAGGGACATGTCGGGGTAGACGTGTGGGGTAGGCATGGCGGACCGCGTGGGGAGTGAGCGGACCATGAGCAGTGACGAGGGCGGCGGCGCCGGTGCGGCGCGGCGCGGCCTGTGGGTGGAGGAGCCGGCGCGCCGGCGTCGGATGCCGGACCCGGTGCGGGCTTCGGCGGTGCGGTCGGTGCTGGTCGTGGCCGTGACGCTGACCCAGGCGACGATCACGTTCTTCCTGAGCCTGACGGGCTCCTGGATGGCCTTCCCGATGGTGCTCGGCTCGGTCGCCGCGACCGTCTTGGCCACCTGGGCCGTGCTGGACGTGTGGATCACCCGGCAGACGTGGAACCAGCGCTACGGGGTCGTCTCGGAGCCGAGCAGCACGGCGCGGTTGCGCCGCCGCGAGGCCCGCCGGGCGGCCCGGGCCGCGCGGGCGGCGCACAAGCTCGCCGGGCCGGTCCGAATAGCCCGCGAGGACGGGCCGCTCGCGGGGTTCGGCCGCCGCTGAGCGTCCCGACGGGGCACGCCGTGCGGGCCGGTGGCCCCCCTGCGCCGAAACGGCGCAGGGGGGCGCCGCCCGCGGCCCGTCAGGCGGTCGGCGCGGCGCTGCGGCGGAACATCCGGGTGGCGGTGATCTCGCCGTGGATGGCCTCCCCCTCGGGCGACTGCTGCGGCAGGCCCGGGCGCAGGTGCTCCTCGACGCTGATGTACTTCAGGCCCGCCCGCAGGTCCGCGTCGTTGCGCAGGCGGATCACCAGCGGGAACTCGGCGAGGGCGGTCGTGTCGAAGAGTCCGGTCGTGTACAGCAGTTGGACGCCGAGCGCGTCGGACACGGCCCGCTGGAGCTCCAGCAGGTAGGTGGCGTTCGCGCGGCCGATCGGGTTGTCGAGGAACAGCGTGCCCGCGTGCCGGTGCTTGTCGCGGCCCCGGTCGTTGCTGCGCAGCGCCGCCATCGTGCAGTACAGCGCGATCGCCGCGGTCAGCAGCTGTCCGCCGGAGAACACGTCGCCCATCTGGCCCACCGGCACCCGTTCGGCGCGCAGCACCGCGTCCGGCTTGAGGATCTCCACGGAGATGCCCTTGGGCTCCAGGGCCGCCTGGACGCCGCGCAGCAGCAGGGACATGCCGTCGCGGCGGCCCTCGCCGAAGGAGGCGCCGCTGTTCTTCTTCACCGCGGTGCGCGTGGCGTCGTCGATGACCTCGCCGAGGCGCTCCGTGAGGGTCGCCTGGTCGGGCTCCTCGAAGCGGATCCGCAGGAACTCCTGCCCGGACCATTCGCCGAGCCCTTCGGGCAGTTGCGAGAGGCGCTGCGCGGAACGGAGCGTGGCCAGGGCGGATTCGACCAGGCCGCGCAGCCGGTCGACGATGCTGTCGCGGTTGCGCTCCAGTTGCGCCAGCTCGTCGGTGAGGACGCGCAGCCGGGGGGCGAAGGCCGCAGCCCAGGCCGCAGCGTGCTCGGGCAGGGCCGAGGCGGGCAGTTCGCGGATCTGCTGGCGCGCGGGGGTGCGTACCTGCTCGTAGCGGGTGGCGTTGGCGTGCCGGACCAGGACGTCGCTCGCCTCGCGCACCGCGGACTCCGCGGCCGACAGGTCGGCGGAGCAGCCGCGCAGGGAGCGGCGGGCCTCGGCGGCCGACTGGCGGGCCTCCTCCAGCGTGCCGTGGTGCGCCACCGGCTCCTGCTCGTCGTCCTGGTGGGTGTGGTCGCGCAGCAGGTCCCTCAGGAGCGCCGCGGTCTCGTCGAAGCCGCCTGCGCCGTCCTCGGCGGTGCGGTGGGCGCGCAGCAGGTCCGCGTGGGCGGCGCGGGCGCCCTCCACGGCCGCGGTGTGGGCGGCGAGCTGGGCGGTGGCCGTGCGCAGCAGGGCCTGTGCGTGCTCGACGTCCCCGGGGATCAGCTCCTCGGGCAGGTCGGTGTGCGCCTCGCCCTCGGCGGGGGCGTGCCGTTCGGCCTCGCCGCGCAGCCGGCCGAGCTGCTCGCTGGCGGCCGACGCCCGGGTCTCCAGCATCTGTACGAGGGACTCGGCGCGGGCGGCCGCGGCCTGGCGGGACGGGCCGTCGGCGCCGTCGGTGCCCTCCAGGAGCTGGGCGGCGCGGGTGCGCACCTTGTTGGTGAGGCGGTCGAGTTCGGCGAGAGCGGCGCTCTCGTCGCTCTCGGCGCGGGCCTGTTCGGCGCGCAGGTCGGCGCCGACGCCGACCTTCTCGTAGAGCTGGGAGGCGGCGCGGTAGGCCTCGCGGAGGTCGGGGAGAGGCACGCGCGGGCCGTCGTCGCCGTCGGGCAGCTGGTCGGGGGCGCCGGCGATCTCCGCGCGTTCGGCGCGCAGCGCCCGGGCGGTGCGGCGGGCGTCGTCGGCGGCGCGCTGGGCTGCGCGGCGGTCCTCGTCGGCGGCGCGGGCCCGATCGAGGCAGACCTCGGCGCGGGCCTCGGACTCGGCGGCCTCGTCGGCGAGTTCCCGGAGGCGGGCCTGCCAGCCGGCGCGCTCGCGCAGGCGGAAGGCGAGGCCCGCGAGGGCGTCGGCGGCGCGGCGGGCGCGCTGGGCGGTGTCCTGGCGCTCCTCGCGGACCCGGGCCGCGTCGGCGGCGGCCTCGTCGGCCTCGGCGCGTGCGGTACGGGCCTCCGCGAGCTCGGCGTCGGTCTCCTGGGCGAACATCCGGGCGGCGGCGGCCGCCTCGGCGAGCTCGGTGAGGCGGCCGGGCGGGCAGCCGGTGCGCCAGGAGGCGAGCCGGGCGGAGAGCTCACGGTCGCCGGCGAGGCGGGCGGCGAGGTCGCGGATCTCGGTGTCGCGGGCGGCGGCGCGGGTGCGCAGCGCCTGGCGCTCCTCGTCGGCGGCGTGCTCGTCGTGCATGGCCGGGTTCGGCGGCACGAGGAAGACGGCGGTGTCCTCGCCGTCGGGGCCCGCCGGGGGGACGGGCGCGAGCAGGGCTGCGGCCGTGCCCACGGCGACGGTGGAGCGGGGCAGCAGGGCGGCGCCGGAGAGGACCTCGCGGGCCCGGCTGTGGGTGTCGGGGTCGGTGATGACGACGCCGTCGACGAGCTCGGGGCGGGCGGCGAGGACGGCGGCGTGGTCGGCGGGGTCCACGGCCTGGGCGAGGTAGCGCCAGCCGGGGAGCGCGGGGATGCCGTGTTCGCCGAGGTACTCGACGGTGGCGAGGACGTCCGGGCCGGGCGGGAGCAGGCCGCCGTCGCCGAGTGCGCCGAGGATGCGGGAGTCGTCTGCGGCCGCGGTGCGCAGCTCGAACAGCTGGCGCTCGGCCGAGGCGACGCCGTCGGCGAGCAGTTCGCGCAGGTCGTCGGCGCTCCGGTCGAGGTCCTCGGCGGTGAGCAGTCCGACGGCGGTGGCCACCGCGCCGCGGGCGGTGCCCTGCGCTGCGCCGTGCGGGCCGCCGGCGGCTGCCGGGCCCCCGGCGGACGCGCCGGTGGAGCCGTCGCCCGTGCGGGGCGAGGGGACGGATACGTCGGCGGGGTCCACCGCCGAGGGCAGTCCGAGGAGTTCGGCGAGGCGCGGGGACGCGGCGAGCGAGGCGGCGGCTCGGTACTCGGCGTCGTGGGCGGCTTCGGCGGCCTCGGCGGCGTCCGCGGCGCGGGCGGCGGTCAGCTCGGCCCGGGATTCCGCGGCGGCGGCCTCACGGGCGGCTTCGGTGGCGGCACGGGCGGCCTCGCGGGACTCGTCCCAGGCGGCCACGGCGGCCTTCTCGGCGTCCGCGGCGGCGAGGGCGGCGCGGGCCGGGTCGGCGTCGGGGGCGGAGTCGTCGAGCCAGCCGGCACGGACGGCCTCGGCGGTCTCCTGCTGGACCTCGCTGAGCCTGGCCCTGAGGTGCTCGGCCTCGCTGCGGGCCCGCTGGGCGGCCGTGGCCGCGGCGGTGGCGTCGCGGTGGGAGTCTTCTCCGGTGGCCTGGAGGGCCGCGGAACGCTCCTCCTCCTCGTTGGCGAGCCGCTCACCCTCCTCGGCGGCGGTGTGCAGGGCCCGTACGAGTCGGCCCGCGGCGGTGGCGCGGGCGGCCAGGGCCGGGGCGGCGTCGCGCTCGGCCTCCAGGATCGCTGCGGCGACGCGGGCGGAGCGGTCGGCGGCGGCCCGGTGGCGCAGCACGGTCTCGGCGGCCTGCCAGGCGGAGTGCAGGGTGCGGGCTTCGAGGAGTTCGCGGCGCTGGGCGGCGGCTGCCTTGTCGGCGACGGTCAGGGCCAGGGAGGCGTGCCGGTAGGCGAGTTCGGCGGAGACGGCCGCGCTGCGGGTGCGGGCGGACTCGGCGGCGGTGACGTCGTGGGCGGCGGCGGTCACGCGCTGGGCGAGGTCGGCGGCCCGGCCGCGTTCCTCTGCGGCGCGGGCGGACAGCCTGCGGGCGAGGGTGCGCGTGCGGCGTTCGGCGCCCGCGTGGACGTCGCGCAGCCGGGAGCGGGCCGCGGCGGCTTCGACGATCTTGGTGAGGAGGTCCACCGAGCCGGCGGTGAAGTCGCGTTCGGCCATGAGCTCGGCGCGGCGGCCGAGCTTGTTGCCGAAGCCGTGGACGAGGTCGGCGAGGCCGTCCGTGTCGCGGGTGTCGGTGACGGCGCGCAGCAGCAGGTCGGTGAAGTCGGAGTCCTTCTTGACCGCAAAGAGACCGGCCGCCTCGCCCTCGTCGGCGTTCATCTCACGCTGGTAGCGGAAGAGTTCGGGGTCGAGGCCCAGCTCGGTGAGGTGCTCGTTCCAGCGGTCGTGGATCTCCTCGAAGTAGACCTCGAGGTGCGGATAGGCCTTGCCGGCGTCGGTGAGCGCGTCGCGGAAGCCCTTCATGGTGCGGCGGCGGCCCTGGGCGCCGGAGGCGCCTTCGACGGGCGGTCGCACGGCAATTGACTCGGCGACGGGCAGGCTGTCGAGGCTCAGGCCGGGGCCGGGGCGGAAGGAGTACCAGGCCTCGGCGAACTTGCGGGGGTCGTTGGAGACCTGGCGGCCGCGCCATTCGCTGACCTTGCCGACGACCACGCACTCGCCGGTCTGGGTGTGCTGCCACTCCAGGGCCACGTGGCCGCAGTCGTCGGCCAGCAGGAACTTGCGCAGGACGCCGGAGCTGGCGCCGCCGAGGGTGTTGCGGTGGCCGGGGAGCATCACCGAGAAGATCAGCTTGAGGAGGACGGACTTGCCTCCGCCGTTCTCCAGGAAGAGCACGCCGGCGGGCGCGGGGCGGCGCGGTGGTCCGGTCGGCTCGTCCTCGAAGAACTCCGCCTGGGCCGGCGCCGGGTGGGGCACCGGCTCGCCGACTCCGCGCAGGTCGAGCACGGTGTCGGCGTAGCGCGCGCCGGCGGGCCCGATGGAGTAGAGGCGGATCCGGGACAGCTCGTACATGGCGGCGGACTCTCGTGGTGTCTGGGTGAGGCGGGGTCTACGGGGTTCAGGACTCAGGCGTGGAAGGGCAGCCCGGCGTCGGCGGCCAGCTCCAGGTCGTCGCCCTCGGGCGGCGGCAGGAGGGTGGCGGAGCCGTCGCTGACGGGGACCACGCCGAGTTCCAGGAGCTCGGCCATGGCTGAGCTGCCCGCCATGTCGCGGACCTGGAGCTGGTAGCGGGGGGTGGTGCGGTAGGTGCCGCCGGCCTCGTCGCCGGTGCGCTGGAGGAAACCGGAGTCGGTGAGGAAGGCGGCGGCCTTGCCGACGATGCCGGTGGTGGAACCGGCGAGGCGGCGGGCGTCCTTGGTGGCGCCGGTCGCGCTGCGGCGGGCGTAGACCCGCCAGGCGGCCTCCAGGCCGGGGGCGTCGGACGCCGGGTCGGTGTTCTCGCCGAGTTCCTCGGCGCGCTCCTCCAGGCGGCGGCAGGTCTGCCGGACGAAGGCGTCCACGCCGTTGACGGTGACACGGCCGATGTAGCCGTCGTCGGCGAGGTCCTCGGGGCGCGGGAAGGCGAGGGCGGCGACGGCGAGATGGGCGAGGCCGTGCAGGAACCGGTCGGCGGAGTCCGCGGCGGTACGGCGGGCGTAGTCGCCCATCCGGACGGCGAAGACGGAGTCCTCGTCGGCGGCCACGGCCATGCCGGCGCGCGGGGACACCTCCAGGACGACGAGGCCGAGGCCGGTCGCGACGGCGTCGGCGAGGCGGCCGAAGGCGGGCTCCTCGCGGTAGCGGCGCAGCAGTTCGGCGTACTCGGCGTCGCGGGCGGGCGCCAGCTTGGGCTGGAGCCCGAAGGCCACGAGCCGGGCCGCGTCCGCGGCGTCCGCCGGGGTCACGCCCCCGGTGGCGGGCGCGACAGGAGCCGACGGCATGTCGGACTCGCTCCACGCGGGGTGCTCGGCGTGGTGGTCGCTCACGGGTGCGTCTCCTCGGCGGTACGGGGGGGGTGCGGACGGTAGGGGGGTGCGGACGGCACGGGTGGTGGCGGCTACGCGGGCGGCACCCGAGGCAACCCGGCTGCGCCGGGCACCGGGCTCCGCCCGGACCCGCGCCTCGTACGCCGGCGGGGCTGGATTCGCAGCGGTGGTCACGAGGCCTCCGCGCGGTCGGCGGCCATGCCGGCGGCGTCGAGGAGGGCGGTGCCGACGATGAGGTCGGCGCCACCGAACTCGGGGTCGTCGAGCTGCGTGCCGTCGTCCACGGCGAAGAGCAGTCGCTCCTCACCCTGGCGGTACGCGGTGCCCACGGCCGGGCTCGCGGCGTGCACGGCCAGCAGCGCCACCAGGTACGGCAGGTCGGCGTCGCTGCGGCGGGCCTCCGCGAGCAGCCCGGACAGCCGGCGCGGGGCGTCGTGCGGCAGGTCCAGGAGGCCCATCGCGGCGGCGAGCTGCTCCTCGGTGAAGCGGCTGTCGTCCGGGGTGGCGATCAGGTCCGGCTCCGGCATCTCCGCGCCGAGGTGCTCGCGCTCCACCGGCGGGGTGAGCAGGATCTCGACGAGGTCGGCCACCCGCACGGAGACGGGCGTGCGCAGCCCCGTGCCCGCGGCGAAGAAGGCGTCGGTGACCCGGCGCGCCTGCTCCACGGGCAGCGGCAGGACCGGGGCGACGAGCTGGCCGTACAGGTCGATGCCGGTGCGCGGCGCGGGGGCGGCGAAGGCCTGGCGGTCCTGTTCGGCACGGAACAGCGGGCCCGCGTCCAGCAGCCGGGACTGCAGCTGGGTGTGGCGGCGGATGCAGTCCTTGACGATGTCGACGAGCTCGGCGGCGCGGCGCTTGTTCTCCGGTTCCTCGGCCTCGTCGCGCGCCTTGCGGATGTTGGTCAGGATCGCGTTCTCGTGGCGGTAGCGGTCGGCGACGTGGTCGAGGGCCTCGGCGATCATGTCGGGGACGGCCTGGAGCCAGTCCACCGCCCGGACGTTGCGCCGGGTCGCCTCCAGGGTGCGGCGCAGGGTCTCCGCGTACTGCACGGTCCGGTAGCGGGCCTGCTCGGCGGCCAGCTGGGCGTCCGCCAGCCGCCCGCGGCTGATCAGCACCTCCAGCTTGACCTCTGCGGCGATCTGGGCGCTGGTGACGTCGGTGTCGAGGGCTCCGACCAGGACGTTGACGGCCTCGTCGGTGGTGCGCAGGTAGACCGCGCCGCCGTAGGGGACCTCTTCGACCAGCTTGAAGTCGTAGTCCCGGCGGACGTAGACGCCGTCCGGGCCGAACGTGCCGTAGATCGCGCGGAAGCCGCGGTCCACGCTGCCGACGTTGATCAGGTTCTCCAGCACCCAGCGGGCCACCCGCTCGTGCTCGACCGCCGGGCGGGAGGGGGCCTGGGCCGCGACGCGCGGCAGCAGTCTGGCCACTATCTGCTCGTGGTCGGCGCCCGTGTCGAAGTCCATGTTGAGCGTGACCAGGTCGATCGCGGCGAGCGCGACCTCCGCCATCGCGTAGATCCCGTACTCGCCCGCCAGATTGGCCTTGCGTACGTCGAGGTCGTGCAGGGGGGCGGTGCAGGCGAGGGCACGCAGCCGCCGGGCCAGGCCCTCGTCGGCGGCCGGGCCCGGCGCCGGGGACGGAAGGGTCTTCGCCGGGGCTGGGAGAGTCACGGACAAAGACTAGGCGCTGCCACGGACAACATCCCAAACGGCATGGTTCGGCCGGATCGTCCGGCCTTCGCGCCGGCATCCGCATCGGCGGCCGCTTCGGCAGCCGCTTCGGCATCCGGTCGGGCCGCCTGCTCTACGCTCGGCGCATGGCTTCCATGATCGCATCCACTCCGGTGATCGACCTCAACGCCGATCTCGGCGAGGGGTTCGGGCGCTGGACGCTCACCGACGACGAGGCCCTGCTCCGCGTCGTCACGAGCGCCAACGTCGCCTGCGGCTTCCACGCCGGGGACCCGTCCATCATGCGCCGGGTCTGCGAACTGGCCGCCGAGCGGGGCGTACGGATCGGCGCGCAGGTCTCCTACCGCGACCTGGCCGGCTTCGGCCGGCGCTCCATGGACGTGCCGCCCGGCGAGCTCGCCGACGAGGTGGCCTACCAGATCGGCGCGTTGGAGGTCTTCGCGCGGGCGGCCGGCTCCCGGGTGTCCTACGTGAAACCGCACGGCGCGCTCTACAACCGGACCGTGCACGACGCCGGCCAGGCCGCCGCCGTCGTCGCGGGTGTCCGGCTGGCGGCCGGCGCCGGGGCGACCGGCGGCCTGCCCGTGCTGGGGCTGCCCGGCTCGCTCCTGCTCGCCGCCGCCGAGGAGGCGGGGCTCGCTCCCGTACCGGAGGCGTTCGCCGACCGCGCCTACACCCCCGCCGGGACCCTGGTGCCGCGCGGCGAGCCGGGATCGGTCGTGAACCACCCGGACGCGGTGGTGGCGCGGGCCGTCGGGATGGCGGCCGACGGGACGGTGACGGCCGCCGACGGCTCCGCCGTCCCCGTGGCCGCGCGCTCGCTCTGCCTGCACGGGGACACCCCCGGGGCGGCCGGGCTCGCCCTGCGCGTCAGGGAGGCGCTGGGCGCCGCCGGGGTGCGGGTGGAGGCCTTCACGTGAGGACGCTGGTGGTGGGCTCGCAGGCGCTGCTGATCGAGCTGGACTCGGCGGACGAGGTCGCCGCGCTCCACGCCGAGCTGCTGCGCCGCCGGGACGCGGGCGCGCTGGGCCCCGTACGGGACCTGGTGCCCGCGGCGCGGACCGTACTGCTCGACGGCGTACGGGATCCGGCCGCGCTCGGGGCCCGGATCGCCTGCTGGGAGGTACCGCCGCTCGCGGCCGCCGAGGGGCCGCAGGTCACCGTCGCGGTGCGGTACGACGGGCCGGATCTGGCGGAGGTGGCCCGGCTGTGGGGGGTGGACCCCGGGGAGGTGCCGGGCATCGTCGGCGCCACCCCGTTCCGGGTGGCCTTCTGCGGGTTCGCGCCGGGTTTCGGCTACCTGACGGGCCTGCCGGAGCGTCTCCACGTTCCGCGCCGGGACTCGCCGCGCACGGCCGTTCCCGCGGGCTCTCTGGCACTGGCGGGCGAGTACGCGGGGGTCTACCCGCGCTCCTCCCCCGGCGGCTGGCAGCTGATCGGCTCCACCGACGCGGTGCTGTGGGACCCGGAGCGGGAACCGGCGGCGCTGTTCGCTCCGGGAGTCCGGGTGCGGTTCACGGAGGCCGGCCGTGACTGAACTGCTGGTGGTGCGGCCGGGGGCGCTGACGACGGTCCAGGACCGGGGCCGCCCCGGGTACGCGCACCTCGGGGTCCCCCGGTCGGGGGCGCTGGACACGGCGGCGTACGCGCTGGCGAACCGGTTGCTCGGCAACCCGCCGGACGCTGCGGCACTGGAGACGACCCTGGACGGGGTGGGGCTGCGGGCCCTCGCTCCGGTGACCGTGGCGGTCACCGGCGCACCCTGTTCCGTACGTGCGTCAGGGCGTCCGGTGGCCTGGGGAGCCGCGGTCCGGCTGCCGGCCGGAGCGGAGCTGGAGGTGGGCCCGGCGGAGTCGGGGCTGCGCAGCTACGTCGCCGTGCGCGGAGGCGTGGGCCTCCCGCCGGTCCTCGGCAGTCGCTCCACGGACCTGCTGTCCGGCCTGGGGCCACCGGTCCTGTCGGCGGGGATGACGCTGCCGGTGGGCCCCGCCGGGCCCGGGCCGTCCCCGGCGGTGGACACCTGCGGCCTGCCCGGGGCGCCTGCGGAGCTGCTGCTCCCCCTGCGGCTCGGGCCGCGGGCCGACTGGTTCACGCCTGACTCGCTCGCCGGGTTGTGGCGTTCGGCGTTCCGGGTGTCGGCGATGTCCAACCGCATCGGCCTGCGCACGGAGGCGGGAGCGCCGCTGGTCCGCAGCCGGGCCGGGGAGCTGCCGAGCGAGGGCATGGTGCTGGGCGCGGTGCAGGTGCCGCCGGACGGCCTGCCGGTGGTGTTCCTGGCCGACCATCCGGTGACCGGTGGCTACCCGGTGGTCGGCGTGGTCCCCCCGGGCCGGGCGCTCGACGCGGCGGCGCAGGCCCGGCCGGGAACCCCGGTCACGTTCGTGCCCGCCCGATGAAACGCTTTCGGGGGCTGCGGCCAAGTACGGGGTGAGGGGGCCGACGGGGTTCCCTGCACAGGGGAGGAACCGGGTGCACAGCCCACGACACGAGACCGGCCCGCCGGATCTCACCACGGCCGAGGGATTCGGGACGTTCTACGAGGACCACATCGATGCCGTGCTCGGCTTCGTCACCCGCCGGGTCGCGGATCCGCACCTGGCGGCCGACCTGACGGCGGACATCTTCCTCGCGGCGATGGGTTCGGCCGGCACGTACCGGGGCCACAGGGGAGCCCCGGTCGCCTGGCTGTTCGGAATCGCCCGGAACGTCCTCGCGGGTCATGCGCGCGGGCGGGCCCGTGAGAGCGGCGCGCTGGCGCGGCTCAGCGGCCGCCGGCTCCTCGACGCCGAGGACGTCGCCGCGTTGGAGGAACGCATCGACGCCCAGCGGGCCTTCAGGGATCTGGCCGAGCGCCACGCCGCCCTGTCCGAGCCGCTGCGCGCCGCCCTCGACCTGGTCGTCATCGACCAGCTGACCCCCGCCGAGGCGGCGCAGGCCCTCGGCGTCACCCAGGCGACGATCCGCGTCCGCCTGCATCGCGCCCGGCGCGCGCTGGACCCCGTTCCCGGCGAACGCCGGTTGGAGGCAACCCGATGAACGCCAGGCCCAGCGGTTTCGAGGACCGGCTCAAGGCGGCGCTGCTGGCCCGCCTTCCGCAGGCGGCGCCCGCGCCTCCCACGCGGTCCTTCGCCCGGCGCTACGGCATCCCCCTCGCGGTGGGGGTCACCACCGCCTCCGTGGTCGCCGTCATGGCGCTGCCCGGCAGCACCCGCAACGGCTCGCTGCCCACGGACGGTCCCACCGGCTCGCCGAGCCCGTCGGCCACCGGCGTACCCGAGATCAGGAAGGATCCGGACGGGTCGCTGCGGTTCAGGCTGCCCGCGCACGACGAGATCCCGGCCCTGGTCGACCGGCTGAAGGCGCTGGGGGTTCCCGCGGTGCTGATCCCGATGCGGCCGCCCTCCCAGTGCTCCGAGCCCGGCGGCGGCTACCGCGGTCCGCAGGCAGACCCCGAGGCGGAGATCATGCAGGCCGGCGGTGACGGCTTCGACCTGAAGGTCAACGCGAAGACGGTCCCCCCGGGGTACGCGCTGACGTTCGCCTGGGCGGAGTACCACCCCCTGGGTGCGGGTGGGGTCAGCTTCGGCGTGATCGAGGACTCCAAGGTCGCGTCCTGCCGCATCGACTACACCGAAGGCCTGGAGGAACTGCTGGCATCTGCCTCCGGCGCCCCCGCGAAGGACGCCGGCACCACGATCGAGGTCGCCGTGCCCAAGCCCGGCGAACTGCCCGAGCTGGTGCGAAGGCTCCAGGTTCAGGGGGTCAGCGTCGCGGTGACCGAGATGAAGCCGGCGGCGGAGTGCCCGCACGTGGGGGGCGGCTACCGCGGTCCGCAGGCCGACCCCGAAGCCAGGCTGGGCGTCGGGAGCGGCACCCTGAGGATCAACTCCAGGACCGTCCCGCCGGGGTACACGCTCGTGTTCTCCAAGCCGGCGGGGACGTCGAGCCCGTACGTCGGGTACGGCGTGCAGGAGACCTCGAAGGTCACGCCCTGCCAGATCGACTTCTCGCTGGGCGATCCCGCACGGCCGGCCGGCCCGTCACCGCGGTAGTCGCGGCAGGACCGGCCTCTGCGCCCCGGCCCCTCGGGGCCGGGGCGGACGCGTGTGGGCGCGGGGTCCGCCTCTCGCCGTGTCCTACACGGCCGACTCCGGCGCGATGCGGCTGCGGACGGCCGACTGGACGTCTTCCTCTTCCGCCGGATCGGCGGCCAGGCGGCGCAGGCGGGGCGCCACGCGGGCGTCGGCTGTCTCGGCATGGCGGGCCGCCACCTCACGGGTGGTCTCCTCGCAGTCCCACAGGCACTCGACCGCGAAGCCCGCCGCGAAGGAGGGGTCCGTGCTGGCGAGGGCGCGCGCGGCCCGGCCGCGCAGGTGGGACGAGGAGGTCTCGCGGTAGATGTGGCGCAGCACGGGGGCCGCGCAGCCGATGGCGAGGCGGCCCGCTCCGTCCACGAGGGCGAACAGGCGCCCGGTGTCGGGGCCCGAGCCGCGCACGGTGGAGCGCAGCGCGCTCAGGACCAGGGGTGCGTCCTCGGTTCCGCCTCGGGCGGCCAGGGTGGCCGCGGCGGCCTCGCCGAGGGCGTCGGGCCGGTGGACCCAGCGCCGGGCCCGTTCGACGGCCTCGGGGCCGCACATGCGCTCGTACGCGGCCACGGCGGGCTCGTCGGCGGCGGCTTCGATGAGGTCCAGCACGGCCGGGTTGCCCGGCTCCGCGAGAACCAGGTGGTGCAGGGCGGTGGCCCGGGCGGCCTCGCCGTCGGCGCCGGCGGCGGCCGCGAGGATGGCGGAGCGGTCCTCGGGCTGGGCCACGGCAGCGAGGCAGCGGGCGGCGGGCACGTGCAGGGGGGTGCCGCGGCGCAGGCCGTCGGCGGCCCAGTCGAAGACGGCCTGGACGCCCCAGCCGGGCCGGGGCCCGCTCGGCGTCAGCTGGCGCTGCCAGCGGTCGAAGGAGCCCTGCCGGCGGGCGGCGCTCAGGCGCTCCCCGTACAGCGGCGACTCCTCCCACAGGCACCACGGCCGGGGCTCGTAGGCGTCGCGGACGGCGGCGGCCAGCCGCGCCTCGCCCTCCGCGGTGGCGGGGAAGCGGGCGAGGACGGGTGCCGCCAGTGACCGCAGTCCCTCGTCGTCGTCGCGCAGGGCGAGCTCGTCGAGGGCCCAGGCCCAGTTCGCCCCGGAGGCGGCGTAGCGGCGCAGCAGCATGAGCGCGTCGTCGCGGCCGTACGAGGCCAGGTGGCCCAGGACGGACAGGGCGAGGCCCGTGCGGTGGTCCGTGTCGTCGACGAGGTCGTCGGCGCTGAAGAGGTGGCTCTCGATCTCGCCGAGGGGGCCGTCGAGGTCGAGGTAGAGCCTGGCGTAGTACAGCGAGCGGTTCTCGACCTGCCAGTCCTGGCGCGGATCGCGGAGCACGCACTGGTTGAGGGCCGCGAGGGCCTCCGCCCTGGGCGCCGCGAGTGCGTGCAGCGTGCCGTCGCCACGGCCCCGCTGGAGGAGGCCGAGCAGGGTACCGCTCGGCGCTATGACTGGTTCGAACATGGGAGTGGCCTCAAATCAAGCTGGGGACGCAACCGGGAATCGGGATTCACAGGGCCGCGTAACAGCATGTGAGGACGTCCGCCGTCTTGTTCCGCTCGATGTAGACCATTGCCTTCTCACTCTCGTCGGTGGTTCGTGACCAGGGTTGGCCGGACCGGGCCGGGACACCCTTGGTGTCCTGGCCGTCTGCCCGTCCCCCGTGCTCGCGAATCGAATCCGACGCCATGATGGCCCAGCCGGTTTGTGCGCCGCGACCACATTTACGGCCGCCGTGACCAACCTGTGAGGTCTGTACCGGTCCTGGCCCGGCAAAAAGCGGACTACTTGGCTCCGAAGAGTTCCAGCAGGTCGGCCTTGGCGAACATGCGCGCCGTGTCCACGGCGGAGGGGGTTCCGGCGTTCGGGTCGGCCCCTCCGGCGAGCAGCGCGCGGATCACCGCCTCCTCCCCCTTGAAGACCGCGCCGGCGAGCGGGGTCTGGCCGCGGTCGTTGGCGCGGTCGGCCTCGGCGCCGCGGGCCAGCAGGGCCGTGACGGTGTCGGCGTGGCCGTGGTAGGCCGCGAGCATGACGAGGGTGTCGCCGCGGTCGTTGGTGAGGTTCGCCGGGACCCCGGCGTCGAGGTACGCGGCGAGCTGCGCGCTCTCACCCTGGCGGGCGAGGTCGAAGATCTTGGTCGCCAGTTCGATGACGTCCTCGTCGGGGCCTTCCGGGGAGGTGCCCTCGGGGTGCTCGCTCATCGTGCGTACCGCCTTCCACTCGCTGCTGGCATGAAGCTTCCCCAGGCCGTGCGGGGCAGGGGTGCGCACGGCGCCGCGTCCGTACGGGTGAACCGCCAGAGTAGCGCCCTGGCCTGGGCATGTCCGGGCCGGGCCGAGGCAGGGACCACCCGGGACCCGTGTGCGGCGGCCGCGCCAGCCGGACTGAGCCGGTCAAGTGAAAAACCACTGGATTCACCCATTTGCACCTTTTGTCGCATTGATACTTCCTGTGAGCCTGGAACAACTGATGGTGACTGTCCCCACCAACCAGGAGAACCTCTCATGGTCCTGTCCATCTCAGGCGTGGTCCTGCTCGGCATCATCTGCTTCCTGTTCTTCAAGAAGGACGGGATGAAGCTGTCGCACGCGTTCGTCTGCTCGCTCTTCGGCTTCTTCCTCGCCGGCTCCGCCATCGCCCCGAGCATCACGGCGAGCACCGCGAGCCTTGCCAGCCTGCTCGGCGGGATCAAGCTCTAGCCGCCGCCGAGCAGGAACACCAGCCCCACCCGGAACAACGCTCACCACAGATCCAGGAGACGCCCGTGGCCCGGCGCCCACTCCCCCGCATTCTCAGCAGCGGCACCGCGTCGCTGGCCCGGGGCCGCGACTTGGCTCGCACGGCCGCCGACAGTGCCACGGACGTCCTCCATCCGCTCCTCGTCATCGGACGCGGCCTGCGCATCCTGGCCGCGGCCGGGCGGCGCAGATGGTCCGAGACGCCCAAGGACAAGCGCGGTCCCGCCCTGCTCCTGGGCGCAGCCTGCGTCCTCGTGGTCGCGCTCGTCCCCTACGGCCCGCTCCTCGCCCTGGTCACCCTCATGGCGGCGGCGGCCTGGCGGGGACGCGACCGCACCCCGGTGAAGACCGGACCGAGCGATGCCGAGGCCGAACGGCTCGGCTCCCTCTACGAAGCCCTCGTGCCCTACTTCTCCATCCCGGAGGATCCGAGCCCGCTCTTCGCCCACGGCGGGGAGTGGGACAAGGCCTTCAGCGGCTACGAGTTCGACGAGGCGGGCCGGCTCACCCGGCTCCACATCCGCTACCCGGCCTACTTCACCGACGGCGAGGCCGCCTCACGGGCCCGGATCGAGGCACTGCTGCACGCCAAGTCCGGGCGCGGACGGGAGTACCTCTTCGACTGGGACGAGGAGGGCAACCAGCTCGATCTGAGCGTGCTGGCGGCGCTGCCGACGGGCATCGCCGCCCAGCCGTTCGTCACCTCCCCCGGCGAGAGCGTGCTGGGATTCACCGACTCCTCAAGCGTGCAGCGCACCCTGCCCGTGCTGGAGGGGGAGCAGCCGCGCGACGTCCCGCCGGTCATCTGGCGCACCGGGCCCCGCTCCACCGAACCCCACCTGCTCGCCGTCGGCCAGCCCGGCAGCGGCACCTCCACGCTGCTGCGCTCCCTCGCCCTCCAGGCCCTGCGGCACGGCGCCGACGTGCTGATCGTCGACGGCGGCGGCAGCGGCGAGTACGCCTGCCTGACCGGCCGAGCGGGCGTCCTGGCCGTGGAGTGCGGGCCGGTCGGCGCGGTGGCCACCCTGGAGTGGGCCGCGCGGGAGACCGAACGGCGGCTCATCGCCACCCACCGGGCCCGCGAGGCCGGCCGGCCCGCACCGGAGGACACCCGGCGCCCGCTGTGGATCCTGCTCGACCAGCCGAGCGTGCTCGCGCACCTCGCGGTCGCCGAGGGCGGGCCCGACCCCATGAACCACCTGCAGGTACCGCTGCGGCACGGGCGGCCCGCGCACGTCACGGTGGTCGTTGCCGAGCAGTTCGACCACCTGGAGCTGCTGCACGACGCGGTGTGGCAGCACACCCGGGCTCGGATCGTGCTCGGGCCCGCCGCGATCCAGCAGATCACCGACGTCCTGGGGCTGCCGCCGCACACCACGCCCACGAGCCAGGTGCCGCCGGGGCGGGGGTACGCGCGGCTGGGGACCGGGGCCGTGCACCGGCTCCAGGTGCCGGCCACGCCGGACCCGTACGACGAGGGCACGCATCCGGGGTACCGGCAGGCGGTGCTGGAACTGCTCCCGGAGCGGCAGCAGGGGCCGGCGGGGGCGGCGGCGTCCGTGGCTCCGGCGGGAACGGTGGGGCCGCCGGCGGGGGCGGCGGGACCTGCGGGGGCGGCGGGGCCGGCGCTGGTCAAGGTCCTCGACGCGCCGGAACCGTCGTAGCGCCGGGGGCGGTGCGGGCGGGCCGGCGCGGGCCGGTGGTGCCTGGGCGGGCCGGCGCGGGCCGGTGATGCGGGCTGGCCCGTGCGGGCCGGTGGTGCCAGGGCCGGCGCGGGCCGGTGGTTGCCGGGGCGGGCCGGTGCGGGCCGCCGGTGCCGATGCGGGACGGTGGTGCGGGCCGGTGGTGCCGGGGCGGGCAAGTGCCAGGGCGGGGTGTCGTCCGGGACTCATGATTCATGGCGCCCTGTCGGAGTTTCGTCGGCGCGGGCGATACCGCGCCGACAAATCACGTTCTACGTCCCGGACGACACCCCGCCCTGTCCCCGACCCTCAGGCACCCTCGCGCGGATGGCCGACCCGTCCGAGGCCGCCCCGACGGCACCCCGCCCTGTGGTCACCGCCCCGCGGCCTTACGCCACGAACGTGCGTGGGGGTTCTGCCCCGCTGTCGCCCGCGCCCTTGCCGACCAGGCTCGCTGCCGCTGCCAGGCGGGTGGCGGCCTCCTCGGCCACCGGGCCGCCCACGGTGAAGGGCAGTCGGACGTAGCCCTCGAAGGCTCCGTCCACGCCGAACCTCGGGCCCGAGGGGACCCGTACGCCGACCCGCTCGCCCACCTCGGCCAGGCGGGAGCCGGAGAGTCCGCCCGCGCGGGCCCACAGCGTCAGGCCGCCCGCGGGGACCTCGAACTCCCAGTCCGGGAGCTCCCGCCGGACGGCCGCGACCAGTGCGTCGCGGTTCTCGCGGGCCTGCTGCCTGCGGATCTGCACCGCCTCCTGCCAGCCGCCGGTCCGCATCAGCCAGTTCACGGCCAGCTGTTCCAGCACCGGGGTGCCCAGGTCGGCGTAGGCGCGCGCCGCGACCAGGCTGCGGATGACCTCGGGGGCCGCCCGGACCCAGCCGATCCGCATGCCCGCCCAGAATGCCTTGCTGGCGGAGCCCACGGTGATCACCGTGCTGCCGGCCGGGTCGAAGGAGCAGACCGGGCGGGGCATCTCCAGGTCCGGGTCCAGCTGGAGTTCGATCATGGTCTCGTCGGCGACGAGGACGGTTCCCGCGGAGCGGGCGGCCTCGACCATCGCGCGGCGCTGGTCCTCAGAGGCGAGGGCTCCGGTGGGGTTGTGGAAGTCGGCGACGACATAGGCGAGGCGCGGGGCGGAGTCCCGCAGGACCTGGCGCCAGACGTCCATGTCCCAGCCGGCCAGCCCGTCGGCCATGGCCACCGGTACGAGCCGGACGCCGGCGGCGCGCATCAGCTGGAGGATGTTGGCGTAGGAGGGGGACTCGACGGCGATCCGCTCGCCGCGCCCGGCGAACAGGCTGCAGATGGCGTCGATGGCGCCCATCGCCCCGGTGGTCACCATGATCTGCTCGGGCATGGTGGGGATGCCCTGCTCGGTGTAGCGGTCGGCGAGCATCCGGCGCAGCGCCGGCAGGCCCGCCGGGTAGTCCCCGTGCGTGTGCGCGTACGGCGGCAGTTCCTCCAAGGCGCCCTGGACGGCCCTGGTCAGCCACGGTTCGGGGGCGGGCAGGGCGGCGCAGCCGAGGTCGATCATCGAGCCGAGGGACTCCGGCGGCAGCGGCTCCAGGCCACGTGCGGGCAGCGGGTTCCCGGCGGGGACGGAGGTCCAGCTGCCCGCGCCCCGGCGGGATTCCAGGAAGCCCTCCCCGCGCAGGGCCTCGTAGGCGGCGGCAACGGTGGTGCGGCTGAGCGACAGTGCGACGGCGAGTTCCCGCTCGGCGGGCAGCCGGGCGGCGACCGGAATGCGGCCCTCAAGGACGAGGAGCCGGATCCCGTCGGCGAGGGTGCGGTACGCAGGCGGCTTGCGGGCGCCGGCTACGGCGGTCCGCTCCTGCTGCGAGGTGATGAGACGGGCGAGCTGTGCGGCACCGACCGCTGAGGTCCATTCGGCCATGGCGTGCGGTCCACTTTCGTCCGATTGGCCTCGACCGAGACCTGGATTGGATTGCTGTCCGGGGCACAGCGTGCCACGAGTCAGTCCACTTGCACCAGGGCCGTACAGGGCCCGCCGTATCCCGTTCACCTCGGGTACCACCGGTCCCTGCCGTCACGGGGGATACTGCCGCCGTGACGCACGTACGCCTTCGCCATCCGTATCTGGACCACCCGGCTCCGATCCCCTTCGCGCACCGGGGAGGTGCCGCGGACGGGCTGGAGAACACCGCCGCGGCGTTCCGCCGGGCCGCCGCGGCGGGCTACCGGTACTTCGAGACCGATGTGCACGCCACGGCCGACGGCAAGCTCGTCGCCTTCCACGACTCCACGCTGGACCGGGTGACCGACGGCCGGGGCCGGATCGCCGAGCTGCCCTGGAAGCAGGTCCGCGAGGCCCGGGTGGGCGGCACCGAGCCCCTGCCGCTCTTCGAGGAGCTGCTGGAGGAGTTCCCGGACGCCCGCTGGAACATCGACGTCAAGGCGGAGTCGGCGTTGCACCCGCTGGTCAATCTGATCGCGCGGGCCGGGATCTGGGACCGGGTCTGCGTGGGCTCCTTCTCGGAGAGCCGGGTGGCCCGCGCGCAGAAGATCGCCGGTCCGCGGCTGGCGACCTCGTACGGAGTGCGCGGGGTGGTCGGGCTGCGGCTGCGCTCCTACGCGATCCCGGCGGCGCTGCGCGTGGGCGCGGTGGCGGCCCAGGTACCGGAGACCCAGGCGGGCATCCGCGTGGTCGACCGGCGCTTCGTGCGGACCGCGCACGAGCGGGGCCTGCAGGTCCACGTGTGGACCGTGAACGAACCGGAACGCATGGAGGCTCTCCTCGACCTGGGTGTCGATGGCATCATGACCGACCACATCGACTTGTTGCGCACGGTGCTGGACCGGCGCGGCGCCTGGGCCTGACCCGCTCCCGGCCGTCGCGGCGGACGCGGCGGCCGTTGCGGTACGGGACCACCTGGGGGGACGACGAGTGAGCGCGGACAACAGCAGCCGGACCGAGGAAGCGGAACCCGGGGCGGAGGACGGCAGATCCACCGCGGCCGAGAAGGCCTCGGCGGCGGCCTCGCGCAAGCGCGAGCAGCGCGGCTGGTACTTCTACGACTTCGCCGTCTCGGTGTACTCGGCGAGCGTACTGACGGTGTTCCTCGGGCCCTACCTCACCTCGGTGGCCAAGGCCGCCGCGGACGCCGAGGGCTTCGTGCACCCGCTGGGGATACCCGTGCGGGCCGGGGCCTTCTTCGCCTACTCGGTCTCGGCCTCGGTGATCCTGGCCGTGCTGCTGATGCCGATCGCGGGTGCGATCGCGGACCGGACCGGCCGCAAGAAGCCGCTGCTGGCGGTGGCCGCGTACACCGGGGCCGCGGCGACGACCGCGATGTTCTTCCTAGGCGGCGAGCGCTACCTGCTGGGCGGGTTCCTGCTGGTCGTGGCGAACGCCTCGCTGTCCGTGTCGATGGTGCTCTACAACGCCTACTTGCCGCAGATCTCCACCCCGGACGAGCGGGACACCGTGTCCTCGCGCGGCTGGGCCTTCGGGTACACCGCCGGCTCCGTGATGCTGATCGCGGACCTGGCCCTCTACCTGGGGCACGACTCCTTCGGCGTCTCCGAGGGGACCGCGGTGCGGATCTGCCTCGCGGCGTCGGGCCTGTGGTGGGGCGCCTTCGCGCTGATCCCGCTGCGCCGGCTGCGGGACCGGGCCGTGGTCCGGGAGCCCGGGGCGGCGCCTGCCGTCAGCGGCTGGAGGCAGCTGATCGCCACCTTCAAGGACATGCGGCGCTACCCGCTGACCCTGTCGTTCCTGCTGGCGTACCTGATCTACAACGACGGCGTGCAGACGGTGATCTCCCAGGCCTCCGTCTACGGCTCGGAAGAGCTGGAGCTGGAGCAGTCCACGCTCATCGGGGCGGTGCTGCTGGTGCAGGTCCTGGCGGTCGGCGGGGCGCTGGGCATGGGCCGGCTGGCCCGGATCTACGGCGCCAAGCGGACGATCATGGGTTCACTCGCCGCGTGGGCGGTGACGCTCGCGGTCGGCTACTTCCTGCCGGCGCGGACGCCGGTGTGGTTCTTCGTCCTCGCCGCCATGATCGGCCTGGTGCTGGGCGGCAGCCAGGCGCTGTCGCGCTCGCTCTTCTCGCACCTGGTGCCCGCGGGCAAGGAGGCCGAGTACTTCTCGGCGTACGAGATGAGCGACCGCGGCCTGAGCTGGGTGGGTCCGCTCGTCTTCGGCCTGACCTACCAGGTGACGGGGAGCTATCGGGACGCGATCATCTCGCTGGTGGCCTTCTTCGCACTGGGGTTCCTGCTGCTCGCGCGAGTGCCGGTGCGGCGCGCGGTGGAGGCGGCGGGCAATCCTGTACCGGAGCGGATCTGAGACCGGGTGCACACCCGCTTCCGGTCCGGATTCACGAACGAATTCCGAACGGATTTAGACGTTGCAGCGAAGGGCCGGTAGTGTACGCCTTTGGCCTGCCAGGCGGACCGTTACTGCGCGCTAAAGAAGTCTAGACGTTGGGTGACATCTGCTGCCAGATGTGACAAACCGGGCACTGGTGGGTACAACAAGGGGCGGTACGACGGGCGACGCATGACCCGGAGCGGGAATCTATACCGCCGACCGGACGTTGACCGGATGACGACGACAGCGACACCTGTCCTGTGGGCGACAAGCCCGGGAGGCACGATTCATGAGTGAGCGAGCTCTCCGCGGTACGCGCCTCGTGGTTACCAGCTACGAGACGGACCGCGGCATCGATCTGGCCCCGCGCCAGGCGGTGGAGTACGCATGCCAGAACGGACATCGATTTGAGATGCCGTTCTCGGTTGAGGCAGAGATTCCGCCGGAGTGGGAGTGCAAGGCGTGCGGCGCCATGGCACTCCTGGTTGACGGGGACGGGCCCGAAGAGAAGAAGGGCAAGCCTGCGCGAACGCACTGGGACATGCTCATGGAGCGACGCACTCGCGAGGAGCTGGAGGAAGTGCTGGCCGAAAGGCTGGCGGTCCTGCGCTCCGGCGCCATGAACATTGCCGTGCATCCGCGGGACAGCCGCAAGTCCGCCTGACAGCCGGACGAACGCACAAGCCGAGGGGCCCCGCCACACATCGTGTGGCGGGGCCCCTCGGCTTGCTCCCTGCGCCGCTGCGCCTACGGCGCCAGAGGCGGGCGGTACGTGGTGTCCGGGCCGGCCTGCGGACCGGGCCCGTCGTCGCGGACCACCTCACCCTGGACGATCTTGCCGTCGGGATAGTGGATACGGGCCTGCTGGAAGGCGTCCCCGAAGCTACCCGCGGGGCCCGCGGCCATCTTCCGCTCCAGGGAACGCGAGGCCCTGCGGCCTACCAACGCCCGGACGGGCGGGAGCAGCAGGAGCAGGCCCGCCACGTCGGAGAGCAGGCCCGGCAGCATCAGCAGCAGGCCGGCCAGCATGGTCAGGCCGTTGCCCCGGCCGGGCTGCTGGGGGGTGGGCTGCACACCCTGCTGCGCCTGCTGGAAGGTGTCCGTCAGATTCTTGAAGGCGCGGCGCCCGGCGCGCTTGATGACCACCGCGCCCAGCACCAGTCCGCCCGCGATCAGCGCGGCCACGGCCAGCCCGCCGGCCGCGTCGGCGACCAGGCCGAGCAGCCAGATCTCCAGGATCAGCCAGGCGGCGATGGCCAGGGGGAGGAAGGTTCGGGCGGGCGAGCGCCGACGGGGGGCCGTCGGGGTGCCCGTTCGCAGGGATCCAGTGCCGGTCGTCATAACACCCAGTGTGCCCGGGCGGGATAAAAGTGTCCTCAGCCGGAGGTACGGGCCACCCCCTAAGGGGTGTCCCGCCGGTCGGGCCCGGATCCGCGCCGCGAGCCCGGAATGATCGGCGGGACACCCCCGCAGGGGGCCCGCTCGATCGGGCCGGGTCAGGCCGTGCCGCTCCGCTTGCCGCTGTCCTTGCCGAGCAGCTTGGCCGCCTGGGCCTTCAGGCCCCACTGGGTGACCCGCCACAGGGCCTCCACGACGATGTCCTTGCTCATCTTGCTGTCGCCGAACTCGCGCTCGACGAACGTGATGGGGACCTCCACCACGCGGAAACCCTTCCGCACGGCCCTGCGGGCCAGGTCCACCTGGAAGCAGTAGCCCGCCGAGGCCACCTCCTCCAGGCCCAGGCCCTCCAGGGTCTCGCGCCGGAAGGCGCGGTAGCCGCCGGTCACGTCGCGGATCGGGACGTCCAGCATCAGCCGGGAGTACGTCGAACCGCCGCGCGAGAGGAACTCCCGCGTCTTGGGCCAGTTCACGACGCGGCCGCCCGGCACCCAGCGGGAGCCCAGGACCAAGTCGGCGCCGGCCAGTGCGGTCAGCAGACGGGGCAGCTCCTCGGGCTGGTGGGAGCCGTCGGCGTCCATCTCGACGATGACGCCGTAGCCCTCCTCCAGGCCCCAGACGAAGCCCGCGAGGTAGGCGGCGCCCAGCCCCTCCTTGCCCTTGCGGTGCAGCACGTGCACGTGGTCGTCACCGGCCGCGAGCTCGTCGGCGAGCTTGCCGGTGCCGTCGGGGCTGTTGTCGTCGGCGACCAGGATGTGGGCCTCGGGCACCGCCGCCCGGACGCGGCCGACGATCAGCCCGATGTTCTCCGCCTCGTTGTAGGTCGGAATGATCACCAAGGCTGTACCGAGCGGCCCGTAGGTCCGCTGTCCGCCGTCGCTCACTGAGTCCCCTTTTGTGCTCTTGGCACGTCCTGTACGTCTGGTCGCAGAGGATGACTTTAGAACATCGGCCGCGGCCCGCCCCGGCGGTGCGGTGCCGGTGGGCCTCCCCTGCGGCGCCCCGTCGGGTGATCGGGGCCCGCGGTCCTTCGGGCCGATCAGACTCCCGCTGGATGCGGGCCGCCGTGACCGTTGTCTACTGGACCGCCGGACCCCGACCTGGGGCCACCCGCCGCCCGGCGAAACCTTCCCTCGCCCCCGAGGCGCGGGCGCGCTGAGCAGACGGATCCGTCCGGCACGACGTCCTGTGGTGGACCCGGCCGAACCTATCCGGGTCCGAGGGCCCGTACCGAACCGAGGCCGACCGGATCACCCCTGTGGGCGTACGAATACCTCCCGCCCGCCGACGACGGTGGCGAGGCACACCGGCAGTTCGGACCCGGGGGTCAGATCGGGCAGTCCGGGGGTGCCGGAGCGGGGATCGGTGGACCAGCGGGCGACCCGGTCGTCCGGTGCCTGGACGACCAGTTCGCCGGTCTGCCAGACCGCGTAGTCGGCCGGGGCGCCGGGGACGAGGATCCCCGCGTCGTCGCGGCCCAGCGCCCGCCAGCCGCCCCGAGTGTGCGCGGTGAAGGCGGCCCGCACCGACACCCGGTGCTCCGGAGTCCGGTGGAAGGCGGCCGCGCGCACGGTGCCCCACGGGTCGAGCGGGGTCACCGGCGCGTCCGAACCGAAGGCCAGAGGCACCCCCGCCTTCAGCATGGCCGCGTACGGGTTGAGGGTGCGGGCGCGCTCGGCCCCGAGCCGGTCGGCGTACATGCCGTCCCCGCCACCCCAGGCCGCGTCGAACGCCGGCTGCACCGAGGCGGTGAGCCCCAGCTCCGCGAAGGCGGCGATGGTGGCCGGGGTCATCATCTCGGCGTGCTCGACGCGGTGCCGGGCCGCGCGGACCCGGGCCAGGCCGACCTTCCGGGCGGCCGCCCGGACCCCCTCCACCACCGCGGTGACCGCCGCGTCACCGATGGCGTGGAAGCCCGCCTGCAACCCCTCCTCGGTGCAGGCAGCCACGTGCTCGGCGACGGCGACCGCGTCCAGGTACTCCGTACCGGTGTGCGAGGCGTCGGCGTACGGGGCGTGCAGGCAGGCGGTGTGCGAACCGAGGGCGCCGTCCACGAACAGGTCGCCCGCCGCCCCGACGGCCCCCAGCTCCCGGACCAGGTCCAGGTCCCGGTCGGCCCAGTACCCGAACACGCGCGGCCCGGGCCGCTCCGCCGCGAGGGCGAGCAGGCCCGTGAAGTCCTCGGCGGAGGAGATGTCCGGCCCGCCGCACTCGTGCAGGGAGCCGATACCGAGGGAGGCCGCCCGGTCCAGCGCGGCCCGCTGCGCCTCGGCGCGCTGGGCGGGGGTGACCGCGGCGAGCGCGGCCCGCCGTACGGCGTGGTGGTCGTCGGCGGTCAGCGGCCGGTCCCCGTCGGGGCGCACCCCGGGGACGAGGTCGAGCAGGGCGGTGGTGACCACGGCCGAGTGGACGTCGATACGGCTGAGGTAGAGGGGACGGCCGCCGGCGGCCTCGTCCAGCTCGGCGCGGCGCGGCGCACGGCGTTCGGGCCAGCGGGCGGCGTCCCAGCCGTGCCCGAGGAGCACCCGGTCGCCGGGCCGGCTCACGGCGTACGCCCGTACCAGGTCCAGCGCGGCGGCCAGCGAGCCCGCTCCGGTGAGGTCCAGCCCGGTCAGGGCCAGACCCGCGGAGGTCGTGTGGACGTGGGCGTCGGTGAAGGCAGGCGTGACGAGCGCGCCGCCGAGGTCGACGACCTCGTCGACGCCCTGCGCGAAGGCGTCGGCCGCGCCTTCGGAACCGACCCAGGCGATGTGGCCGCGTTCGACGACCATCGCCGTGGCGAAGGGGTCGGCGGGGCTGTGTACCTCGCCCCCGCGGAGGAGGACGGTCCTGGTCGGTGCTCCGGCGGCTTCGGCGGAGGGGGCGGTGCGGTCAGTCATGCCGACCAGTGTCCCGCGTCGCCCCGCCCTTCCCGACCGCCGGGTACCCCTTCGGGGTCACACGCGGGGCGGGCGCGCCTCATAGGGGGTGGAGAGGACCACGGTCGTCCGGGTCGCGACGTGGGCGAGGGCGCGCAGCCGGCCCAGGAGGTCCTCCAGCTCCAGCGGGGTGGCGACGCGCACCTTGAGGATGTAGTTCTCGTCGCCCGCGACGCTGTGGCAGGCCTCGATCTCCGGCACGCCGGACAGCCGGTCGGCGATGTCGTCCGGGGCGCTCGGGTCGAAGGGCTTGACCGAGATGAACGCGGTCAGCGGCAGGCCGACGGCCTCCGGGTCGACCACGGCCGCGTAGCCGCGGATCACCCCGCGCTGCTCCAGACGGCGTACCCGCTGATGGACTGCCGACGTGGACAGTCCCGTGGCCTTGCCCAGATCCGTATAGCTCATCCGCCCGTCCCGCACGAGCAGATCCACGATCTGGCGGTCCAGCTCCTCCATTGCGCTCATAGCCGCTCAACTTACGGCCAAAGGCACGCCAGGCCCAGTGCTGTCCGCCCACTGGAGGCATCTGCGCCGGGCATGTGACCAAGGCCACAGGGGTATGCAGGTGGAGGCTGGTCTGTTGTGGTTACTCGTGACGCTCGACGGGAAATGGTTGCTGTGGCCGAGGCCGAAGTACCAGCCCGCCCGGCCCACCCAAGGGGGAGTACATCCATGCTGAACACCAAGCGCGCCGGTCGCACCGAACCGGAGCCTCTCGAACCGCTCGACTCCGGGGACGACGCCTATCCCGCTGACGGCGAATACCTCGACGACGGCGGGGGGTTCGAGATCCACCACGCGATCTGCCCCGACTGCGGCCAGTCGATCGCCCTCGTCGCGGACGAGGAGTACCTGCCGCAGCACGCGCTCTGCCTGACCCCGTGGAACCCCTTCGGGCTCACCGTGTGCGCCGGCACCGGCCGGCCCGCCACCGACGCCCTCCCCTGCGTCGGCGCGCCCCAGCCGGCCGAGGCGCAGGAGCTCGACTCCTTCACCGTTCCCGCCCTGCCCCAGGGCCTGGACTGGCGGACGCAGCCGTTCTCGCACGTCGGCGGGCCGGGCTCGTGCCCGATCCGCGTCGTGCGCCCGGTGCTGCCGCAGCCGCAGGCACAGACGCGTCAGCAGCACGCCCAGGCGGCCTGAGCACCGAGGACCCGAGCCGCCCGGGCGCGCCGCCGGTTCTCGTGCCGCCCGTCCGCCGCCGCTGCCCCTGCTCGCCTACCAGTACGTCCCCTGCACCATGGCGGCCAGACTGGCGTGGTGCAGGATCAGGCCGTCCGGATCCCCCGGCACCTCGACCTCGCCGAAGTGGGCCTGCCGGTAGGCGATGCGCAGCATCACGATCGCGTGCCGCAGGGCGGCGTAGAGGGTGTGGAACTCCATGTCCCGCGGGGTGTGGCCGGTCAGTTCGGCGTAGCGGCGCTCCAGGTCGTCGCGGCGCAGGAAGTCCGGCAGGCCGGGCTGGCCGAAGCTCACGGTGAGGTCCTGGAAGAACCGGTGGAGGTAGACCGTCCAGCCGAGGTCCACCTCGCGCGGGGCGTACGCCGCCATCTCCCAGTCCAGGACCGCCACCGGCGTGAAGCCGTCGTAGACCACGTTGCCGATACGGGCATCGCCCCAGTTCAGGACGGCGGGGCCCTCGTCGGCCGGCCACAACTCCTCCAGGCGGGCGAAGGCCCGCTCGATGAGCGGGGAGGGCGCGAGTCCGCCCACCACCCAGGCGTAATAGGCGCGTTGGGCGTCCACGTGCCGGCGCAGCGGGCTGCCCTCGCCGTCGGGCAGCAGGAACTCGGCCTCCTTGGCGGGGAACTGGTCATGCAGCCGGGCCAGCAGCGAGATGCTCGCCTCCTGGAGCGCACCGCGTTCGGCGTCCGTCGCCGCGTGCAGCCAATTGCCCTCGTAGGTGTAGGGCATGACGTCGGGCGGGACCCGGCCCTCCGCGCGGGCCATCACGAAGAACGGCGCCCCCAGCGGCCCGGGGTCCTCCTCCAGCCACTGCACGCGCGGAACGGGCAGGTCCGTGTGCTCGGCGACCAGGCTCATCACGCGGTGCTGGCGCGGCATGTCGTACGTCGGGAAGACGGTGTAGGCCGCAGGGTCCGCGGCGAGCCGCAGCGCGCAGGCGCGCAGCGGGGTGTCCGGGTGCTCTATGTCGAAGAGCAGGGTCTCGCTGGACATCCCGTTCGAGCCGGGGACGGAGACGTTGGCGACCTTCACCCCGGGGAGCCGGCCGTCGAGCCAGGCGGCCAGACGGCGGCCGAGCTCCTCGGGCTCTCGGGTGGAGGTGCGCGGACGTGGTGCGGTTGCCATGGGTACCCCTTCTCCTGCTCAGACCTGGACCTGGACCTGTGGGGGCTTACGGGGCGACGGAGGAGTAGTCCGCGAAGCCGCTCGGGTCGTGGCGACCGAAGCTGCCGTGCTCGAAGATGCCGTGCCCGGTCAGCCCGTCGAGCGTGAAGCGGGCCGAGTGGTCGGTGACCCCGAAGGCTGCCACGGGGTGGGCGGCGGGGTGGGAGAGGTCGTAGACCCGCCGGTCGCTCCAGCCGCGGCCCTGCCAGGTGCCGTGCTGCCAGTCGGCGGCGGGCGGGTAGCCGGCGCCGACGGCGAGCGGGGAGGAGTTCAGTATCTCCACGCCCAGTTCGAGGGGCTTGCGGGACGGGTCGGTGAGGTGGACGACGGCCCTCTCGGGGTGCCGGCTGCCGGGGCGGTAGCGGATCTCGGTGTGCGGCCAGCCGAGCTGGACGTCCGCGCGACCGCTGTCCTCGGGGAAGACCTGCACGGCCTCGTTCAGGGTGCGGTGGCCGTCGGCGTCCTCCTGGGCGATGACCATGACGAAGCGGTCCGCGAACCGGACCGGGATCCAGAGCCAGTGGAAGCCGTCGGGGCGGTGCTCCTCGGCCGCCCGGCCCCCTTCCTCCCCGGGGATCGGCCGTACGCCCCAACTCCGGTCCCGCGTACCGGTCCACTCCCCCGCAGTCAGGGTGAACTCCGCACCCCTGGCGCGGATCGTGCCGGTGACGTTGCCGGCCTGGACGAAGCGGCGCCCTTCCAGCATGAGGCGGTCGCCGCGCCGCTGGATGTGGTGGGGCTCCCACACCGCGGGGAACTCCGCGGTCCAGGTGATGTCGTACGAGAGGCCCTGCGGGTCAGCGGAGTCGGGGGCGCAACGCAGCGTGAGCCGCTTGAGCGGCACGTCGACGACGATCGACAGGGGTCCCACCGAGAGGTTCATCCGGTCGTCGGTGAGGGCGTCGGAGGCCCGGACCGCGAGGAGCTCGTCGCCGATGCGGAGGGTGGCGTAGGCGTCGATGACGCCGGCGTTGGGGTAGACGCCGAGGCCGAGGATCAGGACCGCGCGGCCGGCGTGGTCGAAGACGTGGAAGATGCACCGGTCGTAGGCGTTCCGGTCGCCGCTCACGAGGTGCTTCATCGACAAGGGGGCCTGGTGGATGGGGTACTCGTCGAGTGCGACGGGCCGGTCTGCGGGCATGACGGACCTCCGGGGCGGCTGACATCGGGGGCGGCCTGGGCGAATATGACGGTACGTCAGAAACGCCCACCGGGGCCAGCCTTCTGGCACGGTCTGACAGCAGGGCACGTAGTGGCGGGGCGGGGCTTCGGGGGCGGGGCGGGGCTTCGGGGGCGGGGCGGGACTTCGGGGGCGGGAGACGCTGGGGCGGGGGCGGGAGGCACGGGGGCGGTTCCGGGAGGCGGGAGACGCTCGGACGGGGCGGAAGTCGCGGGGGCGATTCCAGGAGGCGGGAGACGCTCGGACGGGGCGGAAGTCGCGGGGGCGATTCCAGGAGGCGGGAGACGCTCGGACGAGAACGAAAGCGCGACGGCGGCCCTGCGGGGCGGCGTCCGCCCTGAGCGGGATCAGAGAAGCCCTGGGGGTTTCCCGTCAGTCCCATCGTCTCTCCGTGTCGGGCCGGCCCCTCAAGGGCGCTCCTTCGTCGCGTCGCTTCGCGATGTCGCTGCGCTCCACCCTTGACCGACCGTCCCGCCCCGGAAATACGAGGACAGCCGGGAAACCCCCAAAAGAACGGGCCGGGGGATCGAGCAAGAGACGGGGCGGCCAGCGATGCGCGGGCAGAGCCCGGTGCGCCCCAAATCGCTACGCGCTCCTGCCGGACGGCGTCCGCGAGCCCCTTGGGCCGGGCATAAGCCGCCACCGATCGCTACGCGCTCCTGCCAGACGGCGTCCGCGAGCCCCTTGGGCCGGGCATAAGCCGCCACCGATCGCCACGCGCTCCTGCCAGACGGCGTCCGCGAGCCCCTTGGGCTGGGCATAGGCCGCCATCGATCGCTACGCGCTCCGGCGAGACGGCGTCCGCGAGCCCCGTGGGCTGGGCATAGGACGCCATCGATCGCTACACGCTTTTCGAGGACGGCGTCCGGCCCTCATATGGGGCTGATGGGGGCGATATCGGGGGGTGGAAGGGCGATCCATCGGCTCAGCCGAACCCAACCCCCATCAAGACCACCATGAGATCCCAGCCGCCGGTACAGACGGGGGCAATTGGGGTGAATTGACGGCTCTTTGGGGCGCGCACTCACCCACCCCTGGATTGGCATCGCTCCAGCCGTCATCTGACGCTTTTCCACCGCACACAGCCCTCAGACGCCGCCCGTGAAGAGTGGGAGAAGGTTTCTGCGGCCCGTGACCAGCCCCACACGGACCGCAGACGCCTGATCGACAAGCGCGTGGCGATTGATGGCGGCCTATGCCCAGCCCACGGGGCTCGCAGGCGCCGTCCGCCAGGAGCGCGTAGCGATTAGTGGCGGCTTATGCCCAGCCCAGGGGGCTCGCAGGCGCCGTCCGTCAGGAGCGCGTAGCGATCGATGGCGGCTTATGCCCAGCCCACGGGGCTCGCAGGCGCCGTCCGGCGGGAGCGCGTAGCGATTTGACGCGCACCGGGCTCCGCCCGGACGCATCCGACGCCCCGCCCCTGAAAACTGGTCCCGGCCCGTTCCTCTGGGGGCTTCCCGGCAGTCTTTCGGATTTCCGTGGCGGGACGGCCGGTCAAGGGTGGAGCGCAGCGACATCGCGAAGCGACGCGAGGAACGAGCGCCCTTGACGGGCCGGCCCGACACGGAGAGACGATGGGACTGACGGGAAACCCCCAGCACATCCCTGACACCGCTCCAGCGGCTCCCGACCCCCACACCACCCCGCGCCCGGGGGTGGGTGGGCAGCCCCCGACCGGGGGCGGTGGGCCGCGGGGGTGGAGGCCCCGAGTGCGCGGGCATCCGTAGCGTGCCCGCGCCGCACCCCGGGGACCCCTCGAACGGATACGCGTAGGCCCCGGGCGATTACCCGTGGCTCCGGTCACGCGTTGGCCGTGCATGAGCACGCTTCAGTCTTCAACGGGCCGAAGGCGCCGTCCGATGCCCCCGCATTTCGAAGAATCGGTTCAGCGCCCGCTTCAGCGTGAGCCGCTGCGCGAGCAGCAGGCGCCCGATCCGCCGATCTACCGGGACCTGCTGGCCCGATGGGCGGACGCCGGCCGCACCCTGCCCGGCCGGCGGGACCCGGAGTGGTCCCGGCTCACGTCCTCCCCGGTCTGGCCCTCCACCAGCAGCGGGCTGTACTGACCGGTCCGGCGGCGGACCGCGTCAGCGCGTCTCGGGTCCGGCCAGGTGGCGGGCGATGACCATGCGCTGGATCTGGTTGGTGCCCTCGACGATCTGGAGCACCTTCGCCTCGCGCATCAGGCGCTCGACGGGGAAGTCCGCGGTGTAGCCGTAGCCGCCGAGGATCTGCACCGCGTCCGTGGTGACGGCCATCGCCGCGTCCGTGCAGAACAGCTTGGCCATGGCCGCCTGCCGGGAGAACGGCTTGCCCGCGTCCCGCAGCCGCGCCGCCGCGAGGTACAGCGCCCGGCCCGCCTCGATCTTGGTGGCCATGTCGGCCAGCATGAACCGCAGCCCCTGGAAGTCCGCGATGGGGTGCCCGAACTGCTTGCGGTCCAGTGCGTACGTGAGCGCCTCGTCCAGAGCCGCCTGGGCGACGCCGATGGCGCAGGCGGCGATGCCCAGCCGTCCCGCGTCGAGCGCGGCCAGGGCGATGGAGAAGCCCTGCCCCTCCTCGCCGATGCGGCGGGAGTCGGGTACGCGTACGCCGTCGAAGTGCAGCTGGGCGGTGGGCGAGCCCTTCATGCCCATCTTCTTCTCGGGCACGGCCGCGGTGAGGCCGGCCGCGTCCCCGGGGACCAGGAAGGCTGTGATGCCCTTGGGGCCCTCGACGCCGGTCCGGGCGAGGACGGTGTAGAAGTCGGCGACCCCGCCGTGGGTGATCCAGGCCTTGGTGCCGGTGATGATCCAGTCGTCGCCGTCGCGGACCGCCTTGGTGGTGAGCGAGGCGGCGTCGGAGCCGGCGGCCGGCTCGGAGAGGCAGTAGGCGCCCAGCAGACCGCCGCCGAGCATCGCGGGCAGGTGCGCGGCCTGCTGCTCCTTGGTGCCGTAGCCGGCGAGGCCGTGGCAGGCCAGGGAGTGCACGCTGACGCCGAGGCCGACGGTCAGGCGGGCCGCGGCCAGCTCTTCCAGGACCTGGAGGTAGACCTCGTAGGGCTGCTCGCCGCCGCCGTACTCGCCGGGGTACGGGAGGCCGAGCAGTCCGGCCTCGGAGAGCAGCGTGAAGACCTCCCGCGGGAACCGGCCGGTGTCCTCCTCCTCGGCGGCCCGGGGGCGGATCTCGCGCTGGGCGATCTCACGTACGAGGGCGAGGAGGTCGCGGGACTCCTCGGTGGGCAGCTGTCGGTCCACCGGCTGCGGGGCGCGGTCGGTCATGGCGGCGCTCTCCTCCATCTCGGGCACGGCGGCGACGCGCGAGGTGTGGGACGCGCCGCCGGGTCTCGGGCTCTGTGCAGCCGATGCTGCCCTCCCGGGTCACGGAAGAGGCTGTTCAGCGGCTGCGGCGGCTTGAGTATGCCCGATCAGGGGCTTCCCGTCACCGGGGCAAGATCATCAGCCGGTTCGAACCCCTCTTCGACAGGGGGAGGTGCCGGACACTCCGGGGCGAACTCCTCGATCACCGCCAATGTCGCGCGCAGCTGGCGTACCAGCAGGGCGCCGAGCCGGGCACGTCCGGGCCGGTCCGGGTCGCTCGGCCCGCCGATCCATTCCAGGGTGGTCCCTTCGACCGCGGAGAGCCAGCCCACGAGGGCGAGGCGGGCGATCGGGGGGAGGTCGCGGCGTCCGTACGCGCCTTCGGCGATCGCGGCGACCAGTTCCTCGCGTACGGCGTCGCGGATGGCGAGCACCTCGGCGTCAGAGCCGACGCCTCCGGTGACGATGGTGCGGTAGGCGGCCTGGTGGTGCTCGGCGTAGTGGAGGTAGCCGTCGATGGTGCGGCGGACGCGCTCGGCCCTGGGGAGGCCGGTGTCGTCGCCGGCGCGGGCGACGAGCCCGGCGACGGAGTCCTCGACGATGGCGAGGTAGTACCCGCGCTTGCTCTTGAAGTAGTAGTAGACCAGCCCTTTGGCGACGCCCGCGTGCTTGGCGATGTCGTCCATGGAGAGCGCGTCGTACGGGGTGTCTGCGAACAACCCGCGGCCGATGGCGATGAGTTCGGCCCTGCGCGCCTGTGAACGTCCGGTCGTCGCGCGCTGTTGACTGCTGTTCACGTCCGGCCCCAGCCTCGAACTGCCACAGGATGCCCGACGATACCGCGCAGGCGTCAGACCCAGCCCACCTGGGTGACGAACATGGCGACGACGACCACGAGGGTCCAGCCGAGGACGTGCTCCAGCCAGGCGGAGTCCTCCTTGGGGCCCCCGGTGCGAACGAGGTTCCCGGCGGGTGCGGAGGCGGTCGGGGCGGCGGTGTCGGCAGTCATGGTGTCCAATGTGCCAGCGTTCGCGGCATTCGCGGTAGAGACGTGGGTCACTGGTGGCGCACGTCACGCAGCCGGGCCCCGGCCGCCCGGCGGGTGCGCGGTGCGGTTGGGGCCCGGCGGCGGTTTCGTCCGGCGCCGCCTGCCGTGTCAGGCCCGGGTGTCGCGGCTGCGACCGGCCATGGCCGCCATCGCGAGGCCGAGGCAGAGTGCGACGCAGCCTGTGATCACGTTGCTGACCACGGAGCGCGTCACGTCCATCTCACCGGCGATGGCCCAGGGCGCGATGATCGTCCAGGCGCCCAGGACGACCGCCGTCCAGGCCATGGCGTGGGTGCGCTCGTAGGCGGATCCCAGGCCGCCCATGCACAGGCAGAACGCCAGGCCGACGATCAGGTTGTTGATCGCCAGCGGAGTCAGGACGCTGAATCCTGCGATCCACGGCGAGGCGGCCAGGTACAGGCCGGTTATCAGGGCCAGCGCCTCGACGGCCTGCGCGCGGGGAGTGCTGGTCACCCGCTCGAACCGGGTGCGCATCTCGGCGAGGTCGGGGTGGTGCTCGATGCTGGGATGGGTGGTCATGGCGGGCCGCCTCCTATTGAGAAGCTTTTATGTGCCATTTACCCCATTATGTTCCGCTTATCCGGGTATGTTCCGCTTATCCGGGCGAGCGGGTCAACGGGCATTTCGCCGCTTCCTCACAGCACGCCCACCGTCCGCAGGGCGAGGATCTGGGCCGGGGCCGGGAGGGCGGGGGCGTAGAGGTAGCAGACCCCGCCGCTGCCGGAGGCGACCTTCCCGGCGGCGGCCGTGCGCTTGGTGCGCAGCCAGACGTTCTCCCACTCGGCGCGCCGGTAGACGCGGCGGACGGAGGGGTTGTCGTGTGCGTGGGGGTCGTTGACGACCACGTCCCCGGTGGCGGTGAAGCCGACGACGGCCATGAGGTGGCCGGCCGTGCCGTAGCCCGCGCCCGTGAGCTCGTCCGCGCGGAAGGACGTGGAGGTGATCGCGGGGATGCCGGCCCGCACCACGGTCTCCAGGTCGGTCATCGAGGCGAGGCGGGTGACGACTCCGGCCAGGCCGCTGTAGGTGGCGGCGTAGGCGGCGTTGAAGGACCAGTTGCCGCAGCCCCTGTAGGCGGCGTCGTAGGTGGAGCGGGCCGCGTGGCAGACCTGCGGGTCGGAGTACGTGGGGTTCACCCAGGCCAGGGTGGCGGGGTCGGCCTTGTGGCCGAAGTGCTCGATGACCATCTGGGAGGAGGTGGGGCTGCACCAGGCCTCGCCGCCGTTGTCGTATTCGGGGTAGCGCCCGATGTGGGTCTGCTGCGAGTAGCGCGGGACCTTCAGCTCGTGGGCGGTGCCGGAGGGGCGGGAAGGGGGGGCGGTGAACCGGTCGGGGACGTCGGAGGCCATCGCGCCCGCCAGCCACACGGTGGGGCCGCCGGCGGCGCCCGGCAGGCGGTGGAGGGTCAGGCGCAGCTGCCAGTCGGAGATCCGCAGGCCGTTCGCCGCGGCGGGTGCGTCGAGGGCCAGGGTGTCGGTCCAAACGGTGGAGCGGCCGTCGGTCTGGCCGTCCACCGAGGTGCGGCGGATGTCGCCGTCGCCGGAGGCCCACCGGCCCATCACGTACCAGGGGGCGGAGGCGCCGTCGGTGTAGGTGGCGCGCAGCTCGACCTGGATCCAGGTGCCGGCCGGGGTGTGGGCGTTCCAGGAGGCGACGGCCTCGGTGGCGGGCACCGTGGAGCGGTGCACCGGGGAGGTCCAGGTGGCGTACTCCCAGGTGCTCTTGCGGCCGGAGTGCGGGTCGGCGTATTCGGTGCGGCCGAGGGCGGTCCCGATCCGCAGGCCGGGGCGGGTGCCGGCGACGGCGGTGGTGCCCTGGTGGGTTCCGGCCAGCCAGTGGCCGTACGCGTACCAGAAGCGGTTGTCGACGGTACGGCCCTGCGCGCGGGGGGCGGGGGCGGCGGCGGCCGGGGCGCCGCCGCCGGGGACGGAGGCGGCGGTGGCCGCGGTGGCGACCGCGAGTGCGGCGACGAGTACGGCCCTGCGTGGCGTGGGTGCGGTCATCGCGTGGTCCCCCGGGTGCGTCGGCGCTCTGGTGGTGTCACCCTTCCAGGTTCCCGGCGGCCGAAGGCCCAAGCCACGGGTCGTGTCGGGCTTGTCTACGCTGGTCGGGTGGAGCCACACCAGTCACTTGAGTCACTCGCGCGGGAGCTCGCCGCTTTGCCGTGCTCCCTCGGCCCGGTGCGCCTGATCGGGATCGACGGGCACGCCGGATCCGGCAAGAGCACCTTTGCGGGGCGGCTCGCCGCAGCGCTCGCCGCAGCGCTGGGCGGGGCGCCCGTGCTGCACCTGGACGACGTGGCCAGCCACGAGGAGCTGTTCGGCTGGGAGGAGCGGCTGCGCGTGCAGGTACTGGAGCCGCTGGCCGGCGGGCGGCCCGCGCACTGGGCCCCGTACGACTGGGTGGAGCGCCGCTTCGGGCCGGAGCGGGTGCTGGAGCCGGCGCCGGTGCTCCTGGTGGAGGGAGTCGGCGCCGGGCGGCAGGCACTGCGCCCGCACCTGGCCCGGCTGCTGTGGATGGAGACCCCGCGCGCCGAGTCCTGGACGCGGGGCCGCGGCCGGGACGGGCGTGAACTGTCCGACTTCTGGGACGGGTGGGAGCGCGCGGAGCACGCGCACTTCTCCAGTGATCCTTCGCGCCCCTTCGCCGGCACCCTGGTACGCCAGAGCGGTACGGGATACGAGTGGTCTTCCGGGACCGGAGTGACGGCTGGAACCCCCACTTCCGTCACCGACGGTGACGAACTCCCCCGGGCCTGAACGGCCCCGGAATTCCACGTGCCGGGCCTGCGCCGACCCGCTTGACCTGGGGCCCGCAGCGGCCTTACGTTCTCAATGCGGGGCCCTTACCGGCCGCCGCGCACACGGAGCCCCCGATTGTTCCCCCGTGATCGGGGGCTTCGCTCTGCCCGCGAACGCCCTCCGCAGGGGTGCAGCGCGCGCCACGCGGACCCCGGAAGTTCACTTTGCGTCACCACAGGCGGCCGGGGTGTCCACCCGAACCGGACCCGCCGCACCCTACGTAAGGTGCGAAAGCGCAGGTACGATGCAGCCCTGATTTCAGCGACGCCAGGCGGGGGCACCGGAACAACTCGCGCGCTCGAAGCGGGGGTTGCCGCGCACCACGGGGCAGGCTTGTGGGGGACGTGATGGATTTCGGCACGCCGGGCAGCATGCACGCCCCGGCCGAACTCGCCTGGCTGCGAGGGGTCGACGCCTGCACCATGGGCGCTTACCCGCAGGCCGAGGAGGAGTTCCGGACGGCCGTGCGGCTCGACCCCTCGATGGCCGACGCGTGGCTCGGCCTGCACGCGCTCCGGGTCGACACGGGCAACGCCCTCTTACGCATGTACGCGCACAGGGACCGATTCGGCGAGCAGCGGAGCCGGCACCGCAGGACGCTGAACTCCTGGTACTGGCTGGGCTGGTGGGTGCAGCCGGTGCTGGAGAACCGGCGGGACCTGCTGCTCGCCCACGCCTCGCACTGGCTGGACGGCCGCCACGTGCCGGAGCTGGACCAGGCCCTCGCCGCGCTGCCGCCGGTGGACACCGATCCGCAAGTGCGGTTCCTGCACGCCTGCCGGGCCTATCTGGTCAAGGACTGGGAGCAGTTGGTCCGGCACACCGAGCCGCTGGTGAACGATCCGCTGCTGGGGATCGAGGCGGGGCTGTTCGGCGGGATGGCGCGGGTCCGGCTGGAGATGTACGGGCAGGCGGAGCCGATGCTGTCGGCGGCGCTGATGCGCTGCCGCAGCGAGCAGCCGCAGCGCAAGGAGCTGCGGTACTGGCTGGCCCGGGCGCACGAGGGCACGGGGCGCAGCGCGGCGGCGCTTCCGCTGTACCGGGCGGTGCACCGGGTGGATCCCTCGTTCATGGACACCGCGGCCCGGCTGACGGCCATCGAGGACGGCGACGACACCGACGGCATGGCCGATCTGGCGGGCCTCGCGGGGTACTCCGGGTACGGCGGCTACGCGGGGCACGGCCCGTCGCCGGTCGGCGGGGATTTCGCGGCGGTGGCCCTGGGCGGCGGCCCGCTGGGCGGCGGGCCCGTGCAGGACGTCTCCCCGGACGGTCAGGCGGGCGCCGACCCGCTGGGTCCGCCCCCTCCCCCGCCGGGCCGGACGGAGGGCGTACGGCGCAAGGTGACGGTCCCGCCGCAGGGCTCGGCGGAGGGGCTGCCGGCGGGGCCGTCCGACCCGGCGGCGCTGGCCGAGGCGCTGGCGGAGCTGGAGCGGATGGTGGGCCTGGAGCCCGTCAAGCGGCAGGTGAAGGCCCTCTCGGCGCAGCTGCACATGGCGCGGCTGAGGGCGGGTCAGGGGCTGCCGGTGCAGCCGCCGAAACGGCACTTCGTGTTCTCCGGCCCCTCGGGCACCGGCAAGACCACCGTGGCCCGCATCCTGGGCCGGGTCTTCTACGCACTGGGGCTGCTCGGCGGGGACCATCTGGTCGAGGCCCAGCGGGCCGACCTGGTGGGCGAGTTCCTCGGCCAGACCGCGGTGAAGGCCAACGAGCTGATCGATTCGGCGATCGGCGGGGTGCTGTTCGTGGACGAGGCGTACTCGCTGTCGAACACGGGCTACAGCAAGGGTGACGCGTACGGCGACGAGGCGCTGCAGGTGCTGCTGAAGCGGGCCGAGGACAACCGGGACCACCTGGTGGTGATCCTGGCGGGCTATCCGGCCGGGATGGACCGGCTTCTGGCGGCCAATCCGGGGCTGTCGTCCCGGTTCACCACGCGGGTGGACTTCCCCAGCTACCGGCCGCCGGAGCTGACCGCGATCGGCGGGGTGCTGGCCGACGCCAACGGGGACCACTGGGACGAGGAGGCCCTGGAGGAGCTGCGCAGCATCAGCGCGCACGTGGTGGAGCAGGGCTGGATCGACGAGCTGGGCAACGGCCGCTTCCTGCGGACCCTGTACGAGAAGAGCTGCGCGTACCGAGACCTGAGGCTGGCGGGCTTCGCGGGAGAGCCGTCGCGGGACGACCTGGCCACCCTCCGGCTGCCGGACCTGATGCAGGCGTACGGGGAGGTCCTGTCGGGCCGCGGGCCCCAGGAGCGGCCGGAGCCGCCCCTGTGACCCCGGTGGGGCCGGACATGCCGCTGAGCGGCAGTTCCGGCCCTCTGTGCTACGTGCGGCCGGCCGGGATCCGGTGGGCCGGGTCGCGGACTTCGCCCACCAGCATTTCCAGGACGTCTTCCAGGGCGACCAGGCCGAGGACCCGGCCGCTCTGGTCCGCGACCTGCGCCAGGTGGGTGGCGTCCCGGCGCATGACGCCGAGGGCGTCGTCCAGCGGGACGGTGGCGCACAGCGTGGTCATACGGCGCCAGACCCGCTGGGGCACGGCCCGTTCCCGGTCCTCCAGGTCCAGTACGTCCTTGACGTGCAGGTAGCCCATGAAGGCGCCGCTGTCGGCACGGACGGGGAAGCGGGAGTAGCCGGTGCGCACGGTCAGCTGTTCGATCTGGCGGGGGGTGACGGCCGGGCCGACCGTGACCAGGCGGTCCCGGTCGAGGAGGACGTCGGTGACGGGACGGCTGCCCAGTTCCAGCGCGTCCTCCAGACGCTCCTGCTCGACCGGCTCCAGGAGCCCGGCCTGCCGGGAGTCCTTCAGGAGCCGGCCCAGCTGGGCGGAGGTGTAAGCGGCCTCGACCTCGTCCTTGGGCTCGACCTTGAAGAGCTTCAGGACGAACGTGGCGCAGGCGCCGAGCGCGGTGGTGACCGGCCCGCACAGGCGGGCGAAGGCGACCAGGCCGGGGCTGAACCACAGGGCGGTCTTCTCGGGTGCGGCCATGGCGAGGTTCTTGGGGACCATCTCGCCGATGACCAGGTGCAGGAAGACCACGGCGGCGAGCGCGAGGGCGTAGCCGAGGGGGTGGATCAGGCCCTGCGGTACGTGCACGGCGTGGAAGACGGGCTCCAGCAGCCGGGCCACGGTCGGTTCGGCGACCGCGCCGAGGGTGAGCGAGCAGACGGTGATGCCGAACTGCGCGGCGGCCATCATGCGGGGCAGGTTCTCCAGGCCGTGGAGCACCTGGCGGGCCCGTTTGGACTCGGCCGCGAGGGGCTCGATCTGGCTGCGCCGTACGGAGACGAGTGCGAACTCGGCGCCGACGAAGAAGCCGTTGGCGAGGACGAGGAGCAGGGCGAAGACGAGCTGGAGCGCGTTCATCGGGCGGCGCCTTCCAGCTCGGCCCGCTGGGGGACGGCTTCGCCGTGGCGGCCGGAGCCGGGCACCGGGGCGCCGGCGGGGCCCGCGGCCTGCCGGTACGCGCCGGCGGCGGATACGGCCGTCAGGCGGACCAGCCGGACGCGTTCCGCCCGGTTGCGGCCGACCCTGCGGACGGACAGCTTCCATCCGGGGAGGTCCGCGCGGTCCCCGGGGGCGGGGATCCGGCCGAGGAGGTCGGCGACGAGGCCGGCGACGGTCTCGTAGGGGCCCTCGGGCACCTCCAGGCCTATCCGGCGCAGGGTCTGCACGCGGCAGCTGCCGTCGGCCTCCCAGGAGGGACGGCCGTCCTCGGCGGGTACGGCAGCGAGTTCGGGGGTCTCGTCCTCGGCGAGGTCGTGCTCGTCGCGGACCTCCCCGACGAGTTCCTCCACGATGTCCTCCAGGGTGACGACGCCGGCGGTGCCGCCGTACTCGTCGACGACCACGGCCATCGGCTGTTCGCTGCGCAGGCGCTCCAGCAGCGGCTGCACCGGCAGGGACCCGGGCACCAGCAGCGGTGCGACGCAGATCCGGCCCACGCTGGTGCGGTCGCGCTCGGACTCGGGCACGGCGAGGGCGTCCTTGAGGTGGACCACACCGGTGATCTCGTCGATGCGTTCGCGGTAGACCGGGAAGCGGGACAGGCCCGTGGCGCGGGTCAGGTTCAGCACGTCGGCCGCGGTGGCCGTGTGCTGGAGGGCGCTGACCTTCACCCGGGGGGTCATGACGTGCTGCGCCGTGAGGTCGCCCAGCGACAGGGTCCGTACGAAGAGGTCGGCGGTGTCCTGTTCGAGGGCGCCGGCCTGGGCCGAATGGCGGACCAGGGAGACGAGTTCGCCCGGGGTGCGGGCGGAGGCCATCTCCTCGGTGGGCTCCACGCCGAGGGCCCGTACGAGCCGGTTGGCGACGGCGTTGAGGCCGGCGATGACCGGCCGGAAGGCGCGTGAGAAGGCGTGCTGCGGGCCGGCGACGAAGCGGGCCACCTGGAGGGGCCGGGAGACCGCCCAGTTCTTCGGGACGAGCTCGCCGACGACCATCTGGACGGCGGAGGCGAGCAGCATGCCGATGACGACGGCGACGCCGGAGACGGCTCCCTTCGGGAGGCCGGTCGCGGCGAGCGGCCCGGCCAGCAGGGCGGCGAGGGCGGGCTCGGCGAGCATGCCGACCACGAGGGAGGTGATGGTGATGCCGAGCTGGGTGCCGGAGAGCTGGAAGGACAGCTCCCGCAGGGCCTTGACGACCGTGCGGGCACGGCGGTCTCCGTCGGCTGCGGCGCGCTCCGCCTCGGGGCGCTCCACCGTGACGAGGCCGAACTCGGCCGCCACGAAGAATCCGTTGGCGAGGATCAGGGCGAACGCCGCCGCGAGCAGGAGTAGCGGGATGGTCATGCCGCCGCCTCCGTGGGGAGGGCGGCGCGGATATTACCGGACGATCCGTCCATTGCTGGAGGGAGTCACTCCTCGAGTTGCAGGTGCCCGCGGGCCTCGGGGTCCCGGGGCCGGTGGGAGGACGCACGGCTGCGCCCCGCCACCAGGGTAGTCACTGAGATCGCGGCCGCAACGGTACGCGGCTGCGGGCGTCGGTGGGGTCAGTGGTCGTTCGTGCCGGTTCCGCGGCTTTCGGCGAGGGCGCGCAGGGCGCGCGCGTCGCTGATGGCCTGCTGCTTGGCCACGCCCGGCTGGATGCCGAGCACGGGCAGGCTGGTGCCGTCGCTGAGGTCCAGGAACACCCACGGGTCGCCGGGGCGGAGGTTGACCCGGAGGATCTCCGCCCAGGCCAGACGGCGGGTGTTGGTGAGGTTGACGACGGTGACGCCGTCCTCGTCCGCGGCCACCTTGGGGCGGCTGAGCAGGACGAGTACCGAGCTGAGCAGGACCGCGGTGAAGACGAAGCTGATCCGCTCGCCGGGGCTGAGGTTCTCCAGCATCACGGCGATGGCCGTGATGGTGGCGAACATGGCGAGCCCGACGCCCAGCAGGACGGCCCGCGTGCGGGTCGGCCGGAAGGTGACCGGCAGGGTGGGCGGTACGGGCTGGGCGGCGGACTCGGCCATGGTGCGTTGCCTTCTGAGGGTCGTACGGGTGAGGAGCGGGCGTACGCGTTGCCTCAGAGGCGGCAGGCGTGGATCGAGGTGGTGAGGATCGCGCGGGCGCCGAGCTCGTACAGGTCGTCCATGATGCGCTGGGCCTCCTTGGCGGGCACCATGGCGCGGACCGCGACCCAGCCCTCGTTGTGCAGCGGGGAGACGGTCGGCGACTCGAGGCCCGGGGTGAGGGCGACCGCGCGCTCCAGGTGCTCGGCGCGGCAGTCGTAGTCCATCATCACGTAGCTGCGGGCCACGAGGACGCCCTGCAGGCGGCGCAGGAACTGCTGGACCTGCGGGTCGTCGGCGTCGGCGCCGTTGCCGCGGATGACGACGGCCTCGGAGGTGAGGATCGGCTCGCCGATGACCTCCAGGCCGGCGTTGCGCAGGCTGGTGCCGGTTTCGACGACGTCCGCGATGATCTGGGCGACGCCTAGCTGGATGGCGGTCTCGACGGCGCCGTCGAGGTGCACGACGGAGGCGTCGATGCCCTGGTCGGCCAGGTGCTTGGCGACGATCCCCTCGTAGGAGGTCGCGATGGTCATCCCGGTGAAGTCCTCGGGGCCCTTCGCCGTGCCGGGGGTGGTGGCGTAGCGGAAGGTGGAGCGCCCGAAGTTCAGCGGGAGGATCTCCTCGGCGCTGGCGCCGGAGTCGAGCAGCAGGTCGCGGCCGGTGATGCCGATGTCGAGCTTGCCCGAGGAGACGTAGATCGCGATGTCCTTGGGCCGGAGGTAGAAGAACTCCACCCCGTTCTCGGGGTCGACGACCACGAGCTCCTTGGACTCCTTGCGCATCCGGTAGCCGGCCTCATGGAGCATCGCCGACGCCGGTCCGGAGAGTGAACCCTTGTTGGGGACGGCGATGCGCAGCATGGGCTTCCTTTGATGCGTGGTGTGCGTGGTTGCGTGGTGTGCGTGCTTGTGAAACGGGCGGGTGTGCGACCCCGGCCCGGCTCAGAGGTGCGCGTAGACGTCGTCGAGGGAGATCCCGCGCGCGACCATCATCACCTGGACGTGGTACAGCAGCTGGGAGATCTCCTCGGCGGCGGCTTCCTTGCCCTCGTACTCGGCGGCCATCCAGACCTCGGCGGCCTCCTCGACGACCTTCTTGCCGATGGCATGGACGCCCTTGTGGACGAGCTCGGCGGTGCGGGAGGTGCCGGGGTCGCCTTCGACGGCCTTGTGCTGGAGCTCGGTGAAGAGCTCTTCGAAGGTCTTGGAGGGTTTGTTCGCCATGATGTCCTTAGAGTAAGGGCTCACCCGGGTGCCCCGGTGCCGGGGTTCACTCCTTGGACTAACGCCAGGGTTCGCTGACGGTGCGCAGGGTCATGGCGGTGGAGACGGCGGCGGTGACCGCTTCGTGGCCCTTGTCCTCGTTCGACCCTTCGAGGCCGGCGCGGTCAAGCGCCTGCTCGTCGTTGTCGCAGGTCAGTACGCCGAAGCCGACGGGGACCCCGGTGTCGATCGACACCTGGACCAGGCCCTGGGTGACGCCCTGGCAGACGTAGTCGAAGTGCGGGGTGCCGCCGCGGATGACCACGCCGAGGGCGACGATGGCGTCGTAGCCGCGCCCGGCCAGGACCTTCGCCACGACCGGGAGCTCGAAGCTGCCGGGGACGCGGAGCAGGGTGGGCTCGTCGATGCCCAGCTCGTGCAGGGCCCGCAGGGCGCCGTCGACCAGTCCGTCCATGACCTTCTCGTGCCACTGGGCCGCGATCACGGCGACTCGCAGGTCTCCGCAGTTCTTCACGCTCAGTTCGGGTGCGCCCTTGCCGCTCACAGCTCTGCTCCTCGGTGGTTCGTGGATGTACGTACGGGTGGTGGTGCGTGCTTACTGGTTGCCGCAGGCGGACGTGGTCACGGGCCCGTCCAGCCAGGGCAGGTCGTGGCCCATCCGGTCCCGCTTGGTGCGCAGGTACCGCAGATTGTGCTCGCCCGCCTCGACCGGCATGGCCTCCCGGCTGGTGACCGTGATGCCGTGCCGTTCCAGGGCGGCGGACTTGTCGGGGTTGTTCGTCAGCAGCCGGACGCCGTGCACGCCGAGGTCGGCGAGGATCTGCGCGCCGGCGGCGTAGTCGCGGGCGTCGGCGGGCAGGCCCAGCTCCAGGTTGGCGTCGAGGGTGTCGCGGCCGCGCTCCTGGAGCTCGTAGGCGCGCAGCTTGGACAGCAGTCCGATGCCGCGGCCCTCGTGGCCGCGCAGGTAGACGACGACGCCGCGGCCCTCGGTCTTGATCCGCTCCATGGAGGCGTGCAGCTGGGGGCCGCAGTCGCAGCGCTGGGAGGCGAAGATGTCGCCGGTCAGGCACTCGGAGTGCATGCGGACCAGGATGTCGGAGCCGTCGCCGATCTCGCCGTGGACGAGGGCGACGTGCTCGACGCCGTCGACGGTGGAGCGGTAGCCGTGCGCGGTGAAGTCGCCGAAGGCGGTCGGCAGGTTGACCTCCGCCTCGCGGCGGACGGTGGGTTCGGCGGAGCGGCGGTAGGCGATCAGGTCCTCGATGGAGATGATCGTCAGGCCGTGCTTGCGGGCGAAGGGGATCAGCTCGGGCAGGCGCAGCATGACGCCGTCCTCGCCGGCGATCTCCACGATGGCGCCGGCCGGGCGCAGGCCCGCGAGGCGGGCGAGGTCTACGGCGGCCTCGGTGTGGCCGTTGCGGACCAGGACGCCGCCGGGCTTGGCGCGCAGGGGGAAGATGTGGCCGGGGCGGACGAAGTCGCCGGGGCCGCTGACGCCGTCGGCGAGGAGGCGCAGGGTGGTGGCGCGGTCGGCGGCGGAGATGCCGGTGGAGACGCCGTGGGCGGCGCTCGCGTCGACGGAGACGGTGAAGGCGGTCTGCATCGACTCGGTGTTGTTCTGGACCATTTGCGGGAGTTCGAGGCGGTCCAGCTCCGGGCCCTCCATGGGCGCGCAGATCAGGCCGCGGCACTCGCTCATCATGAAGGCGACGATCTCGGGGGTGGCCTTCTCGGCGGCGATGACGAGGTCTCCCTCGTTCTCTCGGTCCTCGTCGTCCACGACGACGACGGGCCGGCCCGCCGCGATGTCGCGGATCGCCTGCTCGACGGGGTCGAGGCGGAAGGTCTCTTCGGGGATGTCGGGCACGGGCTTGAGGGTGGTCATGCCGCTGCTCCTTCGAGGGCCGGGGCGGGAGTGGTGCGGGAGCGCTGATACCAGTCGTAGGCGCCCCACACCACGAGGGCGAAGTAGACGACGTAGACCAGTCCGGAGAAGGCCAGCCCGCCGGTGAAGGCGAGGGGGACGCCGACGAGGTCGACGAGGAGCCAGGCGAACCAGAACTCGACGAGGCCGCGGGCCTGCGCCACCATCGCGACGATGGTGCCGACGAAGATGTAGGCGTCGGCCCAGGGGCTCCAGGACAGGGACGGGTAGAGCGTGAAGAGGCCGCCGACGGCGAGGGTGCCGAGGGCCGCTCCGCCGAGGAGCAGTCCGCGCTCGGTCCAGGTGGCGGTGCGTACGGCGATGGAGCCGTCCTGGGCCTGCTGCTTGCCGCGCTGCCAGGCGGTCCAGCCGAAGACGGCCACGCCGATGACGAGGAGCTGCTTGCCGACGCCGCCGGCGAGGTGCGCGGAGGCGTAGGCGGCGATGAGGATCAGTCCGGAGAGCAGCTGGGCGGGCCAGGTCCATATGGAGCGGCGCCAGCCGAGGGCGAGCGCGGCCAGGCCCATCAGGTTGCCGATCATGTCGGACCAGATGACCTTCTGGCCGAGGACGGTGAACGCCTCCGCGTTGAGCCAGTTCAGGGCGCTCACCGGGTTTCTCCCGTCGGGTCGGCGTGCAGCGGGTCCACGCCGGCGGCGAGGAGGCGTTCGACGTACTTCGCGAGGACGTCGACCTCGAGGTTGACCGGGTCGCCGGGCTGCTTGATGCCGAGGGTGGTCAGCGCGAGGGTGGTGGGGATGAGGCTGATGGTGAACCAGTCGGCGGCGGCCTCGACCACGGTGAGGCTGACACCGTCGACGGTGATGGAGCCCTTCTCGACGACGTAGCGGGAGAGGTTCTGCGGGAGGGCGACCTTGACGATCTCCCAGTGCTCGGAGGGGGTACGGGAGAGGATCTCGCCGGTGCCGTCCACGTGCCCCTGCACCAAGTGGCCGCCGAGCCGCCCGCCGAGGGCCATGGGGCGCTCCAGGTTGACGCGGGAGCCCTTGGTCAGGGCGCCCAGGCTGGAGCGGTTGAGGGTCTCCTGCATGACGTCGGCGGTGAACTCGCCGTCGGCGGTCTCCACGACGGTCAGGCAGACGCCGTTGACGGCGATGGAGTCGCCGTGCTTGGCGTCCTCGGTGACGAGGGGCCCGCGCAGCCGGAAGCGGGAGGCTTCCTGGAGCGGCTCGACGGCGGTGACCTCGCCCAGTTCTTCGACGATTCCGGTGAACACTCAGTGCTCCTTGGGGGCGGTGGCGGGCAGGGCGGTGATGCGCAGATCGGGGCCCACGCGGACGGCCTCGGTGATGTCGAGGCGCAGGGCGCGGGAGATGTTCGTGATGCCCGCGTCGGCGAGGGCGGCGGGGCCGGCGCCGAGCAGGGCGGGGGCGAGGTAGCCGACGACGCGGTCGACGGTGCCGTTTTCGAGGAAGGCGCCCGCGAGGGTGGGGCCGCCTTCGAGGAGGAGGGAGCGCACGCCGCGGGCGTACAGCTGTGCGAGGAGCAGGTCGACGGGGATGCGGCCGTCCCGCAGGGGCAGCCGGAGCAGGTCGACGCCGGGCAGGTGGCGGGTGTCGGCGTCCTCGGCGACGACCAGCAGCGTGGGCGCGGCGTCGTCGAGGATGCGGGCGGCCGGCTGGAGTGCGGCGCGGGTGTCGAGGGCCACGCGCAGGGGCTGGGTGGCGCCGTCGATGCCGCGCACGGCCAGGTGCGGGTCGTCGGCGCGCAGGGTGCCGCCGCCGACCAGGACGGCGTCGGCCTCGGCGCGCAGCCGGTGGACGTCCGCGCGGGACTCGGGGGAGCTGATCCAGCGGCTGCTGCCGTCGGCGGCGGCGCTGCGGCCGTCGAGGGTGGCGGCGTACTTCCAGGTCACGTGGGGCCGGCCGAGCCGTACGGAGGTCAGCCAGGCGGTGTTGCCGGCTTCGGCCTCGGCCCGGAGCAGGCCGGCCGCGGTGTCGATCCCGGCGGCGCGCAGAGTGGCTGCGCCGCCGCTGGCCTGCGGGTTCGGGTCGGGGACGGCGTAGACGACGCGGGCGATGCCGGCGTCGACGAGTGCCTGTGCGCAGGGCCCCGTGCGGCCGGTGTGGTTGCAGGGTTCGAGGGTGACGTAGGCGGTGCCGCCGCGGGCCGCCGCGCCTGCGGCGCGCAGGGCGTGGACCTCGGCGTGCGGGCCGCCGGCCCGCTGGTGCCAGCCCTCGCCGACGACGGCGCCGGAGGCGTCGGTGATGACGCAGCCGACGACCGGGTTGGGACTGGTGGAGCCGAGTCCGCGGGCGGCGAGCTCGACGGCCCGTCGCATGGCACGGGTACCCGCGTCGGGTGCGGGTGCTGCGTGCGCGGCGTGTGTCGCCACCGGGTCCTCCTGCCTCATCGGGCACGGACTCCGGGGCCTGTCGGGATACGACAGATGAAGCGGAACAGGTCACGCGGGGACGCCGAGGCCGGAGAAACGGTTCGACCGGGCATGTCCGCAGGGATATGCCGAGGAACCGCCGACGGCGGCGTACCGGTGACTGGCCCGCCGCGCACTGCCTCCCATCCGGACTTTAACCGTCGGTCCAGGAATTTCACCTGGTCAACCGGCCGCTGGCTGCGGACGGGTCGCGGACTATACCGCCGGTTCGGAATTACACCGACCCCGGAGTGCGCTGCTACTGGTACTCCAGCCAGTTTGCCACGGCGGATCGCCCGCCATGCGGGTGATCCGGTGTGGCCTGGCTCACAGAGGGTGACTCCGGGGCCACCCCGGGCGCGGACCTGGACGCATGGCAGCGCGGTTGGTCCAGACCTATTGACGGGTTGGTCTAGTCCTCTTAACGTTCCCTTCATCTTCCCGGGAACAGCCCGTCAGATGTGCGCACGTCACGGGCCAACAAGCTTCTGCACCAGTCACGTTGCTCCATGGTGTGTCCACCCGTGTCCTGCATCCTCCCCTCCCCAGGAGGCACAATGCCGTCCCCCACACGTACGAGAGCGATGCTCCTGGCATCCGGCGCCGCAATCGCCGCACTGCTGGCCGGCGGGCTCTCGGCGGGCGTCTCGCACGCGGCCGACAACGAGAGCTGTCGCCCAGACGGCCTCCACAAGACGGCCGGCGTCGACGTTCCCTACTGCTCGGTCTACGACTCCGAAGGCCGCGAGAAGATGGGCGCCGACCACCAGCGCCGCGTCATCGGATACTTCACCGGCTGGCGCACCGGCAAGGACGGCACTCCCGCCTACCTCGCCAACAACATCCCGTGGTCCAAGGTCACCCACCTGAACTACGCCTTCGCCCACGTGGGCGCCGACAACAAGATCTCGGTCGGCACCGACAACGCGAACAACGCCGCCACCGGAATGACCTGGCCCGGCGTCTCGGGGGCCGAGATGGACCCGGCGCTCCCCTACAAGGGCCACTTCAACCTGCTGAACAAATTCAAGAAGCAGTACCCCGACGTCAAGACGCTCATCTCGGTCGGCGGCTGGGCCGAGACCGGCGGCTACTTCGGCGACGACGGCAACCGGGTCGCCTCCGGCGGCTTCTACTCGATGGCCACCAACGCCGACGGCTCCGTCAACCAGGCCGGCATCGACACCTTCGCCCAGTCCTCGGTCGACTTCATCCGCACCTACGGCTTCAACGGCGTCGACATCGACTACGAGTACCCGACCACGATGAAGGACGCGGGCAACCCCCTCGACTGGCAGCTGTCCAACGCCCGCCGGGCCGGCCTGGTCCAGGGCTACGCGGCCCTGATGAAGTCGCTGCGCGAGAAGCTCGACCGCGCGGGCGCCGCCGACGGCAAGCACTACCTGCTCACCGTCGCCGCCCCCTCCTCCGGCTACCTGCTGCGGGGCATGGAGACGTTCCAGATGCAGAAGTACCTGGACTACGTCAACATCATGTCCTACGACCTGCACGGCGCCTGGAACGAGTACGTCGGCCCCAACGCCTCGCTCTTCGACGACGGCAAGGACGCCGAACTGGCCGCCGCGGGCGTCTACTCCACCTCCCAGTACGGCGGCATCGGCTACCTCAACACCGACTGGGCCTACCACTACTTCCGCGGCTCCATGCCGGGCGGCCGCATCAACATCGGCCTGCCCTACTACACCCGCGGCTTCAAGAACGTGCAGGGCGGCACCGACGGCCTGTGGGGCAAGGCCCCCGCGACCAACTGCCCGGCCGGCGCGGGCCTGACCAAGTGCGGTGACGGCGCGGTCGGCATCGACAACCTGTGGCACGACAAGGACACCAACGGGGCCGAGTCCCCGGCGGGCTCCAACCCGATGTGGCACGCCAAGAACCTGGAGAAGGGGGTCGTCGGCGACTACGTCACCAAGTACGGCTTCCCGGCGAACACCACCCTGTCCGGCACGTACGCCCGCAAGTACGACTCCACCCTGGTGGCGCCGTGGCTGTGGAACGCGCAGAAGAAGGTCTTCCTCTCCACCGAGGACGAGCAGTCGGTCAAGGCCAAGGCCGACTACGTGGTGAACAAGGGCATCGGCGGCACGATGGTCTGGGAGCTCGCCGGCGACTACTCCTACAACGTGGCCAAGGGCCAGTACGAGATGGGCGACACGCTCACCGACGCCATGTACCAGAAGTTCAAGTCGGCCTCCCCGTACGGCGCGAAGAAGGCCGGCTCGACCCTCCCGACCCAGGCGGTGGACATCAGGACGGAGTTCACCGAGTTCAAGCTCGGCGACTCCAACTACCCGCTGACCCCGAAGCTGAGGATCACCAACAACACCGGTGCCACCCTTCCCGGCGGAACCGAGTTCCAGTTCGACTACGGCACCTCCGCCCCGAACAACGCCTCCGACCAGTCCGGCTTCGGCACGGCCGTGATCAGCAGCGGCCACACCGGCACCAACGTCGGCGGCCTCAAGGGCGACTTCCAGCGGGTCTCCCTGAAGCTCCCCGCCTGGCAGACCCTCGCCCCCGGCGCCTCCGTCGACCTGGCGTTCAACTACTACCTGCCGGTGTCCACCCCCTCCAACTGGACGGTGAACATCTCCGGCACCACGTACGCCCTCGCCGGGGACCTGGCCCGCGGTACGACCCTGGTCCAGCCCGGCGGCGGCACCCAGCCCCCGACCACTCCCCCCACGACGCCGCCGACCACGCCCCCGCCCACCGGCGGGACCTGCACCAACCCGGCGTACGTCGCGGGCACGGTCTACAACAGCGGCAACGTCGTCTCCCACAAGGGCCGCAGCTGGAAGGCCCAGTGGTGGACGCAGAACGAGGAACCCGGCACCACGGGTGAATGGGGCGTCTGGAAGGACCAGGGCGCCTGCTGAAAACGTGAGGACCCGGTGGCCCGGCGGCCACCGGGTCCTCGCACGTTCCCGCCGCGCCCACCCTCGTAGGCTGGTCCGGTGAGCACCCATGTCACCGCGTCGGCAGCGGACTTCGAGGAACACCGGCCCCGGATGTTCGGCATCGCCTACCGCATGCTCGGCTCCGCCACTGAGGCCGAGGACATCGTGCAGGACGCCTACCTGCGCTGGGACGCGGCGGACCGCGCCGCCATCGAGCACCCGGGGGCCTGGCTCGCCAAGGTCGTCACCAACCTCTGCCTCAACAGCCTCACCTCGGCGCGCGCCCGGCGCGAACAGTACGTCGGCCCCTGGCTCCCGGAGCCCGTCCTCACCGGGGGCGGCACCCTGGGCCCGCTGGAGTCGGCGGAGCAGCGCGACAGCGTGTCCATGGCCCTGCTCCTGCTGCTGGAGCAGCTCACCCCGGTCGAGCGCGCGGTGTACGTACTGCGCGAGGCCTTCGCCTACAGCCACCGGGAGATCTCCACCCTCCTGGACCTCACCGAGGCCAACTGCCGCCAGCTCCACCGGCGCGCGGCGGCCCGGGTGGCCGCCGACCGGGCGGCCACCGGGGAGAAGCGGTTCTCCGCCGATCCCGAGCGGTGGCAGGGGCTCCTGGAGACCTTCATGACCGCCGCCCGCAGCGGGGACCTCAGCCGACTGGAGGGGGTGCTGGCGGCCGACGTGCGGTACGTGTCCGACGGCGGCGGCGTGGTCAACGCGGCGCGGCGGCCGATCCTGGGGCGCGACAAGGTGGCCCGGTTCGCCGTGGGCGCCATGGCGAAGTACGTGGCCGGGGTGCCGGTCAGCGTCGCGGAGGTCAACGGCACGCCCGCAGTGCTCTTCGGCGAGGTGGCGGTCCTGCTGGTGGAATTCGAGAATGGGCTGGTCAGCGGCATCAGCGCGGTGGTCAACCCGGAGAAGCTGGAATTCCTTCGGCGGCAGCTGTCACATTCCTGAGGGCTGTCCGGTCCCAGCTGCTGCACACATCCCACCGCACCAGCGAAGGACCGACACCATGAGCACCATCGTCGTCACCGGAGGCACCGGGACCCTCGGATCGCCCGTCACCGAACGCCTGCGGGCGGCCGGCCACGAGGTCCGTGTGCTGAGCCGGCACGCTCCGGACCATCCAGTGGACCTCCAGGACGGCACCGGCCTGGAGGCGGCGCTGGCGGGCGCGGAGGTGATCGTGCACTGCGCGAGCAACACGCGCGGGGCGGGCAAGGGCGACGACGTGGCCGCCGGGCACCTGATCGAGGCCGCCCGGCGCGCCGGGACCGTCCGGAACCTCGTCTACATCTCGATCGTCGGGGTGGACGTGGTCCCGCTCGGATACTACAAGCGCAAGCTCCGGGTGGAGCGGTTGCTGGAGGCGTCCGGGCTGGGCGTGACGATCCTGCGCACGACGCAGTTCCACGACCTCGTGGCGATGGTGACGGACGCGGCGGCGAAACTGCCCGTCGTGCCGATCCCCAAGGGCGTACGGGTGCAGCCGATCGCCGTCGGCGAGGTCGCGGCCCGCATGGCGGAGCTGGCGGTCCCGACCCCGTCGGGCCGGGTCCCGGACATGGGAGGCCCGGAGATCCACACCCTGCCGGACCTGGCCCGCGCCTACCTGTCGGCAACGGGCCGCCACCGCCGCGTCCTCCCGGTCCCCCTGGCGGGCAAGGCCTACGCGGGCTTCCGTCGGGGCGGCAACCTGACCCCGGCCCACGCGGTCGGCACGGAAACGTTCGCGCAGTTCGCACGGGGGCGGGGGCGGGGGCGGTAGGCGGCGGGGGCTTCGGGGGGCGGGAGCTTCAGGGGGCGGGAGCTTCAGGGGGCGGGAGCTTCAGGGGGCGGGAGCTTCAGGGGGCGGGAGCTTCAGGGGGCGGGAGCTTC